>NZ_JBLWVH010000014.1:0-88873 GCF_048268525.1 Maricaulis sp. | reverse complement strand
CCGACGGGGTGTTGTTTGTCGAAGAGCCCCGCCATCGCGATCTGCAACGCCCGCACCGCCTCGCCGAGGACTTCCGCGAGCCGCCCTTCAACCTGTTTTACGAAGACCTGCGCCTGGACGTCGCCCAGCGCACCTTCGCGCTGACCAGCATCCTGCAGGAAGAACGGCGATGGGCGCCGCCTCTCGATCTCATCGAGGACGTGGATGACGCCCCGGTCGTGCCGATACCGGACCGGCGGGACTTTTGACCGCTCAGTAGCCCTTGGCGAGGGCGTCAAACTCCAGCAGACGCTTTACCAGCGCTTCAAACTCGCCCAGCGGCACCATGTTGGGGCCGTCCGACGGCGCGTTGTCTGGGTCCGGATGGGTCTCGATGAAGACCGCCGCCACGCCGACCGCGACAGCGGCGCGAGCCAGGGTCGGCACGAATTCACGCTGACCACCCGACGATGTACCCTGCCCGCCCGGTTGCTGCACCGAGTGGGTCGCGTCGAACACCACCGGAGCGCCGAACTGTGCCATGATCGGCAGGGAGCGCATGTCGGAAACAAGCGTGTTGTAACCAAAGCTGGCACCGCGCTCGCAGGCCATGATGTCGGGATTGCCCGCTGCCGCGATCTTCTCGATCACATTCTTCATGTCCCAGGGCGCCAGGAATTGCCCCTTCTTCACATTGATCGGCTTGCCGGTCTTGGCGGCGGCGATGAGGAGATCGGTCTGGCGGCACAGGAAGGCCGGGATCTGCAACACATCAACAGCTGTCGCGGCAATCCGCGCCTGTTCTTCGCTGTGCACATCGGTCAATACCGGCAACCCGCTGGTTTCACGGATTTCCTGAAACACCGGCAGCGACGCCTCAAGTCCAAGGCCGCGCTGGGCGCTGGCACTTGTGCGGTTGGCCTTGTCGAATGAGGTTTTATAGATCAGGCCGACATCCAGCCGGTCGGCGATCTCGCGGAGCTGGGCGGACACATCCAGCCCATGCTGCCGGCTCTCGAGCTGACACGGCCCCGCGATGATGGAGAGCTTGCGGTCATTGCCGATCTCGATCGGGCTCTGACCGGGGCGCGGGATGGAAATCACAGAATTGACCTGGCTCACGCGGTGTCTCCTTCGTGGATACGCAAATTCCTGTCGGCGATGGGCGCCGAGCGGGCCGCTGCTGAGCGACTGATCCGATATCGGGTCCGCAACGTAGACCGACAAGGCCCTTATTGAGCGACAGGACAGGAATGGCAAGTTCAAGCGCCACCGCAACAGCCCTGGTCTGGTTTCGGCGAGACCTGCGACTGCACGACAATCCTGCGCTGTGGGCGGCGGTCCGCAGTGGCCGGCCGGTGGTCTGCGTTTTTATTGAAGACCCGGATCGGGTTGCGCAACTGGCCCCCGGACGGGCCTCGCAATGGTGGCAGCATCATTCACTGGCAGCATTGTCGGAGTCGATCCGCCAACGGGGGGGACAGCTTGTTCTGCGGCGGGGCGACACGATCAGCGAACTGGTCCGCCTGTGCGAGGAAACAGGCAGCACGGAAGTCTATTGGAACCGGGGCGACAATCCGGCCAGCGACAGCGCCGACACGGCGCTGGCGGCCCGGCTCGCCGACGCCGGCGTGAAAGCACGTGGCTTCGCCGCCGGCATCCTGTTCAACCCGGCAACCCATCTCAATGGCAGCGGCAAGCCCTACCGCGTTTTCACCCCGTTCTGGAAAGCCTGCCTGCGCGCGCCAGAGCCGTCAGCCCCACTGCCAGCCCCGGACAGACTGCCGGATGTCGCTGCTATCGCCAGTGACCAGCTGGACGACTGGGGCCTGCGCCCCCAAGCCCCCGACTGGGCCAGTAGTTTCAGCGCGGACTGGGAACCGGGCGAAGACGGCGCCCTCAACAGGCTCGAGACCTTCCTGGCCAATGACCTTGCCGGCTACCCGCAATCGCGTGACCGCCCGGACGAGGACGGGACATCGCGCCTGTCGCCGCATCTGGCCTGGGGCGAAATCTCGCCGCGCATGATCTGGCATACGGTCCGCGACCATGCCGAACGCGGCGGCAGTTTCCAGGGCGCCGAAAAATTCCTGTCCGAGCTGGGTTGGCGCGACTTTGCCATCTATCTTGCCCATCATTTCGGCAGCCTGCGGATCGAAAATTTCAACCGCCAGTTCGATCACTTCCCCTGGCGCAGCAATGCGGCGGGGCTGGAGGCGTGGAAGCGCGGCCAGACCGGGATCCCCATTGTCGATGCCGGCATGCGCCAATTGTGGACGACCGGGTGGATGCACAACCGGGTCCGGATGATTACCGCGTCCTTCCTGATCAAGCATCTGGGCGTACACTGGCGCGACGGCATGGCCTGGTTCGAGGACACGCTTGTCGATGCCGACCTGAATGTGAATGCCGCCAGCTGGCAATGGGTGGCAGGCTCCGGCGCCGATGCCGCGCCCTACTTCCGGATCTTCAATCCGGTGACACAAAGTGAACGGTTCGACCCGCAGGGCGATTATGTTCACCGCTGGGTGCCGGAACTGTCGGGCCTGTCCGGCAAGTCCGTTCACGCCCCCTGGACCCGTCCGGCAGCCGAGTTGCGCGCTGCCGGCATCACCTTGGGCGAGACCTATCCCGCACCAGTCAAGGACTTGAAAACCGGCCGTGAGCAGGCGCTGGAGGCCTACCAGACAATGAAAGCCCGCGCCGAAGCCGTTTACGAGCCGGCCCTCAACGACTAGCTGTCGCGCAGACGGTATTCGATATCTTGCCCACGCACGGAAAAGGCACAGCCAACCCAGCGGCCGTTCAGATCATACCAGAGATCGACCACAACCGATCCGGTCATCCGTATCCGGCGGGCATCAATCTGTCCCGCCTCGGTCCGGATCGACTCGATGCCAAATTCCTCGATCTCGACCGGCATCGGCTCGCCGGTCTCTGTGTTCAGCACCGCCGGCAGGCCGGGCGGGTAGCCGGACCAGTGACTGGACGGGACCAGGCCCGCCAGACCCTCATCGCGGGTATCGCTGCGTGTGAGGCGGACTTGGACCCGCTCACCATCCTTCAAGGTCGATGCCGACAGGCTGACAAGGTCTTCTTCAACCCAGATCTCCTCGGCTTCATGTTCATAGCGAAAGACGGTCAATGGGCCGAAGCCGACCCGCAACTCGATATCGACCATGACCTGGAGGGAGCCGTCGGCCTGATCATCAAACCGCACCACATGCTGACCAAAGGGTGAGCCGTTGCGGTAGACATCAAAGGCGACGTCGCCGGGCGTGTCGCCCAGGGCGGGCGGTGCGAGACTCAGCGCAACCAGGCCGCCGGCGACCATCAGGGGGAAACGGGTTCGGGTGTTGATCATGATGGTTCTACGCACAGAGCGATCATCCGGATTGCAGCCCTTGCCATTTTCTTCGCCATCCGCGACACCCAAATAACTGCCGTCCTTTGCAATTCAGGAGATCTGCCTCGTGTCCCACGCTGCCAGCGTCATCGATTTGATCGGCAATACGCCACTCCTGCGCCTCAAGGCTGCCTCCGAGGCAACCGGATGCGAAATCCTGGGCAAGGCCGAGTTTCTCAATCCGGGCGGTTCGATCAAGGACCGCGCGGCGCTGGGGATCATCCGCGCGGCCGAGGCCAGCGGCGCCCTGCGCCCGGGCGGCACGATCGTCGAGGGCACCGCCGGCAATACCGGTATAGGTCTCGCCCTGGTCGGCGCGGCCCTGGGCTATCGAGTGGTGATCGTCTTTCCGCGCACCCAGTCGCGCGAGAAAAAGGACGCCATCCGCCTGCTGGGTGCCGAATTGATCGAGGTCGATGCGGTGCCCTACGCCAATCCCAATCACTACGCACGCTATTCGGGCACGCTGGCGGCCGAGCTCAATCAGAGCGAACCCAATGGTGCGGTCTGGGCCAACCAGTTCGACAATGTCGCCAATCGCGATTTCCATGCGGCCACAACAGCGCAGGAAATCTGGGAGCAGACCGATGGCAGGCTGGACGGCTTCATCTGTTCGGTCGGTTCGGGCGGAACACTGGGCGGTGTATCGAACGGGCTGAAAGCGAAGCGCGCTTCGGTGCAGATCGGCTTGGCCGATCCGGGCGGCGCGGCCCTCTATGGATTTTACACCGACGGTGTCCTGAAAGCCGAAGGCAATTCGATTACCGAGGGTATCGGGCAGAGCCGGGTCACCGCCAATCTCGACGGCGTTGCTGTCGATCGCGCCTACCGGATCAATGACGAGGAGGCCCTGCCGCTCATTTTCAATCTGGTCCAGGAAGAAGGCCTGTGCCTTGGCGGTTCGTCGGGTGTCAATATCGCCGGCGCCATGCGCCTGGCGCGCGATCTGGGACCGGGCCACACCATTGTCACCATCCTTTGTGACCACGGCGCCCGCTATCAGTCCAAGCTCTACAATCCGGACTTTCTTCGTGAGAAGGGCCTGCCTGTGCCGGGCTGGCTGAGGTGATGCCGAATTCCCTGATCGCCGCCTCCGACGCGATCGCCCGATCGGGTGACGCCCGAACCGTATTTATCGATGGCAGCTGGACCTTTCCCGCCGGTCCGCAGGATGGCGCCAATGGATGCATTCCGGGCAGTCGCCATTTTGACATCGACGAGATCCGCGACACCGCCAATCCACTTCCGCACATGCTGCCGGACGCCGACACGTTCACGCGACATGCACAGGCCATGGGCATCAACCGCGACAGCCGTCTGATCGTCTATGACCGGTACGGCCTGTTCAGCGCCGCCCGGGTCTGGTGGATGTTCACGGCCATGGGCCACACCGAGGTTCAGGTTCTCGATGGCGGGCTGCCAGCCTGGGTCGCGGCCGGTGGCCCCATCAACAGCGATCATGCCCCCGAACCGGAACCCGGTGACTTCGTCGCCCGTTTGCGGCCGGACCGCCTTGTTGACCGGGACGGCGTGCAAACTGCCATTCGAACCGGGGGCGCTCAGATCTTCGATTCGCGCGGCAAGGCCCGCTTCGCCGCAAGGGTGCCGGAACCGCGCGAAGGCATGCGCGGCGGCCACATGCCTGGAGCCCGCAACCTCCCCTACACCAAATTACTCGACCGGGACGGCAAGCTACAGGTCGACCCGAAGCTGTTCGATGAGGCCGGGCTGGACCCCGACAAGCCGGTGATCACCAGCTGTGGCTCCGGGGTCACGGCCTGCATCCTGTCACTGGCACTGGATTGCCTGGGCCGGGAATCAGCCGTCTATGATGGCTCCTGGAGCGAATGGGGCAGCCGTCCCGACACCGAAATTGAAACAGGACGTGCGCCATCATGAAGGACGATACCAGACTGACACGCCTCGGGCGGCCGCATGATGATCGCGGCCAGGTGAATCCGTCGGTGGCGCGTGGTTCAACCATGCTCGCCCCGTCAGCCTCCGCGCTCTATGACTTCCCGCCGGGCCGAAAGCATTATGGCCGGGTCGGACTGGAAACCCATGACGCGCTGCGTGGCGCGCTGACCGAGCTGCAGGGCGGGGCCGGCTGCGCCCTCACCTCGTCCGGCCTGATGGCCAACACCCTGTCCATCCTCGCTGCCACCGAGGCGGGCGGGGAAGTCCTCGCAGCCGATTGCATCTATGGTCCGGTGCGTAATTTCCTGACCACCCAGATGTCGCGCTATGGCGTCAGGACGCGCTTCTTCGCCCCGCAAATGGGGGCGGAGATCGGCGACCTCATCACCGATGAGACCCAGGCCATCCTGCTGGAAAGCCCCGGTTCCTTGACCATGGAAATGCAGGACGTTCCGGCCATCGCCAAGGTGGCAAGAGAGAAAGGTGTCATCACCATCATCGACGACACCTGGAGTGCCGGGCTGACGATGAAACCGCTGCAACTGGGCGTCGACTACGCGGTCCAGGCACTGACCAAATATGTCGGCGGCCATTCCGACCTGCTGATGGGCGCCGTGGTCGCGCGTGACGACGCCCTGTTCCAGCGCCTGCAGACCACCGAACGGGCCTTTGGCTTCCACACCGGCCCGGACGACGCCTATCTCGCCCTGCGAGGCCTGCGCTCGATGGGCGTAAGAATGCAGCGTAGCGCCGAGAGCAGTCTGGCCATTGCCGACTGGCTGGCGGCGCGCTCAGAGGTTGGCGCCATTCGCCATCCGGCCCGGCCCGACCATCCCGACCACGCCCTTTTCAAGCGCGATTTCACCGGCGCCTGTGGCCTGTTCGCCTTTGAAGTGCCCGGCTGGGACATCGCGACCTCGGAGCATTTCCTCGACGCCCTGGAGGTGTTCGGAATGGGCTTTTCCTGGGGCGGATATGAGAGCCTCGCCATCCATTGCGACCCGCAATTGAAGCGCACCAAGACTGACCACAAGCATGAAGGCGCCCTGATCCGACTGTCGATCGGCCTGGAAGCGCCGGAAGATTTGATCGCGGACCTGGCGCGCGGTTTCAACGCCGTGAATTGACGGGAGCACGGTCCGTGCCCCGACCGCCCGAATATGCAAATTGGAAAAGATGTCCATGACACTCAGCGAAACCCTCATCCCCACCTATCGGCAAATGCTCAAAGGACTCGCCTCTTGGCTGGAAAAGGCCTCGGAACAGGTTGATGATCGCGACGCACTGATGGCAGCGCGCCTGGCACCGGACATGTTCCCGTTGTCGACCCAGATCCGCTTTGCCTGCCTCCAGGCCCATGAAGGCGGGCACCGGCTGAGCCACCAGGACTTTCCCGAAGCTCTCGACATCCTGCTCGAAGAGGGCCGGAATGGCGGCGAAAACCCGGGCAGCATGACCGACGCCCTGAAACGCATCGACGAGGCTGTGACAGCCCTGGACGCGTTTGTTGCAGACGATATGGACAAGGCTGCCGATCAGCCCCTGGCGCTGGAGCTTCCCATGGGCCTCGCCTTCGACCTCGACGGCAAAACCTATGCTCGCGACTGGGCCCTGCCCCAATTTTACTTCCACATCACCATGGCCTACGCGATCCTGCGCCAGCAAGGCGTTGAATTGGGCAAGGCGGATTATGTCGCCCACATGTTCGGCTATCTCCGACAGCCAGCCGATGCCTAGGTTTGCGCGCGCGAAATGATGTGAAACACAGGAAATGGCGCTTCCGGCAGGACTCGAACCTGCAACCATCCGCTTAGAAGGCGGGCGCTCTATCCGGTTGAGCTACGGAAGCGGAAATCCGGACGGTCAGCGCTAGTGCGACCAGGGCTGTTTGCGGTCCGCCGAAAAATTCTCGGAATAGGACTTGGTATAGCGCTTGGGCTCTTGGGGTTCGACCACCTGGAAGGGAATGCCCTGACGCTTGGCGTAGGCCACAGCGTCGTCCTGGCTGTCGAAATCGAGCTTGATCTGGCCGCGCATGTCGGAAGAAGAGGTCCAACCCATCAGCGGATCCGGCTTTTTGGCCATTTCCGGAGAAAATTCGAGCACCCAGCGCTTGGTCTTGCCGCGGCCGGATTGCATCGCATTGCGAGCGGGACGGTAAATCTTTGCGAACATTCGCCTCTCCCAGTCAAATCCTCGTCACGCCAATACCCGCCTGGCGCCTTGTCCGGTTGAGCTCCCGGACAACTGGTCGGGGCGGCAAGATTCGAACTTGCGACCCTTCGCTCCCAAAGCGAATGCGCTACCAGACTGCGCCACGCCCCGACTGACTGACCTTATGTAAGCGCTCTCGCCTTAAGGCAAGCCTACTGAGCGTCGGCAGGTGCATCGAGTGCAGCATCACTCTCATCGACCGGCGCTGCATCGGCACCGTCATTGCCGAAAATGGCGTGCTGGATGGTATCGCCGGGACGGATTCCCATGGCAACGGCCTGACCGGCGCCCAGTTCAAGCACTCCGCCAACAATCGCGTCCGATCCCAGACTGCGCAGTGATTCCGCTTGGGCAAAGGCAATGATCTTCACGACCTGCCCATCCGGATCAATGAAAACGAGATCGAGGTCGACCAGCGTGTTTCTCATCCACATGGAAGCGGTTTCGGCCGGCGCATATTCGAACAGCATACCGGTGCCGGGCTCGACCGCCTCACGCCACATCATGCCGCGCTGTTTCTGCGCCGGCGTCGAAGCGATCTCGGCCATGATCACATGCTCATCCCCACTCGCCGTGCTGATCACAACGCGGTCGGGCCCACCAAAGGCGACTTCGGCGTCCTGGGAGGTGGGATCTGCAACAGGTTGGGAAGCGGGCTGCTGGGCCGAAGCGGCGGCAGCAACGCCAAAAGCCAGAAGGCTGGAAAGGATCAGATTGCGCATGGCCGGAACCTAGCTGCGGGCCCGAATGGACGCAACGCCCAAACGCAAGGCGTGCCGCAGCGCTCTTCGCCCGCCAGGCCGGAATGCTCCGCCCCCCTCCCGACTGAATTCACGCCAGTCCGGCGGCCTTGATCTCGGCGGCCAGCGCCCCTTTGGGCCCCTCGACACACCGGACTTCCAGGCGGTCACCCGGCTGGATGTCCTCGAAACCGGCACGGCGCAGCGTCGCGGCGTGCAGGAAAACATCGCCCTCGACATCGTCACAGGTGACGAAGCCATAGCCTCGCAATGCGTCGAACCACTTCACCACCGCATCACAGAACGGCGTGTTGACCACTGCGTAGGGATGGAAACGTCTCGGGCGCGCCTCGGTTTCGCTGTCGCCGCCGGTCATCTCGACCAGCTCGACCGCCTGACGGCCCTTGTCACCCTGGACCGCCTTGCAAAGGATTTTTGCATTCGGCAGGGCCGGCCCCTGACCGAACCGTCTCAAGCAACTGGCGTGAAGGAGAATGTCACCCTG
Organism: Maricaulis sp.; assembly: GCF_048268525.1. Lineage (GTDB taxonomy): Bacteria > Pseudomonadota > Alphaproteobacteria > Caulobacterales > Maricaulaceae > Maricaulis. The sequence goes on along the minus strand of NZ_JBLWVH010000014.1, from coordinate 80,112 downwards.
ACCGTCGCTTGCATCGATGAACCCGTAGCCCCGAGCCGGATCGTACCATTTTACCCGGCCTTCGAGCTCAAGCATCTCTGTGTCTTCAAAGACTTCGTGAGCCAAAACCATAATGTCACTCGCTTAAACAACCCTCGAGCGAATGATTGTTACACAAATGACATTGTTAAGAGAAGGTGAAACCGGCGCTTGGTTGCATAACAAGTATTCCAAATATTGATACTGAAATCCATTCTCAGGACTTAAGCCACAATATCTTGTGGCCAGACTGATTTCCCCACGCTACCTGATGCGATTGTGATAACATATTCACGACCTGCTATTTTTCGCCTCAAAGGCGAATTATCCGGTCAGCGTTTGCGGGTACATCCCACAGATCCGGGGTCTGTCGATCGAAATACCGTCCGTGGACGGTCAATCACGAATCAATCATCAGCCAGATCGTCATGCATGCGTTCGACTTCGACCAGCCGCGTCATCGCGGTGGCCGAGCGATAGATGGCAGAGTTGGATGCGTGTTCGGAGCATTCCACGGACTCGACCCAGCACCGCCCACCCGTTGCCGCCCGGACGACTTCGGACGCCTTGTTGAAAGCCATCTCGGCCATGCGCTCGCAACTGGTGCCGGCCACCACCTTGACGCGGGCCAGTCCCCGCTCACCCAGAGCCTCGAGGACCGCCCGCTCGGGATCATCCTCGGCGACAAGAATCGTATGGTCGAACATGTCATGCAGCCAGTCCTTGATCGGCCCAAATCCACCCTTGCCGAAATCCAGGACCCAGCCGCGCTTGTCCAGCTGTTCGGCGGCAAACACGAAATTGAACCCGAATGAATAGCCATGAAGCAGGGCGCAATGGCTGTCGGCTGCCCATTGCCGGGAGCAACAGGTCAGTCCGCGTTCATTGCCATAGGATTTGGTCGACAAATGCGCCATGCCTGAACTCCTGTGTCGTATTCGGTGTCGGCCTATAGCCTGCGGCATGCAACGACGCAAACCCGTGCGCACGCGCGCTTGGTGAGGGTCGACTGAAAGCCATTCGTGTGGGGAAGAACATCGTGGCAGTCCCTAGGGGAATCGAACCCCTCTTTCCAGGTTGAAAACCTGGCGTCCTAACCGATAGACGAAGGGACCGCAGCGATGTGAGGGCCGTCGTATAGAAAAGCCTGAGCGACCTTGCAAGCGGGATTTCCGCAAAATGTCATCGAGCTGCAGTTGAAAGATCTTCCAAGTGAAGCTGGACACGCTCGCGACCCTGCCAAGCGTCCAGTTTAAGTCGACCGAAGGCATGGAACAAGCCTGGCCCGGCGGCCAACAACGCCTCACCGATCGGTGTATCGGCACAGCGAAAACAAATCCCGTCCACGCGCCGGCTGTCCGGGTCACTCAGGGTAAAGCGCACGTGGTCGGTTCCGACCCGCTTGGCAAAACTGACCCGCATGCCCGGCAGGACGAAGCGCGGTTCGGCATTGCCCTGACCGAACGGGGCGGCACGCTCCAGCATTCTGGCAAGCTCGAGGGTGACACCGGAAGCCGTCAGGACACCGTCCGCCTTCAACGCCATCTCGTCAGCCGCGGCAGCGAGTTCCGGAGCCAGGCGCTCGTCAAGGAAGGCCACCAATTCAGTTATCCGGTCCGGATCCATGCTGAGCCCGCCGGCCATGGCGTGACCGCCTCCGGATGTCAGCAGACCGGCCTCGCGCGCAGCCGCGATGGCGCCTCCCAGATTGACCCCCGGTACCGATCGGCCGGAGCCCTTGCCCACTGGCGGCTGAGCCTCGCGGTCAATTCCGATGACAATCACCGGCTTGTCAAAGCGTTCCTTGAGGCGCCCGGCGACGACGCCGATCACCCCGGGATGCCAGCCCTCACCCGCAGCGATCAGGATCGCCCGGTCAGCGGCCTGCCCCTCCAGCTGCTGCGAAGCCGCCTCAAGCACGTCGGCTTCAATCGCCCGGCGTTCGGTGTTGAGACCATCAAGCTCGCCGGCAATGCGCCGTGCCAGGGTCTCATCCTCTGTCGTCAGTAAGGTCGCGCCCAGATCGGCCCGACCGACCCGGCCACCGGCATTGATCCGCGGCCCGATCAGGAAGCCGGCATGATAGGTACCGGCCTCGCCTTCAACGCCGGAAGCCTCTGCCAGGCAGCGCAGGCCGAGATGGCGCCAGCCGCCCATGGCCTTCAGCCCCTGTGCGGTGATCGCGCGGTTGACCCCGGTCAGGGGCACCACGTCGCAAATGGTTCCGAGCGCCGCCAGATCGATCCAGTCGAGCAGGCTGGGCTCATTGTCCGGGGTGATGAGGCCCCGGCGACGACCTTCCCGGTTGAGCGCGGCGAGAAAGACGAAGGTCACACCAGCGGCCGCCAGGTGTCCACAACCGGACCGGTCGTCCGACCGGTTCGGGTTCACCAGCGCCGAGGCGGGCGGCATGTCGGCATCCATCAGGTGATGGTCGATCACGATAACATCCAGACCGATCGACGCGGCATGCGCCAGCGCGGCGTGGGCCGCGGCACCGCAATCCACGGTGATGACCAGTTCAGCGCCACGCGCCTTCAAGGTCTCGAAGGCCGCGCCGGAAGGGCCATACCCCTCCTCGACCCGGTCGGGGACATAAATGTCGGCGGTCCGGCCGAAATGTCGGAAATAGCGGATCAGCTGGGCTGCCGAGGTGGCGCCATCAACGTCGTAATCGGCGAACACCGCCATCGGGCGTTCCGCGTCGATCGCATCCCAGACCAGACCGGCCGCCTTGTCCATGTCCGCGAAGTCCGACGGGTCCGGGAAGCTATCACGCAATCGCGGCGACAGGTAGCCGGCTGCCGTCCCGGGCGTGATCCCCCGCGCCGCCATCACTCGCGCCAGGGCGTCGGGTATCGACTGCTGACGGGCGATCGTCACGACGTCGCCCTCATCCGCCTCGCGCAATCGCCAACGCTTTCCGGAAAGCGAACGGCTCACCCCCAGGAGTGGAGATGAGCCGTCTGTTTCGTTCAGCGTTTCTTCGAGCATCACACCATCAATCAAGGCGCCGCAATCAAATCACCTGCATTCAGGCAACCGGTCGGGCTGACCGGATACGGCGGATCGAATGATCGGCTGAGTCGAGCAAAAGCGTATGGGTGTGCGCCATGCCGCCAGAAAAGCTGACCCCGTCAACCAGATCACCATCGGTGACACCGGCGGCCACGAAGAGGCAGTGGCTGGCGGCGAGTTCGGCCACATCATACTTGCGATCGAGATCGGTCACGCCGGTCCGTGCGGCGCGGGCCCGCTCGTCATCATTGCGGAAAACGAGGCGCGCCTGCATTTGCCCGCCGATACAGCGCAGGGCTGACGCCAGCAACACGCCTTCCGGCGCCCCGCCCTGACCGATATACATGTCGACGCCAGCTCCCAGCCCGGCCGTGCCCATGCCACCCGCGACATCGCCATCCGGGATCAACCGGATACGACCGCCGGCGGCCTTCACACCGTCAATGATCGGCTGATGGCGCTCGCGCTCCAGGATGCAGACCGTGATTTCAGACGTCTCGACACCCTTGGCCTTGGCCAGGTTGCGGACATTGTCAGCGGGCGACGCATCAAGATCGACCACACCCTCCGGCAGACCCGGACCGACCGCGATCTTGTCCATGTAAGTATCAGGAGCATGCAGCAGACCACCCCGCAGGGCGAATGACACCAGGACCAGCGCATTGGCCTGCCCCTTGGCGGTCAGCGTGGTCCCCTCCAGCGGGTCCAGGGCGATGTCGATCTCGGGTCCCTCACCGGTACCCACTTCCTCGCCGATAAACAGCATCGGCGCTTCATCGCGCTCGCCCTCGCCGATCACGATCCGGCCCTTCATCGGCATGGCGTTGAGGCCGGTGCGCAGCGCGTCGACCGCGGCCTGGTCTGCCAATTCCTTTTCCCCGCGTCCGATCCAGTCACAGGCCGCAACGGCGGCACTTTCGGCGGCCCGAACCGCGTGGAAGGCCAGATTGGTCAGGGCTTGGGTATCGCTCATGTCGTCTTCCTTGCATGCCTGCACGGTTCCGGTCCGGCAGGTGTCGTCTCTGTTATTGCTGGGGCGGCTCGGTGCGGGCCTGCCCATCGGTCACAAAATCCTCGGCCGAACCGCGCTGGTTGGCCTCGGTCTGGCGGGCTGCCGCCGCTTCCATCTCGGCTTTCTCCGCCAACAGTCGCCGGGCAGCGTCATCCATCGCCTCACCCTCGCCGCTGGCCAGCGATGTTACCGGTACCACCGCCGGTGCGCGACGTCCATCCCCGGCATTGTCCAGCCGGTCCTCGACCCAATCGGGATGCCGGACCTCGGCGGTCGGCATTTCAATCACCGCACAACCTCCCAAGAGGAGCGTGATGGACAGGACGCAGGGGACGTGTTGCATGAGCTCTCCTCGCGCTGGACGCGCGTCGCGCTTTCTATACGCTGATACGGGTCTGAGTCACCCGTTGATAACAAGGGACCACCATGAGCGAAAAGTCGGAAAAAGGCAGTTCGGCATCCGACAGCAATGGTTGGAGCGCCATGACCGCAAAAGAGCTGGAAACGCTCGATGAGGTCTCCCGCAACATGATGCAGGCCTCGCTCAAATCCCAGAAACTCCTGTCCGACGTGATGAGCAAGGCGCTCGAGGGGGACCCCGTCCTGCCGAATGCCGATCCGTTCCATTCCGCCCCCGAATTCCACCAGGTCTGGGAAAAGATCGCCAGCCAGCCTGACCTGATGATGCGCGCGCAGGCGGATCTGATGAAGGGGTATATCGACCTGTGGTCCAATACATCGAAGCGCATGATGGGCAGCGAGCCCCCCGGCCCCGCAGCGATCCAACCCGAGCCGGGCGACAAGCGCTGGCGCTCGAGCGAATGGTCCGAGAATCCTGTTTTCGACGCGATCAAACAATCATACCTGCTCAACCAGCACTTCATGATGGGCCTGGTCGGCAGCGTCGACGGGGTCGATGACCGCACCAAGCGCAAGGTCGAATTCCTGACCCGGATGATGACCGATGCCCTGTCTCCCACCAATTTCGCGCTGACCAATCCCGACGTCCTGCGGGAGACCGTCGAGAGCCACGGCGCGAATCTCGCGCGCGGCCTCCAGAACCTGCTCGATGACCTCTCCTCGGGAGACGGCCGACTGGCGCTGAAGCAGACGGACATGGAAGGCTTCCAGGTCGGGCGCGACATGGCCACCGCCCCCGGTCAGGTCGTGTTCGAGAACGACCTGATGGAATTGATCCAGTACGCGCCGACAACCGACACGGTGAAACAGCGCCCGCTGCTGATCGCGCCGCCCTGGATCAACAAGTTCTACATCATGGACCTTCGCGAGAAGAACTCGATGATCCGCTGGCTGACCGGTCAGGGCTTCACGGTCTTCCTGATTTCCTGGGTCAATCCGGGGCCCGAGCTGAAAGACAAGACTTTCAACGATTACATGCATGAAGGCCTGTTCGCAGCACTGCACGCCATCGAAGCAGCAACCGGCGAAACATCGGTCAACGCAGTCGGTTATTGCGTCGCCGGCACGATGCTTTCAACGGCTCTGGCCTGGCTGGAAGCGGAAGGGCAAGGCGACCGGATCGCCTCGGCAACCTTCTTCGCTGCCCAGTCCGACTTTGAAAAGGCCGGCGACCTGCTGATCTTCATCGACGACATCTGGATGAAGGAAATCGAGCGGATCATGGACAGCCAGGGCGGCGTTCTCGACGGACGCTCGATGGCCGACACCTTCAACCTGCTGCGCTCCAATGACCTGGTCTGGTCCTTTGTGGTCAACAACTACATGCTGGGACGCCAGCCTCAGGCCTTCGACCTCCTGTACTGGAATGCCGACCAGACACGGATGCCCAAGGCCCTGCACCTCTGGTATCTCGACAATTTTTACAAGAACAACCGGCTGGCCAAGGGCGAGCTGGAGCTGGGCGGGCACAGGCTGGATCTCGGAGCGGTCAAGACGCCGGTCTACATCCAAGCCTCCAAGGAAGACCATATTGCACCCTACCCGTCGGTCTACCGCGCCGCGCGCCTGTATGGAGGCCCGGTACGTTTCATGATGGCCGGGTCCGGTCATATCGCCGGCGTGATCAATCATCCTGACGCGAAGAAATACCAGTACTGGACCAATGATGATCTGCCGGAGACGGTCGAGGAATGGATCGCCGGCGCCAGCGAGACGCCGGGCTCGTGGTGGAGCAATTGGCGCGACTGGCTCAATGAGAATTCAGGCGATGACGTTCCGGCCCGGCGACCCGGCGACGGCAAGCTGAAGCCCCTCCGCAAGGCACCCGGTCGCAATGTCCTTGTCCGAAGTGATGGCGGCAAGACCACGTCTGACGGGCAGGACCAGCCCCCGGAGTAGGGAGCGACGCTGCCCGGATGCGGCATCACGCCGGTGCCGGCGCCGTCTCCGTGCCAAATTGCAGCTCGACATAGCGGGCGTACAGGCCGCCGCGCTTCAGCAACGCCTCGTGCTGCCCGACATCGACCACCGCACCATCCTCCAGCACCACGATCCGGTCAGCCGACCGGACCGTCGCAAGGCGATGGGCTATGACCAGGGTGGTCCGGCCCTCGGACAGGCGCTCGACCGCGGCCTGGATCAGTTGCTCGCTCTCGGAATCGAGCGCGCTCGTGGCCTCATCCAGCAACAATACGGGGGCATCGCGCAGGATCGCCCGAGCGATGGCCAGACGCTGACGCTGGCCGCCGGACAGGGTCGCAGCGCGTTCTCCCAGACTGGTTTCATAGCCCTGAGGCAAAGTGTCGATGAAGCCATCCGCATTGGCGGCGCGTGCGGCCGCCCGGACTTCCTCGTCACTCGCGCCGGGACGACCGAAACGGATATTGTCCGCCACACTTCCCGAAAACAGCGGCGCATTCTGCTGCACGATGGCCAGATTGCCCCGCAGGTCCTGCGGATCGAGAAGGCTGATGTCTGTCCCGTCCAGCCTCACCTGTCCGGTGACCGGGTCATGCAGCCGCAGCATCAACTGGAACAAGGTGCTCTTGCCGGCGCCCGACGGACCGACAATCGCCACGGTTTCGCCAGGCTCGACGGTCAGGGACACAGTCCGCAATGCCGGATCATCCGGCCGGGTCGGGTAGGCAAAGGAAACGCCCTCGAATTCGATGGCGCCACGCACCGGTTGCGCCAGTGTTGCAGGCGGATCGTTCACCGGCAGGGTCGAGCGCGAGGCGAGCAGTTCCATCAATCGTTCGGTCGCGCCGGCGGCCCGCATCATTTCGGTATAGGTCTCGGTCAGCATGCCGACACCACTGACCGCCACAAAGGCGTACATCACGAACTGGGTCATGGCCCCCGGTGTCATGGCGCCGGCCTGGACCTGCAGCGCGCCGAACCACAGCACAGCGATCAACCCGCTCAGAATCACCGAGAAAATCAGCGCGGTCATGATCGAACGCACGCCAATCCGACGCATCGCCGAGGCGAAGGTCATCTCTACCGCTTCGGCGAAGCGACGGCTCTCCTCGGTCTCGCGCGTGAAGGCCTGGACCGTGTCGATCGCCTGCAGGGTCTCACCGGCCCGGGCCGACGCATCGGCCAGATTGTCCTGGCTGACCCGCGAAAGCCGTTGGATACGCCGCCCGAACAGCATGATCGGACCCAGGATCAACGGACCCAGGGCCAAAACCAACAGGGCGAGTTTCCAGCTCACAACGACCATCAGGACAAGCGCGCCGGTGGTGGTGGCAACGGTCCGCAAGGCCACTGAGATCGACGATCCGACCACCGTCTGGATCAGCGTTGTGTCGGTGGTCAGGCGAGACAACACCTCGCCGGTCCGCGTGGTGGCGTAGAAACCGGCATCGAGTGAAAGAAGGTGTCCGAACACATCACGGCGCAGATCGGCAACGACACGCTCGCCCAGGCGGCTGATGAAGTAGAACCGGAAGGCACTCGCCAACCCCAACAGGATGGCGACCCCCATGCCGGCGACAAAGTAGACACCGAGGCCATCGCCAGTCCCCAACGGCGGACAGGATGCAGGCGGTGTCGCACCGGCGAACCCGCAATCAACCACCAGACGGAAGGCCGCCGGCAACAGCAGGGTCAGGCTCGAAGCCAGCACAAGGAACACCGCGAAAGCCAGCAACAGGCCCGGATAGCGGGTGATGTAGGGCAGCAAGCGACGCAATGGCTGCACGCTCTTCGCCTTGTCGCGATGCGCCTGATCGCGCTCAAGCTCGGCCGCGAAGCCGGACCCGCGTGCCTCGTCTACGGCATCGGCCGCCGCTTCGTGTTGGCTCATTTTTTGATCCCGGTCTCCTGGTGCTGGCGCTTGGTCACTCGGCTGGCTTGCGCGCCACCACGAACAGCGCTGCCGACGGCTTCGGTCGCCACTCATAGTCCAGCTCGAAACCGGTATCGGCAATCTCCTGCCTCAGCCGCTTGCTGCCAAACGCCTTTACCGGCGGGAAGGCGCCCAGCATCCGGCCAATCGGCAGGATCGGAACCATGAACCACATGCCATCCATCAGGCAGGCCGTGCTGGTGATGAAGACTCCACCCGGTTTGAGCAGGCGCATGGCCTTGTCCATGGCCGCCTGGCGATCCTCCAGCAGATGCAGGATGCTCATCCCGAGCACCACGTCGAACTCGCCTTCCGGGAGGTCAAGCTCAAGAAAGTCGCCGCGCTGGTAGCGGATATTGGTCACCCCCTCCTCATCGCCCCGGGCCGCGGCGATTCGCAGCATTTCTCCGGAGATATCCGTCGCCAGGATGGATCCGGCCGCGTCAGCGAGCCGGCGCGCCGTGCCGCCTGTCCCGCAGCCGAATTCCAGGAGGCGCGTATCGGAGGTCAGGTTTTCGCGGATTTTCGCCAGCTTGAATTCCCACGACTTCACGTCCGCGATCGGGTCGTTGGAATATTTTTCTGCGATCTTGTCCCACCAGCGGTGCGCTTGCGTCATGTCATCTCTCTCCTGTCGCCCCTCGCCGTGTGCGATGGTGTCAGCTGTCATTTAGACATACACAGACCGGATATGAATTGCGGCGAAACGGGTTTCTGATATACGCAAATCCATGAATTGGTCCGCCATTGCCTTCGACTGGAATCAGATCCGCGCCCTCCTCGCCACCATCGAGGAAGGCTCCTTTTCCGGCGCCGCCCGCGCCTTGGGACAGACCCAACCCACCCTGAGCCGGCAGATCGCCGCGCTGGAGTCGGATCTGGGCATCACCCTGTTCGAACGCAACCGCCGCGCAACCGTTCCGACGGGCGCCGCGCTGGAACTGGTCGAGCATGTCCGCTCCATGGGCGAAGCGGCACAACGGATATCCCTGACCGCCTCCGGCCAGTCCAGCGCCATCGAAGGTCGGGTGACGGTGACGGCGACCAATATCATGGCCTCCTACTACCTGCCGCCGATCATCAAGCACATTCGCGAGACGGCGCCGGGCATCCGGTTGGAGATCATCGCCTCGAACGAGCTGCAGGACCTGCAAAAGCGTGAGGCCGACATCGCCATTCGCCACGCGCGCCCGGAACAGCCCGACCTGATTGCCCGGCTGGTCGGCGAAACCACCGGCCATCTCTATGCCCATCCGGATTATCTCGACCGGGTCGGGCGGCCGACCTCGATCGAGGACATCAACCGGCTGGATTTCATCGGTTTCGAGCAGAATGAGCGTGTCATCGAACACCTCAACGGGATCGGCCTGAACCTCACCCCCGACAATTTCCGCATCAGCTGCGGCAGCAGCACCGTGCACCATGCCCTCGCCATGCAGGGGCTCGGCGTCACGCCGATGACGCGCGACTGGATCGAACAGCATTCAGAGCTGGAAGAGCTTTGGCCGGACCTGCCCGCCATTCCGATCCAGACCTGGCTCGTCACCCACCGGGAATTGAACACCAGCCGCCGCATACGCCTGGTCTTCGATGCCATCGCCGACGGGCTGGACCAGCAAAGGCGGGCGAGCCGGGACCGGATGGCGACGAGCTAGCCGTTTTCGTCAGGCGACGTCGTGGCAGCGGCTCCGCCTTCTGCCTCGTGCGGCGTTTGCACCGGGTCGGTCGAGGTGTGAGGCGTCGCCGCCTGTGCCCCGGGACGGACCGGATTGTGGGTCGAAAGAAAGCCGAGCACATTGCGTAAAATCGCAACTCGCTGAGGCACGGACATGGCGCTGTATTGGTGTCGGGCGCCGTCGATGGCCGCACCGCTGACCAATGCTCCCCGACCGGCCTCATTGGCCGCTTCGGCAAAAATCTGACTTTGCGCAATCGACACGATTTCGTCGGCCGATCCGTGCAAAAGCAGAAGCGGGCGGGTCAGGTTGGCGGCACTCAAGGCCGGAGACAGCCCGATCTCATCCCGACCCCAGGCCCGCCAGTCCCCGATCACTCGCGCCCAGTACAGGCGTTGGTAATTGGCCCGCACGGTGGCTGAGTCCATCAATTCGCGAATGTCGGAGACACCGGCAATCGCGACTGTGCACAGGAAACGATCGGTCTGGTCGACCGCCGACTGAAGCGCGACATAGCCGCCATAACTCCAGCCCACCATGCAGGCGGCATCGCCATTGACCGCCGGATTGGCGAGCGCGGCGTCCATACCGTCATAGACGTCGTTTTGCATCGCCAGCGCCCACTGCCCTTCACCGGCATCCTGCAAGTCGAGGCCGAACCCTTCCGAGCCGCGAAACTGCGGTTGGAACACTGCATATCCGGCATGAACGAGGCTTTGCAGCAGTGGATCATACTCGTCATCGTCGCGCGATTGTGGCCCGCCATGCGGCATGACGATCAAGGGCGCCGGCGCGGCCGCTGAAGCCCCCTCGGGCAGCGTCAGATAGCCAAATTGCGACATTCCATCTCGTGTCGTGTACTCGACGATGCCGGGCGTGCTGAATCCGCTGTCTTCGATCTCGGGGTAAAGCGCACCGAGTTCGGTCACCGCACCGGTCGCCGGGTAGTAGAGCCGCAAGGTCTCGGGGTGCCCGACCGCACCGGTCCTGAACAGGACCACTTCGAGGTCGGCGTCCCAGTCTTCCAGTGAAACGCGTTCGCCCGGAAAGGCGGTCTCAAGCGCTGCCTGGATCTGCGCGAAGGTCGGCGACACAAAGACATCATGACGGATCGGATCCTGGATGCGTGCGCCGATGACCCGATTATTGCGCCAGTCGGTCCAGGTGGAGTTGACGTCCACAATGTCCGAATTGAATACCGGGCCATCGATGACACCATCCTCAAGGTCCATGCGGTATATCGCGCGGCGCCGGCCCGGGCTCCGGGCCTCTGACGGGGCGGCGGCGGTCGGGGAGAAGAACACGAAGTCGCCGGGTTCATCGAGACCCTCAAGCCGCTCGACAATGCCACTCCAGCGCGACCAGTTATTGGCCTCGAAGCGGACTTCGCGGTCCAGCGAAAAGTCCTCGCGGTGAATGATTCCGCGACGCTGCGACGAGGTGGACGAATGGACACGGAAACGACCGTCCTCACCGATCAGGGTCGCCACACGTCGCCCGCGGCGCGACAGCGCAAAGGAGGCCGGTGGACCGTCCTCGCTGACAATCCGCGAGTGCCGGTCCCAACCGAAGCCGTCAAACTCGAATTCGAATATGTTGGCTCCGCCCGCAGTGTATTCGACAAACAGGGCTGAATCGTCATGGCCGAGAGCCGTTGATTCCAGCGCCACCCCCCAGGGCAGGACGACCATGACGGCATCCTCGATCCGGTAGATCAGCTGCAGGTTCCGGAATGTCCGGTAAAAACCATCCTCGGTCTGGGCGACATAACCGATCCGGATCAGCAGGTGCTCGTCATCCAGCCAGTGGATTGCATCCAGCCGACGATAGTCCGGCAATTCCAGATAGGTCACTTGGGCGGTGCGCGAGCTGCGCGTGGGCGCCGCCTCACGAATGCCGCGCGGAATGGTGATTGTTTCAAGCTCGATGGTCCGCAAAACCGTGTCCGGATCGGCGGTATCGGCGATCACGATCGAACGGTCAGCCACCGTTGGCCCCGAAATATACGCGATCTGCTCACCATCCGGCGACAGGTCCGCGGACTGGAATTGTTGCAACTGGGCAAATCGTGTCGGCCAGTCCTGAAAGGCTGCGGCTGGCGCGGACAGGGTGAGGAAGGCGGCGACCGCGCTCAAGCAGATGCAGATACGGAACATGGGAACACTTTCGTTTCAGATCCGTGCGCAGCTTAGTCCGGTCAGCTCTGGTTGCAATCTCAAGCCTGAAACGAAAAACGGGCGGTGCCAGTGGCACCGCCCGTCTTGCATGCGTGTTGTTCTGTAAAGCTTAGCGCTTCGAGAACTGGAAGGAACGACGGGCCTTGGCCTTGCCGTACTTCTTACGCTCAACGACACGGCTGTCGCGGGTCAGGAAGCCACCGGCCTTCAGGACCGGGCGCAGGCCCGGTTCGAACAGCTGGAGGGCCTTGGAGATGCCGTGACGCACAGCACCGGCCTGGCCGGACAGACCACCACCGGTGACGGTGGCGATGATGTCGAATTCATCGACGCGTTCGGCAGCTTCCAGCGGCTGCTGGAGCAGCATGCGAAGGACCGGGCGTGCGAAATAGGTTTCCTGATCGCGGCCATTGACCGTGATCTTGCCATTGCCGCGCTTGATCCAGACGCGGGCGACCGCGTTCTTGCGCTTGCCGGTGGCGTAGGAACGGCCATGCTCATCAATCTTGGGCTCAGCCGGAGCAGACTCTTCGGCCACCACGGCGCCGGCATCGGCTTCCTTGATGACTTCCTTGAGGTCTTCGAGCGAGCGGGCTTCTTCAGACATATCAGCCTCGCGTATTCTTGGAGTTCATGGACTTGAAATCGACCACTTCAGGCTGTTGCGCCTCGTGTTTGTGATCGGGACCGGCATAGACGCGCAGGTTCGAGTACTGCTGACGGGCCAGCGGGCTGTCTTTCGGCAGCATGCGCAGCACGGCTTTCTCGACGACACGCTCAGGGAAACGACCGTCCAGGATCTTGGCCGGGCTGGTTTCCTTGATCCCACCCGGGTGACCGGTGTGGTGGTAGTAGCGCTTGTCGTCACGCTTCTTGCCCGTGAACACGACCTTGTCGGCGTTCACGATGATGATGTTGTCGCCCATGTCGACATGGGGCGTGTAGTCCGGACGGTGCTTGCCGCGAAGGCGGGTGGCGACGTAGGCAGCCAGGCGACCGACAACGGCACCCTCTGCGTCGATCACGACCCACTTCTTTTCGACATCCGCCGGTTTAACGGAGATGGTTTTCATAATAATCCTGCCTCAGGCCTGAATGGCTCAGGTTGAATTCGAAGGCGCCGTGTAGGGGGCATTTTCAGTTCGGTCAAGCGGGTGTCGAAATTCGACTGCAATTTTATACACCTATCAGTACGGTTACATAATACCGCAAGCTGCCAGAGCGTCATGCATCCGTCGTGAAGTCGTTGTAGTTACAGGGGGATCAAGCCCGCCCCTGGAGAGCCCCATGTCCCTGTCCCGCCGTCATTTCCTGCGCAACAGCGCTGCCACCACCCTCGCCTTTTCCGGACTGGCCGCCCTGTCCGCCTGCCAGCGCCGCTATCCAGCCGAGCAGGGGTATTTCAACCAGGTCGAGGGTTTCGGCGACCTGCGGGTCGATCCGGACGGGCTTTTCGACCTGCCGCGCGGCTTCACCTATGACGTGATCTCCTCGGCCGGACAGCCGATGAGCGACGGGCTGATCGTTCCGGGCGACTTTGACGGCATGGCCTGTTTCGAGCGGGCCGACGGACGCCTGGTCCTGGTTCGCAATCACGAACTGCGCATCGGCGAGGTCGAGAAAAGCCCGTTCGGCGTGGACAATGCCGGGCTCGAGCTGATCGACCGCTCACGGGTGCATGATTGGGACGAAGACGGAAACCCGCACATCGGCGGGACCAGCCATGTCATCCTCAATCCCGAAACCCTGGCGGTGGAGGACGAATACCTGTCCCTGGTCGGCACCATCAATAACTGCGCCGGTGGACCGACACCCTGGGGCACCTGGCTGACCTGTGAGGAGAATGAAACCAATATCGGGCCGCAAGCCGGTATCGAGCATGGCTATGTGTTCGAGGTCCCGGCCGATGCGACCGGCCTGGTCGAGCCCGTGCCGCTGAAGGATATGGGCCGCTTCCGCCACGAAGCTGTCGCCATCGATCCTCGGACGCTGATCGCCTACCTCACCGAGGACCGGTACAATGAATGCCTGTTCTACCGCTTCCTGCCCAACGTCCCAGGTCAGTTGGCCGAAGGCGGACGCCTCCAGGGCCTGGCCGTCCGCGGACGCCCTTCAATGGACACCCGCAATTGGGACAATGCCGCCATTGCACAGGGCGAGTGGCTGGATGCCGAATGGATCGATCTCGAGGATGTGCAGGCGCCTGAAGCCGATCTCGCCCTGCGCGGGATCGAAGCCGGTGCCGCCAAATTCACCCGTGGCGAAGGAATCTGGTGGGGTGACAAAGAATGCTATTTCACCTGCACCGACGGAGGCCCGCAGCAGCTCGGCCAGATCTGGCGGTATCAGCCCAGCCCAGTCGAAGGCGAGCCGGGCGAATCGGCACAGGCCGGACGCCTGCAACTCTTTTTCGAGAGCGATGACGAAGCGGTGATGGAGCGATGCGACAATCTGTGTGTCGCGCCATGGGGCGATCTAATCGTGGTCGAGGACGGACCTGAAGACCAGTACATCCGCGGCGTGACGCCCCAAGGAGAGGTGTATACCATCGGACGCAACGCGGCCTCCGGGCCGGAAGGTCAAAAAAGCGAGATTTGCGGTCCATGTTTCAGTCCCGACGGTTCGACCCTGTTTTTCAACGTTCAGCGCTATCCCGGCCAGACTTTCGCCGTCCGCGGTCCCTGGCCCGCGCGTGCGCTGTAGGCGCATCGCTTCTGGCGCTGGCCGCCTGCGGCCCGGCGACCGACGAGCTGCCCGAGGATATCGGGCTGGAAGAGACCGGCGGGCCGGTCGAATTGCTGGTCACGGCCGCCTTCACGGCAGTCGAGGGCGGCAGCAGTGCGGTCGGCTTCCTGCCGGACCCGCAAGCGCCGTCTTTGGGACTGATCCTGTCGGCACCTCGCGTCGGCGGCCTTGACCTGTTTGATCTGGACGGTGTCCTGAAGACGCGCCACACCGGTGAACGCCTGACCGGACTCGCCACCGCTCCGAATTTCGAGCTGCGCGGCGAATCATTGCCCCTGATCTTCGGAGCCGCGGCCGACAGCCAGGCCGTTCGCGGCTTCGCCGTGGTGCGTGATGGTACCCAGGTGCTTGACCTGCCGCTCGGCGCCATCGAGCCCCTCGACGGCGTGTCCGGCCTGTGCCTGATGCGCGAAGGCGCAGGTTTTGTGGAACTCGTGGTGCTCAACACCGGCGCCCACGCCGAGATCTGGCGCGTCCGCGATGCCGGCGAAGATCAGCTCAGCGTCGAGCGCATCCGCGACTTCCCCCTGCCCGACCCGGCCAGACATTGCGCCACATTTGATGGTGATATCTACACCGCCAGCCCGGCCGGCGGCCTCGCGCGCCTGACCAGCGACGGGACACTGCTGGCCGATGCCAGCTATCCGGCATCCAGCCTGACCGTCGGCGAGTTCAACGGCACCCGCCTCGTACTGGCCGACAATGGCAATGGCGAGACTGTGGAGACCTTCGACGCGGCGACCCTGGAAGCGGGAATTTCGATCGACATCGTGGACGGACTGTCGACGCAGGGCGTACAGGTGCCCGGATCCTTGGCAGTCACCGCTGCCGACTACGGCTATACCGCCTACGCCAACGGCCTGCTGGCTGTTTACGATACCGCTGCGGGTCGGTTGAAGGTCGTCTCCCGCGACGCCCTCACCCGCGCCGTTGTGGCGGCCGACTAGCGACGGCCAATCGGCTGACTGACACCAAGGTGAGCCGCGCGAGCGGCTCATTTTGATTGGGCTGGACCCGGTCAGGAAATGCGGTCGACCAGCGGTCTCGCTTTCAGGGACTGCACCGCCTCAACTGCCTTGGCGGCCAGGTCGACACCCAGCTCGTCAAACAGCGCGTCCATGGCGTCGCGTATTTTTTCGAGCATCACCATCATCAGACCATACTGGTCCCGGCCAAGGGCAGTGAACTCCAGCACCTTGCGACGGCTGTCGGTTGAGTGCGGCCGTTTCGAGACGAGGCCGAGCTTGATGAGGAGCGCCACGCGTTGCGTCGCCACCTGGTGCGGTTGGTCCAGCGATGTGGCGATATCGGCGGCTGTCACGTCCGGCACCTCACCGATCATCAGCACGGTCGAAATGGCGCGCGGCGGAATGACGATGCCGGCCGCCGTCAGCAATACCTCGCCCTGGTCGGCAATGGTTTCGACCAGCCGCAGCAGCTTGTTCGAAACGAAAGCCCGGCTCAGCCGGTGGGTATCCATGATGTTGCTGTCGCGCATGACTTGCCTTTTATACAATCAATTGTACAATTAAGTGTATAAAATACACTCGTTGGTCCAACCCGTAAAGGAAAGCCACACATCATGACCGCCGCGCAAACCGACAAACGCTCAACGATCATCACCCTGCTGACATTCCTCGGCATTTTGACGGTCGCGAGTGCCCTGGCCCACTACGCCATTGTCGCCCTGGTGCCGACCTCGCTCTATGTCGGCACGCTGATGATGATGCCGACGCTGGCCGCCTTCCTGACCCTCAAACTCCGCGGCCGCAAGATTTCAGACCTGCCCTGGGGATGGGGCAGCCTTGGCGCCAATTGGGCCGGCTACCTCATTCCGGTTCTCTATGTCTCGATTGCCTACGGAATTGTCTGGCTGACCGGGCTGGGAGGCTTCGGTAATCCGGAAACGATCAGTGAGTGGAGCCAGCAGCTCGGCCTGCCAGACGCGCCGGCCTTTATCGTGATCGCATTGATGGGCTTGTTGATGGCGTTTGTGCAGTTCGCGAAATCGCTGGGCACGATTGCCGGCGAGGAAATCGGCTGGCGCGGCTTCTTTGTATGGGAGTTGCGCAAGATCTTCTCATTCAATGCCACATGCCTGATCAGCGGCAGTATCTGGGCCGTCTGGCACTACCCGGTCATCATCGCCTATGGCGGCGGGAACACCCTGTTTCAGCTGGCGTGCTTCACCGTGATGATCATCGCGATGAGCGTCATCATGACCTATTACACCTTCAAGAGCCGCTCGCTCTGGCCCGCCATCATGTTTCACGGCGCCCACAATATCTACATCCAGAAAATCTTCACGCCCTTGACGGTGGACAATGCCTCAACCGCCATGTGGACGGATGAGTACGGGCTCATGATCCCGATCATGGTGAGCCTGATTGCTGTGGTTTACCTGCGCCGCGCACGCAAGGCCGGTCTCTAGGGACCAGACCTGCGCTAAACGGCCCGCCGGGCCGTCCAGGCGGCCCAGACCGTGGCGATGAAGAGCAGGATCGCTCCGGCCTGGTGGGCCAGGGAGAGCGAGAGCGGCACGACGGCCAGGAGGGCGGCAATGCCAAGCGCAATCTGGCCGATCACCAGGGCTGGCAGGATCAGCATGAAGGGTTTCAGGGAGACGCGCGGCTCACGCCAGATCAGCCACGCATAGATGAAGACGCCGAGCGCAACGAGATAGCCGGTCCAGCGATGATGCATCTGCACGGCTGCATGGCTCTCGAAAACCGCCGGGAAGAAACTCATGCCGCCGAGATAGCCCTCTGGAATGAGGTCACCATTCATCAGCGGCCAGGTGTTGTAGATGCGTCCGGCATCAAGACCGGCCACGAATGCGCCGAGGATGATCTGCAGGAAGACAAGGCCCAGAAGCCCCGCCGTGACGCCCGCGAGGCGCCCTCGCCGCAGCGGTGGCGGCCCATAGCGGGCTTCCAGGGAAAACCAGATAGACAGACCCAGGATGACGAAGGCCATGCCCAGATGGGTGGCCAGCCGATATTGGCTGACATCGAGCCGGTCAGACAGACCGCTCGCCACCATCCACCAGCCGATCGCGCCCTGCGCCCCACCCAGCAACAACAGCCCGAACAGGCGCGGCTTGAGGCGGGCGCTGAGATGGCCGCGCAGCCAGAAAAAGACGAAGGGCACGAAATAGACCAGCCCGATCAGACGGCCCAGCTGGCGATGGCCCCACTCCCACCAGAAAATGAATTCGAACTCCTCCAGCGTCATCGCCGAGTTCTGGATCTGGAACTCGGTGGTCTGCTGGTAGAGCGCAAACTCGTCCTGCCAGTCCTGTTGGCTGAGCGGCGGAATGGCACCGGAAATCGGCTTCCATTCGGTGATCGACAGGCCGCTATCGGTCAGCCGTGTCGTGCCGCCGATGATGATCATGGCGCAGACGAGTGCGGCGACGACGAGCAGCCAGGTCGAGACGGCGCGGCTTTTGGTGCTGGAATGATACGGCATGCAATCTCCCGAACCGGCTAGGTAGCCCATCCACACATCGGCGCAAGGCTTGGGCTTCACCAGGCCGCCCCTCCATGCTGATATTGCACTCGCAGGACTGGGACGGACGCGCCATCATGTCGCAACCGGGCAGCGAATTTGGGGGACTTTGGTGAGCAATTCCGAACAGACGGTGATCATTCTGGGTGCGGGCCAGGCCGGGGGGCAGTGCGCTGCCTCTCTTCGGCGCAATGGCTTTGAGGGCCGCATCCTCCTCGCCGGCGACGAGCCCCACCCGCCCTATCAGCGTCCGCCGCTGTCCAAGGCCTATCTGTCCGGCGAGATCGACGAGAGCCGTTTGTGGCTGCAGCCGCCGGAAACCTGGACCGAGCAATCGGTCGAACTGCGCCTGTCCAGTCGCGCCAGCGCCATTGATCGCACCGGCAAAACCGTCCGCTTCGAGGATGGCAGCGAAGAAAGCTATACCCGGCTGGTGATCGCCACCGGCTCGCGGGTGCGCACCCTGCCCGTGCCCGGCGCCGATCTGGACGGCGTGCGCTATCTGCGCTCGATCGCCGATGTCGATGCGCTGAAAGCCGATTTCGCACCTGGCAAGCGGATCGCCATCATTGGTGGTGGCTATATCGGTCTGGAAGCTGCGTCGGTCGCCTTGAAGCTGGGCGCGAAGCCAGTCGTGATCGAGGCCATGGACCGGCTGCTGGCCCGGGTCGCCGTGCCGGAAATGTCGGACTTTTATCGCCAGGCCCACGAAGACCGTGGTGTCACCGTGCGCCTCGATAGCCAGGTCGCCGCCCTGAAACCCAAATCGGGCCTGTTCGGGCGCGGCAAGGCCGTCACCGGGGTCGAGCTGACCAGCGGCGAAACCATCGCCTGTGACAGCGCACTGGTGGGTATTGGCGTCATTCCCAATCAGGAACTCGCCGCAGAAAATGGCCTAGAGACCGGCAATGGCATTCTCGTCGACGAGGCCTGCCGTACCTCCGACCCGGACATCTTCGCCATCGGCGATTGCGCCGAACAGCATAACTGGCTGGCCGACAAACGCCTGCGCCTTGAAAGCGTTCCGAACGCGCTCGACCAGGCCAAACGCGCCGCCGCCGCGATCTGTGGATCACCGGCGCCCAAGCCGGAAGTGCCCTGGTTCTGGTCCGACCAGTATGATCTCAAACTCCAGACCGCCGGCCTGATCGGCGATCACGACAGCACAATCATCCGCGCCGGCAGCGACGAAACCCCGCGCAGCTTCTTCCACCTCGCAGGTGGCATCCTCATCGCGGCGGACTGCATCAATGACCCGCAAAGCTTCATGGCCGCCAAGATGATGATCGCCAAACGCGCCAAGCCGGATCCGGCGGCGCTGGCCGATCCGGAGATGGCGATGAAGGATGTGATGAAGGCGGCGCTGGCGGGGGTGTAGTCTTGGAAAATTCAACAATCATCGAAGCGATCACGAACGCTACAACGGGGCTGGTTCAAGTCTTAGCCGCGCTTCTGACACCAACAATAGCCATTTTGGCCTACTTACTTGCTAGGCGGCAACTAGCCCTAGCCAACAAGCGCTACAAGATGGACCTGTACGATCGCCGTTTCCGCATCTTCAATTCTGTCCGTATTTTCCTTAGCGATATCGTTGCAAACGGGCGGGTGAGCTACAATGAGGTTTCACGGCTTAGATCGGAGGTCGTTGACGCTGAATTCTTGTTCGGCAAGGCCGTTTACGACTACCTCGAAAGCTTGATGAAACGAGCAAATAAGGCCGCGCACTTTTGTCGCGAAGCCGAACGCTCCGATGAGAATGCAGCCGCGCTCGATAATGAGCGCGCTCATCTCGATTTTCTGTCAGCGCAAATTCTTGGCGAGACACCACCACTAAAGACGGTGTTCAAGCCGTTTCTCACCCTCTAGGCGCTCAAGAAATAGGGAAAGCGAGAGAAGCAAGCAAATGGTCGGAGCGGCGAGATTCGAACTCGCGACCCCCGGTCCCCCAGACCGGTGCGCTAACCGGGCTGCGCCACGCTCCGACACTCACTTGCTGGACAGGCAGGCCCGTCCGATGGGGAAGTCGCTTATAGGGGCAGGTTTGCCGCTGGGCAACAGGGCTGTCAGCGTGTCCTGCGGTCATTGCAGACCGGGACCGGAAATCAGGGTTCCAGCGCCGCTTTCAGCTTGGCCTGGGCGTTTTCCAGATCAGCCAGGATGTCGTCCAGCTGACGCTGTGGGCCATCAGCCGGTCGCGGCCGCGACGGCTTTGCCACCGTCGGATGTTCCTGGTCGGACGCATCAACCGCCAGCGCGTCGCGCGGCGAGGCGGAATTCGCCTGAGCCCCGGATTGATCACCCAGCGCCATGACAGCGGCGACGCCGTGATCCTTGATGTATTTGCGGGCGCCCTTGATCGTGTAGCCGTCTTCATAGAGGAGACGCTTCACCCCGCGCAGCAATTGTAGGTCCTGCGGACGATAGAAACGGCGACCGCCGGCCCGCTTCAAGGGGCTGATCTGGGGGAATTTGCTTTCCCAGAAACGCAGGACATGCGCCTGGATATCGAGTTCTTCGGCCGCTTCGCTGATCGTCCGAAATGCGTCTGCAGACTTGGTTGTGACCGACATGCGCTGTTCGCGTCAGTCTGCGGGTCCGCCCTAATCCTTGGACAGAGCCGAGTCGACGCGCTCCTTGAGAACTTGAGACGGTTTGAAGACCAGAACCCGGCGGGCATCAATGGGCACTTCCACCCCGGTCTTCGGATTGCGGCCCACCCGCCCGCGCTTGTCGCGCAGCAGGAAGGAGCCGAAAGATGAGAGCTTCACCGATTGGCCGGCGGCCAGATTGTCCGACACCATGGCCAGGACCGACTGGACCAGATCCGCTGACTCCTGGCGAGACAGGCCGACCTCCCGGTAGACAGATTCAGCCAGATCAGCTCGCGTCAAGGTTTTATCCGACATAGGCATCCCCACAAAGACGAGCCAAGGCTACGCCTCGAAGCCCGGTCAGGTCAACGCCAAGGTCTTGGTTAGGTGCGTGAAACTGGTGGAATAAGATATCAATATCGCGCGAGCGCCGCGCCCCAGGTGAATCCACCACCCAGCGCTTCCATCAAAACCAGGTCGCCCCGCTTGATGCGGCCGTCCTGCACAGCCCGGTCAAAAGCCAGCGGGACCGAGGCTGCAGACGTGTTGCCATGGTCTGCAACCGTAGAGATCACTTTTTCCGTCGGGATCGACAAACGCCGGGCAACACCCTCCAGGATGCGCTGATTGGCCTGGTGCGGCACGAACCAGTCGACCTCCTCGATGGTCACACCGGAGCGCGAGGCGATCGTGGTCATCGACTCGGCGATATTGGTGATGGCGTGCCGGAAGACCTGGTTGCCGACCATGCGCAAATGCCCGACCGTTCCCGTCGAGGATGGTCCGCCGTCGACATGAAGCAGGTCCTTGAATCGCCCGTCCGAGCGCAGATAGGTGCCCAGAATGCCGGACCGGTCGGTACCCTCGCCCGCCGGCTCGGCGGCCTGCAACACCATGGCGCCGGCGCCATCGCCGAACAGCACGCAGGTCGAGCGGTCGGTCCAGTCGAGAATGCGCGACATCGTCTCGGCGCCAACAACGAGTGCCGTTTTCGCCTGGCCACGCGCGATCATGTTGTCGGCCATGGACAGGGCATAGACAAAGCCGGTGCACACGGCCTGGACGTCAAAGGCCGCGCCTTTTGTCGCGCCCAGCCGGGCCTGGAGCATGGTGCCGACCGAGGGGAAGGTGAAGTCCGGTGTGGTCGTCGCGACGACGATCAGGTCGAGCTCTTCAGCAGCAATGCCGGCATCCTCGAGCGCCCGGCGGGCGGCGCGTTCGGCCAGGTCGCAGGTGGTGACCCCCTCGCCGGCAATATGGCGCTGGCGGATGCCGGTGCGTTCGCGGATCCAGCTATCGCTGGTATCCACCATGGCGGAGATTTCGTCATTGGTCAGGATCCGCTCGGGCAGATGCGAGCCGATGCCGGCGATACGCGCACTCAGTTCAGTCATGACGCTGCTGCGACTTCCTGTTCTTCAAAACTGGCAAACTTGTCGAGATTGGCGCGGATCTGGGCCATGAAGTCGCTTTGCGCCATGACATAGGCCAGGCCCAGGGCGGAGGCGAAGCCCTCGCCATCAGCGCCGCCATGTGATTTCACCACAATGCCCTTGAGGCCCAGAAGGACTCCGCCATTGATGTAGCGCGGATCCATGCGCTGACGCAGGCGCTCAAGCGCGCCCAATGACAACAGACCGGCGGCCAGCTTGGCCAGCAGCGAGCTGGTCAGCGCGTCGCGTACCCATCCAGCCACAAGACGGGCCGTACCCTCAGCCGTCTTCAGCGCGATATTGCCGGTGAAACCATCGGTGACGACGACATCAATGCCGCCGGCGGAAATGTCATTGCCTTCGATGAAACCCTGATAGGCGATGTCCAGATTGGCCTTGCGGATCAGCTGATCCGCCTCGCGCACGGTATCATTGCCCTTGAGTTCTTCCTGACCGACATTCAACAGGCCGACGCTGGGTGCCTCGCCACCGAACACGGCGCGATGATAGGCCTCGCCCATGATCGCAAACTCGACCAGCTGGGTCGCATTGCACTGAACATTGGCGCCCACATCGAGCACCACGGTGTGGCCCTTCGGGGTCGGCCAGTTGGCCGAGATCGCCGGGCGATGGACGCCCTTTTTCATGCGCAGGATGACCTTGCCGATCGCCATCAGCGCGCCGGTATTGCCTGACGAGACGATCGCCCCGGCCTCGCCGGACTTCACACACTGGATCGCATTCCACATCGACGAACCACGGGCGCGACGCACCGCTTCGCTGGGCTTGTCGGTCATCTGGACAAGCGTCTCGGTGTGCCGCAATTCGCAGACCGCCGCGACCTTGGGATGTTTGGCCAATAATGGCCCCAACAGGGCCTCGTCGCCGTGCAGGAGATAGGTCGCCTTGCGGTCCGGCCAGCGCTTGAGCGCATAACCGATACCTTCGACGACCGCGTCCGGTCCGAGATCGCCGCCCATGGCGTCGACCGAAATCGTTGGAATGGCTGTCATGAGTAGCGGTGCCGTGTCCCTCGCAGAGGCGCAAAAGCGCCAAAAAAGCCCGCGGAACTTAGCCCATGACCCAAGCAATGCAAGGCGGCAAGGCGGCGATCAACGCGTCGGGAAATCGGGCCGCCCACCGTCAAGCAGGGCTGCCCCGCCCTGCGCGTCCAGACGGTCAATGGCCGAGTTGACGTATAGGGCAAGGGCTGGCGCCCGCGCATCCTCGCCATCCGCATTGTAGACATTGCGCGCCAGCACCGTCTGCAATTGGGCCGGATCCTCATCGCCTGCGGCCAGCCGCAGGGCCTCGGCGCGGCCATAAAACCCTTCCGCCATGAAGCGGATCTTCTTGCCGACCCCCGAATCCCCGACCCCCATCTCGCGCATGGCGGCGTCAAAATCATCGAACATGGTGTCGAACAGCGCCTGCGACAGCTTGCGGGCATCATCGTCATCTCTGAGCGCCTGTAGCTGCAACACGACAAGTGCGCAGTGCAGGATGATCATCTCGAAACGGCCTTCGACCGTGTCGGGAACACCCAGCCGGGCATAAAGATCAGGTGACCGTGCCGCCGTCACGACATGGCGGTAAAGCGCTTCGGCGCGAGCTTTTTCCGGCTTCTTGCCGAAAAGACGGTTCAACATGCGATCCGCACTCCCAAGAATTGGCGCTTGAAGCTAAGCTCGCCCCCGGTTAGGTCAAGACAGGGCCGCACGCGACACCACGTCGCGCGGGGTCATACCATCTTGCAGGAGTTCCTGATGAAGCGTCGCGTTAGCCTTACAATCCTGATCGCCGCCTGCGCGATCGGCGCCTCGGCCTGTAACCCGGTCCTGCGCTCGCACGGCTATCGCTACACCACGCAGGACGTGCCCGAAATCGTCGTCGCCGAAGACACCGAGAGCTCGGTGCTCTCCCGCCTCGGCAACCCGTCGACCCGCGGCACTTTCGAAGAGAACACCTGGTATTACATCTCGGCGACCCGCGAGAGCCTCGCCTATCTGCGTCCCGCCACGCGTGACCGTCGCATCATCGCGGTGACTTTCGACGAAGACGGTCTGGTCAGCGATGTGTCGGAATACGGTCTGGAAGACGGCCGTGTGGTCGCCATTGCCGACCGCGAAACCCCGACCCGCGGCCGCGAGCTGACCTTCCTGGAGCAGCTGCTCGGCAATGTCGGTCGCCTGCCCACCGAACAGTTCGGGGGCGAGCAGACCCTGCCAGGCGGCGCCGGTGGCCCACGTCGCGACCAGTAGTCGATCGACACGACAGCGTCACATCCAGAAAAAGCCCCGACCGGACGGTCGGGGCTTTTCTTTGCTCAAGGCCCGGTCTTGCTGATTATCCGGGGCAAGCGGGCTGCAACGGCGTGCCGGATTATTCGCCGCATCCCATCATGGTTTCCAGCAATCGCGCTGACAGGGCGAACATTTCACCCTGGCTTTCATCCACATTGGTCAGCATGGCCACGGCATGACCTGACTGGATGTCGTAGGCCGACGTCATGTTGGAGGCGCCGTTGGAGCCTGACTGGGTGGAGACCGGGCGGGTCTCGCCACACAGCTCCCAATCCCGAAAGCGACCGCCAAACGCATAGGCTTGCTGGGGCGCCTGAACCGTCCGGAACAGATCCAGGCTCGCCGCGCTCAACACCTGCCCGTCTGCAAGCGCACGCTCCAAGGCAATCATGTCCGCCGCCGTCGTGTAACTGCCCCGAAAGAAGCTCGGCGACCAATAATCGCCCTGCCCTGCCGGATCGCCCGGATCGAATCCGATCGCGACATCATCCACCCGCGGATCGGTATTGGACAGGTCGTTGAGATAGCCGCCACTCTGGCGCATTTGCGCCGGTTCGAAGACATGGCGCGCCCGCAATTGCGGGTAAGGCAGGCCTGTCACTTCCTCCAGAAGGTATTGAACCAGAAGCCAATTAGAGAGGACATAGTCGAATTGCGTTCCCGGCTCGAAGGCGAGATCGCCGCTGGCGTAGAGCGAAACAGCTTCGGGGACACGGATCGCCTCGACCGCCTCCATCTCGCCATTGGCAGCCCGTCGGAAGGCCTGGAGAAGGTCATTGGGAAGACCTGACTGATTGCTCAGGACATGGCGCAGGGTCAGCTGGTTGCCGGTATCGGGCCGGTAGTCGGGAAGATAGGCCGAGATCGGGGTGTCGATGTCCAGCACCCCCTCATCCATCAGGGCGAAAACCACGAGGGCCGCGAAATACTTCTCGACCGAACCGGTCTGGAATGCCGTGTCCGCTGTGAGCGGCCGCGCCGTATCCGGGTCCGCCACGCCCACGACCAGTTGATAGGGCGGAAGGCCTGGCACGCTCGACATGATGACACCATTGAAATCATGCGCTTCGACCCATTCTCGCGCTATCGCGTCCACCGCCTGATCCTGCGCCAGCACAGCCGGGGCTGACCCGGTATTGGCGAAACATGCGGCCAGCCCCACCGCCACGGCACTCATCAAAATATACTTCATGGAAGACCTGTCTCCTTGATGCCGCGGCGGGTTCCGGTGCCGCAGCCATGACTCAAGACTAGCCGATCGCCCCCGCCAATCATCGCCGCTCGACGAACCATCACCACCGTTGGCCGATTGCTCCAGTCCCACGCGCCGCATCGACGCGCCTACCCCCACTATGCGCCCCTTTCCGTCTCCCCCGGGAGACGGCGCGCGCAGTGCGGATGAGAGGGATTCCTCCTGCTCTCACCGGGATTCACCCCTCACCCTGACCCTCTCCCAAGGGAGAGGGAAAGCGCGCCACATCAAAAAATCGAGAAAACTTGTCCGCCCTCCTTTTCGCCCACCCCATGATCACTCCCGTTCCCGGGCCATGGACCGGTTATCCAGGGGATTTGGGAGAGCGAACCGCATCCGGTCTGGCGGGCCTGTCAGGCCGCCTATTCCGACGCCGAGGAAACCTGGAAATCGCGCTGCGAGACCCTGGCAAAAAGAAAGAGCTCCGGCCGCTGGCCGGAGCTCTCAGATCGTCTCGATGATGATGACTAGTGGGCCAGGAAGGCCAACAGCAGCAAAGCCACGATATTGGTGATCTTGATCATCGGGTTCACAGCCGGGCCGGCGGTGTCCTTGTAGGGATCACCCACGGTGTCACCGGTCACGGAGGCCTTGTGGGCTTCCGAGCCCTTGCCGCCGTGATGGCCGTCTTCGATATACTTCTTGGCGTTGTCCCAGGCACCGCCGCCGACGGTCATGGAGACCGCGACGAAGAGACCGTTGACAATGACTCCCAGAAGCATCGCACCGACAGCCGCCAGTGCCTGTGCCTGACCGGCGATGGCATTGATGGCGAAGTAGAGCACGATCGGCGACAGGACAGGCAGAAGCGATGGCACGATCATCTCACGGATCGCTGCCTTGGTCAGGATGTCCACGGCGCGGCCATAATCCGGCTTTGCCTTGTACTCCATGATGCCCGGGATCTCCTTGAACTGACGGCGCACCTCGGCAACAACAGCCGTGGCCGCACGGCCAACCGCCATCATCGACATGCCGCCGAACAGGTAAGGCAGCAGACCACCGAACAAGAGGCCGACGATCACATACGGGTTCTCGAGCGAGAAGTTCGGCTCGATCCCCAGCAGGTGTTCGACATCGGTGGTGTAGGCCGCAAACAGGACCAGGGCACCCAGACCAGCCGAGCCGATGGCATAGCCCTTGGTGACAGCCTTGGTGGTGTTGCCCACCGCGTCCAGCGTGTCGGTGGTGTTGCGGACACTCTCGTCCAGACCCGCCATTTCAGCGATACCGCCGGCATTGTCGGTGACCGGACCAAAGGCATCGAGGGCCACGATCAGACCGGCGAGCGCCAGCATGGTCGTCACCGAGATGGCGATGCCGAACAGGCCAGCCAGCGTATAGGTGCCGAGGATGCCGCCGATGATGATCAGGGCCGGCAACGCCGTCGATTCCAGCGAGACCGCGAGACCCTGGATGACATTGGTGCCGTGTCCCGACTCGGACGCCTTGGCGACCGATTTCACCGGACGGTATTCAGTCCCCGTATAGTATTCGGTGACCCAGATGATCGCCGCGGTGACGATCAGGCCGATAATGCCCGAATAGAACAGGTTCATCCCGGTGATCATCTTGCCGTTCACTTCGGCTATATCGCCCATGCCGATGGTGTAGTCCGTGACCAGCCACAGAGCGCCGATCGACAATACACCAGCAACGATGAGACCCTTGTAGAGGGCGCCCATCACATTGGTGCCCTTGCCGAGGCTGACGAAAAAGGTGCCGACAATCGACGTCACGATGCAGGCCGCACCGATCATCAACGGATACAGCACCATCGTCGAGGCCAGCTCGCCGGTGAAGAAGATCGCGGCCAGAACCATGGTCGCAACCACGGTCACGGCATAGGTCTCGAACAGGTCCGCGGCCATGCCGGCACAGTCACCGACATTGTCACCGACATTGTCGGCAATGGTGGCGGCGTTGCGGGGATCATCCTCCGGAATGCCGGCTTCGATCTTGCCGACCATGTCACCGCCGACATCCGCACCCTTGGTGAAGATACCGCCGCCGAGACGGGCGAAGATCGAGATCAGGGAGGCGCCGAAGCCAAGGGCGACCAGCGAATCGATGATGATCCGGCCGGTTTCATCGCTTCCGAGAACGAGGCCCATCGGACCCGTCAGGACCCAGTAGTATCCGGCGACACCCAGCAGGGCCAAGCCGGCCACCAACATGCCTGTAACGGCACCGGAGCGGAACGCGACGGCCAGGCCGGCAGCGAGGCTGGTACTGGCAGCCTGGGTGGTGCGCACATTGGCGCGGACCGAGACCAGCATCCCGATGAAGCCGGCGGCTCCCGACAGGATGGCGCCAATGGCAAAGCCCAGTGCGACCTGCCAGCCAAGGAAGACAGCGATCAGGACACAGACGGCGACGCCGACGATACCGATGGTGGTGTATTGACGTTTGAGGTAGGCGTTCGCGCCTTCCTGAATGGCCGATGCGATTTCCTGCATCTTTTCAGTGCCCGCGCTTGCCGACATCAGCCGCTGGGTCTGAACGACCCCGTAGATGATGGCAAGAACAGCGGCCGCGATGGCCAATAATAGCATGTTCATGGATTCCAGCCCCGTTTGTTCACAACGTTATGGTCTCGGAAGGAAAACGGGAAAGCATGCGCGTGTGACCACGCCGACCTTAGACATCTCCCCCGTTATTCTTTTTATTGTTGGGGGGACTATGCCCAATGGAACAGGGCGGTGCAATACGCGCTCTTTGTCCTGTCAGGGCATTGACTTGCTGCGGTGCAATATAGTTTTAGCGCCGGAACATCCGGGTGTCGGCCTGGCGAATCTCCACCTGGTCGATCGCCCGCTGGCCGTAATGCTCGCGAAGTGCCGCTTCCCAGACCTGGACGGCACGTTCCGGATCGAGACCGGAACCCTCATCATTGGAGACAGAATGGCGGTAGCTGGCCCGAACGGCTGCATCCAGCGCGTAATGGGCAGCTTCGCGGACATCCCAGATATTCTGACCATCGGTCACTCGGACCCGAAGCTGGACATACGCATAGCCTGTCAGCCGCCCGTCGCGGGACAGGGGTGCGACCACGGTCGGCATGGTGAAGGCGCGCGGGTCGTCCGAATCGTCTTCCTCGGCCTCGTCCTCGTCATCGGATCCAGCCAGGTTGAACAGGGTCAGGATACGGTTTCCGCGCCCGCCTTCCTGCGATCCCCCATCGGATTCTGCCGGCGGCGACGCCATTGCGAAAACAGGCGCTGCAGTCATCGGCGACAGCAACAGGGACAACAGGACAGCGAACAGAATGCGCATGACAGCCTCTCAATCAGCGCAGAGACTGACAGGATTGCCTCAAAAATGCGTAAATCCGGCCCGCGCGGGCTGCATCAGGCGGCCATCATGATATCGGGCCTGCACGCCCTCGCCTGGCTGCACCGCCCCGATGCGCGTCAGAGGCACATCCCCGGCTTCGCCCAGGGCCTCAACCCTGTCGCGACCGTCAGCGGGCGCCGTGAACAGGAGCTCGTAATCATCGCCGCCGGTGACCAAGGTCTCCAGACTGCCGCCCGCCGACAACCAGGCTGTGGCTGTCGGCGATACGGGCACGGCATCGACATCGAGCGCGAGACAGCATCGGCTCGCCGATGCGATGTGTCCGGCGTCAGCCAGCAAACCGTCCGACACATCAATTGCTGCGCTGGCGAGACCGCGCAAGCCCTGCCCCAAAGCCAGCCGCGGCTCGGGCGACTGATAGCGCGACAACGCCCCGGCAAGCGCTCCCGTCAGCACCCCGGCGCCACTGCGCGCCGAATTCAGGCCAAGCACGCCATCTCCGATCACTCCCGAGACCCAGACATCATCACCGGGCATGGCCCCGGACCGGCGAAGGGCGGTGCCGGTCGCGACTTGCCCGACCAGGGTCAGCGACAGGGTCAAAGGTCCAGGGGTCGACGTGGTGTCGCCGCCGATCAGGGTCAGACCGAACAGGGATTGCTCGCGATGAAGCGCCCGCACGAAGGCCTCGCGCCAATCCGCACCCAGCACGTCCGGCCAGGCAATCGCCGCCAGATAGGCCCGTGGCCGGGCCCCCATCGCGGCAAGATCCGAAAGATTGGACCGCAGGGCACGCGCGGCAACCACGGCAGGCTCATCACTGTCGAGAAAATGGACGCCGGCGACCAGGCTGTCGCAGGCCAGCACCATTTCCCGGCCTGGCCCGGGCGGCAGCAAGGCGGCATCGTCGGCGAGGCCAAGCGCGGCCGGATCGCCCTCTGTCAGCGGCAGGAGCTGATTGCGGATGAAATCAAATTCGCCGTCCCCGGCCATCGCCTAGAATTCGTCCGGACGGGCGCCACGTGCGCAGCGATCAAAGGCCGCATTGATGAATTTCGGCTCTGCGCCCTCGAAGAAGGCATTGGCGACTTCGATATATTCGTCGATCACCACGCGGGCCGGCACATCCTTGCGATAGAGCAGTTCGAACCCGCCAACGCGCAGGATGGCGCGCACAGTCGCATCCAGACGTTCGAGCCGCCACTTGTCAGCCAGCAGCGCATCCATCGCCGGGTCGACATCGGCCTGACGCTCGACCACCCCGGCAACCAGGCTCTCAAAGAAGTCTTCATCGGCCTCGACGAACTCCGGCGCCTCATCATTGGCGCCGAAACGGTGTTCGCGAAACTCGCGGATGACGGCGCTGGCGCCAAGGCCACCGATCTCCATCTGATACAGGGCCTGAACGGCAGACAGCCGCGCAGCACGCCGCAGACGGGCTCGGTTTTCAGATGGTGATTCCTTGCTGGCAGTGGCCATGCTCATGCGCTCCTGAACCGGTTGCGCAGCTCGATCAGCATCATCGCCGCATTCGCTGCATCCGCGCCCTTATTATTGTCGATCGCCCGCTTCAAGGCCTGAGCGCGGTTCTCGACGGTCAGGATACCATTGCCGACCGGGATCGCCTGCAGGTTCAAATCCATGATTCCACGAGCCGACTCACCGCAGACATAGTCGTAATGGGTGGTCTCGCCACGAATGACACATCCCAAAGCGACATAGCCATCATACCCGGCGCCAGCCTTTTCGGCCTGGGCGATCGTGCCCGGAATTTCCAGTGCGCCCGGGACCTCGACGATGTCGAAGGCGAAGCCCTTGGCCTCGATAGCCTCGCTGGCGCCCTTTATCAGGCCATCGGCGATGTCGCGATAAAACGTCCCCGCGATGATGAGATATTTCGGCGCGCTCATGCGTCACCCTCCGGAAAATGCCGCTCTTCGCGGATTGAGAGACCATACCCTTCCAGGCCGACAATCGTCTGAGGCTTGGTGGACAGGAGCACCATGTCGCGCACACCCAAGTCCAGCAGGATTTGCGCACCGACTCCATATTCCCGCAAGCGCCGGGCTTCACGCTCGTCCTGGGGCAGAACAGGATGAGCGCCGAGACGCTCCATGATGGCGGTGTGGGAGGTCTCACGGATGAAGACCATCACCGCCGGCCCGCCAGCCTCGGAGATCGCGCGGATTCCGGCCTCGACGAGGGCACCGCGCGGTCCGCTTTCGTGCAGGACATCGTCAACGAAGCTGACCTTGTGCATGCGCACGGTGGTTGGCTCGGACGCGTTCGGCTGCCCCTTGACCAGGGCCACATGCTCGGATCCATCCAGCGTGTTACGGAAGACGAACAGTTTGAACGGGCCACCGAATTGCGATGAGAACTCGCTCTCGATCCGGCGTTCGATGAAACGGTCATTCTTGCGGCGATAGGCGATCAGGTCGGCAATCGTGCCGATCTTCAGACCGTGAAGCTGGGCAAAGGCGACCAGATCCGGCAGGCGCGCCATCGAGCCGTCTTCATTCATGATCTCGCAGATCACACCGGCCGAGCCGGCACCGGCCAGCCTCGCGACATCGACCGAGGCCTCGGTGTGACCGGCCCGGACCAGCACGCCGCCATCGCGGGCGACCAGCGGGAAGACATGGCCCGGCGTCGCGATATCATCGGCGCCCTTGGATGGGTCCGTCGCGACCTCGATGGTGCGGGCCCGGTCGTGGGCCGAAATGCCGGTGGTGACGCCTTCTCGTGCTTCGATCGAGGTGGTGAAGGCAGTCTGGTGGCGCGAGCGATTGTCGCTGGACATCAATTTGAGATCGAGCTGTTCGACCCGCTCCTGGCTCATCGCCAGGCAGATCAAGCCGCGACCATGCTTGGCCATGAAATTGACCGCGTCCGGTGTGGCGAATTTCGCGGGGATGACGAGATCGCCCTCATTCTCGCGGTCCTCGGCATCGACCAGGATGAACATGCGCCCGTTGCGCGCATCCTCGATGACGTCCTCGATGGGGGAAAGTGGGATGTCGCTCACGCGCGTCTCCAGAAATCAGGTCGGCGAGAATTCGCTCAGACGGGCGGCGTAGCGCGCCATGAGGTCAACCTCAAGATTGACGTGTGCGCCAATTTGCAGCGCGCCCAGCGTCGTGACGTCGGCGGTATGGGGAATGATCATCAGGTCGAAGGTCTCGTCTGTCACGCCATTGACGGTCAGCGACACGCCATCGACCGTGATCGAACCCTTTCTGGCGATGAATTTGTTGAGCGATGCCGGTGGCTTCACGGTCAGCACAATCCACTCGCCGTCATCGCGGCGTTCCACGAGCTCGCCAATCCCGTCAACATGTCCGGTCACCAGATGACCGCCCAGCTCTGCGCCGAGTGCCAGCGCGCGCTCCAAATTGACGGCATCGCCCTCGCTCCAGCGACCAAGCGTGGTCAGTGCGAGTGTCTCGGGCGAGACCTCGACTGCGTACCAGCATCCATCACCCAGACGGTGTTTTTCGACGACTGTCAGACAGGCACCAGCATGGGCGATCGACGCGCCCAGCGCGATCCCGTCGGGATCATAGGGGGCTTCGATCTCGAACCGCCGCATGGTCTCTCCGCGGATCGAACGAACCCGGCCCCTGGCTGTCACTATTCCGGTAAACATCAGCGAATCCGTTCGTACGTTTCCTGCAGGTCGGCACCACGTTCAACCACGCCCGTCCGACTGAAGATGGGCGCCTTGTCCAGCGTCTCAAGGCCTAGCGCTGCAAGAACCGGCAATCCATCGCCGCCCAGCAGTACCGGCGCCCGGAACCATTCGATCCGGTCGACAAGGTCAGCGGCAATTGCGGCGGCGGCAATCTGCGCGCCGGCTTCGACCATCACCCGCTCATACCCGGCCATGGCCCGGACCAAGTCACGATGCGGGATCAGCGTCACTGCGCGATCACCGCCCTTGAACACTTGCGCCGAGGCCGGGGTCCGGCCCTGGCTGTCCATGACGATCACGTCGGGCTGCCGCTCGCAGCCGCCTTCAGGACGCGCGGTGAGCATCGGATCATCGGCCAGAATGGTGCCGATCCCTGTCAGGATCGCATCATGGGCGGCCCGCATGCGATGAACGACCGCACGGCTTTCCCGACCGGTTATCCATTGCGAGGCGCCATTGGACAGCGCGATTTTTCCGTCGAGCGACGTGGCAAGCTTCAGAGTGACACGCGGACTCGCCGTCCCGCTCATCCGTCGTCGTCTTCGCGGCCACCGAAATGGGCTGTGAGCGCTTCATCGGTGATGAATTCGCGGAAATCCTCGACCTTGTGGAAATCCTTGTACACCGAGGCGTAGCGGACATAGGCGACGGCATCGAGATTCTTCAATCCCTCCATCACCAGCTCACCGACACGGTCGGAGGTCACGTCGGTCTCGCCGGTCGATTCCAGACGGCGGACAATGCCGGAAATCATCTGGTCGATCCGGTCCGGCTCGATATTGCGTTTCTGCATGGCGAGCTGGATCGAACGATTGAGCTTGTCACGGTCGAACGACACCCGCCTCCCCGACTTCTTCATCACCGTCAGTTCGCGCAATTGCACGCGCTCAAACGTGGTGAAACGAGCTGAGCACGACGGACATTGCCGCCGGCGACGGATGGCGTTCCCGTCCTCGGCTGGACGGGAATCTTTGACCTGGGTGTCGGGATGACCGCAAAAAGGACAACGCATTCGGGTATCTTAGGCCAGTTCGGGATAGATGGGGAAGCGGGCTGTCAGAGCCTTCACCGTCTCACGGACTTCCGCCTCGACTTCGGCGTTGCCATCGGGCTGGTCAACGAGCGCGTCGAGCACCTTGACCATCAACTCGCCGACCAGCGTAAACTCCGCCTCGCCAAAGCCTCGTGTAGTCGCTGCCGGCGAACCGACCCGAAGGCCGGAGGTCACGGTCGGTTTCTCGGGGTCGAAGGGGACGCCGTTCTTGTTGCAGGTGATGTAAGCACGCTCAAGGGCCTGCTCGGCCGAATTGCCCTTCAACCCTTTCGGGCGGAGGTCGACCAGCGCGAGATGGCTGTCAGTACCGCCGGACACAATCGCATAGCCACCATCGGTTATGGCCTTGGACAAGGCCTGGCAGTTGGCCACCACACGGGCAACATAGTCCTTGAATTCAGGCTGCAGCGCCTCACCAAAGGCCACTGCCTTGCCGGCGATCACATGCATCAGCGGGCCGCCCTGGAGACCCGGGAAAATGGCCGAGTTGAATTTCTTGCCCAGGTCAGGATCGTTGGAGAGGATCATGCCGCCACGGGGGCCGCGAAGGGTCTTGTGCGTGGTCGTCGTACAGACATGCGCGTGCGGCATCGGATTGGGATAGACACCGCCCGCGACGAGCCCGGCGACATGCGCCATGTCGACCATGAAATAGGCCCCTACCTCATCAGCAATCTTGCGGAATTCGGCAAAGTCGATTTCGCGCGGATAGGCGGAGCCGCCGGCGATGATCAATTGGGGCCGGACTTCCAACGCCTTGGCGCGCACGGCGTCATAGTCGATCCGGGCGTCGCTCTCGCGAACGCCGTAACTTTCAGCCTTGAACCATTTGCCGGACATGTTGGGCCGCGCGCCATGGGTCAGGTGACCGCCGGCGTCGAGCGACATGCCCAGGATCGTGTCGCCCGGCTTCAGAAGGGCGAGAAAGACGCCCTGATTGGCCTGGCTGCCCGAATTGGGCTGGACATTTGCGTACTGGGCGCCAAACAGCGCCTTGGCACGCTCGATCGCGAGGGTTTCGACGACATCGACGTGTTCGCAGCCGCCATAGTAGCGGCGACCGGGATAGCCCTCGGCATATTTATTGGTCAGCGGCGAACCCTGTGCTTCCAGAACGGCCCGGGAGACGATGTTCTCCGAAGCAATCAGCTCGATCTGGCTTTGCTGACGCTGGATTTCCTCATGGATGGCATGGGCCACCTCACGATCACTCTCGACAATGGAGCGTGTGAAGAAAGGGCTGTCGTTTCCGGCTTCGATCTGGGTATCAGGCATGACGCATCCTCAGGTATTTTGACCCGTTTGATAAGGTGCTGCTCGAGGCGGGGCAAGCGGACAATTGGCCCGCGCGCAGATAGATCTGGCCAGCGCCGGGGGCCGATGCGTTTATTTGCCAATTTCAGACTGCGCTGCTGCGAACCAAATATATTCAACTTTCCACACTTGAACTCAAGATCGACACATAATATCGATCTGATGTTGCAATAATCAATGAAGTCACCACCTGTGACAGTAACAAGACAGCGTTTCCCGAAAGGTTTGCCCGATGGCCGATGACATGCTCCCCGATATCGACAAGGAAGAATTGCTGCGGATGACGACAGATGTCGTGGCATCCTATCTCTCACACAACTCCATGCCGGCCGACAATGTGCCGGATCTCATCCGGTCAGTTCATGCGACAATGAAGGAAGTCTCCGAGTCCGAGATCAAGCCGGAACCGAAGACCAAGCCTGCCGTGGCGCTCTCCAAATCAGTCGCCGACGACTACATCGTCTGCCTGGAAGACGGCAAGAAGTTGAAGATGCTGAAGCGCTACCTGCGCTCGCAATACAACATGTCGCCAGACGATTACCGCCGCAAATGGAACCTGCCATCCGATTATCCGATGGTGGCCCCGGCTTACTCGCGCAAGCGGTCACAATTCGCCAAGGACATCGGTCTGGGCCGCGGCAAGAAGGACGGCTAAGTTCGACCTGACTAGACTTCGATACCTCGACGGCCGGGCCTTGTGTCCGGCCGTTTCTCGTTGGCAGCCGCCCGCTTGAGTTTCCAGGCCAGCTTGGCGCGGGCCAGGGTGTCTATATCAGCGCGGGGTGTCCGGGCCGGAACCTGAAACACCACTTCTTCAGCCGTCGCGCCATCGATGGCGGCGACGCGCAAGGCGTTTCCGACTTTCTGGATTTCGACGAAGATTTCGCCGGGCATTGGTCACCTCGGGATCCGGGCTGCTGACGATCAGCCCCGGGCCACCCCGGTCTGCTCGCTTGCCCGTTCCCAGACATCTTCCAGCGCCTCGGCCAACTGGTCAAACATTGCGTCCGTATGCAGCGGCGTCGGCGTCAGCCGCAATCGTTCGGTGCCACGGGGGACCGTCGGGTAGTTGATGGGCTGAACATAGATTCCGTGCTCATCAAGGAGCATGTCGGAGATCCGCTTGCAAAGCACCGGATCACCGACCTTGACCGGGACGATGTGGGTTTCGGACGGCATGACCGGGAAACCGGCTTCGGCCAGCTTGACCTTCAGGCTGGCGGCCCGCTCCTGATGCTGCTCGCGCAGGTGATGAGCGGCCTTGAGGTATTCCACGCTGGCCCGGGCGCCTGCAGCCAGGGCTGGCGGCAATGCCGTGGTGAAGATGAAGCCGGGAGCCAGCGAGCGGATCGCGTCGACGATCGCGCCATCAGCCGCGATATATCCGCCCATGACCCCGAAGGCCTTGCCCAGCGTACCTTCAATAATGTCGACCCGGTCCATCAGGCCGTCCCGCTCGGCGATCCCGGCGCCGCGCAGGCCATACAGCCCCACGGCGTGGACCTCGTCGAGATAGGTCAGCGCGCCATACTTGTCGGCGAGATCACAAACGGCTTCCAGAGGACCGATATCACCGTCCATCGAATAGACCGACTCGAAGGCGATGACCTTGGGCGCGTCTTTCGGCGCCGCTGCGAGCAATTCTTCCAGGTGCTCGACGTCATTGTGACGCCAGATCCGCTTTTCGCAGCGAGCCCCCTTCACGCCCTCGATCATCGAGGCGTGGTTCAGCTCGTCGGAGAACATGATCAGGCCGGGCAGGATCTTGCCGAGCGTCGCCAGCGTCGCCTCATTGGCAATATAGCCGGAGGTGAAGAGCAGCGCAGACTCTTTCTGGTGCAGGTCGGCGAGCGAACGCTCAAGCTCGACATGGTAATGCGTGGTACCGGAGATGTTGCGCGTGCCGCCGGCACCCGAGCCCACATCATCGATGGCTTTCTTCATCGACTCCACGACGCAGGGCAATTGCCCCATGCCGAGATAGTCGTTGGAACACCAGACCGTGACATCACGGACCTTGCCCTCTTCAGATCGCCAGCGCGCGACAGGAAACTCACCCTTGCGACGCAAAAGGTCCGCAAAGACTCGATAGCGCCCTTCCGCCTTGACGCGGCGGACAGCATCCTGAAACGCGGATTGGTAATCCATGGGCGGGCCTTTCACGACGAACCATATATGCCGACACGACAATGAGTCGACGTATAACGCCTCGGCAGCCATCCGTATAATGGACGAAGCGCCGCACCCAATGGATATTTTCAGTGAAGGTCTGGCCCTTGCCTACATCCGGAAGCGGATATGGTCAGCCCAGAAGCGCTCGATACGCGCCAGCGCGGTGTTCATCGCCGGGAGTTGGTCGACATCGACACCGCCGACGGGGGTCAGCGACGTGCCCTGACGTTCGAACAACGCGTTCAGATGTCCGCACACCGCATGGCCGCTCTCGGTCAGGCTGACACGGACAGAACGGCGATCAACGGCGGATCGCTCGTGGCGGATATAGCCGGCGTCGACCAGCTTCTTGAGATTATAGGAGACGTTCGAGCCCAGATAATGACCACGGGTCCGAAGCTCACCGGCGGTGAGTTCCTGGTCACCGATGTTGAACAGGAGCAGCGCCTGAACACTGTTCAGATCATCCATTCCCTCGCGATCAAGCTCGTCCTTGACGACATCGAGCAATTGCCGGTGCAGTCGTTCCACCAGCTGGAGAAGCTCAAGATAATCGGAACTCGGCGCCGCTTCCGGTGCCACGCTTTCTGCCATCGCCATCACACACACTCCACCCGACCTTTGATGGTCGTTTTATTGCTTACGGAGTTGAGGCTAGCGGCAAAGGGCGAAAATCCCCTTAACGGGCTTGGTTAAATTGCTGTCAACGCTTGTCCCAGCTGCCATCGAGCAATTTGTAGATACCCGAGAAGTCGGATGCCCCACCGCCCAGATTGTCAAACATGGCGTAGAGCGCTTCAGCCTGCGCACCGAGCGGCGTGGTCGCACCGGCATTCTGGGCGGCGTCCTGGGCCAGCTTGAGATCCTTCAGCATCATCGCCGTGGCAAAACCGGGCGTGTAGCCATTATTGGCCGGCGTGGTCGGGATCGGGCCCGGCACCGGGCAATAAGACGTCATCGACCAGGACTGGCCGGACGCCTTGGACGAGATGTCGAAGAAATTCTGCGCGTCCAGTCCCAGCTTTTCCGCCAGGGCAAAGGCCTCACAGGTTCCGATCATGGTGATCGCCAGCAGCATGTTGTTGCAGATCTTGGCCGCCTGGCCTGCCCCGACATCGCCGGCCCGGATCACTGCCTTGCCCATGGCGTCGAGGATCGGTTCAGCCGCCGCGAAGTCCGCTTCACTACCGCCGACCATGAATGTCAGCGTGCCGCCCTGGGCAGCCGCGACGCCGCCGGAAACCGGGGCGTCGACGAAGCGGAAGCCCTTGTCGACGGCCAGGCCACCGACATGACGGGCGCTGTCGACATCGATGGTGGAGCAATCAAGGAAGAGCGTGCCCAGGGCTGCGGCCTCGAATATCTGGCCTTCATAGACACCGCGCACATGCTTGCCCGCGGGCAGCATGGTCACCACCGCATCCGACCCGGTGACGGCGTCGGGTGCGCTGGAAGCGGCTACGGCGCCCTGCCCGACCGCTTGCGCGACCGCATCGGCGCTGAGGTCAAAGGCGTGAACCTCGTGCCCGGCCTTGACCAGGTTGGCGGCCATGCCGGAGCCCATGTTTCCAAGTCCGATAAAGGCGATGCGGGCCATATTTTTCTCCCCGGTGGATAATGGTGTTCTTCGTGGTGTCTTGCTGGTGGTCTGCGTGTCGTGACCGTCAGGCCTCGTCGAGAAAGCTCATCTCATGGGCCGCATCAAGCGGTGCGAAGGCCTTTTCAATCGCGGCGTCATCCGCAGCCGGCGCCCATTTCGGTGCATGATCCTTGTCGATGATGACCGCGCGGACGCCCTCGTAGAAATCGGTCCCGGTCAGGCACCAACTCGATACGCGCAGGTCCTGGCGCATCACATCCTCAAACGAGAGCTCGGCACCCTTGCGCAGGCAGGCCAGGGTCAGCTTCAGGGCAGTCGGAGACTTGGTGCCGAGGATTTTCGCCTGCTTGGCCGACCAGGGATCACCCGCCGCTTCGATCCGAGCGAGGATGTCGTCCACACTGTCACCGGCAAAAGCCGCATCAATCAGGCCTCCGGTCACGGACAAATCGCTGTCACCCGGATCACCGGAGAATTCCTCGAGCAGGACTTCCAGAGAGTCCTCACCGGTCAGGTCGGCACTCTCAAGCGCCTCAATGAGCGTATCGTACTGGCCTGACGGGCAGTAATGCGTCGCCAGACCCGCCGCGACACAGTCAGGCGCTTTCAGGCGGGCGCCGGTCAGGCCCATCCAGGTACCGATCTCGCCAGAAAGGCGCGGCAGGAAATAGGCGCCGCCAACATCCGGGTGAAAGCCGATCCCGGTTTCCGGCATGGCCAGCATCGTCCGGTCGCCGGCGACCCGGTGCGAGCCATGCACCGACACACCCACACCGCCGCCCATGGTGATGCCGTCAATCAGGGCGACATAGGGTTTGGGATAGTGATGGATGAGCGTGTTGAGCTGGTACTCGTCACGCCAGAACAGCCAGGCCTTGTCGTCGCCCGCCTTGCCGGAATTGTGCAACTGGAGAATATCCCCGCCAGCGCAAAACCCCTTCTCGCCAGCCCCGTCCACGACGATGGCCTGAACGGCGTCATCATCGCGCCAGGCTTGCAGCGCTTCGATCATCGACAGGCACATGCCATGGGTCAGCGCATTGAGCGCCTTGGGACGATTGAGCGTGATCCGGCCGACCTGGCCAATCTTGCGGGCGATGATTTCGGGTTGGTCGGTCATGTTGGCTCCGCTCTACTCACTCAAGTCGTGACACGGGATGGCGTGCGCCCGCGCCGCCGTCAACAGGGCGCGGTCACGGGAGACCAGTTCGGCTTCCGATTCCACAGCGAGGGCTAGATAGGCCGCGTCAAACAAGCTCAGGCCCAAATCGAGCGCCAGTGGTGCGAGACTGAAAATCTCACTCGCCGACCGGGACCGGGGGAACGCGATTCCCAACTCATCGAAGAGTCCCATCGCACTGTCGAACTCCAGCGCACCGGCCCGGGCAAAGCGCCGGAAGAGATTGGCCATCTCCCAAGCGAAGACATCCGGGGCGATCAGTTCATAAGCGACCAGCCGCGGCTCAAAGCCCGCGCTGCGTGGCCCTGACTGCGACGCAACAAACCAGCTGATCGCGGCCGATGCATCGACGACAAGCCGGGTCATTTCCTTGTCTCGTCCTTCAGCTCGTCCCAGGACAATCCGTCAAGGTCCGGCGCCGCCCTCTGGCTGTCGCGAAAAGCCTTCAGCCGTGCCGCCAATGTCTCGCCCGACAGGCGGGGCGGTTCGGCGTAGGCCACGTCCTTCGACAGGACTGCCACGCGCTTGCCATAACGGGTGATGACAATCGGCCCCTCGCCCCGCTCGATCATTTCCAGCAAAGCGGAGAGCCGCGTTTTGGCTTCCAGGACACCGATCTCGATCATGCGAGTCTCCTGACCATAATTCTGGTCAGAATATAACGTTGCTGTCGACCATTGCAAACAAGGCAAGGTGATTGCCCGCAGCGCCGCCACGAAAGCCCCTCGGCATCACCTCAGAGCTATTAGACGTCCAACTGCACACATAAAATCCCTACGAGGTCCCCCTCCACGAGACCCGTGGCAAAATCAAAAGTCGCCGGGGACATCGGGGTATGGGCTGACGCCGTGGCAGAGATTTGCTCTCTATTGCAAAACGCACGGGCGCTGTCAGTGAAATAAGACGCGAACGTCTTGATGGA
Source organism: Maricaulis sp. (assembly GCF_048268525.1). GTDB lineage: Bacteria > Pseudomonadota > Alphaproteobacteria > Caulobacterales > Maricaulaceae > Maricaulis. Next base: position 38,871 of record NZ_JBLWVH010000014.1, on the reverse strand, counting down.
CCTGTAGTCCGCGCGCGTTCGGATAAAAATGTCGTCCTTGGCCGAGGCGCGCCAATTGTTCAAACGGTGCAGTGCGACGTCGACGGGCTCATCACGCCATCCACGACCGAGCGGGTTGGCAAATCCGGATGACAGACCAAGCGGGAGATTGGGCGCCAATCGGTCCAGCCGGGCTCGGGCTGAACCGGAGGAATACTCGCGACAGACGATCCACGACAAACCGCCGCGACTGTCTTGCGCGATGATGTCTAGCGCATCGCTCACTTGCCCCTATCTCATCACATCCTTCGCAATGATCACCCGCATGATCTCATTCGTGCCTTCCAGGATCTGGTGGACGCGGAGATCGCGGAGGATGCGTTCGAGCGGGTAGTCCTGGAGATAGCCATAGCCGCCATGCAGCTGCAGGGCCTGGTTGGCGACGTCGAAACAGGTGTCGGTCGCAAACCGCTTGGCCATCGCGCAGAATTTGGCGGCTGACGGGTCACCGGCATCGATCGCCGCGGCGCCGCGATAGAGCATCATGCGCGAGGCTTCGAGCTCGGTGGCCATGTCGGCCAGCTTGAACTGGGTGACCTGGAATTGCCCGATCTCGCGGCCGAACTGCTTGCGCGTGCCGACATAGTCTTTCGCCAGCTCGAAAGCCTCGGTCGCCCCGCCCAGAGAGCAGGCCCCGATATTGATGCGGCCGCCATTGAGGCCCTTCATCGCCAGGGTGAAGCCCATCCCCTCTTCCGCCAGCAGGTTGGCGGCAGGCACGCGGCAATCCTCGAAGGTGACGACGCGGGTCGGCTGGGCATTCCAGCCCATTTTCCGCTCGTTCGCTCCAAAGGAGAGGCCCGGCGTGTCTTTCTCGACCACGATGGTCGAGATGCCCTTGGGACCGTCACCGCCGGTGCGGCACATGACAACATAATAATCCGACGTGCCAGCGCCCGAAATGAAGGCCTTGGCGCCATTGAGCACATAATGATCACCATCGCGCACAGCCTTGGTGCGCAACTGGGCCGCGTCGGAGCCGGCGCCCGGCTCGGTCAGGCAGTAAGACGCGATCTTTTCCATCGTCATCATGCCGGGCAGGAAGCGCTGGCGCTGCTCCTCATTGCCCCAGCTATCGATCATCCAGGCGCACATATTGTGGATCGACAGGAAGGCCGCGGTCGGTACACAGCCGCGTGAGAGTTCTTCAAAGATGATCGCGGCATCAAGGCGCGACAGGGCCGATCCGCCAACGTCATCGCGCGTATAGATCCCGGCGAATCCGAGCTCGGCGGCCTCGCGCATCACCTCGACGGGGAAGTATTTTTCCTCGTCCCATTTGGCCGCATTGGGCTTCAAACGGTCATCGGCGAATTTTCTCGCCATGTCGCGGATCAGGGTCTGATCTTCTGTGAGAGCGAAATCCACAGCAGCACTCCTGTTGCTATTGGGTTGTTTGGCGGACAAATCTTGTCCGACGGCTTTGGCCGGAGCCGTAACGCGGGTTTGCCGCGGCGGCAAGTTTGATATGTCATTGCAGACGAACAAAACCAGAGGCCGACATGTATCCCAATACCCGCCTTCGCCGCACCCGCCAGGCCGACTGGTCACGCCGCCTCGTGCGCGAAAACTCCCTGTCGGTGAATGACCTGATCTGGTCGGTCGTGGTCTCAGACACCGCCGACCCGGTCGAGCCGGTCGCCGCCATGCCGGGCGTCGAGCGCCTCTCCCTCGCTGCACTGGCGAAGGCGGCCAAAGAAGCCCACGCGCTGGGCATTCCGGCGATAGCGATCTTCCCGCATATCGATCCAGCCAAAAAAGACGATGCCGGGTCCGAAGCGCTCAATCCGGACGGCCTCGTCCCCAACGCCATCCGCACCATCAAGGATGCTGCCCCCGATCTCGGTGTGGTCTGCGATGTCGCGCTCGACCCCTTCACCACGCACGGCCATGACGGCATTCTGCAGGGCGACCGGATCGCCAATGACGAGACCGTTGAACGCCTGATCGAACAGGCGCTCGTCCAGGCCGATGCCGGCTGCGATGTCGTCGCCCCGTCCGACATGATGGATGGCCGGATCGGCGCCATTCGCGAGGCGTTGGAGGGTGAAGGCCATCACGACACGATGATCCTCTCCTACGCCGCCAAATACGCCTCGGGGTTTTACGGCCCCTATCGCGAGGCGATCGGTTCGGCGGCCCTGAAGGGCGACAAGCAGACCTATCAGATGGACCCGTCCAATCGCGATGAATGCCTGCGCGAGGTCGAACTCGACATCGCCGAGGGCGCCGACATGGTCATGGTCAAGCCCGGCCTGCCCTATCTCGACATCGTCCGCGCCCTCTCCGACACCTTCCCCGTCCCGGTCTATGCCTTCCAGGTCTCCGGCGAGTACGCGATGATCGAAGCCGCTGCCGCCAATGGCTGGATCGATGGCGAGCGGGTGATGATGGAGAGCCTGCTGGCGTTCAAACGCGCCGGCGCGGCGGGGGTTGTGACGTATTTTGCGAGGCGCGCAGCGAGGAAGCTGGGATGAAGGTCGCGAATACAGGTTTTTTGACCCGCTTGGGCTTGGCCATTTTCGTTGCGTGGCTAGCGGCCCTGATCACAAGCGGTTTGATCTTTGTCATCGCTTTTGAGCTGTACAATCCTTGGTTCCACCCGGGCGGGGAACGCGAACACTGGCGTTCAGATATTGTTATCAATGCCTTGGGAAACGTGTTTGAGCATGGCTTTTACCCGTTTCTCGTCTTGCTGCTTGGCCCAATCTGGTTTCTCGGGATGCCCGCCGACCGCCTCGTGGCAAGGACCGCCGCCATTTTATTTGGCCTTGTCGTCGGCAGCGTAATTGCCTGGGTGGCAGCATCCGTGCTCGGCCACGACATGGCCAGACTCACATACACCGATGATCGCGTTCTCTATGTCGCGTTTTGGCAACGTATCTACGTTCCCAATTTCCTTTATGTCGTTGCGGCATTCGCGATGCCAATTTTGGCCGCCATTCTGTTCGTGGGCGTCGAAGGCGGGATGGCAAACGTCAAAAACCGGACTTCCCGACCCTCGCGTTGAGTTCAAAAGCGCGGCTGGGCGCTCTCAGCGCTCACCCCGCCATAAATTACTTGCCGAGAGAAAGCCGTATCCGGTTCTTGAGCTCAAGGGTTTAAACCGCGAAGCGGGGCCTGCGGCGCCCTTGACCTCAAGAACCGGATACGGCCCGCTGGCTGACAAGTGATTTAAGGTCGGCTCCGCGCGAGGCGCGGCTTGCGACAAAATCGTCGTGACTACCATTTGTCATCCCGGCATTTGTCATCCCGGCCGAATGGCCTGCGAAAGCAGGCCGTAGAGCCGGGACCCATACGCGCTGATGTCGGCCACACCGGGCTTTTGGGTCCCGGATCTGCGCCCTGATCAAGTCAGGGCTCCGTCCGGGATGACGGAGTGTTGTGACGCGATGTGGAGCGACGCGTGCGCCGCAAACATGTCAGCATCCCGCAAACGCTGTAGTCTCAGGCCAGCATTCACCAACGCCCGGACCTGCCCATGACCGCCCCTTCCCGCACCACCCTCACCGTCCAGGCCATGCACGCCATCGACCAGCTGACCGGCGCGGTCATCCCACCGATCCATCCGGCGACAACCTATGCCCGCGGCGCTGACAATCAGCTGATCGGCGACCAGGATTATCGCCGCCCCTCTGGTCCGACCGAGAAACAGGCGGCCCGGGTTCTGGCCATGCTGGAGGGCGCGCCGGAGGCAAAGCTCTTCTCTTCCGGCATGGCCGCCATCGCTGCCGTGATCGAGAGCGTGCCGACGGGCGGCCATGTGATCGCCCAGACCGAGATGTATTACGGCGCCAAATTGCTGCTGCAGAGGGCGGCGGCGAAACAGCGGATCAGGCTCGATCTCGTCGCGCCCGGTGACCTGGACGCGCTCGCGGCTGCCGCGCGGCCCGATACCGATCTGGTCTGGATCGAGAGCCCGGCCAATCCGTCCTGGGCAATCGTCGATATCGCAAAGGCTGCCGGTATTGCCCACGCGGTAGGCGCGACGCTGGGCGTGGATTCCACCTGCGCCCCGCCCTGCACCACCCAGGCCCTGGCGCTGGGCGCCGACATCGTCATGCATTCGGCGACCAAATATCTCAACGGCCATTCCGACGTGCTGGCCGGTGTTCTGGCAACACGTGAGGTCGATGATCGCTGGGCCGAGATCGGCGAGATACATTCCAAGACCGGCGCGGTACCCGGGGCCTTCGAGACCTGGCTGTTGATCCGAGGCCTGCGCACGCTCTGGGTCCGTTTCGAGCGGCAGAGCGCAAGTGCGCTCACGATCGCCTTGGCGCTGCAGGGCGAGGCCGGGCTTGAGGCCGTCCTCTATCCGGGACTGCCGGAACATCCCGGTCATGCCGTCGCGGCACGTCAGATGACCAACGGTTTTGGCGGCATGCTGTCGCTGCACATAGCCGGCGGCTATGAGGCAGCGGCCCGCTTTGCCTCCGCGACGCGACTTTTCACCCAGGCGACCTCGCTGGGCGGGGTGGAAAGCCTGATCGAACACCGCAAGCCGATCGAGGGGCCCGACAGTCCGGTGGCCGACAATCTGGTGCGCCTGTCGGTGGGGTTGGAGGATCCGGCTGACCTCATCGCCGATATCCGGCAAGCGCTCAGTCACCTGCAGGTGTGAAGCCTGTGGACCGCTTGCGACCCTGCCCTAATCACCCAGCTTGATCGCCGGCAGCGACCATTTGAACTGGATCGCGCAGCCGCGCAGGACCAGCGCCAGCAAAGCCGAACCGAGCGTCACCAGGCTTGGATTGAGACCCAGCGTCATCCCGCCGACATAGGCGGCGGCGCCCGCGAGGGCCGCGAGCGCGTAGATATCCTCGCGCAGGACGAGCGGCACGTCATTGACGATGATGTCCCGGAGCAGGCCGCCAAAGGCCGCACTCATCATTCCGGTCAAAAGCGCGATCGTCCAATGGGCGCCAGCAGCGAGACCGGCCTGGGCGCCCAGAACGCAGAAGACCGACAGGCCGATCGCATCGGCCCAGATCAGGGCGGCGCGGCGGGTGGCGATGGCCTGCGCCCAGGGCGAGGTGAAATAGCCCAGCAATGCGCCGGCCACCGCGACCGCAAGGTATTTCGGCTCGGCGATCCAATAGACCGGCAAGGAACCCAGAAGGATATCACGCAACGTGCCGCCGCCCATTCCGGTCACAGCACCAATAATCGCCGCACCAAAGGGATCGAGCGCCTTGCGCGCCGCCAGCATGCCGCCGGAATAGGCGAAGAAGCCGATTCCGGCATAATCGAGAACGACAAAGAGAAGCTCGATACTCACGCGCCTGCCGTCTCGTCACTGCTTGGAGCTTGCGCCTGCGCGCGTTTGAGCGCGCGGCGGGCCTTCTCCAGCTCCAGGAGGTCCGAAAGGTCACGGGCCCGCCAGGCCGCTGCCATCAGGACGCCGCTGATCATGATCCAAAGGCCGAGAATGAAGACGATTGTTTCGAACCGCTCAAATCCCAGACGCGCCCAGATTCCCTGATCAATCTCGGATATCCCGAATACGGCCGCGACCGGAATGGTGACCAGCATGAGTGCGACAGACCGGAAAATGCGCTCGGTCCGCTCTGCATTGAGCCGGGCCCACTCGGCCAGAAAAACAACCTGCGCCTCATCCAGCCCCCCGAGCAGGCCAAGGGCGAGCTTCCAGTGGCGCGAGCGCATCAGCGTGCTCATCTGGTCATTGGTGACGTGATACAGCGCACGCTTGGAAAAGCCTGCGAATACGATCAGGCGCCAGACCGCAAACAGCTCGGTCAGGCGCTTCCACACACCCATGACGACCGGATCATTGGCTATATAGCCCTTGGGTTCGCTCATCACTGGCTCCCGCTCTCCGGGCGCTCAAGCCGCGCAATCAGGCTGGACGTGTCCCAGCGATTTCCGCCCATGGCCTGGACGTCAGCATAGAATTGATCGACCAGAGCCGCGACCGGCAGGGTCGAGCCATTGCGGCGGGCCTCGTCCAGCGTGATGCGAAGGTCCTTGCGCATCCAGTCGATGGCAAAACCATAGTCGAACTTGCCGGCGACCATGGTCTCCCAGCGATTTTCCATCTGCCAGGACTGGGCCGCACCCTTGGAGATCGCACCGATCACCAGTTCCGGGTCAAGACCGGCGCGCTGGGCAAAATGCAGGCCTTCGGACAGGCCCTGGACGATGCCGGCAATGCAGACCTGGTTGACCATCTTGCACAGCTGACCGGCACCCGCGGAACCGATCAGCGTGATCGCCTTGGCATAGCTGCCCATGACCGGCTCGGCGGCGGCAAAGGTGTCCGCCTCGCCGCCACACATGATGGCCAGCTGGCCGTTCTCGGCTCCGGCCTGACCACCCGAGACCGGGGCGTCGAGGAAACCGATCCCGGCGTCGCGGGCCTCGATGTCGAGCTCGCGCGCCAGTTCGGCCGATGCGGTGGTGTGATCGACCAGCACGGCACCCGGCTTCATGGCCGGTATCGCCTGCTCGGCCACGCGACGGACGTCGGGGTCATCCCCCAGACACATCAGGACGAAATCCGCCTCGGCGACGGCGGCTTCGACGGTTTCAGCGGCCAAACCGGCATACTGCTCGGCCCAGGCCTTCGCCTTGCTGGCCGTGCGGTTCCAGACCGTCACCGTGTGGCCGTTGGCGGTCAGGTGACCGGCCATCGGATAGCCCATCACTCCGAGACCCAAAAACGTGCAGCGTGCCATTGCGCTCTCCCCAATCAATCAGACCCTTGCTAGTCTCGCCGCGAATGGGGAGCAAGTCATCATGATCAAACGTGTTCTGCGCTATCTCGGCTGGGCCGCCGGAGGACTGGTCGCGCTGGCCCTTGTCGGCGCGCTGGTCATTGCCAACCGGCTCTATGCCTCCCTGCCGCAAACGACCGGCGAGATGAGCCTGGCCGGTCTGCACGCCGAGGCGACCATCGCCCGCGACAGCCATGGCGTTCCCCATATTTTCGCCCAGACCGAGCATGATGGTTTTTATGCCATGGGCGTCGCCCATGCCCAGGACCGGCTGTGGCAGATGGAAATCACCCGCCGCGCCCTGCGCGGACGACTCGCCGAAATCCTGGGAGAGCCAGGGCTGGATACCGACATCTTCTTCCGCACCATGGGGCTGGGGACGGCCTCAGATACCGCGGTCGACAATCTGCCCGATGATGTCCGTGCCGCCTTGCAAGCCTATGCCGACGGCGTCAACGCGGTCATCAATGCGCCCGGCTTCGTGCCGCCGCCGGAATTCCAGATCCTGATGTTTGATCCCGAGCCCTGGCAGCCGGCCGACACCGTCGTGGTCTACAAGGCGATCGCACTGGACCTGTTCGGCAATGCCTTCCAGGAACCGCGCATGGCAGCCCTGGTGGCCCAGCTGGGCGAACAGCGCACGGCCGAGTTCATCGGACGCTACCCGGACGACGCGCCGCGCTCGCTGACCATGGCCGATATCGGCATCGAGGCAACCACCCTGCCCCCGGCCGAAGAACCCGCACCCGTCATGGGGCCCGAGGACAATGGGCGCGACGGGTCGAACAACTGGGTCCTGTCCGGCTCCCGGACCACGACCGGCCTGCCGATCCTGGCGAATGACCCGCATCTGGGCCTGGCGGCGCCGGCGATCTGGTATCTGGCCCGCCTGACCACGCCGCAAGGCTCGGTCGTCGGCGCCACCCTGCCCGGAACACCCTTTGTCACGCTGGGACGCACCGACGAGATCGCCTGGGGCTTCACCAATACCGGCCCCGATGTCGGTGACCTGCACGCTGTCACCGAAGCCGATGTCACCGGCCAGCGCGAGGAGCACATCACGGTCCGCTTCGGCGAAGACGTCATCATCACTCGCCGCGAGACCGCAACAGGACCGGTGCTGGATCCCAAGCATTTCAACTATCCAGTGCCGGACGGCAGTGATTTCTTTGCCCTGCAATGGATGCTCGATGAGCCGGACGATGCGACGACCGGTGTCGGCCTGCACATCATCGAGGCGGATGACTGGGACGGATTCGTCTCGGCGATCCGCAATTTTGTCGCGCCACAGCAGAGCATGGTCTTTGCCGATCGTGACGGCGATATCGGCTTTTACGCGCCGGCCCGGATCCCGGTCCGCGACGAGGCTGGCAACTGGGTCTCGACCATTCCGTTCGAGGAATTGCCACACACCCTCAATCCCGACCGTGGCTTCGTCGCCACCGCCAACAACAAGATCGTGCCGGACGACTATCCGCACTATCTGACCTCGGAATGGTATGGCGTCTCGCGCATCCGGCGGATCCACGACGGAATCAATGCCGCCCCCATCCACGACATCGAGACCATACAGGCGCTGCAGGTTGATACGGTCAGTGACACAGCGCTGCGGCTATTGCCGGTCCTGCTGCAGGCCGAGCCGCAGACACAAGCCGGGCGCGATGCGCTTGCCCTGCTCGCTGACTGGGACGCCGACATGGCCGTCGACCGGCCCGAGCCGCTGATCTATTCGGCCTGGATGCGACAGCTCTCGAGCGACATTTATGGCGACGAGCTGGGTGAGCTCCTGCCGGCCTGGCATGGCGATCGCCGCGTCTTCATGATGGACGTGCTGACCGGCGATCTCGGTCACTGGTGCGACAACCCGGCGGTCGCGCGCGAGGTGAGCTGCCAGGAGCTGACCGGCCCGGCGCTCGATCAGGCGATGGCTGCAGCCATGGCCGATTATGGACCGGATGTTTCAGAATGGCGCTGGGGCGAGGTGCATTATGCCCGCCATGCCCACCGACCGTTTTCCGATTTCCCGGTGCTGTCGGACTGGTTCACCATCACCACGCCGGTACCGGGTGACGGGTCGACGGTGAATGTCGCCCACTACTCATACCGTACGCCCGGCTATGAAGTATTCCATGGCGCGTCCTACCGGGCGCTCTACGACATGGCGTCGCCGGACACCTCACGTTTCATGATCACAACCGGGCAGTCCGGCAATGTGATGTCACGTCACTATGATGATCTGGCACCGATGTGGGGCCGCGGCGAGTACATCACCATTCCCACAGGCTGGACGATGGACAACGCCCCGGACGGTCTGTCAGTGCTGCGGCTTCAGCCCGGTTCGCAATAGGTCGAGCGGTAGAAAACAAGCGACGGCACGTCACGCGGCGTGTCGATCGCCAGCACGCGGCCGACCATGATGTCGTGATCGCCGCCGGCATGAACCGCCTCGGCCTTGCAGGTCAGACGGGCCACCGCGCCATCGATCAGCGGGACCGTGTCACCGCTCCAGCCCGTACGGCAGGCGGCCAGATCGGCCTCCAGAGCGCAGGCATGCGCCAGGCCGGCCTGATCTCCCGCCAGGATATTCACGCCCCAGTGTTCGGCCCTGTCGAATATCGCGTAGCGCTCGCTGGCGGTCTCGATCGACCACAGCACCAGCGGCGGGTCCAGTGAAACCGAGGCGAAGGAATTGACCGTCATCCCGAGCGCCTTGCCATCGACAAAGGCAGTCACAATGGCGACCCCGGTCGGGTAGCGCCCTAGGGCATCGCGGAAGGAGCGGCTGTCGGCCAAGGCTAGTCCCCGTCGGTTTGCGGCAGGTTCGGGTTTCGAAACCGGACCTTAAGGATAACGGTCTACAAGACAGCAAGGTATGTAAACAAGGTGGGTGGACATGGCAGCCTCGGATCAGCCGATTGTCATCAAGAAAGTCGTCAAGGGCGGCGGCGGCGGACACCATGGTGGCGCCTGGAAAGTCGCCTATGCCGACTTCGTCACCGCGATGATGGCCTTCTTCCTTCTGATGTGGCTCATCAACACCACCACACCCGAGCAAAAACGCGGCATTGCCGACTATTTCGCGCCCGCCAGCGTCTCGCCATCCAATTCCGGATCCGGCGCCCCGCTCGCGGGTACCTCGCCAGGCGATGACGGCGTGCAGGGTTCCGGAGACAGCTCGCAGCGTCAACGCCTTGCGCCTACCGCGCCGCAACTCAATGACCGCGACCGTCAGCAAACGCCGGAGGGATCCCCGGAAGCTGTGGAATCGGTCACCGAGATTACCGCCTCCGCCATGGCCGAGGCCCAGCAGCGCCGCGACGCGGCAGAGCTGCACTCCGCCTCCATGTCCCTGCGTCAGGCGATGCAGGAGATGCCGGAGCTGGCGGAACTGTCCAATCACGTCCTGATCGACGAGACGCCGGAAGGCCTGCGCATCCAGTTGATCGACCAGGAAGGCCGGCCGATGTTCGATCCGGGCGCGACCCGGCCGAACGAGCGCGCGGTCACGCTGTTGCGCGCCGTCGCCCGTATCGCGGAGCGCCTGCCCAATCGCCTCTCGGTTGCCGGTCACACCGACAGCGCCCCGGCCGCGCCAGGGTCAGACTACACCAATTGGGAACTCTCCGCCGACCGCGCCAACGCCGCCCGCGCCGTGTTGCAACGTGCCGGCATCAGCGATGACCGCATCTATGAGGTGCGCGGCAAGGCGGGATCAGAGCCGCTTTATCCGGATGATCCCTACATGCCGGGCAATCGCCGTATCTCGGTTGTCCTGCTGCGCGAAGCCCCGGTCATGCCGAACGGGCACGAGCTCTAGGCTCGCACCAAGGCGTCCGACAGTTTCTCGAATGCCTGGTTCCAGCCGCCTTCGCCGGCCGTGCCCGCCGGTACGCCGACATGGGTCATGACCATAACTGTCCTGCCATCCCGTTCGCTCAGGTCGACGATCACCTCGGTAAATTCGGGCGTCCCCTCCGGCATGCCCATCGCTTCGGGCTTCAGGATATTGCCGTCCGGATCACACATGCTTTCTGTATAGCGCAGGCGGTGGGGCGCCGAGATTTCCCGGTATATGCCGGTAAACCACATCGTCATGGTTCGGTCTGGCGCCTTCATCTCCATACAGATTTTTCGAGTCCCCCCGACCTTGAGATCCATCTCGGCCACCGGTACGGAAAAACCTTTCGGCCCATACCAGCCGCTGAACAATGTCGGCTCGGTCCACATGCGCCAGACAAGCTCAATAGAAGCGTCGAACGTCCGCTCGATCCTCACCCAGTCGTGTTCGTCAGCCATCTGCCTTGTCCTTCGTCTTGATCGTCCTGATGATGCCGTCCATGGCGTCGAACCGGGCGTCCCAGATGTGGCGATATTGATCGCTCCATCGGGTCACCGCTTCGAGCGGTTCCGTATTCAGATGACAGGGCCGGAACTGGGCGCGCCTTCCCCGCGAAATGATTCCCGCAGCTTCCAGTACCCGCAAATGCTTGGATATCGCCGGCAAGCTCATCTCAAAGGGTTCTGCCAGTTCATTGACCGTGGCGTCGGCCTCGGCGAGGCGGGCCAAAATCCCCCGGCGAACGGGATGTGCGAGCGCGGAGAACACTCTGTCGAGCTGGTGTGAATCAGTCATGCCCCCTTATTACACCAATTGGTTATTTAACCAATCAGTTATTTTTGTGAGATCCGGATTGACTGTCTGGCTCAGGTGACAGGGCCAGCCCCCGCGCAGCCCGCACGACGAGAAGCGTCTGTGCAAACAAGCGCATGAAAGGCTTCGCAAGCCGGCCAGCCGCGTGCTAGCGTTTTGCTGCGGATATATCGGATCCACGGCTTCCTGAAATTTGCGATGATTGAATCAGCATCACTTGATGTGTGGCAAATGTGGGCAATTCTCGGCGGGTTGACGCTGGCGATTGTTTTTTACGTCTGGGACCGCGTGCCGATCGAAATCGTTTCGGCTTCGATCGTGGCCGTTCTGATGGCGTTTTTCCATCTGTTTCCGCTCGAGACCAGCAATCCGAGCACGGCGGACCTTCTGGCAGGCTTTGCCAATCCGGCCCTGTTCACCATCCTGTGCCTGCTGATCGTCGGTCAGGGCATATTCCAGACCGGAGCCATGGAAGGCCCGACCCAGCGCCTGCTGGATTCCTACGACCAGCACCCGAAAATGACCCTGGTCGGGATGTTCGCCTTCGTCTTTGTCATCAGTGCCTTCATCAACAACACACCGGTCGTGGTGATGTTCGTGCCGATTCTGGTGGCAATCGCCAAACGAATGGAGAAAAGCCCCTCCAAGCTGATGATCCCGCTGAGCTATCTGTGCATCCTCGCCGGCATGACGACGCTGATCGGTTCGTCCACCAACCTGCTGGTCGCCGATACCCTGCTCAATGTAACAGGCGAGCAACTCGGCTTTTTCACGCCGACCATTCCCGGCCTGTTCCTGGCCGCGGTCGGCGTTGTCTACATTGTCTTCATACTGCCTTACCTCCTGCCCGACCGAGCCTCGATGGAGAGTGAGATCGCCGGAGCGGGCGGCAAGCAATATATCGCCCAGCTGGAAGTCACGAGCGACCATCCACTAGTCGGCAAGAAGCCGGTCGCCGGCATGTTTGTCGACCTGCCTGACATGACGGTCCGCATGATCCAGCGCGGCGAACACGCCCTGCTCCCGCCCTTCGACCAGATCGAGCTGAAGACCGGCGACCTGGTGATTGTTGCCGCGACCCGTCAGACCCTGACCAATCTGCTCGCCAAGCGCGCCGACTTCATGCGCGGCATGCTGGAGGCGTCCGGCCCCGGCGAAAGCCCGACACCAGGCGAAAACCTTGTCATGGCAGAAGCCGTCGTGGCTCCGGGCTCAAGGGTCATCGGCCGCACCATTGCCCAGATCGGCTTCCGGCACGCGACCGGCTGCGTGGTGCTGGGGATCCAGCGCCGCTCTCGCATGATCCGTTCCCGCATGGGCGAGATCCGCCTGGAAGCCGGTGACACCCTGCTCCTGTTCGGCGCCTCCTCCTCCTTGCGCAGCCTGCGCGCCGACCGGGATTTGCTGGTCATGGAGTGGGCGACGACTTCGCTGGCCGACCCCCGCCGCGCCAACCTGGCAAGGTTGATTTTCGGCGGCGTCGTGGTCACCGCGGCGACCGGTATCCTGCCCATCATCCTGTCCTCCTTCCTCGGTGCCGTTGCGATGATCGTGGCCGGCTGCCTGAATACACGGCAGGCTGCCCGGGCTTTTGACATGCGGGTCTATCTGCTGATCGGCTCAGCCATCTCGCTGGGAACGGCGCTGCAGGTGACGGGCGGGGCTGACCTGCTTGCGACCGGCGTCGTCTCGGTATTCGCGCCATTCGGCCCCATCGTGTTGATGTCGGCGCTCTTCCTGCTGGTCGCGATCCTGACCAATGTATTGTCCAACAGCGCCACGGCCATCCTGTTCACGCCGATTGCCGTCGGCGCGGCCAATCAGATGGGGGCAGATCCGACCATGTTCGCGATGACCGTTTTGTTTGCGGCAAACACCTGTTTTGCCACGCCAATCGGCTATCAGACCAATCTTCTGGTGATGGGGCCCGGCCATTACCGCTTTGCGGATTATTTGCGGGCCGGCGCGCCGATGGTGGTTCTGTTCTGGATTGCCTACACGGTCTATGTCAGCCTGCAATACGCATTCGGACTGGCCTGATCGAGATGACAGGGCCAACCCGGCAAACCCGGCGCGACAGAAGGCAACAGGCGTGACACACCCGTTCGCGACCAAGCAGATCCCCTTCTTCCTCACGGCCTCGGCGCCGTGCCCCTACCTGCCCGGACGCTATGAACGCAAGGTCTTCACCCGTATCGATATCGGTGAAGGCCCGGCTCTCAATGATGCGCTGACCCATGCCGGTTTCCGGCGCTCCCAGGGCGTCCTTTATCGTCCTGCTTGCGAAGCCTGTGACGCTTGCAAGTCTGTTCGCATCGACGCCGAAGCCTTTGAGTGGAAGCGTCGCTGGCGCAAGATCGCCAACCGCAATCGCGACCTTCACGTTTCGGTCGATGCCCAGACAGCAACGATGGAGCAGTTCGACCTGCTCTCGCGCTATCTCGACAGCCGCCATGGCGATGGCGACATGGCCGGCATGTCGTTCGGCGAATACGTAATGATGGTCGAGGAAGGCGCCCAGCGTACCCATGTCGCGGAGTATCGCGACAGCGACGGTGTGCTGCGGGCCGCCGCCCTGACCGATGTCCTGAAAGACGGTCTGTCGCTGATCTACAGCTATTTCGATCCGGACTGGGAGCACCGAAGCCCCGGGGCCTACATGATCCTGGACGCCGTCAGGCAGGCCGAACTGGCCGGCCTGCCCTTCGTCTATCTGGGCTATTGGGTCCGCCAGAGTCGCAAGATGAGCTACAAGGCGCAGTATCAGCCGCTGCAAGTTCTGACGCCGTCGGGCTGGCAGCCACATGCCGAACTCGCTAACCATGATATCGAAGACGAAGAAGACGATTTCGACTGAGCGACAACGCTTGGCGAAATTGCGGGGGAGTTGAACATGGATCGACGCACATTCATCAGCGGCGGCGCTGTCGCTGCGGCCACGGTTGCCACCGCTTGCGGGGAAACCGGCCAGGATACATCCGGCGCACCGGTGGCCCCGAACATCAATCGCGGTGTCACCCGCCTGCGAATGGTCACCACCTGGCCGGCCAACTTCCCGGGCCTGGGCACCGCCGCCAATAATGTCGCGGACTATATCAACCGCATGTCCGGCGGGTCGCTGGAAGTGCGCGTCTACGCCGCCGGCGAGATCGTCTCGGCCTTCGAGGCCTTTGACGCGGTCTCCGAAGGCACGGCCGACATGTATCACGGCGCCGAGTATTACTGGCAGGGCAAGTCGCCGGCCTTCAATTTCTTCACCGCCGTGCCGATGGGTATGACCGCCTATGAGATCATGGGCTGGGTTGAAGCCGGTGGCGGCCAGGCGCTATGGGACGAACTGTCAGCCGGGTTCAACATCAAGCCTTTCCAGGCCGGCAATTCCGGCCATCAGATGGGTGGCTGGTTCAAGCGCGAAATCAATACGCTGGAAGACTTCCGCGGCCTGCGCATGCGCATTCCCGGTCTCGGCGGCAATGTCCTGCGCGAGCTCGGTGGGGCGGCGGTGACCCTGTCCGGCGGCGAGATATATCCGGCGCTGCAATCGGGGGCGATCGACGGCACCGAATGGGTCGGCCCGTGGAATGACCTGGCCTTCGGCTTCTATCGCGAAGCGCCCTATTATTACGGGCCGGGCTTTCACGAGCCGGGTTCCTGCCTCGGCGTCGGCATCAACAAGACCGTCTGGGACGGGCTGGCCAGCGACCACCAGGCGATCATCGCCTCGGCCTGCCGGACGGCGAACAATATCTCGATTGCCGAATTCCAGTACCAGAACGGCATCGCGCTGGATGTTCTGGTCAACGAGCATGGTGTCGAGCTGCGCCAGTTCTCCGACGAGATCTGGGCCCGGATCGGCACGATCGCCGAACAGGTTGTCGCCGATACCGGCAATGCCGACCCGTTCACACGCCGCGTCTATGACAGCTATTTCGCAGCCCGCGAATCAATGCGTGGCTGGGGCCGGATCTCCGAAATGCCCTACATGGTCCAACGCGAACGCGTCCTGGGACGATAGTCATGCGCAAGGGGGACGGGCTGCTCGCGTCGGTCATACTGCTGTCGCTCATCCTGTTGGTGACCGACATGATCACCGACGGCCAGTTCGGCGCCCTGTTGGATCAAAGCCTGCCCGGGCTGGCGCAGCGGACCGGTGAACGCCTGGCCCAGCTTGGCCTCTGGACATCGCCCGTCCTGCTTGTGCCGCTTGTCTGCGGAGCAATCGGCCGTTTTGCCCGGTTGCCCGGACCGGTCTGGACCGGGCTCGCCAATGTCGCCATCCGCATCGATGCGATCACCGAAATCATCGCCGGTGCCGCCCGCTGGTTTGCCCTTGGCCTGGTCATCGCCACCGCCATCATCGTGATCCAGCGCTATGTGTTCGGCTATGCCTCGACCAAGCTGGCGGAGAGCGTGATCTACATGCACGCCCTGCTCTTCCTGCTCTCGTCCGGCAGCGCCCTGCTGCATGGCGGGCATGTGCGGGTTGATGTCTTCTTCGCCAAAATGAGCGAGCGCGGCCGCGCTTGGGTCGACCTTCTGGGCACCTATCTCGCCCTGATGCCGATGAGCGCGCTGATCCTGTGGTCCTCGACCGGCTATCTCAACTCCACCTGGCGTATCCTGGAGAGCTCACGAGAGAGCGATGGGCTGGCCTTCGTATTCCTGCTCAAGACCGCTATCCCGCTGTTTGCCATCCTGATGATCCTGCAAGGATTCTCGATGGCGGCACGCGCGGCCATGACCCTGGCCGGGCAAACGCCCCCTGCGCTGCCTGCCGCGGCAGAGGGCGAGATCTGAGCCATGACACTCTTCATCGAACTCCTGCCCTTCCTGATGTTCCTGGCCGCCTTTGCGGCGCTGCTACGCGGCTATCCGGTGGCCTTCACGCTCGCTGGCGTCGCCCTCGCCTTCGCCCTGATCGGCATGGCCATTGGCGAGTTTGACCCGATCCATTTTAGGGCCTTCCCGCAGCGCATCTACGGCAATCTGATGGAGATGGACCGGCAGATCCTGGTCGCCGTGCCACTGTTTGTCTTCATGGGCGTGATGCTGGAGAAGTCGAAGATCGCCGAGGAATTGCTCGAGGCCATGGGCGCCCTGTTCGGCTCGATGCGGGGCGGTCTCGGGATCTCGGTGGTCATCGTCGGCGGTCTTCTGGCCGCCTCGACCGGCATTGTCGGCGCGACCGTGGTGACGATGGGCCTCCTCTCCCTCCCCACCATGCTCAAGCGCGGCTATGACCCCGCCCTGGCCACCGGTACAATCGCTGCGTCTGGCACGCTCGGCCAGATCATCCCGCCCTCCATCGTCCTGGTGCTGCTCGGCGACCAGATTTCCAACGCCTATCAGGAAGCCCAACGGGCGCAGGGCATCTTCTCGCCCGACATCGTCTCGGTCGGCGATCTGTTCGCCGGCGCCCTCATTCCCGGCATCCTGCTGGTCACGCTTTATATCGGCTATCAGATCGTGATGGCGATCATGAAGCCGGACAGCGCCCCGGCCGCGCCCGCCGAAGGCAAGGTGACGCTGGGCAGCCTGTTACACGCGCTGGTACCGCCACTGGCCCTGATCATCGGGGTGCTCGGTTCGATCCTGACCGGGCTGGCGACACCCACCGAAGCCGCCGGTGTCGGCGCCGTCGGTGCGACCTTCATCGCCGGAGCCCGCAATGCCGGGCGCGACAGCAATCCCCGCCTTGGCCAGCTTGTCAGCTATCTGGGTCTGGCGGCGCTGCTCGGCCTGATCGCGCTTGTTGTGGTGGCCAATATCGGCGCCGAGCGCCGCCTGTATGTGACCGATCTGGGCACAGTCGGCGGCGTGCTGACGGGCGCTCTGGTGGCCATCACCGTGCTGGGTGCTGGCTGGAGCCTGATCCGTCTCAAGCGCTCCGGCGTGCTCGATGAGGTGATGAGCTCGACCGCGATGATCTCGGCCATGGTGTTCGTGATCCTGATCGGCGCGTCCCTCTTCTCCCTGATCTTCCGCGAACTCGGCGGCGACGACACGGTGGCTGCAGCACTGCACGCCGTACCGGGCGGCGTGTTCGGTGCCGTCGCAGTGGTCATGCTGGTGATGTTCATCCTCGGCTTCTTCCTCGACTTCATCGAGATCACCTTCGTGGTGGTGCCGATCGTCGCGCCGATCCTGCTGATGATGGGTGTCGATCCGGTCTGGCTGGGCGTGTTGATGGCGATGAACCTGCAGACCAGCTTTTTGACCCCGCCCTTCGGTTTCGCCCTCTTCTATCTGCGCGGTGTGGCGCCCAAGACCGTCAGGACGACCGACATCTATCGCGGTGCCATCCCCTTCGTGATCATCCAGATACTCGCCATCATCGCGGTCGCCGCCTTCCCGTGGCTGGCGACCGGTCTGCCGCAATGGCTGTACGGCTAGGAGGCCCGCCCCATGAGCCCGTCACGCAAGCTGGAACTGCAACGCGCCTTCATCGCTGCACTGGCCCTGATCATCTCCGGCATCTTCCTGTGGATGATCCGCGACTATCTCGCCGCGCTCTTCCTGGCCGGCGTGATCACCCTCTTCCTGGCAAAGCCGCATGACTGGCTCAGCGGCAAGCTGGGCAAGCGGCGCGGACTGGCTGCCGGCCTGCTGGTCACCGGGGCTGTGCTGGCCTTCGTCATTCCCGCGGCCATCCTGCTGGGACTGGTGGCCGAACAGGCCATTGATGTGACCGGCATGGTCACCCCCTGGGTCCAGTCGCAGGTCACCGAGATCCGCACCAATGGCCTCGACGGGCTGCCGGACTGGCTGCCCTTCCGTGACGAGATGATCGAATACCAGGCGACGCTGACCGCCCAGATCGGCAATCTGGCCGGGTCAGTCGGACGGATGCTGGTCGGCTCCTTGCGTGCCGGCACGGGCGGCTTCCTGGTGGCGACACTGAATTTCTTCATTCTCGTCTACGCACTGTTCTTCTTCCTGATGACAGGACGCAATGCGGCGCGTTCGGCAGTGACACTGCTGCCGATGACCGTCGAGGCGCGCGAGTTGCTGGCCGAGCGGGCCCTGTCCACCATCCGCGCAACGGTGAAGGGCTCTTTCCTGATCGCCCTGGTCCAGGGCGGTTTGACCGGGGTGGGTCTTTTCGTCGCCGGTGTACCAGGCGCGATTTTCTGGGCCGCCATCGCCGCCCTGCTCTCGATTATCCCGATGATCGGACCGCCGCTGATCTGGGGCCCTGCTGCGATCTGGCTGGCCGCCACAGGGCATCCGATTGCCGCCGGCGGACTGGCTGCCTGGGGCGCCATCGTGGTCTCGACCTCGGACAATATCCTGCGCCCGGTCCTGGTCGGCAAGGATGCCAAGATGTCCGACCTGATGGTGCTGATCTCGACCCTGGGCGGTCTGACCCTGTTCGGCGCCGTCGGCATCATCATCGGCCCGGTTATCGCGGCGCTCTTCACCTCGGTCTGGTTCATCTTCCGCGAAAGCTATGCAGGACTTCTGGACGAGCACGAGGACGAAGTCGACAGCGCCGCGAACACAGAGGCGGACGACATAGAAGACCATGCCGGCGCCGCCGGGCCTGACCGGGATCCTGTTGCCTCTCAGGATCCCGTTTCCAGCGCCGACCAGACGCCCCCGACCGCCTGAGTTTACCCTGTCACCAAAACATTCTTCCCCGAGCGATCCGGTTGCCCTAAGATACTGACTTGCTACCGACGGCTTTGCGGTCGGGACGTCAACGCGCGGACCCGGGGCGGCCGCAGACAAGGGATAGATGCTGAGAAATCGTCGACTTATCGCCGGGATCCTGATTGCGCTGATGGCGATCCCCGCATTTTTCTCGATCCAGATCCTTCTGGTCCTTGCCGGGCAATATCAGCTCACGCCCGAACCCGAGAACGCCCGCTATATCCTGCAATCGACACCGCTGTGGGCCCTGCTGGCGCCGCCATTGCGGATTCTGGTTCTGTGCGTCGCTCTGGCCCTGGCCATCCGTCGGTCACGCTGGATCGTTCTGGCGGCCTGTCTTGATCTGATACTTCACATCAGCGGCTGGCTGACGATCATCAGTAATGGCAGCTTCAACCTGCCGACCGGCTACATCACATTCGCCATCCAGGCAGTGCTCTTCTATACGCTCGCGCAATCAGGCGGACTGACGATCAAGCGCGTCTAGCTTGAGCTGGCACTCCGATCAAATCCGTCTTCGACATCGCGCAGGAAGCGGTTCACCTCACCCATGTCCAGCGTTCGGGCCAACGCATCGCAATCTAGCCGCGGGCGCGATGAATAATAGCCCCGCATCGCCAGGATCGCTACGCGGTGGCCGTCAATATCTCCCTCCGGCAATGCACGCAGATCCCGCTTCAGCCGGGCGAGCGCATCGCGATCGCTTGCCGTATAGCGTTCCAGCGCATCAAACAGCGCCTCAATATAGGTGATGTACAGCTCGCGCCGATTGCCCACGAGATCAGGCGCATGTCCATCCATCGCGTGACCGTAAAGCTCGCCATAGGCCTCGCCAGCCGGATTGGTATGCGCATAACTGTCGCCAAGGGCATGGATCAAAAAGCCGGTTTGCCAGTCCACACTGTCAGACGACCTGACGCGTGCCTCGACCATGGCGGCAAGGTCGGCTCGCCGCCGCGCAACAGCGTTGCGGTCTCCGCCATGCAGGGAGTGCAAAACGGCGTTGATCCGGTGACGATAGCCCCAAGCCCCGAACAATCCCCAAACGCTCACCTGGGGCGCTGCATAGCGCAGCGCCAGGTCGTCGGCCGCCTGGTTGAAAAAGGCGAGACGCGCCGCATCCTCGTCCGAGTGCCCCGCCAGCCTTGCGATGACATAGGTCGTGTCCTGATGACCGTCGCGCTGGTATTTGGGTGCCCCGTCGAGGCTCAGGCAGGATGGATTCAGCGTTCGGTATCCCGGCGTCGAACAGGCGGTAAGCCCACCCAATCCGATCAAGATGGCGGCTTTGAGCAGGTATTTCATGATGTTCCCCCGGAAAACCCCGTTCCCGCGAAACAGCCTAGCTGTTGCTACGCGGCGGCGCCAATGAAAGGCGGTGCGCGCCTACACTTCCGGCACCGCGCTCCCGCGCCCACGCCGCTTTCCACCCGCATGCTCGACCAGCATCTTGATCCGTTTTTCGATCGGGGGGTGAGTGGCAAACACGCCCATGAAGCCGGATTTCGGATTCTCGATGAACATCTCGCGGACTTCATCCGGTGAGTCCTCAATGTCGGAATTCCCGGAAATCTTTTCCAGCGCCGAGATCATCGCGTCGGGATTGCGGGTCAGCTCGACGGCGCCGGCATCGGCCATGTATTCGCGCCGACGCGACAGCGAGAAGCGGATCATGATGGCGAGGAAGTAAGCCACGACGATGATGGCAATGGCGATCACGATGACCAGCCCGCCGCCGCGGCCGCCGGAACGCCTGTCGCCACCCGCGCGCATCCCCATCCAGAACATGCGCCGGAACATGATCTCGGCAACAAAGGAGATGATGCCGACAAAGATGATGGAGATGACCAGCAGCCGCACATCGTGATGGCGGATATGCGACAGCTCGTGCGCCAGCACGGCTTCCAGCTCGGCCTTGTCGAGACGCTGCATCAGACCGCGGGTCACGGTGACGGTATATTGCCCCTCGCGCACACCCGAGGCGTAGGCATTGAGTGCACCGGTCTCGATCACCGCCAGTTTCGGCATGGTCAGCCCGCGCGAGATGCACAGGTTTTCCAGCAGATTGTAGAGTTCCGGCTCGGCCTTCCGGTCAACCGGACGCGCCCCTGTGGCGGCATTGATCATCGACTGGTGAAAGAACCAAGCAATGACGAACCAGATGGCCGCAATGCCCAGGGACCAGGCCGCGATCATGGGCAGTCGCGAGGCTTCCGAAGTCAGGAAATCAAGCCCGGCCCCGTCCTTGCCCGACTGGGTATAGGACGGGTCGCCGAAGCCGGTCATCAATATGGTCAGCGCATAGCCGATGGCGACCAGCAAGACCGGAAAGGCCGCCAGCAGAAAGACCGAGCGCAGATTATTGTTCCAGATATGGGTGCGGAGCCCTGCCGCGCCGCCCAACATGACCTAGAACTGCACCTTCGGGGCGCCGCGCTCGGCTTCACCGACTTCGAAATATTCGCGCTGCTTGAAGCCCATCGAATTGGCAATCACCACGGCCGGGAATTGCTCGGTCGAGGTGTTGTATTCGTTGACGGCGTTGTTGAAGAAGCGGCGGGCCGCAGCGATCTTGTTTTCCAGATCGGACAGCTCGGCCTGCAGCTGCATGAAGTTCTGGTTGGCCTTCAGGTCGGGATAGGCTTCCGACAGGGCAAACAGCTGGCGCAGCGCGCCGGAGAGCATGTTCTCGGCCCCGGCCAGATCCTTTACCGAGGTCGCATCAATCGCGGTCTGGCGCGCCTTGATGACGTTTTCCAGCGTCTCTTTCTCGTGGCTGGCATAGCCCTGGACCGTGCTGACCAGATTGGGCACCAGATCATGGCGCTGTTTCAGCTGGACATCGATATCGCCCCAAGCCTGGTTGCAGGTCTGCCGCAGCGCGACAAGCCGGTTGTAGACCATGACCAGAAACACGCCGAGGGCGATGATCACGAGCAATAGAATGAGGCCGGTATCCATGCCTGTCTCTCCTTGAGGGGCAATATTACAGGGCGCTCAACCCCCGAACCGGGCGTTGCGCATTCAAATCACTACTTATTCCGCTTTCGCCTGTGAAGCGAGGAATTCCGAGCCGCGCGGCGAAAAGCGCAGCGAACGCGGGAAACCGCGCGGAATCATCTTGCCGGCCTGGGCCCGCTTGGCGGTCCATAACAGCCAGTCATCCAGATTGAAACGCCGTCCGGCCCCGTCCAGCCAGGTCAGCCCGTCTTCGGCATTGAACACGGTTGCGTCCGCCAGTTTGGCACCCTTGCCGCCCAAGAGCTTGACGCCCTTGCCGCGGCTCATGACCGGGATTTCCTCCAGTTCGAAGACCAGCAATTTCTTGTTCTCGCCGATCAAGGCGACGCGGTCGCCAGTCGCCGGGATGCACAGGAAGGCCTCGTCGCCTTCGGCCAGGTTGAGAATCTGCTTGCCGCCCTTCTTCAGGGCCAGGCAATCCTTCTCCTGGACGCGGAAACCGGAATTACCGTCGGATGCCACCAGAAGCGTGCGTTCGGGATCGTATTTGAACAGACCGATCGGCGCGGCATCGTCAGGCAGGTCGACATGCAGGCGCACCGGCTCGCCATGGCCGCGGCCGCCAGGAAGTTTGGAAGCTTCCAGCGTGTAGAACTTGCCGTCGGTGGCGAACATCAACAGGCGATCGGTGGTCTCGCATTTCACCGCGAAGGCCGACTTGTCGCCTTCCTTGAACTTCAGCTCTGTGACGTCGTTGATATGGCCTTTCAGCGCCCGCACCCAGCCGCGTTCTGACAGCACAGCGGTGATCGGCTCACGCACCACAAAGGCTTCGATCGGCGCTTCGCCGGAAATGTCGGGCGCCTTGTCGAAGACGGTGCGGCGCTTGCCCAGCGGCGTGGTCTCGGCATAAATCTCGCCCAGGTTTTTCACCTCGCCGCGCACCTTGTCCCACTGCAGCGCCGTCGACCCGATCAGTTCTTTCAAGGTCTTGCGCTCGCCGCGGAGGTTCTCGTCCTCCTTGCGGATTTCCAGCTCTTCCAGCTTGCGCAAGGCGCGCAGGCGCATGTTGAGAATGGCTTCGGCCTGACGCTCGGTCAGTTCGAAATGCGCCATCAGCTTCGCCTTGGGTTCATCCTCGAAGCGGATGATGCGGATCACCTCGTCCAGGTCGGCATAGACGATGAGATAGCCGGCCAGCACTTCCAGCCGGTCCTCGACCTTGGCCAGGCGTGTCGTCGCCCGCCGCACCGCGACCTCGCGGCGATGCTCCAGCCATATCTGCAGCACCTCGCGCAGGCTCATCACCCGCGGCACGCCCTTGGGGTCGAGCACATTGAGGTTCAGCGAGACCCGGGTTTCCAGATCGGTCAGCTTGAACAGGCTTTCCATCAGCATGGCCGGATCGACCAGCTTGGATTTCGGCTCCAGCACCAGGCGGATATCCTCGGTACTCTCGTCGAGCACATCGTCCAGCAGCGGCAGTTTCTTGGCGTCCATGAGCTGGGCGATGCGTTCGACCAGCTTGGATTTTTGCACCAGGTACGGGATTTCGGTGACCACGATGCGCCACATGCCGCGCGGCATGTCTTCCTTTTCCCACTTGGCCCGCACCCGGAAGCCACCGCGCCCGGTCTCATAGGCCGAACGGATGGCTTCGGGTGGTTCGACGATCGTGCCACCGGTCGGCAGGTCCGGCCCCTTGATATGCTTAAGCAGCGCTTCGGTTTCGGTCTCCGGATTGTCGATCAGCGTCATCGCGGCGGCGCAGATCTCGGCGACATTGTGCGGCGGCACCGAGGTCGCCATGCCGACGGCAATACCGGTCGAGCCATTGGCGAGGAGGTTGGGGAATGCACCGGGCAGGACCAGCGGCTCGCGCTCGGAGCCGTCATAGGTCTCCTCGAAATCAACCGTGCCCTGGTCGATATCCTGCAGCAGCAGTTCCGCCGCCTTGGTCAGGCGGGCTTCGGTATAACGCATGGCGGCCGCGCCATCACCATCGATATTGCCGAAATTGCCCTGCCCCTCGACCAGCGGATAGCGCGAGGCGAAATCCTGGGCCAGGCGGACCAGCGCCTCATAGACCGACTGGTCGCCATGCGGGTGGTATTTACCGATCACATCACCGACCACACGGGCCGATTTCTTGAACGCCTGGTCCGGGTTCAGCTTCAGCTCGCGCATGGCGTACAAGAGACGCCGGTGGACAGGTTTCAGGCCATCACGGGCATCGGGCAGCGCCCGCTGGGTGATCGTCGAGAGCGCATAGGCGAGATATCGCCGCGACAGCGCCTCGTTGAACGTCTCCTCGATGATATGCCCGCCGTCGGGATCAAAATGATCGCCCATGAAGCCCACCTGACTGATTCGCGTTTGGGTCAGTATAGGCAGGGCTGGCGAGGTGCGCAGGGGTGAGACGCAGGATTAGCTGTGGGGAATGGTGGTGCGTGCGAACTAAAAAGGGCCGCCCATCGCGCGACCCATTATATATCCGAGCGCGTTGCCAACCGCGATCTCTCGGCTCGAAGCCTCTACCCTTCCGGGTGTGTGGGGTGGCTGTTCCCACCTCATCGGATATCGGGGCATTGTAACGAAGAACAGACAAAAAGCGAGGCTCCATTCCGTTCACCAGCGCTCTGGATACCTTTCGAAAGATTGGGCGAGTTCCGGCAAAATACTCGCCAAGCGTTCTTCAATCCCGTTGCCAGCGCTACCCCCCAGGTCGCAGACCGTGCTGAATTCCAATCGAGGAGTTCCTCTGTGACGAAGAAAGCCAATCCGCACACCATCGCTTTCCAAAACCAGAACCTGAAAATGATCAAGCTCATCGTGCCCGGAATCACACGACATGCCGAGCTTGGATGCGATATTCGGAGGATCAAGCGAAACACATCCGACGCCTGTCTCAAACAGGACAAGGTCAGGCGTGTATGGAAGGCGGGTCCATTTCACGGCCATCACAACCGCCCGACCCGTTCCAGCTCCGCCATCAAGCGCCCGCGCGCTTCCGGCAATTGCTTGTCGATCGGCCACAAAACCCGGCGTTCGAGGAAATAGCCGGTCAGGGCCAGGCCTCGGGCGATGTCGCCCTCCTCGATCTTGCCGGATCCGGCCATGAAGGGCGGGAGTTCGAGGAGTTTGGGGGCGTAGGGGGCGGCTTCCTCGCGGCAGACGGCGCGGCCGGTGCGCGGCGAGATATGAGTCAGGTCCTCAGTGACGCCGGTGACGGCACAGGCCGACATGTCGAGCCCATAGCCGAGGTCTGACAACAGGCCCGCCTCCCAACGCACATACAGCGCCGGCCAGATGTCGGGATCGTCGAAGGCGCCCAGCAGGAGCTGGAAGCCTTGATGCACACGCGGATGGGCTTCGCGTTCGGGCAGGCACATCACCGCCACCGCACAAGCGGCGTTGAGTCCGGCCAGCGCGGTGCGGTCCTCCATCACCATGCCGGCAGTGAGATCATCCGCCTCGATCTGGAACATGCCGAGATGTTCCGACAGGCGGGCGCGCCAATTGACCGTGATCTGGTTGCCCGGCTGCAGGATCGGCCGCATCGAGCGCGACCGCCCGCCTCGGACCAGCCCGGCATGACGCCCCTGCCCGGCCGTCAAAACCTCGACAATTGCCGACGTCTCGCCATGCGGCCGAACCGCCAGCACTATGCCCTGATCACGCCATTCCATGGGGTGGTTGTAGGTGAGTCTTGTCCCTCACACACTGGGGCTACTCAGACGTCGAAATCCAGCCCCACATCCTTGTAGTGCGAGCGTCGCGCCATCCATTTGGCGTCGACTTTCACATTGAGGAAGAGGTGGACCTTGCAGCCCAGCACCTCTTCCAGCTCCTTGCGGGAGGCTTCGCCGATCGATTTGACGGCGCTGCCGCCCTTGCCCAGGACGATGGGTTTTTGGGTTTCGCGTTCAACGATGATGGATTGCTCGATGCGCAGGGAGCCGTCGCGCAGCTTCTTCCAGACCTCGGTCTCGACCATGGAGGCGTAGGGCAGCTCCTCGTGCAGGCGCAGATAGACTTTCTCGCGGGTGATCTCGGCGGCGAGGATGCGGGCCGGCAAATCGGCGACCTGGTCGGCGGGATAGTGCCAGACGCCTTCCGGCATCAGGCCGGCGATGAATTCGCGCAACTGCGGCACGCCCGACCCGGTCTTGGCCGAGATCATGAAGACCTCGGAATAGACGCCGGTCTCGTAGAGTTCCTGGGACATGGCCAGCAACTGGTCACGCGGCATCAGGTCGACCTTGTTGAGGACCAGGATGGCCTTCTGCTCGGTCTTCTTCAGACCTTCGGTGACACGGTCATCATCCTCGACCATGCGGCTGTCGCCACTCTTGGCGCCACCATGGATCATGCGGGCACGGGCGCCGGCATCGACGACATGCATGATGGTGTCAGCCTCTCCGGCACCGGACCAGGCGGCCGCGACCATCGACTTGTCGAGCCGGGTCTTGGGCGCGAACACGCCGGGCGTGTCGACCAACACGATCTGGGTCTCGCCGGCCAGCGCCACCCCGCGCACGGCGAAGCGGGTCGTCTGCACCTTGTGGGTGACGATGGTGACCTTCTCGCCGACCAGGGCATTGACGAGGGTCGACTTGCCGGCATTGGGCGATCCGATGACCGCGGCAAAACCGCAGCGTTTGGGAGTATCAGACATGCTGTCCTTCGCGTTTCAGCAATTCCTCGGCGGCGGCCCGTTCGGCTGCCTGCTTGGAACCGCCCTCGCCCACAGCGGGCGCAAGGGGTGTGACCGTGACCTGCACGGTGAAGACCGGCCGGTGGTCCGGGCCGGAACGTTCATTGAGTTCATAACGCGGAACACCGCGGCCTGTCTTGGCCGCCCATTCCTGCAGCGCGGACTTGGGATCCGATGGCTTGGCCTTGAGCGCCTCGATGCGCGGCCCCCAATGATGGTCGAAGAAGACCTGGACCGCCGCCCGGCCGCCATCGAGATAGATCGCCGCCATCAGGGACTCGCAGGCATCGCCGAGGATGGAGGTCTTGTTGCGACCGCCGCCCTTTTCCTCCGACTTGCCGATCCGCAGCGCCGCACCGAGATCGACCGCGCGGGCGACATCGGCGCAGGTTTCCTTGCGCACCATCGAGTTGAGCCGCGGTGCGAGGGCGCCCTCATCGGCCTTGTCGAATGATGTGAACAGCGCTTCCGCCGTCATCAGGCCGAGCACCCGGTCGCCGAGGAATTCCAGGCGCTCATAGGTTGGGATGGTCTTGCGACCCTCGGCGAAACTGCCATGGGTCAGGGCGCGCTCGATCAGGCTCTTGTCGGTAAAAACATAGCCAATGCGCTGTTCCAGCCGGGCAATCGGATCAGCCATGGGCGAGCCCGTCAAAATGATGGCCGATCGGCCGCGCTTCGAGCACCACAAAGGCCTGCGCCCAGGGATGGTCGTCGGTGATGGTAATATGCGCGAAGGGCTCATGCCCATGCGGGGTCAGCGCCAGGGCGCGCTCCAGGGCCCGGCCCTTGAACTCCAGCGTCGGTTTGCCGCCGGGTAGATTGACCACGCCGATCTCCTTCCAGGACACGCCGCGCGCAATCCCGGTGCCCAGCGCCTTCGCGCCGGCCTCCTTGGCCGCGAAGCGCTTGGCATAGCTGGCAGCGCGCATGCGGCGCTTGTCCGACTTGGCCTGCTCGATCTCGGTGAAGACACGCTGGATGAAGCGGTCGCCAAAGCGCTCGATCGATCTCTCGATACGCCGGATATCCATCAGGTCAGAGCCGAGGCCGATGATCATGACGCTGCCCGCGCTTCCTCGATCAGCCCACGCATCGTCCCGACCGCCTCACGCAGACCGCGGAAGATCGCCTCGCCGATCAGGAAATGGCCGATATTGAGCTCGATCACTTCAGGGATGGCGGCGATGGGCTTGACGGTGTCATAGGTCAGGCCGTGGCCGGCATGGACTTCCAGCCCACGCTCATGGGCGACCGTCGCGGCGCTCTGCAGGCGTTTGAGATGGCGTTCGACCTCGGCCGTGTTGCCCGCCAGAAACGCTTCGCAATAGGCGCCGGTGTGAAGCTCGACGACGGCAGCGCCCATCGCTTCGGCGACGGCGATCTGGACCGGGTCGGGCTCGATGAAGAGCGAGACGCGGCTACCGCCCTCGCGCAGCTGGCGCACATAGGGCGCGATCGTGTTGTGACCGGCAGCCACATCCAGCCCGCCCTCGGTTGTCCGCTCCTCGCGCTTTTCCGGCACCAGGCAGACCGCGTGCGGCTTGTGACGCAGGGCGATGTCGAGCATTTCCGGCGTGGCCGCCATTTCCAGATTGAGCGGCAGGTCGATCTCGGCCATCAGCCGGTCGATATCGGTATCGGTGATATGGCGACGGTCTTCGCGCAGGTGCGCCGTGATCCCGTCCGCCCCGGCTTCCGACGCCTGACGCGCGGCGCGCACCGGGTCCGGATGCTCACCACCGCGGGCATTCCGGATTGTGGCCACATGGTCAATATTGACGCCGAGACGAATGCTCACCGGCTGCTCCTGTCGATGCGTGTCTGCACGGCCTCAGGCGAGACCGCGACTGCCCGGCTTGATGGCCGGTATGGCTTCCAGTTCCGGCGGCAATTGATCAGCCGGATAGGCGGGAACCTTGTATTCGGTCAGCGCGATCAGCGGCACGCCGACATCGGCCTCACCGCCAGACCGGTCAACGAGGCAGGCCTCGGCGATGACCGTGGCGCCGGTCTTGTTGATGGCCTCGATGCATTCGCGCGAGGACAGGCCGGTCGAGACGATGTCCTCGACCACCAGGACCTTGTCGTCCTTGCTCAGCTCGAACCCGCGGCGCAGGGTAAACTCGCCATTCTCGCGCTCGACATAAAGCCCCTTGAGACCCATCTGACGCGCCATCTCATAGCCCGGCACGATCCCGCCGGTGGCCGGAGAGACGATAACCGTCGGGGCGTCGCCAAGTTCAGCCCGCACTTTCGCCGCCAGAGCCTTGCACAGGCGCTCGGTCCGTTCCGGCTCGGAGAAGACTCGGGCCTTTTGCAGGAAGACACCGCTGCGCAGTCCGGAAGAGAGGATGAAATGGCCCTCGAGCAAGGCGCCAGCGGCCCGGAATTCGGCCAGGACTTCGTCGCGTGTCATTCTTCCTTTATCTCCTCGATTTCCGCCCTCGCCCGATCGGCGGAGACGACGGTCTCACACATGCGGATGGCGGCCAGGATATTGGCCAGATGCCGGGTATCGAACACTTCGACGTCAAATTCCATGTCGAAAAAGTCTGCGGCACGGTTGCGGGTGGTCACGCTGGCGATATTGCCGCGGTTCTCCGACACCGTCTTGGCGATCTCGGCGAGGGCGCCCGGTTCATTGTGCATGACTGCCTGGATTCGCGCCATCGAGACGGCATTGCCTTCGGCTTCCGCGGTCCAGGCCAGGTCGAGCCAGTCATCCATCGCATTTTCCTCGAACTGGGCGAGGCGTTCGCAATCAATGGTGTGAATCTCGATCCCCTTGTCCTTACGCAGAAGGCCGACGATGCGGTCGCCAGGCAGAGGTGAGCAGCATTCGGCAAAATGAAGCGTCACGCCCTGTGTCAGGCCTCGGCCACGCACATAGAGACGGGCCTTGCTATCCTGGATCAGGTCCCGGCCAGCGGCATCCGGACGCTCGTCAAGACGACCCGGAAAGGCCGCGTTGAGCATGTCGACCGAGGAGATCCGGCCGCGACCAAGGGTCTCGTACATCTCGTTGGCGTCCTTCACCTCAAGCCGCGAGAACGCGTCCTTGAGATCCGCCTCGATCAGCGTCCGGCCTTCGCGGCGGAAGGCGTGCTCGGCCATGATCTTGCCAATGCGATGGAACTCGTCGCGTTCGCTCTCGCGGATGAGGCGCCGGATCGCGGCACGGGCGCGACCGGTAACAGCGAGATTCTCCCATCCAGCCGGTGGTTGACGCACGCCGCCCTTCACGATGGCAACCACATCGCCATTGCGCAGCTGCGTGCGCAATGGGCGTTCGCGGCCATTGATCTTGGCCGCCACGGTCGTGTGCCCGAGCTCGGTATGGACCGCGTAGGCGAAGTCCAGCGGGGTCGCACCGACCGGGAGCGAAATCAGGTCGCCCTTGGGTGTGAAACAATAGACCTGGTCGGCAAACATCTCGAGCTTGGCGTGCTCGAGAAACTCCTCCGGATCGCCACCCTGGTTGAGGATTTCCACGAAGGGCCGCAGGCGCTCCAGCGGGTCGCCACCGGCGGCTTGAGCGGCATCGGCATCATAGGTGTAGGAGGAATTCTTGTAGCGCCAGTGCGCGGCCACGCCGCTCTCGGCCACCGCCTCCATCTCCTCGGTGCGGATCTGAAGTTCGACCCGGACATTTTTCGGGCCCATCACCGTGGTGTGCAGGGAGCGGTAGTTATTCGGCTTGGGCAGGGAGATGAAATCGCGGAAACGCTCCGGCACACAGCGCCAGGACTGATGGATCACGCCCAGGGCGCGATAGCAGTCATCCGGCGTGTCGACGATCAGGCGAAAGGCGTAAATGTCCGCGATTTCCTCGAAGGTCAGCCCCTTGCGCTCCAGCTTGCGCCAGATCGAATAGGGCCGCTTCTCGCGCCCGAAGATGCGTCCCTCAATCCCGGCTGCGGCGAGGCTGTCGGTCATCGCGGCTGAGACGACCGAAACTTCCTCGGCATGGGCATCGCGCAGGCGCTTCAGTCGGGTGTTGATCGATTCATGGGCCGAGGCGTTGACGTGCTCGAAGGCCAGGTCCTCAAGCTCGACGCAGACCCGGTTGATCCCGATCCGGCGCGCCAACGGTGCATAGATTTCCAGTGTTTCCAGCGCGATCCGCTCGCGCTTGTCGGCGCGCGATATGGCGTCCAGCGTGCGCATATTGTGCAGGCGGTCGCACAGCTTGACGATCAGGACCCGGACATCATCCGAGATCGCCACCACCAGTTTTTGCAGGTTTTCGGCCTGTTTGGTGCGTTTGGAGCGCAGCTCCATCTGGCCCAGCTTGGTGACGCCGTCGACCAGGCCCGCCACCTCCTCGGAAAAGGTAGAGGTCAGGTCCTCCAGCGTTGCCGGCGTGTCCTCCACCGTATCGTGGAGCAGGCCGGTGCAGACCGTGGCCACGTCCATGCGCAGGTCGGCGAGGATCATCGCGACCTGGGCCACATGGGCAAAATAGGGTTCGCCCGACTGGCGGCGCTGCGGCCGGTGTGCTTCCTCGGCAAAGTCGTAGGCACGCCGCACGAAGTCGGCGTCGACTTTAGGGAAATACCGGCGGATACGCGCTATCAGCTCGTCCGCGCTGGGTATGGCGGGCGGCGACGGGTCCAGTTCGGGTGACGTCGCGCCGGAGGTCAAGACGCGTTAGAGGCGGCCGTCAGGCGCGCCATCCCGGTCGTTCTGAAGCGCCTTGAGCATCTCGGCCTCGTCGAGCTCGACCGGCGGTGCCGGCAGGGCTTCCATTTGCTGGCCACGCTCTTCGCGCGCCGCATCTTCCTCGTCCTCGCTCGGCAGCACGCGCTGCAGACCGTTGACCAGGCTGTCCTTCAGCGCATCCATGTCGAGCGTTTCGTCCGCGATCTCGCGGAGGGCAACGACAGGGTTCTTGTCATTGTCGCGATCAATCGTCAGCTCGGAGCCGGCCGAGATGTTGCGGGCACGGTGTGCCGCCATCAGAACCAGACGGAAACGATTGGGAATTTTTTCAATGCAGTCTTCGACAGTGACGCGAGCCATGCGCGCGAACTCCTTGAACCAGCGCTAGAGGTTTTGGAACCGCGTTACCTAATCCCCTCGCCCTTCAAAAGCAAGGCTGTCGGGTGAGAGTTTTCCGGCCTCTTGCAGCTTGTATGTTGCGCTGCGATCCGCCTGCGGCAATGCGGCGATCAGGTCGGCGATGGCAAGCCCACTGACCGGATCGGTCCAAGCGGGTGCGATCTCGGCCAATGGCAGCAGGACGAAGGCCCGCTCGACGGCCCTAGGATGCGGCACGGTCAGCCCGTCCGCGGCCTCGATCCGCTCGCCACGACAATCGATGAGGTCTAGATCAAGCGGCCGAGGCGCATTGCGCACGGTGCGCGCCCGTCCGAAGGCAGATTCAATGGCATGCAGCGTGTCAAGGATGGCCCTGGCGGGCTGGTCCGATGTGATCTCGGTGACGGCATTCACATAAGGGGGCTCGCTGGGGTCGGGCCAGGCCGGGCTGTGCCAGTCCGAAGAAGCCGCGACGATCTTGAACCCTGCCTCTTCCAGCGCGAAGCGTGCCCGGTCCAGGGTCTCACGCGGACTCCAATCCCCCAGTGGAAGATTGGCTCCGAGCGCGATATATACCGGCGCAGATTGGTTTCCCGTATTCATCGCGTTTCCCAAGGATATTCCCATGGCATTTTACCCTGACGAACGGATCGGTCTTTTTATCGACGGCGCCAACCTGTTCTCAACGACCAAGGCGCTCGACTTCGATATCGATTTCAAACGCCTTCTCGAGGAATTCCGCAAGCGCGGCAAGCTGATCCGCGCCAATTACTACACGGCCCTGCTCGAGCACGAGGAATACAACCCCCTGCGCCCGCTGGTCGACTGGCTGGACTATAACGGCTTCTCGGTGATCACGAAGCCGGCCAAGGAATACACTGACGATCATGGCCGACGCCGGATCAAGGGTGACATGGATATCGAACTGGCGGTCGACATGCTGCAGGCCGCCACCTATCTCGATCACATCATCCTGTTCACCGGTGACGGCGACTTCCGCTATGCCCTCGCCGCGGCCCGCGCCAAGGGTGCCCGGATCTCGGTGGTCTCATCGCTGAAGACCAACCCGTCCATGATCTCCGACGATCTGCGCCGGGAGGCCGACGCCTTCATCGAGCTGGATGATTTGCGGGCGATGATCGGTCGGGCGCCGGCGAGCTCGTGAGCGCCTCCATTCCACCGGAAGCGCCGCTCGATTGCCCGCTCTGCCCTCGCCTGGTCGCCTTTCGTGAGGCGACGGCGGCTGACCACCCGGACTGGCACAACGCACCTGTGGAGTCCTTCGGCTCGGATCAGGCCCGCCTGCTGATCATCGGCCTGGCGCCCGGTCTGCGCGGCGCCAACAGGACCGGCCGTCCATTTACCGGCGACTGGGCCGGCGACCTGCTCTACGCCACCCTCGACCGTTTCGGCTTCTCGCGCGGAACCTATGCCAGCCATGCCGAGGACGGCGTCGAGCTGGTCGATGCGATGATCACCAATGCCGTGCGCTGCGTGCCGCCCGAGAACAAGCCGGTCGGGGCCGAGGCCAATGCCTGCCGCCCCTTCCTGACCAGTCGCATCGCCGCGATGCCGCGCCTGAAGGCCGTGTTGTGCCTGGGAAAGATTTCGCACGACAACACGCTTCGGGCGCTGGGCCTGCCGCTCAAAACGGTCAAGTTCGGGCATGCGGTGACCGAGGACATTCCCGGCCCCAACGGGTCCCTGCGGCTGTTCGACAGCTATCATTGCTCCCGCTACAACACCAATACCGGTCGTTTGACCGAGGCCATGTTTGATGCCGTTTTCGGCGACATCCGGGCCTGGCTGGACAGGTCACCGTGATATCCTGCCAAGTGTGCACAGCGAACGAATGCACGCCTGACAGGCGATATTGCGCTCGCCAACTCGCGTCAGACTTGTGTGTCGATGGCAGAATCCGAGGCTGATCGATCAAGCCGGCCATCAAAATGTGTCATGGCGACCTCGAACTTGTCCCGACATCCCGGATTGCAGAAGCCGACAACCGCTTCGCGGTATCGGGTTAGCGCGTCAGCGGCCACCGGCAACCCCGACCAGGGGCATGTCGTATTGATGACATCTTCAATCGCTAACTTCATCCCATTAACCTTTTCCCGCCTTTCCCATTGTTCCTGCTGGATATACCGGCACATTGATGGCATAAATGACCACATGCTCCCTTTTTCTGCCAATCCTGACCAAATCGAACGCTGCGTCGCCTTTGTCACTTTTCCCGGCGTGAAGCTGCTGGATGTGACCGGTCCGCTGCAGGTGTTCGAGGATGCCAATACCTTCCTGGGCCGCACCGCCTACTCCACACCCATTGCGTCCTATTATGGCGGCCCGGTCGAGACGGATGCCGGCGTCCTCCTCAACACACGACGCCTGGCCGGGATCGGGCTGGACGAGGATGACACGCTGATGATTGCTGGCGGCGGTGGTGTCTTCCCAGCCTGCCGCGAGGCCCGTCTGGTCCAGGCGATCCAGAAATCTGCCGAGAAATGCGGGCGGATTGCCTCAACCTGTACCGGCGCTTTCCTGCTCGGCGCCGCCGGCCTTCTGGACGGCAAGCGTGCCGTCACCCATTGGCGCCATTGCGAGCGCCTCGCCGAGGACTGCCCCGACACGGACGTCGATCCGGACCCGATCTTCATCGAGGATGGACGGGTCTGGACCTCGGCCGGTGTCACCGCCGGCATCGACCTAGCCCTGGCGATGGTCGAGCGCGATCACGGCCGCGAGCTGGCGCTGGAACTGGCCCGCTCGCTGCTGGTCTATGTCAAACGCCCCGGCGGCCAGTCGCAATTCTCCGAGGCCCTGAAGCAACAAAAGCGCTCCGCGACGGGACGTTTCGACGCCCTGCACTTCTGGATGAAGGACAATCTGGTCGCCGATCTGAAAGTCGAGTCGCTGGCCGAACGGTCCGGTATGAGCCCGCGCAACTTCGCCCGCCTCTATACCGAGGATACCGGCATGACCCCGGCCCGCGCGGTGGAGCAATTCCGGGTCGATGCGGCCCGGGCGATGCTGGAAAATCCCAATGTCTCGATCAAGACCGTGGCCAGCCAGACCGGTTTCGGCAATGACGAGCGGATGCGGCGGTCATTTGCCCGCCTGCTGGGCGTGACGCCGCAAGCCTATCGCGAACGTTTTGCCGTCGAGACGGCTGCGAGCGTCTGATCATCCGGCTCCTTGCCGGTCAGCCGTAATTCTTCATCAGGCGGGACTTCTGCTTGTTCCACTCGCGGTCCTTGATTGTCTGGCGCTTGTCGACAGTCTTCTTGCCGGTCGCCAGACCGATCTGGAGCTTGGCCAGCCCCCGACCATTGAAATAAAGACGCAGCGCGACAATCGTCCGGCCCTGCTGGGTCGAAGCGCCGGTCAGCTTGGCGATTTCCTTGGCCTTGAGCAGGAGTTTGCGGTGCCGCTTGGGTTCGTGGTTGAAGCGGTTCGCCGGCCCGTAGGGCGGGATGTCGGCATTGATCAGCCACAGGCCTTCACGCTCGGCGCTGACATAGCTCTCGGCGATATTGGCGCGACCTTCGCGCAGGGATTTCACCTCCGAGCCCATCAACATCAGGCCGGCCTCGTAGGTTTCTTCAATCTCGTAATCAAAACGGGCGCGCCGGTTGACGGCGACAGGTCCGGTTTCGGATTTGGGTTTGCTCATGGTGCTTTCAATCAGGCCCGGTCAAGCAGGCCGGCATGGACAAGGGCGGCGCGGACCTGGGCATTGGACGCCTCGTTAGGCTCGGTCAAAGGCAGGCGCAATTCGGTATTCATCACGCCCAGCACGGACAGCGCATATTTCGCCGGTCCCGGGCTGGACGAGGAAAACAGCGCGTGATGCAGCTGCATCAGCTTGTCGTTAAGTGTCCGCGCGGTCTCCCAGTCACCGTTCAATGTGGCGTCCTGGAACTGCGCGCACAAGGCCGGGGCCACATTCGAGGTGACCGAGATCGCCCCGACACCACCGGCAGCATTGAAACCGAGCGCCGACGGATCATCACCCGACAGCATCACAAAGTCCGTACCGATCAGCCGGCGATGGTCGGATACCCGTGCCATGTCGCCGGTCGCATCCTTGATGCCAACAACCCGCTCCAGCCCGGCGATCCGGGCGACCGTCTCCGCCTGGATGTCGACCACGGTCCGGCCGGGGACGTTGTAGACCACGATTGGCAGATCGACGGCGTCGTGGATCGCCTTGAAGTGCTGGAACAGGCCCTCCGGATTGGGCTTGTTGTAATAGGGCGCGACCACAAGCCCGGCATCGGCACCCAATTCCCGGGCCCGGCGCTGGTTGGCAATCGCGACCGCGGTGCTGTTGGAACCCGTGCCGGCGACCACCGGCACACGCCCCTTGGCAGTGGCGACAACGATCTCCACGACGCGCATGTGCTCGTCAAAGGTGAGGGTCGCGTTCTCGCCCGTCGTCCCGCACGGCACCAGGCCATGCGTGCCGGCGGCGATCTGGCGCTCGGCCAGTGCAGCGACAGCCTCTTCGTCAACGGCCCCATTCTTGAATGGGGTGACGAGCGCAGTCATGGATCCCTTGAACATGTTTCATTCCCGGATACGGCCAAATCAGCGCGCGACCATATCGACCGCGTCGCACACGGCCAAGTGTTCTTGTCAAGTCTGGACAGGGCGCGAGATTTGCTGTGATGATGGATATTCCAGTCGATCGAAGAGTGTCCCGTTTGCCATGATCGCACGTTGCGTTTCCGCGTTTGTCCTGCTCGTTGTCTCCGTCGCCGCCGAGGCCCAGATTCCCTCGCCCCGTATCCGGCCGGAACCCGTCAATTTCTCGCAATACCTGTCAGACGCCGACTTTACCCGTTTCCGCGAAGGGCTGGACGCGGCCGATGACGAAGACTGGGACCGTGTCCGCGAACTGCGCCTGGAACTGACCGAC
Source organism: Maricaulis sp. (assembly GCF_048268525.1). Taxonomy (GTDB): domain Bacteria; phylum Pseudomonadota; class Alphaproteobacteria; order Caulobacterales; family Maricaulaceae; genus Maricaulis. Next base: position 2,152 of record NZ_JBLWVH010000014.1, on the reverse strand, counting down.
ACCGCCGCGCGAGACATCCTGTTGTGGCGGATCGCGCTGAACGACGCCCGCGCCAGCTTTCTGGAACTCGACCTGGCACTGACCGAGCTCGACAACTGGCCGCGTGACAGCTTCATCCGCTCCGAGGCCGAGTCGAAGATTGACGGCTCCGGCCTGACGGCACCTTTCATTCTTGGCTGGTTTGAGGAAAATCCGCCGACGGCCGGCCGTGGGCGGATTGCCCATGCCGAAGCCCTGATCGGGGTTGGCCGGATCGCCGAGGGCGAGGCGCTGTTGCGTGAGACCTGGCGTTCGGGCCGCCTCGCCAGCCGGGTTCAAAGCGAGACCTATTCGCGCCACAGCGATGTCTTCACGGAAGACGACCACATGGCCCGGATCGACTATCTGATCTGGTCTAACCAACGTACGCTGGCGCGGCGCGTCCTGCCGCTGCTGTCGGGGAATAACCGCAATCTCGCTGACGCCCGCCTGCGACTGGCGGGCCGACAGAGCGGTGTCGACCGCGCCGTCAACCGGATACCGGCGAGCCTGTCGAATGATCCCGGCCTGGTATCCGAGCGCGCCCGCTGGCCCCGCCGCTCGGGCATGCGCGACTCGACCCTGCCACTTTTGCTGCAGCTGCCCGACAGCCACACCGATGTAACCGCGCTCGAATTGATGTGGACCGAGCGCAAGCTGATGATCCTCACACTGGTGCGCGACCAGGACTATGACACCGCCTACCAACTCGCCCGGGCGCATGGCATGTCGTCCGGTGCCGACTTTGCCGATGCCGAGTTCATGGCCGGCTGGCTGGCTCTGGTCCATCTGGGCCGCGCGGAAGACGCGCTCGCCCATTTCACCCGCTTGCGCGACAATGTCTCGACCCCGGTCAGTCAGTCACGCGGTTCCTACTGGATGGCCCGCGCCCTCGACGAGCTGGGACGCGCCGGCGAAGCGGCGAGGCTCTATGCCGAGGCCGGTCAGCACTCGACCGCCTTTTACGGTCAGCTCGCCCTCACCCAGCTGCCCGATGCGAGCGGCCAGCTGGCGTTGGAAAGGGACCCCGAGCCGACCCCGGAGGCGGAGATCCGCTTCGAGGCCCGCCCGCTCGTCCGCGCCATGCGTCTGCTCGCCGAACAGGATGAGGACTATTATTTCCGCCTGTTCAGCTACCGGCTGGACGACCAGCTGACCGATCCGCAGGAGGCTGTCCTGCTGGCTCGCCTGGCCAGCAACTATCTCTACCTGCGCCAGTCCGTGCGCGCGGCCAAGGCGGCGCGCCAGCGCGGCATCATCCTGCCGCAAAGCGCCTATCCGACGATCCGGCTGCCGGCCCAGACCAATGTCCGCGCCCAACGTCCCGAAGATGCGCTGACCCATTCCATCATCCGCCAGGAGACCGAATTCGGACAGCACGCCGTCTCCGGTGCCGGTGCGCGCGGCATGATGCAGCTGATGCCGGCCACCGCCCGCGCCACCGCCCGCGATCTGGGCGAGACCTACCGCTATAGCTGGCTGACTGACGATCTCGACTACAATCTCACCCTGGCGATGCATCACCTCGCCGAAGTGGTGGACGATTATGACGGCTCCTATGTCATCGCCCTGGCCGCCTATAATGCCGGTTCGCACCGCGCCAATCGCTGGATCCGCGACTATGGCGACCCGCGCGATCCGGATGTCGACCCGGTTGACTGGGTCGAAAGCATCCCCTTCTCGGAGACCCGCAATTACGTCCAGCGCGTGATGGAAAACCTGCAGGTCTACCGCTCACGCCTGAATGACGACGCCGCTGTCCCGCTCCTCATCGAGGACGACATGCACCGCGGTGCGGCCCCGGTGCGGATCATGGTCGATCCGGAGGAGTAGGCGGACGCACCCGCTTCTCTGGGTGCCACTTATCCCCCGCATAACCCGCCACACACCGTCATCCTGACGAAGGTCAGGACCCGGTCTCGCAGGCCGGATTTCACCCGTAGTGGCAACGGCTTCGCATCGCAAACTGGGTCCCGATTGTCATTGGGGTAGACGGTGATTGGGGTGGGGATAGGCACAAACTTGTCCTCCCCCTCGCCAGCCGCCGCATAATGGCTTTGGTTTTCGGGACGGGAGGCACGAGCTCAGTCACTTGTGCCCGGAAACGAGCGGAGCCTGTCCGCGCGTCGGGGGT
>NZ_JBLWVH010000013.1:0-89098 GCF_048268525.1 Maricaulis sp. | reverse complement strand
TGAAATTCATGACTTCCTCCCTCCTGACAGCCCCTCTTGTCGGCAGGCCCGCGAGCCTAGCAGGACCCGATGATGGCATGGTCACGCTGCCCCTGGAGATCAGCGGCGTAGCTCCGTCCGACGGGTATGTGATGATCGGCGTCTATGACAGCGAGGCCGGGTGGAATGACGGCGCGGCCGTTGCCGGCACGCGTGCCTCCGTGGACGGCGACCAGCTGACCGTCGCCTTCACGGATTTGCCCGCCGGAACATATGGCGTGAAAATGTATCACGACGTCGATGCAGACGGTGAGATGGACACCAATCTGATGGGCATCCCCAGCGAGCCCTTCGCGTTCTCCAACAATGCACACGGCCGGTTCGGCCCGCCCGAATGGAACGCTGCTGCGTTCGAAGTTTCCGCGGACAGTTCCGTTCATTCGGTCAGCTTCGAATAGGAGGGGCGCATGGTGACGACCTCACGCCGAGAGGCCCTCAAACTGCTGGCCGCGGCCGGAAGCGTCGCCACCATGCCGGTGACTGCCGCGGCGCGCCAAATGGATCCGGTGTTCGCCGACTATCAGGCCGCCAGCCGAACCGACCCCTGGACGCTTGTTGTCCGGGATGCCCCGGCTGAGGGCTTCGACAGTCAGGCGACCCTGATTTCCGGGACCGCTCCTGACGGTTTGACCGGCACCTTGTTCCGGAACGGTCCCGGACGGTTCTCTAGACAGGACTGGCGCTATCGTCACTGGTTCGACGGAGACGGTTTCCTTCAGTCGTGGAATCTGGGGCCGAACGGGGTGCGCCACCGAGGCCGTTTCATCGAGACCGACAAGTGGCAGGCCGAAGAGGCCGCCGGCCGGTTCATCGTGCCAGCACTGGCGTCCGTGCCGCCTCAACCCGGCGGGTTGAGTGGTCCGGACGACATGAATGTCGCCAACACGTCCGTGCTCCTGTTGGGAGATGAGTTGCTGGCTCTCTGGGAAGGCGGCTCGGCCTGGGCAGTCGATCCGGACACGCTGGAAAGCCAGGGAGCACGTCGCTGGGGCAATGGCCTGGACGGAGTCCCGTTCTCGGCTCATCCCAAACGCGAGCCGGACAGCGGAATTGTCTGGAATTTCGGGCAGGACGCCATCCGTGACCGCATGATCATCTGGAAATTAGCGTCGGATGGCACCCTGTTGCAGGCGGGCGTGGTCGAGGATGTCCCCGGCGGGATGGTGCATGACTTTGTAATCACGGAGCATTCGCTGGTTTTTCTGGTCGGAAGTTATCGGTTCCAGGATATGCGCTTGCCCTTCCTCGACAGTTTCGCCTTCGACGCCGAGGCGCCGATGATCGCGATCGCGATCAACAAGAATGACTGGACCCGTCGCCGCACCTGGGAGCTGCCGCCCGGTTTCCTGTTCCATTTCGGCGGCGCCTGGGAGGAGGCGGACGGGACAATCCGGCTTGATGCGGCGCTGTCCCAGGACGCGCGATTTGCGATGGCGGGTGCTTACGACATCATGCGCGGCCAGGCAGAAACCCAGACCGACTCACAAGCGCGGCACATGCAGGTGACGCTGGCACCGGGTGGGCGTAGCCGAATCGAGTCGCTCGGGGACGGGTATATCGAGTTCCCGCAGGTGGATCCGCGCCTGACCGGCTTGCGTCGACGGGAAACCTGGCACATCGCCTGGGATGCGGACCAGCCGCGAGGTGCGACGCGAATCGAGCGTCGCAACCTTCACACGGGCGACCGTGATGTGTTCGATCATGGCGAAGCTGTGTTTGTCGAGGAGCCGCTATTCATTCCCGCGTCCCCAGTTGCGCCGGAAGGGCAAGGCTGGATTCTCCACACCGCGCTGAATACGCGGGACGAACAAACCGAATTGCATGCCTTCAATGCGCAGCATCTGTCCGATGGTCCGGTCGCCAGCTGGCGACTGCCCTATGCCTGCCCCTTCGGATTTCACGGGTGTTGGCGCTCAGGCTGACGGCTCGCTCCGACGCTCCGAGTTAATGTGCCGGAAAGGCTGCCGAAATCGCGCGCGTGAAAGCGTGTCGGCCCGGCTTGGGCGTTGGGAGACCACAAATGAGAAATTTCTGCTTGGCTGCGATCTGCGCAGCGAGTTTCATCACCTTGCCGGCCGAAGCGCAGGGCGATGACTGGCGGTCCCGGATGAATCCTGACCGCCTCGCGGCGGGGGAAATCTATCTCCAGCTTCAATACGAAGGCGAAGCCGATGGATTCATGCGGCTCGGCTGGCAAGTCGAGGGCGATGAAATCGCGATCTATGACCGTACCATGTGGGCGTCGCGTGAAATCTACGAATCCATGGAGGCGAGGGTCCGCTTGGCCGATCTGGAGCCGGTCTCGGTCGATATCCGCTTTCATCAGGCAGGCCAGTACTTTGTCACTGATGGTGATTTCGAACCTGGCCGGGTGACCGGCAGCACACGTGTGGTTCGCCCCGGTCAGGCGGATGCCACCCACGCAATCGACACGGCACTGCCGGACGGGGCAATCCTGCGGGCCAGCTTTTTCGTGCTGGCGGCGGCTTTGCCGATGGAAACTGGCGAACAAGTCACATTCAGCTGGTACGCCCCGATGGGCAATTCGACCGCCGACGTGACGCTGAGCGCGGTCGAAACGGTTGTAATTGAGACGCCGGCTGGGACCCATGATGCGCTGCGGATTGAGCAGCGGGGCGGAACGCCGGCCAACGACATTTTCATAGACCGCGACACGGGGCGCATTGTTCGGATCGACATAGGCGGCCAGCCCATGCGGTTTGTCGCGCCGGCGAGTCGATAGGCGGCTACCAACCGGGCTCTCTCGTGATTGACTGTTGCGCGTGCATTTGCGACGTCCAGTAGTAAATCACGGAGCTGGGTTCATGCTTGTTGTTCGCCTTTTTGCCCTAACCCTGTTGGCAGGATTGTTGTTTGCGATGTCGCCTGCCAAGGCGCTGGCGCAGCGTGATGTCCTTCTCAATGTCTGTAACGAGGCTGGTTTCAGCGTGGCAATTGCTGCGGCCTACCGGACGACTTCGACGGAGAGCCGGACATTGCGCAGTTGGTTCCTGGTCGAGCCGGGGCAATGTCTGGAAGGGGCTGTCAACAATGTGGTCGGCCATTCTCTGGATATTCATGTGATGTCGGGTGAGTGGCGCTGGCCCGCCCGGTCCGGCGATGCCGTTTATTGCACGCCAGCCGCGTCGACCTTCGCACAGGCAACCGGCGAGCCCTGCTCAGGGGCGAGCCAGGCGCGAAATTATGTCCGGCTGCCGATCGGGGCCAGTCGATACCGCGGTATCGGACAGGTTGATTACCGGGTCCGCTGCGACCGCCTTTCCGTGGACGATGCGGCGCTGTGCGTCGGCGCACCGCGCGATGAGCGAGGTCTGGCCCAGATTGTGCGCACGCTTGAGGTTTGCCATGGCGGTCGGGGCGAAGCCGACACCGTGGTCCTTCTGCCCAGGGCAGACGGAGCCTACGATCTGGTGGCCCGGCAGACATTGGCCAGTGGCGAGTGCGCGGATCTCTATCGCGGGTTTCCGGCTGGCAATCGGGTCCTGGTCGGTGCGGTGGGCCGAAACAATGAGGACGTTGATCGGCGCATTTGTATGCCGGACGGGGTTGATGGACCATTTGCGGCTACCGATGCGGCGTGTCCCACGGGCCGCGTTGTTCACGCTGAAGCGCATGTTTTCCGGACGAACGTTTCGCGTTTCACAGCTTATCTCCAGTAGTTTTCGAGGCATGGCGGTTCCGTCTCACCGGTTTCTGACAAGGCGTTGAGACGGTTCTGACGGCGGGTCACGTGATGGTGACGGTCCGCGCGGGGACGTGATTGGTGTCGGGCGGAGGCTCGCGGCAGGTTCCGGGCGTCAGGGCGTCGCACACCTCTTCGCCCGGACATCACCCAATCTGGAGATTGCACACAATGAACGCACCTACGCGAACCGCGGCCGTCGCCGCCTCAGCTCTTGCCCTTTCGCTGTCCGCCGCCGCGGCCCAGGCCAGCACGCTCAGCGTCGACGATGAAATGGAGCAGTGTTACGGCATCGCCCTGGCGGGCGAGAATGATTGCGCGGCCGGACCGGGCACCTCCTGCGCCGGCACGTCCACGACTGACTATCAGGGCAATGCCTGGACCTATGTCCCGGAGGGAAGCTGTGAGTCGATTGCAACGCCCTATGGCAATGGATCGCTGACGCCGGTTGAGCGGCCCTGATATCTTGACCTCTGGCGAACGGGGCCGGGTGACCGTCCCGTGGAGGCCGTCTGTCATGACGCATCCCGATCTGTCCCCCTTCGCAGGCGTAAGCCTGAAGCCCGAGCATTTTCGTTCGGCGCTGGATGCCCGTGCGGACGGCCTCTGGTTCGAGGTCCATCCGGAAAACTACATGACAGAGGGCGGGCCACGCCTGCGCTGGCTCGATGCCATTCGGGAAAAACATGCCCTGAGCCTGCACGGCGTCGGGCTGTCTCTGGGCGGACTCGAGCGACCGGACCCCGGCCACCTCGCTAGTTGGGGCCGCCTGGTCGAGCGCTACCAACCGGTGCGGATATCCGAGCACCTCGCCTGGTCGGCATTTGATGACATCTGGTTTGCAGATCTCCTGCCGGTCCCGATGACCCGTCTCGCCCTCGACCGCTTCTGTCGCAATATCGACATCATGCAGGCAGCGCTGGGGCGCCAGGTGCTGATCGAGAATCCGGCGCGCTATCTGTCTTTCAAAGATGAATTCGACGAGGCGGAATTCCTGGCCGAATCGGTCCGCCGCACCGGTTGCGGCCTGCTGCTGGACGTCAACAATCTCTATATCTCGGCCCACAATCTGGGCGTCGATCCCATCGCCTGGCTGGGCAGGGTGCCCCATGAGGCGATCGGAGAAATCCACCTCGCCGGACATGAGGATGATCAGGCGATCGGCAAGGGACTCCTGATCGATACGCATGGCGCCGATGTGGCTGACCCCGTCTGGACGCTGTTTGCGCAGGTGCTCGCGGTGATCGGACCCCGCCCGACGCTGATCGAGCGTGATGCCAACCTCCCGCCATTCGAGGCGCTGCTGGTCGAGCGGGCTATCGCCCAACGCCATCTCGACCGCGCCCGTCGACCCGAGCCGGCCCATGTCTGAGGGTTTCCATGCTGACTTCGCCGCGATGTTGCTCGGGGGCGCAGCCGCGACGACGATCCGCGCTCCTGTCAGCGATGCCTCGTTGTTGGCAATCTATCGCAACAATGTCGCAAGGGCAGCAATCGAAGCCTTGAGAGCGGCATATCCGGCAGTCAACAGACTGACCGGGGACCAGTTCTTTTCGCCCATGGCGAAAGCCTATTGGCAGGACCATCCGCCGCGGACACGTACGTTGACGCTGTATGGCGCCGGTTTTGCGGATCATGTGCGCCGATACGAACCAGCCAGTTCCTTGCCCTATCTGGCGGACATCGCTCGTCTCGATCGCGTCTGGTTGGAGGCGCTTCATGCTGTTGATGTCGAGCCATGCCAGGCCCGGACAATCGCTGCAATGCCGCCTCAGGATGTACCGGTTCTCGCTCCGGGACTGCACCCGTCGGTTCGCATTCTTCACCTCGACTGGCCTGTATACGATGTCTGGGAAGCGCACCGCGCTGACCGCGAGGGTGGCGAATATCGCCTCACTCCGCAGCCCGAGGCCGTGATCGTTCACCGTCCGCGCTTGCAGGTCCGCAGCGCGCGGTTGACCCGGGCGATCGCGGTTTTCCTTGATCAACTTGACGCAGGACACTCAATCGAGCAGTCGAGCATTACTGCCTCACTTCAGGACCCAAACTTCGATGTGGCTGCGGCGTTTGGTGACGCCTTGGCTGCCGGCTATCTGGCTGGAGGCCCGACATGAATTTACTCAAGAACGCCCAAGCCCTGCATGCGGGGGCGGCGAGTTTCGCGAACCGTTGGCTCGGCCAGGATGTCCTGCCCCTGTTGGCGCGCCTGGCGCTGGCCGGAGTATTCTGGCGCTCGCTTCTGACCAAGGTCAGTACGGTGAAGTTGTTCACATTTACCGAGCTCATCAATGATTTCGAAGTCGAGCGGGCGCGCGTGCGGTTGCCGGAGTTGCCCCTCGAGTTGCGGCCGGCGGCGCTGCAGCAGTTTCGCGGAGACTTCGCCTTGCCCCTCCTCCCTCCAGACCTGGCGGCGTGGATGGCGACATTGGCAGAGCTGGTGTTTCCGGTCCTGCTGGTCCTCGGCATCCTGACCCGTCTCAGTGCACTGAGCCTTTTGATCATGACGCTGATCATCCAGGTGTTTGTCTTCCCTGAAGCGTGGTGGTCAACGCATGCATTGTGGGTGGTTATCGCCCTGTTCATCGTGGTCACTGGACCGGGACGTCTCTCTGTCGATCATCAGGCTGCGCGATTTTTCGCGCGATAGGTGCGTTTGATTGCCCCCTGATGCCCCGTGCGGCATGCTCAGGATCTGCGGTCGGCTGGCCCGGATGAAGCGGCCCGGGGGGGCAAATGGATACGACAGGACAATCGGCGCGGGCCGAACGTTTTCTGCCGGACTGGATAGTCGGCGGCGCAATCCGGCTCGCCCTTGTGCCCGGCCTGTGGGCCTGGGGCAGGGCCAATGCCGGCGTCTGGCCGGAAGTGATGCCCGATACGGTCGCCGCTGCTGCGATCTGGGATATCCCTGTTTTTTCTGCTTCGCAGACCGCCCAGATTGCCGTTTGGGGCGCTCAGTTGATCGCCTTCCTGTTTCTGGTCGGCTTTCTGACTCGGTTGGTGGGGTTCGTTCTGCTGATCGCCTGTGGCGTGTATGCGTTCTGGGTGATGCCGGACGCATGGACATCGGTCGCCGTGCTGGCTGCGGCCGGATTTTACCTTTTTGCCCGCGGGGGCGGAGCGTTCTCGATTGACGGTGCGATAGTCGCGACATTGAAATAGTCGCGATCAGGGCAATTATCACGCAGGCAGACTTACAAAATCGCAAGAAGTACGACCGCAGAGTGTGGATGATCGGGATTGCCTGGGACGGATCGACCGCTCATGTCGCCAGAATTGCGCCAAAAACTGAAAAAGGCCCTCGCCGGCCGAGCCTCTGTGGACATGGGACAATTCCAGTTTCTGAATCTGGAGCGTGTCCGCGCGCGGGCCGGCGCTGACTGGCCGCGCTTGCGCGAGAAGGTCTATGAAACCTCGACCCAGTTCATCGAACGGCGGATCAGTCCCGACGATGTGATGCTGCGGGTTCAGGGCGGATTTCTGATCATTTTCGAAGCGGCTGATGTCGAAGCGTCAGACGAGATGGTCGAAGCCATATCCGGCGAGCTGAATGCTTTCTTCCTCGGCCAGTCCGAGCTCACTGATGTCCGCGCCGAAGGAGAGGCCCGCGATGTCCCGACCCATGAGCTCCTTGATATTGTCGCTCGGTCGCAGCCTCATGACCCTGAACCCGAGTCCTCCAAGCCAGTTGAGCCCAAAGCGGTAGCAAACGGTGAGCAGACGCCGCCTTGGCGCGCTGCGCCCGCGCAGGAACGTGATGATGACGACCGGACGCGTTGGGTCGAGGGGCCAAGGCCCGAACCGCGCGGCCGACCGTCCATGCTTGCAGGCGCCGAAGCCAAGTCGGCGGGTCCGAAACCGAGCTGGGACGACATTGTTTTCAAACCTTGCTGGGACAGTCGGAAGTCGGCGATCAGCCATAGTCACTGTGTGGCCCGCAAGGTGATCGACGGCTTCGCCTATTATGGGCGTGAAACCCTGTCGGGAACCGCCGACCGCGACCAGCACCGTCAACTCGACCGCGCGATCGCCTTGGCAGCCCAGCGTGGGTTCCAGCGTGCCCGCGCGGCGGGCCGTGCCAGCATGATTGTTGTTCCGGTGCATTATGACAGCTTGTCATCGGTGTCGCGCCGGATGGAATATTTCAACGCGCTGCACCCCATCCCGGAGCCGGCGCGAAAATTTTTCCTGTTGCGGGTGGATGGTATCCCGGATGGCGCACCGATGGCGCAGATGCAGGAAGTTTTCCGGTCGATGAAGCATTTCGGTGCCTATGTTCTGGCTCACCATACATTTGGTTCCCAGCGGCTGGACCGTTTCGAAAGCTGCGGCATCGGCGTGCTCAGCGCAGAGACGCCCAAGCGCATGAATGACGGGGGCGTGAGCGAAAAGGATCTCCTGGCGTGCGTCGACTGGGTGACAGCCGGCCGCGCCTTGAGCGCCGATACCTGTCTCACCAAGATCAGCAACCCGGCTCTCGTCGAGGCGGCCATGTCCGCTGGGGTGCGGTATTTCTCGGGTCCTGTGATCGGGCCGGAAACCGACCAGCCGGCCGCCGCTCGGCGCCTTAGCCTGGCCGATATTCTCACCCCCCCGACTGACGATGAGGAAGGCGACCACACATTCGAGATTGACTGACAATTAGACGCTGCGAGTGCGTTGCACCGCAGCAGCCCAGTGCTATAAGGCGAGTCCATTCTGGCCGTTTTGTCGCTTCCTTCCTCCCGCGAGGCCCCTTCATGAATATCCACGAACATCAGGCGAAAGCCGTCCTGAAATCCTTTGGCGCACCGGTCGCTGAAGGTGTCGCCATTTTCTCTGCCGACGAGGCAGCCGCAGCCGCAGACAAGCTGCCCGGACCGCTCTGGGTGGTGAAGTCGCAAATCCACGCTGGTGGACGCGGCAAAGGCAAATTCAAGGAACTTGGTCCTGACGCCAAGGGCGGCGTCCGTCTCGCCTTTTCCAAGGAAGACGTGATTGCCAACGCCAAGGACATGCTGGGCAATACACTGGTCACCCACCAGACCGGCCCTGAGGGCAAGCAGGTCAATCGCCTCTATATCGAGGACGGCGCCGACATCGCTACCGAGCTCTATTGCTCGCTGCTGGTGAACCGTGAAACCGGCCAGGTCGCCTTTGTCGTCTCCACTGAAGGCGGCATGGATATCGAGGAAGTCGCGGCGGAAACGCCGGAGAAGATCCAGACCATTGATATCGACCCGTCGACCGGCGTGACCGATGCCTCTGCCGCCGCTGTGTGCGACGCGCTGAAGCTGGAAGGCCAGGCGCGCGACGACATGATGGCTCTGGCAAAGATCCTCTACACAGCCTTCTGCGAGAAGGACATGTCGATGCTGGAGATCAATCCGCTCATCGTCATGGACAATGGCCATGTCCGTGTTCTGGACGCCAAGGTCTCCTTCGACGGCAATGCACTCTTCCGTCATCCGGACATCATGGAGCTCCGTGACACGACCGAGGAAGACGCGAAGGAAATCGAGGCTTCCAAGTATGACCTCGCCTATGTCGCCCTCGATGGTGATATCGGCTGCATGGTCAATGGCGCCGGTCTCGCCATGGCGACCATGGACATTATCAAGCTCTATGGCGCCGAGCCGGCCAACTTCCTCGATGTCGGTGGTGGCGCCACGACCGAAAAAGTCACGGCGGCGTTCAAGATCATCACCGCTGACCCGAACGTCAAAGGCATCCTCGTCAACATCTTCGGCGGCATCATGCGCTGTGACGTCATCGCCGAAGGCGTGGTTACCGCGGTCAAGGATGTCGGCCTCCAGGTCCCGCTGGTGGTGCGCCTCGAAGGCACCAATGTCGAGAAGGGCAAGTCGATCATCAATGAAAGCGGTCTCAATGTGATCGCCGCTGATGATCTCGACGACGCTGCCCAGAAAATTGTAAAGGCTGTTAAAGGCTGATGTTTGTTGCGGCCCTGCTCGCTGTCACGCTGCAGACTTCCGAAGCTGGCCAAGGTCAGCCACGGTTGGAGTGCAGCCGTGGACCGATTGAGCAGGGCTATGGTGGCAATTCGTGGCTGGTCTACGGATGTAGTGACGACAAATCCATTGTCTTCGTTTCAACCCCTTCCAGCCCTGCAAATCCGTTTTATTTCTTCCTCGCGTTCGTGGACGGCACCTACAGGCTGCGCGGCGAAGGTACTGGGGACGAGCGGGCGACGTCAGCCGCGTATGAGGAGCTTCGAGAACTCACCGCGACTGATATTTCATCGATTCTCTCTGCGATCGGCGAGGTTTCCAACCCGTCTGCTGTCGCAACGCCAAACTAGGAAGGCGAATTCATGTCGATCATCGTAGACAAGAACACCAAGATCATCGTCCAGGGCCTGACCGGCAAGACGGGGACTTTTCACACCGAGCAGGCGCTCGAGTATTACGGCACCCAGATGGTCGCCGGCGTGCACCCGAAAAAGGGTGGCGAGACCTGGTCAGCCGGCATGGACGGCGCAGCCTCCCTGCCGATCTTCGCCTCTGTCGGTGAAGCCAAGGAAGCCACAGGCGCCGACGCCTCCGTGATCTATGTTCCGCCGGCCGGTGCCGGTGCGGCGATCATCGAGGCCATTGATGCCGAGATCCCCTTCATCGTCTGCATCACCGAAGGCATTCCGGTGATGGATATGGTCAAGGTCAAGGATCGTCTCGACAAGTCGAACTCCATGCTGCTGGGTCCGAACTGCCCCGGCATCTTGACCCCGGAAGAGTGCAAGATCGGCATCATGCCGGGTTCCATCTTCAAGAAGGGCTCGGTCGGGGTCGTGTCTCGCTCGGGCACGCTGACCTATGAAGCCGTCTTCCAGACCTCCCAGGTCGGCCTCGGCCAGACCACGGCGGTCGGTATTGGCGGTGACCCGGTCAAGGGTACGGAATTCATCGACGTGCTGGAGAAATTCCTCGCCGATGACGAAACCAAGTCGATCATCATGATCGGTGAAATCGGTGGCTCGGCCGAAGAGGATGCCGCGCAATTCCTGGCCGATGAGGCCAAGAAGGGCCGCTCCAAGCCGACAGTCGGTTTCATCGCTGGTCGCACAGCGCCTCCGGGCCGGACCATGGGCCATGCCGGCGCCATCGTCTCCGGCGGCAAGGGCGGCGCGGAAGACAAGATCGCGGCCATGGAAGCAGCTGGCATCACGGTCTCTCCGAGCCCGGCGCGTCTCGGCACGACCCTGGCGGATGTCCTCAAGGGCTGATTGCCGACACCATCGCGATGTCGACAAGCCGCGCTCCGGGTTTCCGGGGCGCGGTTTTGTTTTGTCACCATCTTGGCAGCAGACCCGTGCGAATCCCTTTCGTGCTGACCGGATTGGGCATAGAGGGTTGGTTAACCCACTCGGTTTAACCCCATCCAGACACACTCCTGACTCAGGCCTCCCCCCAATATGTCTGACCAAAACCGCTCCCAAGAAAACCAGAACTTCCTGGACACCTCGTTCCTCCAGGGCGCCAACGCCGTCTATCTTGAACAGATGGCCGCCGCCTACGCCTCGGATCCGAATTCGGTACCACCCAGCTGGAAAGCCTTCTTTGCTGCCATGGGCGATGCGCCGGGCGACAGCTCGCATGCTGCCCGCGGCCCGGCCTGGAAGCGCGCCGACTGGCCGCGTCAGGCCAATGGCGAAATGGTGTCGGCTCTCGGCGATATCGGTCCGGACGAAGGCGCGATGGTCGACAAGGTGGCCAATCATGTCGCGGCGACCAATCCCGGCGCCAGCGCCGAGGACGTTCGCTCGGCCACCCAAGCGTCGATCCGCGCCATCATGATGATCCGCGCCTACCGGATGCGCGGCCACCTGGCGGCCGATCTCGATCCGCTGGGGCTGACCGATTTCGGCTATCAGGCCGAGCTGGATCCGGCGACCTACGGCTTCACGGGCGCGGCGCTCGACGAGGAAGTCTTCATCGACGGCTATCTCGGTCTTGAGACCGCGACCCCGCGGGTGATGCTCGACATTCTCAAGCGCACCTATTGCGGACCGGTCGGTGTCGAGTTCATGCATATCTCCAATCCCGAGGAGAAATCCTGGTTGCAGGAGCGCTTCGAGGGACCGGACAAGGACATCTCCTTCACCCGTGAAGGCAAGATCGCGATCCTGTCGAAGCTGATCGAATGCGAGCGCTTCGAGCAATTCCTGCACAAACGCTACCCGGGTACCAAGCGGTTCGGCGTGGATGGCGGCGAGAGCATGGTTCCGGCGCTCGAGCAGGTCATCAAGCGTGGCGGCTCGATGGGCGTCGAGGACATCATCATCGGCATGCCGCACCGCGGCCGCCTCAACGTGCTCGCCTCGGTGATGGGCAAGCCCTACCACCAGATCTTCCATGAGTTCCAGGGCGGCAATACCCAGGGCGAGGAAGAGTTCGGTTCCGGTGATGTGAAGTATCACCTGGGGGCCTCGTCGGACCGAGAGTTTGACGGCAACAAGGTTCACCTGTCGCTGACCGCCAATCCGTCCCACCTGGAAGCGGTTGATCCGGTGGTGCTCGGCAAGGCCCGGGCCAAGCAGGAAGAGAACTGCCGCAAGAAAGCGGGCACGCCGCGATCGAGCGTCCTGCCTCTCCTCCTGCACGGTGATGCGGCCTTCGCCGGCCAGGGCATCGTGACCGAGTGTCTCGGCCTGTCAGGCCTGCGCGGCCACCGCACCGGCGGGGCGATCCACTTCATCGTCAACAACCAGATCGGCTTCACCACCGACCCCAAGGACAGCCGTTCCAGCCCGTATTGCTCGGATGTGGCCCTGATGGTCCAGGCACCGATTTTCCACGTCAATGGTGATGATCCGGAAGCGGTGACCCATGCCACCCGCATGGCGACGGAATACCGTCAGCTGTTCGGCAAGGACGTGGTCATCGACATGATCTGCTACCGCCGTTACGGGCACAATGAAGGCGATGACCCGACCTTCACCCAGCCGATCATGTACCGCATCATCAAGGACATGCCGCCGGTCAAAAAGAAGTATCAGGACCGGCTTCTCGCCGAAGGCGTGCTGACCGCCGCCGAGGCCGAGGCGATCGAGAACGAGTTCGACACCTTCCTCGAGAAGGAATTCAACGCCGGCAAGGATTTCGAGCCCAAGAAGGCCGACTGGCTCGACGGGCGCTGGTCCGGTCTGGGTCTGGCCGAGGGCGATGACCGTCGCGGCGAAACATCGGCCACCACAGAGAGCCTGATGACGGTCGGCATGGCGATGACCGAGGTTCCGGACGGGATCAATATCCATCGCACCCTGAAACGCGTCATCGGCAGCCGCCGGGAAGCGATCGAGACTGGCACCGGCATTGACTGGGCGACCGCTGAACATCTGGCCTTCGGCACCCTCCTTACAGAGGGTTTCCCGGTTCGCCTGTCGGGTCAGGATTGCGGCCGCGGTACATTCTCGCAGCGCCACTCGCACATCATCGACCAGGAAAACGCCGAGAAATACACGCCGCTCAACCACCTGACGGCGGATCAGAAGAAGTATGAAGTCATCGACTCCATGCTGTCGGAAGAAGCCGTGCTTGGCTTTGAGTATGGCTACTCGCTGTCGGCGCCGAACACGCTGGTCATGTGGGAGGCCCAGTTTGGTGACTTCACCAATGGCGCCCAGGTGATCATTGACCAGTTTATCTCGTCCGGTGAGCGCAAATGGCTGCGCATGTCCGGTCTGACCATGTTGTTGCCGCACGGCTATGAGGGGCAGGGGCCCGAGCACTCTTCAGCGCGCCCCGAACGCTTCCTGCAGCTGTGCGCCGAAGACAACATGCAGGTGGCGAATTGCTCGACGCCGGCGAACTACTTCCACATCCTGCGTCGCCAGATCCACCGCAACTTCCGGACGCCTCTGGTCATCATGACGCCCAAGAGCCTGCTGCGGCACAAGCGCTGTGTCTCGCAGCTCGCCGCCATGGGGCCGGGTTCGTCCTTCCACCGGGTGCTCTGGGATGATGCCGACGAGGCATCGCGTCCCGAGGGTGAGATCCGGCAGACTTCGGTCAAGCTGAAGGCCGATGACGAGATCCGGCGCGTCGTGCTGTGCACCGGCAAGGTCTATTATGATCTGCTGGAAGAACGCGAAAGTCGGGGCACAGACGATGTCTACCTGATGCGGGTCGAGCAGCTCTACCCCTTCCCCTACAAGGCATTGATCGCCGAGCTGGGGCGGTTCCCGAACGCCGAGATTGTCTGGTGCCAGGAAGAGCCGCGCAATATGGGCTACTGGACCTTTGTCGAGCCGAATATCGAGTTTGTGCTGGGCAAGGTCGGCGGAACGGCCCAGCGGCCGCGCTATGTCGGCCGCGCGCCGACGGCCTCGACGGCGACCGGCATTGCTTCCAAGCACAAGCAGCAACAAGACGCCCTGGTCGACGAAGCCCTGTCGTAAGGGCCGACCAACCTTTTTGAAGGAAAGACGAGAGACATGACCGATATCACCGTGCCGCAGCTCGGCGAGAGCGTCACCGAAGCCACCGTGGGCAGCTGGATGGTCAAGACCGGCGACGCGGTCTCCCGGGATGATGTCCTGGTTGAGCTGGAAACCGACAAGGTCGCCGTTGAGGTCCGCGCCGAAACGGATGGCGTTATGGGCGAGATTTTCGCGGCTGAAGGCGACAATGTTGAAATCGGCGCCAAGTTGGCCGTGATCGAGGCTGCGGGCGCTGGTGCGCCAGCTGCAAGCGAACCGGCTGAGGACAGCCAGGTTGCGGCACCGGCGGCCGCTGCGGAACCGGAAGACAACGAGCCCAAGGCCGCCGGCTCGGGTGGGACCGTCGAAGCCACCGTGCCGCAGATGGGTGAAAGCGTAACCGAGGGAACAATCGGAGCGTGGCTCGTGAAAGCCGGTGACGTGGTGGAGATCGACCAGGCGCTGGTCGAGATCGAAACCGACAAGGTGGCGGTTGAAGTTCCGTCTCCCGTTGCTGGTGTTGTCTCCGAGCTGTTGGTTGCCGAGGGCGACACGGTTGCGCCTGGCGATGCGGTCGCCCGTATTGGCGAGGGTGGTGCTGCCAATGCTGCGCCAGCCGCAGAAAGCCAGTCCGCCACGAACGCGAACGAAACCAAGACCATGCCGTCCGCGGCCCGGGTCATCGAAGAGAACAAGCTGGATGCCGGCGCGATCGACGGGACCGGCAAGGATGGCCGTATCACCAAGGGTGATGCGCTGAAGGCCGCTGCAAGTGCGCCGGCGGCCCCCAAGGCTGTGCCAAAAGCCGCTCCGGCTGCTGCTGCCGCGCCTGCTGCTCCTCGCGAGACGGGGCCTCGCGAAGAACGCGTCCGGATGACCCGCCTGCGCCAGACGATCGCCAAGCGATTGAAGGATGCCCAGAACGCCGCTGCCATCCTGACGACCTACAATGAAGCCGACATGTCGGCGATCATGGCGGCCCGCAAGGCGCATCAGGAGGCCTTCGTCGCCAAGCATGGCGTCAAGCTGGGCTTTATGAGCTTCTTCGTGAAGGCTTGTTGCCACGCCCTAAAGGAAGTGCCTGCGGTCAATGCCGAAATCGACGGCGCCGACATCATCTACAAGAATTACTATGACATGGGTGTCGCGGTTGGTACTGATCGCGGTCTGGTGGTTCCGGTCGTCCGGGACGCTGACCAGATGACCCTCGCCGAAATTGAAAAAGAGATCATCCGTCTCGGCAAGCGGGCCCGTGATGGCAAGCTCTCCATCGACGAGATGCAGGGCGCGACCTTCACCATCTCGAATGGCGGTGTGTATGGCTCGCTGATGTCGATGCCGATCCTCAACGCGCCCCAGTCGGGCATTCTGGGAATGCACAAGATCCAGGAGCGCCCGATGGCCGAGAATGGTCAGGTCGTCATCAAGCCGATGATGTATCTCGCCCTGTCCTACGATCACCGGATCGTCGACGGCAAGGAAGCCGTGACCTACCTCGTGCGGGTGAAGGAGAATCTGGAAGATCCTCAACGCATGATGTTCGACCTGTAGGAGACAGGCCGTGCCGCTGCTCAGACATGTCCTTGTCATGCTGGCGGCCTTGCGGGGCGTGTACGGGATGCGGTCACCAATCGCCGGGTTTCTGCACCAGGCCGGGGTCGAGGGGCAGCTTGGTTACTCGGTCTCGGTGACACGGATGCTCGCTGAAACCGGACTGGTCCTGTCGGCATTGTCCCTGGCACTCCAGATTGGCTATTTTGTTCTTGCTTGGGCGATCTGGCGCGGCGCGCGTTGGTTGGTATGGCTCACGATGGCTGTTTATCTGGTCGATCAGGCGATGTGGATCGGTTTCAGTGTCCGGCCCGAGGATGTGGCCGCCCATCAACAAGCCAGGTTTGATGAGTTTCTTGACCCGGACTTGCTGGACTGGCTCCTGTTTACAGTGGAAACGCTCATCGCGGCTGGAGCGCTTGCGCTTGGCTTGCGCGTAATTCCCGGCAAGGCGTGATCGGCCCATTGGGGGTCGATGCCGTAGTGGCCGGCAGCCAAGTTTTGGAAAAGCGGGCTGTGTCCAACACAAGGGGCTTGGGTTTGACAATGAATTTGGCGTTGTTCTCGGCTAGGTGGGTGCTGGTTGTTGCGATTGGCGCCTGGGCGTTCAACCAGCTGTCGTCCGCATTCGATGTCCTCGCCATCAAACTTGGAGATGCGGTATCTGCCGGTATCAATCCAAGTCTGATCATTGTCGTGGAGACGATGGGACCCTTGCTGGTCTTGCTCACTGTCGCGAATGCAGTTTGTTACGCGGCGAGCACTGTATTGTTGGCGCTTCGATACGCAGCGGTGCTGCCCGTCTACACGGCGGCGGTGGTGTTTGATCTGACCGGATGGGTGGTCTACTCGTCAAATTCAACGTACGACCTTTGGGTGGCTTCAACGCCTGCGCCGGCGGATTGGGTTGTCAATGGACTGCTTCTCGTCGGCTTGATCGTAATGATCATCCTGCGCCAGGCCGGGGCCATCCCGAGGCATCTGTTCCGGAACCGCTGATTGGCTGCGGCAACACGCTTTTACCCCTTACACCATGGCCCTCGCGGGGGCATATAGGATCAACAGGCCGCGATTGCGGTGAGCAGAACGAGGCGAGCATGTCCGACACGTATGATATCGTAATCATTGGCGGCGGGCCCGGTGGATACAACTGCGCCATCCGCGCCGGCCAACTCGGCCTGAAAACGGCTTGTGTCGAAATGCGGGGGACACTGGGCGGGACTTGCCTGAATGTAGGTTGCATCCCTTCGAAAGCCTTGCTGCACGCCTCCGAACTGTTTGAAACAGCCAGCACACAATTCGCCGATCTTGGCATCAAGACAGGGCCTGTCGAACTCGATCTGGACGCCATGCTTGGGCAAAAAGATGAAGCCGTCGACGGTTTGACCAAGGGAATCGAGTTCCTCTTCAAGAAGAACGGCGTCGACTATATACGCGGGCGCGGTCGGATCGCAGGCCCGGGCAATGTCGAGGTTGAGGCGGAGACGGGCAATTCGACGCTCAAGACAAAAAACATTGTCATTGCGACCGGGTCGGAAGTAACGCCGCTTCCTGGTGTCACCATTGATGAAAAGCGGGTTGTGTCGTCCACAGGTGCCCTTGCGCTGGAGAAGGTACCTGGAAAGCTGGTCCTGATTGGTGCCGGCGTGATCGGGCTTGAACTCGGTTCTGTATGGCGTCGCCTTGGCGCCCAAGTGACCGTAGTGGAGTATCTCGACCGGATTCTGCCGGGCATGGACAGCGAGTTGGCGAAGACCGCACAGCGTACATTTGCCAAGCAGGGCATGGACTTCAAATTGGGCACCAAGGTGACCGGCGTCGATTCGTCTGGCGAAAGCCTCGCGGTAGCGCTGGAGCCGGCCTCTGGGGGGGATGCCGAGACGATCGAGGCCGACACCGTTCTGGTCTGTATCGGCCGCCGTCCGTTCACCGAAGGGTTGGGGCTGGAAACTGTCGGTATCGAGACCGATCAGCGCGGCTTCATTGCGCATGATCACTACCGCACTTCGGCGGACAATATATGGGTTGTCGGCGACTGCACGCATGGCCCCATGTTGGCGCACAAGGCCGAAGATGAAGGCGTCGCCTGCGCGGAACGGATTGCCGGCAAGGCGGGGCATGTGAACTACGGCGTGATTCCGGGCGTCGTCTACACTGCACCGGAAATCGCCAGCGTCGGACTGACCGAGGATGAGCTCAAGGCATCGGGACGAAAGTACAAGAAGGGCAAATTCCCCTTCCAGGCCAATTCCCGGGCGCGCACCAACCACGCTACCGACGGCTTTGTGAAAATCCTCGCGGATGCCGAAACCGATGAAATACTTGGCGCCCACATGATCGGTGCCAATGTCGGCGAAATGATCGGAGAGTTGTGTGTGGCGATGGAGTTCCGCGCGGCGTCCGAGGACGTTGCACGAACGTGTCACCCGCACCCGACTTTGACCGAGGCTATTCGTCAGGCCGCGATGGGTGTTGAGGGCTGGACGATGCAATCCTGACCAGATACCCGCGAACCGAATTGGGCGACGTCATCACCGTGTCGCAGATATAGCGGATCAGTTGGACTGGAGCGCGACCCGGGTCTGAGTGCTGGCTACGACGCGAGGCGGTTGTAGTCGGGCCGGATCTGGCGCGCTATTGTACAGCTCGGGCCAGAACAACTCGCTGCGGCTAGTCTGTTTGGTTGAAATCATGGATTCCACGCTTATGCCGAAGCCGATCGAAATCGCTTCGCCGCGTCTGCGGCTTCTCGCGCTCAATGCCGAGCTCGCTTCGCTACAGCTTGATGATAGGGCCGCGTTTTTTCGTGTGCTTGGTGTCGAGCCGGAACCGACATGGCCGCCCGAACTGATGGACCAGCAAGCCATGGAGTGGACCCGAGAACAGCTGTTGGCTCACCCGTCCGACACAGGCTGGTATTCGTGGGTGTACATCTCGCCGGTGATGAATCGCTTGCTCGGTGTGGGGGGATTCAAGGGCGGGCCAGACCGGGATGGGGTGATCGAGATCGGTTATTCCATGCTGATATCTTATCGCGAACAAGGGCTGGCAACCGAGGGTGTGATGGCACTCCTCGACTGGGCCTATTCGCACGCGCGGGTGACATCAGTGGTCGCACATACGCGCGATGACCGCGATGCATCTCACCGTGTGCTTGAGAAGGCCGGCTTTCGTCAGGGTGAAACGCGGCGAAATCACGGTGTTGATGTCATAGCTTGGCACCACCGACCCGACCGCCACGCCGCCTGAATTTTGGCGGCTTCAGGGCTGAATCAGCGTTCGCAACTGATCGAGATAGGCCAGCCACGCCGTCCGGCCTGATGCGGTCAATGCGGCTCGGGTCTGCGGCTTCCGGTCCACAAATCGTTTTTCGATGTCGATATATCCGGCTTCTTCCAGCTTGCGCAGATGCACCGACAGATTGCCATCCGACGCGCTGGTTCGTTGTTTGATTTCTCCAAACGTCGCGTCGCTGGCCGCTGACAGATACGCCATGATTGCCAGGCGGAGCTTGCCATGGATTACGTCATCGAGATTTGTGGCATCAAATGGTGCAGACATTCACCCGGCCTCCGCCGCCGGCTCCCCGCGCAACAATACAATGCCTGGAATGATGGCCAGGACAGCAACCGCTGCCGCAGAAAACAGATACAGGTCCGAGCTTCCTGTCATGCTGAGCCCGACGCCGCTGGCCAGCCAAGCCAGTACGGCGGCGCCCTGCATCCAGCGGGCGCCACCCAACTGGGCGCTGACGTGGAAAGAGAGCCCATAGCCGGCAAATGCGACAAGGGGAATGGTATCGAACAGGATTGGGTGGCCGCGCCCGAGCAGATTGGCAGCAACCGCGCCGATTGCGTAGGCAGCGATCATCCAGGTTACGCCCCGCCAGGCCGCCGCTTCACCGCGGTTGTTGACGGCGCCACGGCCGGGTTTGCCCTGCAGGCTGCGGCCCAGAAGACCTGATCCGATCATGCCAACGACGCCATACACAAGCCAGACGAATCCGACAAACTCGCCCGGCACGCCAATCATCCCGGTCATGATTGACCAATGAGCCAGCAAGGCGGGGGCCGCGAGACCTCCCCACCAAACGAAAAACCGTCCACTCAGCGACGGTGCCTGCTGGCCGCTGGCAGCGACGTCACGGAGAAATTCGAGATCAGTTTGCTCAGTCATGGCGCTTCCTCAAGAACTTTAATAAACAAAGTATCAGCGTTCGAAGAGCCGAACAAGTGGGCAGGTGGACTGAACGGTCCGAAGCGAGCGTGGCGTGTCAGCCCTTGCGGGCGCGTGGATGTGTGCCGTCATAAACGGCCAGGAGGCGAGCGTTTTCGACATCGGCGTAGATCTGGGTCGTCGAGAGGCTGGCGTGGCCAAGCAATTCCTGGATCGCGCGGAGGTCGCCGCCATGAGCGAGCAGGTGGGTGGCGAAAGCATGGCGCAGGGCGTGTGGTGTTGCTGTTTCTGCCAGTCCGAGCCGACCACGTAGATCCTGCATCAAGGATTGGATGCTGCGCGCAGACAAGGCGCCACCGCGAAGGCCCCGGAACAGCGCAAAATCTCTGTCGACCGGAAAGGGGCATGCCTCCACGTAATGCGAAATGGCTTCGGCGACGGCGGGAAGGACGGGGACAACCCGCATCTTGTTCCCCTTGCCGGCAATATGCAGCGTGTCTCCGACGGGAAGGTCGTTTCCAGTCAGGCTGAGCGCTTCCGAAATCCGGAGGCCGCATCCGTACAACAGCAACAGTACTGCTGTGTCGCGGGCAGATACCCAGTCCGGCTGACCGCGCAGGGCGGTCTCGGCGATCAGCATTTTCGCGGCGTTTTCGCTGACCGGTTTGGGGGCTGTCCGCGTCAGCTTGGGGCTCTCGACCAATGACAGCGCCGGGTTGTCGATGCCCCATCGTCTCTTGACGTAGTCAAAGAAAGTCCGGATGGCGGAAAGGGACCTTGCCAGGGATCGTGCCGACAACCCGTCACGCCGCCTCGACGCCATAAAGGCGCGGAAGTCTCGTGATGACAGCTTTCCCAAGGCCCGCAGATCCGGCAACCGACCATGATGTACGGCAAGAAAGTCGCCAAAAGTGTCGAGGTCACGCTGATAGGCGTCCAGTGTGCGAGGCGAGAGGCGCCGCTCACCAGCCAAGTGTTCGAGGAATGTCGCAAGCGCATCGTTCCAGGGGGTGGTCAGCTCTGATGCAGCCATTGGACCACCATCCGTTCAACTGCCCGGGCCAGAAAATTGAGGAGCTCGGTGCCCTGCCCGGATTGGAACAAATGAGCATCGCGTGCCGCCAGCGCCATCAATCCATCATGGCCATTGAAATCAAGGCGCACGATGGCCTGCGAACTGACGCGCGCGCCCTGCTGGCCATATAGTGCGTGAGCATTTGCGGCATCCACTGGTCCAAGCAATTCCACATGGTCGCCAAGGACATCACCGACAAAGCCCTCGGCCGCACCGAGTATCGATTCGGCTGTCTGTAGAGGGGCATGCCCTTCGATCAGTACCCGACACACGTCCACGCCGAGCGCGCCGGTCAGCCGATTGGAGATCTTCTTGTCGAGACCGGACAGCGACTCGGCTTCCAGAAGTGCAAGCACGGCCATGTGGATCTGGGACTGGGTCGCGAGGTTGGCGCGCGCGGTTTCGACAATTGATGCATTCAAGGATTTGAGTTGCCGGATCTCGTTTCGCAGCTTGTCCCGGGCGGCGGTGCCCAAGTCTATGGCACCATCCTTACGGTCGGTCTCGACAATTATCGAGAACAGCTCGGCGTCTTCGCGAACAAAATCCGGATTGCCGGTCAGAAACTCCCGGATCATGTCCGTGTCTGGACTGTCGGCATTGTCGGACATGGCCATTGTCTCCCTCGACTTGAACGCTCACTGTTGGCGCATTCGGTTTACGATATGCAAACCGGGCGAGCCGTCGCCGCGAATAAATGCCTTCGCCCAACGAAAACAAGCGGGCGTTTCGGTATAGTCGTTCCAGATACCAGCCCTGATTCCATCGCCCACTCCGCAGGCCCCGACCTTGACCGCTGACAGCCCGTACCGAGTCTCCATCCTGTTCCCGCTGCCATTGCCGGAAGCCTTCGATTATCTGGTGCCCGCAGACATGTCCCTCCAGCCCGGTGACCATGTGATTGCGCCGCTGGGCAAACGGGCGGCACGCGGAGTTGTCTGGGCGGTCAAGCCAGGCCCGGGCGAGCGGTCCCTGAAGGCGATTGAGCGACCAGCCGGAGGGCCGCCGCTTCCCGACGGAACCCTTCGTTTCGTTGACTGGCTGTCACGTTATCTGGTCCAGCCACCGGGGATCGTCCTGCGATCGGTGTTGCGGTCGAACGAGGCTCTCAAACCCTCTCCGACCGAAACGGTGTATCGACGTGGCAGCGGCGAACCAGACCGTATGACAGATGCGCGCGGACGTGTCCTTGATGCTATCGAGGTACTGCACGAAGCCAGCGCTGCCGATCTTGCCCGCGAAGCCGGTGTGACAGCGTCGGTCGTGAAGGGGCTCGCGAAATCCGGGGCCCTTGCCGAACTGACGCGACCGGTTGATCCGCCCTTCGGCCTCCCCGACCCGGAGCGCGAAGGCCTGACGCTGACGATGATGCAGGCTGAGGCTGCCGGCGTCCTGCGCCGTCTAGTGCGCGCTGGTGGCTTCCAGGCGGCGTTGCTGGACGGGGTCACGGGCTCGGGTAAGACGGAAGTCTATTTCGAGGCCATTGCCGAAGTGCTCCGTCGCGAGCCCGATGCGCAAATCCTGATCATGTTGCCTGAGATCGCCTTGACCGAGGCGGTTCTGTCACGGTTCGAAACCCGTTTCGGGGTCGAGCCGGCACTCTGGCATTCGGGCGCCGGCCCCAAGGCCCGTCGCCGGACCTGGCGCGAGGTCGCCGAGGGACGCGCGAGAATCGTGATCGGAGCCCGGTCGTCACTATTCCTGCCGTTTCCCAAGCTTCGCATGGTTGTGGTGGATGAGGAGCACGACCCGACCTACAAGCAGGATGAGGGCCTGCCCTATCAGGGGCGTGATCTGGCGGTCGTGCGCTCGAAGCTTGAAGGGGCCATGGTGATCCTTGCTTCGGCGACTCCCTCCCTGGAAAGTCTTTCAAACGCGCTGGCGGGCCGTTATGTGCATGTCAGGCTGGCCGCACGCCCTGGTACGGCGGTGCTCCCGGAAGTCGGCACGATCGATCTGCGCGAGCACCCGGCCGAGACCGGCCGTTGGCTGTCGCCGCCGCTGATCGAGGCCGTCCGTGAAACTCTGGAGAGAGGTGAGCAAAGCCTGCTCTATCTGAACCGACGTGGTTATGCGCCCCTGGTCCTGTGCCGGTCGTGTGGACACCGGATGGTGTCGCCGGACACGCAATCCTACCTCGTTGAACACCGCTATACCGGTCGCTTGGTTTGCCATGTCACCGGGTTCTCGATGCCCAAGCCAAAGCGCTGCCCCGCATGCAATGCCGAAGACAGCCTGACTTCGATCGGCCCCGGCGTCGAGCGGGTTGCCGAGGAGGCTAAACTCACCTTTCCGGACGCGAAGGTCGAAATCTATTCGTCGGACAGTCGCTCGGGTGCCGAGATCGTCGCGGCTATGGAGCGCGGAGAAATCGACATTCTTGTTGGCACGCAAATCGCCGCCAAGGGGCACAATTTCCCGGGTCTGACCCTCGTTGGCGTGGTCGATGCCGACCTGGGCCTTGCCGGTGGCGATCCGCGGGCTGGGGAGCGTACCTTCCAGACCCTCGTTCAGGTTGCGGGTCGGGCCGGCCGGGCCGAGCGACCGGGGCGGGCGCTGTTGCAGACCCACCAGCCCGAGCACGACGCCATCCAGGCTTTGGTCGCCGGCGACCGGGACGCTTTCCTGGAGATGGAGGCGATGGTCCGGGAGTCGCTGGGGCTGCCGCCCTTCGGTCGTCTCGCCGCGATCGGTTTCATGTCGATGAACCCGGACGCTCTCGACATGGCGGCCAACGACTATGCCGCGAAGGCCCCGAATTCGGAGGGGGTGGAAATCTGGGGGCCGACCGAACCGCCCCGGGCCATGATTCGCGGCTGGCACCGGCGACGCATCCTCGTCCGTGCCGACAAGGGAATCGACATCTCGGCTTTTCTCAAGGCCTGGAAGGACCGGGTGAAGACACCGCCGTCAGTACGGGTTTCAATCGATGTTGAACCGTATAGCTTCATCTGACAGCTGACCCAGGAACTGCGTCGCCATGCTCGAAATTCTGACTTCACCCGCTGTATGGATGTCGCTCCTGACCTTGACCTTTCTGGAAGTGGTATTGGGTGTCGATAATGTCGTCTTCGTCTCGGTGGCTTCCCAGAAGTTGGCCAAGCACGAGCAGGCGCGTGGTCGGGACATCGGTATCTGGACCGGCGCCGCCATGCGGGTGGTGTTGCTGTTCGCGCTGGTCTGGCTGACCGGTTTGACGCACGCGACCCTCTTCAGCCTGCCGGAATTCCTGCACGGGCTGGCCGATCCGGACCATCCCGAAATGCTGATCGACGTCACCCTGGAGGACCTGATCCTGCTGCTCGGCGGCTTGTTCCTTCTCTGGAAGGGAACCATTGAAATCCACGACACCATCGAGGGGCATCACGATGCCGGCAACAAGGGGAAGGTGTCGGGATTCATTTCGGTGATTGTCCAGATGTCGGTGATCAACCTCGTTTTTTCGCTCGACTCGGTGCTGACCGCGGTCGGCATGACCCGCGATCTTGGTGGTGAGGATGGCGCCGGCATCCGGTTGTTCGTCATGGTCTCCGCTGTCGTGGTGTCGACGATCATCATGGTCCTGTCGGCCAAGAGCGTGGCCGGGTTCCTGGAGCGCTATGTGACAGCCAAGATGCTGGCGCTCAGCTTTATCCTGCTGGTGGGCGTAGCGCTGATCGCTGATGGTCTCGGTTTCCACATCCCGCGAGGCTATCTCTATTTTGCGATTGCCTTCTCGCTGCTGGTCGAGGTGCTCAACATCATGGCGCGCAAGCGCCGGAAGGCGAAAGCTGCCGTGGGATGAGGATGTGGACGGGTAGGCGGTCTGCGTGAAAAGCCTCAATGCGCTGAAACACCCGGTGCCAGTGGCTTGCTGCCTGCTCCCCCCTGTGCTATCGCAGCGCCGAACCTGAGGGGCTTGCAGTGCAACACGGTACGCCTCGTTTCTAATATCGTTGAACATCAAGCGTTTATGTCGTTCGCGACAAACTGATGAGCGCTGATCCAGCTAGAGAGTGACGTCACGGTGAAGACCGGCGAAGACGCCATGACAGCCGAAGCCGCAGGCCGCTATGCGACCGCGTTGTTTGAGCTGGCGAAATCCGAGGGTGCTGCGGAAGCTGTCGAGGCCGATCTCACAGCCCTGCGCGCCATGCTGACTGAATCCGACGAACTCGCTGACGTGCTGGCCTCGCCGCTGCACGCTGTCGAGGTCAAGGTCGGAGTGCTTTCGGCGCTGGCCAAAAAGGCCAAGTTCAATGCCCTGACAGCGAACGCTTTTGGCGTTGCAGCCCGCAACGGCCGAGCCGGTGACCTGGGTGACCTGGCGCGCGTCTACGCGGCACTGGCTGCTGCCGATCGCGGTGTTGTCACTGCCGATGTGCAGACAGCCGCGGCGTTGACCAAGAAACAGACCGAAGCCCTTGCGGCTTCGCTGAAAAGTGCCTTCGGGCGCGAAATCGAGGTCCGTACGGAAGTGCGGCCTGAATTGATGGGCGGACTGATCGTCAAGGTCGGTTCCCGCATGTTCGACTCTTCCCTCCGCGCCAAGCTGGATGGGATGAAGACCGCGATGAAAGAGGCCTAGGTCCATGGACATCCGTGCCGCAGAAATCTCTGCGATCCTCAAGGATCAAATCAAGAATTACGGCGCCGAAGCGAAAGTTTCGGACGTTGGTAGCGTGCTCTCCGTCGGTGACGGTATTGCACGTGTCTATGGCCTCGATGAGGTGAAGGCCGGTGAGCTCGTCGAGTTCCCGGGTGGCATCAAGGGCATGGCCCTGAACCTCGAGCGCGACAATGTCGGCTGCGTGATCTTCGGTGATGACCGGGGCATCAAGGAAGGCGACACCGTCAAGCGTCTTGGCTCGATCGTTGACACCTCTGTCGGTCGGGGCCTGCTGGGCCGCGTCGTCGATGGTCTCGGTGAGCCGATCGACGGCAAGGGTCCGCTCACGGACGTCGCAGAGCGTCGCCGCGTCGACGTGAAGGCGCCGGGCATCATCCCGCGTAAATCCGTGCACGAGCCGATGGCGACGGGCATCAAGGCGATTGACGCCATGATCCCGGTTGGCCGCGGACAGCGCGAGCTGATCATTGGTGACCGCCAGACCGGCAAGACCGCGATCGCGCTCGACACCATCCTCAACCAGAAAGCCATCAACGAAGGCGATGACGAGAGCGCCAAGCTCTACTGCATCTACGTTGCCGTCGGCCAGAAGCGCTCCACCGTCGCCCAGATCGTGAAGACGCTCGAGGAAAATGGCGCGCTGGATTACACCATCATCGTTGCGGCTACCGCTTCGGACCCGGCTCCGATGCAGTTCCTGGCGCCGTTCACCGCCTGTGCCATGGCCGAGTATTTCCGTGATAACGGCATGCACTCGCTGATCGTCTATGATGATCTGTCCAAGCAGGCCGTTGCCTATCGTCAGATGTCGCTGCTTCTGCGTCGCCCGCCGGGCCGTGAAGCCTATCCGGGTGACGTCTTCTACCTTCACTCCCGCCTGCTCGAGCGCGCCGCCAAGCTGAATGAAGCGAACGGTTCGGGTTCCATGACGGCTCTGCCGATCATCGAAACCCAGGCGAACGACGTGTCGGCCTACATTCCGACCAACGTGATCTCGATCACCGATGGTCAGATCTTCCTGGAAACCGACCTCTTCTACCAGGGCATCCGCCCGGCCGTGAACGTGGGTCTGTCGGTGTCGCGCGTTGGCTCGGCTGCCCAGACCAAGGCCATGAAGCAGGTTGCCGGCAAGATGAAGGGCGAACTGGCCCAGTACCGCGAGATGGCGGCTTTCGCCCAGTTCGGTTCGGACCTCGACGCCGCCACCCAGAAGCTTCTGAACCGGGGTCAGCGCCTGACCGAGCTCCTCAAGCAGCCGCAATTCTCGCCGCTGTCGATGGAAGAGCAGGTCTGCGTGATTTACGCCGGTACCCGTGGCTATCTCGACAAGCTGCCGACCGCCGATGTGCAGCGCTATGAAGCGGACCTTCTTCGTCACCTGCATGGCGAGCACGCCGCGCTGCTGACGTCGATCCGCACCGAGAAGAAGCTGACCGACGACAGCGAAGGCAAGCTGAAGGCGGCACTCGACAAGTTCACCGAACATTTCGCGTGAGCCTGATCGAGATCAACCGCTGAGGAGAGCCTGATGGCGAGCCTTAAGGACCTTAAAAACCGGATCGAAAGCGTCAAGTCGACGCAGAAGATCACGAAGGCGATGCAGATGGTCGCCGCAGCGAAACTGCGCCGTGCGCAGGAAGCTGCGGAAGCCGCGCGCCCCTATGCCCAGCGCATGGCGGCCGTGATGGCCAACCTGTCCACCGCCATGTCGGGAACTCCGGGGGCGTCGCCGCTTCTGGTCGGGACCGGCAAGTCGGACGCCTACCTGCTGGTCGTCATGACTGCAGACCGCGGCCTGTGCGGTGGCTTCAACACGAATATCGTGAAGAAGGCCCGCGAGCGCATCAATGCGCTGAAAGCCGAGGGCAAGGACGTCAAGATCATCTGCGTGGGCAAGAAGGGCGCTGACCAGCTCAAGCGTACCTTTGCCTCGCTGATCGTCGACAAGATGGACCTGTCTGCCGAGAAGACGATTTCCGGCGCCACTTCGGCGCGGATCGGCGACAAGATCCGCCACATGTTCGAGAATGGCGAGTTCGACGTTTGTGAACTCGTTTCGGCTGAATTCGTCTCGGTCATCTCCCAGAAGCCGCGTGCCAAAGTCCTCATCCCGGCGATCGACGCCATCGATGAAGGTGTTGAGCGCCCGGACCTTGGCGGTGCCGTCTACGAAGCCGAACCGGACGAGGAGACAATCCTCAACGTGCTGCTGCCGCGTTACGCCGACACAGTCATCCTGTCTGCCCTGCTGGAGAACGTCGCCGGCGAAATGGGTGCCAAGATGGCTGCCATGGACAACGCCACGCGCAATGCCGGCGAACTGATCGACAAACTCAACCTTGTTTATAACCGCACCCGTCAGGCGCAGATCACCACGGAGTTGACTGAAATCATCTCCGGC
This sequence comes from Maricaulis sp., assembly GCF_048268525.1. GTDB lineage: Bacteria > Pseudomonadota > Alphaproteobacteria > Caulobacterales > Maricaulaceae > Maricaulis. The sequence continues at coordinate 61,127 of NZ_JBLWVH010000013.1, read as the reverse complement.
GCCGAGGCCCTCTAGGCAGAGGAACACACGCTATGACCACTTCCCAAGGACGCGTCGTCCAGATTACCGGCGCTGTTGTTGACGTTGAATTTGACGGCACCCTGCCGGACATTCTCAACGCCCTGGAAACCACCAATGATGGCAAGTCCCTGACGCTTGAGGTTGCCCAGCACCTCGGCGAGAACACGGTCCGCACCATCGCCATGGATGCCACCGAGGGCCTGCAACGCGGTACCGTTGTCACCGACACCGGCACCCCGATCATGGTTCCGGTTGGCCCGGGTACGCTTGGCCGCATCATGAGCGTCACCGGTCAGCCGATCGATGAAGCTGGTGATGTCCCGCACACGATGAAGGCTCCGATTCACCGTCCGGCCCCGTCCTTTGCGGAGCAGGCCACGGAAGCGGAAATCCTGCCGACCGGCATCAAGGTCGTCGACCTGCTTTGCCCCTACGCCAAGGGCGGCAAGATCGGCCTGTTCGGCGGCGCCGGTGTTGGCAAGACGGTTCTGATCCAGGAACTGATCAACAACATCGCCAAGCTGTTCGGTGGTTACTCGGTCTTCGCCGGTGTTGGTGAGCGGACCCGTGAAGGTAACGACCTGTACTGGGAAATGATCGAATCCGGCGTGAACAAGGACCCCAAGGAGCATGATGGCTCCACGGAAGGTTCGCGTTGCGCTCTCGTCTTCGGCCAGATGAACGAGCCTCCGGGCGCGCGTGCCCGAGTGGCCCTGTCCGGTCTCGCCCAAGCGGAATATTTCCGTGATGAAGAAGGCAAGGACGTTCTGTTCTTCGTCGACAACATCTTCCGCTTCACCCAGGCCGGCTCCGAAGTGTCCGCCCTTCTGGGTCGCATCCCGTCCGCCGTGGGCTATCAGCCGACACTCGCGACCGACATGGGTGCCCTGCAAGAGCGCATTACCTCGACCAACAAGGGCTCGATCACCTCGGTCCAGGCCGTTTACGTCCCGGCTGATGACCTGACCGACCCGGCTCCGGCCACGACCTTCGCCCACCTCGACGCGACCACGGTTCTGAACCGTGCGATCTCGGAAAAGGGTATCTACCCGGCTGTTGACCCGCTCGACTCCACTTCACGGATCCTCGAGCCGCGCATCGTCGGTGAAGAGCACTATCTGACCGCCCGTCGCGTCCAGGAAATCCTCCAGCGCTACAAGGCCCTGCAGGACATCATCGCGATCCTGGGCATGGACGAGCTGTCGGAAGAAGACAAGCTGACCGTGGCCCGCGCCCGTAAGGTCGAGCGCTTCCTGTCGCAGCCGTTCGACGTTGCCGAAATCTTCACCGGTTTCCCGGGCATCCAGGTGCCTGTCGCCGATACCGTGAAGGGCTTCAAGGCCATCTGCGACGGTGAATACGACCACCTGCCGGAAGCCGCCTTCTACATGGTTGGCACCATCGACGACGCTGTGAAGAAGGCCGAGAAGCTGGCTGCCGAAGCCGCCTAAGGCTCTCTTGATGATCTGACTGAAAAGGCCAGCTCCTAGCGGAGCTGGCCTTTTCTTTTTGGGGCGGGAGAGGCAATTTGCAATTGCTCCTGATGGAGCAACCGGATGAAAGGGTTGCGGACATGCTTGTCTCGTTATTGGCAGGACTACTGGCAGGAAATTCTTCACCTCCACCTCCACCGCAAGGCCCCCCGGAAGAGGCACAAATCGTTCATGACGGTTATGATGGACCGGACCTGTGGCGTGCTTGGACAGCATGGGTGCGGGCCAGCGCGGTAGCGGAACTCGATGCTGCTTTTGCCGCCGCAACCGCACGGGACGGGTGGCGCCATGATATGGATGGACCTGTCACGACGACAACGACAGGCTACTGGACTGAAGGTTTCGAGGCGGGTTTCGTGCGGCTCTGCGAGTCGTCCACCGGGACCTGTGAGTGGGTCTACCGGAGTGGCCGATTGACAGCCCGTGCGGAAGATTTCCATGAATTGGCGGCAGCGAGTTTCGACGGTCCGGCCATTGCCACAAGTCTTCGCGCTCGTGGGATCCTGCCAGCCGACCTGTCCGACGCCTCCGCAGTCGGCTTTCCCGGATTGGTTCACCTGCAAACATTGCTCGAGCCGACACGCCTGGTCCAGGTCGCCTGGGAGAGCGATTGTCCAGCAGTCGGGAGCTGGCAAATTCGTCTGGCTACCCAGGACCCACTGGCGCTGGCCCCCGTTTCAGGAGCGGCGCCGCCCCGCCAATTGCCGCCCTATCCAATTCATATCCGCCAGATTGTCGAAATCCCTGTCGAGGCGTATGGAGGGGCAGAAGTGACGGTCCGTATTGATGGCGTCCGCAACCGGGCAGTCGCCGACCTCTGGCAGATTATCACCGACGGTATTCGCGACTGTCACTGACCGGCTGCAACGCCCCGTCGCGGGCTGAATGAAGGGGGTCCACAAGCTTTGGATAACCTGCTAGACGGACGCGGAATATCGAAGGGTAGTCTCATGGCTGACAAACTCCAATTTGATCTCGTCTCCCCGGAGCGTCGTCTGTTCGCCGGTCAAGTCGATCAGGTTGTCGTTCCCGGTGAAGAAGGCGATTTCGGTGTGTTGCCGAACCACGCACCTTTCATGTCGGTGATCCGTCCTGGCGCGATTACGGTCATCGATGCCGGTTCGGAAACCCGCACCTTCATCCATGGTGGTTTTGCCGAAGTGACGGCAGCCGGCCTGACCATCCTTGCTGAAGAGGCCGTCGCCGTCGCTGATATCAATGCCGATGAATTGGCGCAAAACCTGTCAGATGCTCGCGAGGACGTGACCGCTGCGAAGGATGACGAAGAGCGAGATCTCGCCGCGGCCCGGGTGGCCAAGTTTGAAGCGATGCTGTCGGTCGTGTCTCACTAGGCACATGTTTTCGATAACATGATGAATGAGACCGCCCGTCAGGGGCGGTCTTTTTTGTTGGCCTTGCGCCATGCCGATGGCGACATTCCTGTGATGCCCTTGAACGCCCGATTGAAGTTGGAGCGGGTCTGGAAACCACAATCCAGACAAAGCTCCACGAGTGGCCGATCCGGGGACAGCACCATCAGGCGTTTTGCTTCGGCCGCGCGATAGGTGTTGATCCAGTTGCTGACCGATTGACCGGCCTGGGAGTTGACGCACTCGGACACTTGTCGCTGTGACCAGCTGATCTGGCGGCCAATTCGCGCTACGGTCAGATCAGGGTCGCGCCAGGCTTCGCGAACACGCATGTGCCTGTCGAGATCGTCGAGGCTGCCGGAGGGCGCTCGTTTCAGTCGCGCCATCATCCACGACACGGGCCCGACCTGATGAAGGCTCGAAACGAGGAAGTAGGAAAGAAAGCCAACCAGACCGGCCAGCGCAATCGCCAGACCAAGCGATTCCGACGCCGGCTTGTTTCCGAGCAACTCCAGGGCAACGATCAGATCGGCCAAGGCCATGGTCGCGAGCCAGGCACCAACGATCCGGATCCAGCGTCGGGTCGACGGTGCCTGTTCCGGGTCGACTTGCCGAGTGCAAGCGACGGCATAGGCCAGGCTGCCAACGAGTAATGCAAGGTCAATTGCGGTGCCGGTCGGGGTCCCGGTGACAATCCCTAAAAGGACAATGCCGCCAACTAGCCCCGGCCCTGCGAGATGCCAGACCGCCCGGACCGGTTCGTCTTTGCTGAGCGTCCGAACGTGCAGGAACAGGAGGGGTGGAAAGCCCATTGCCAGAACCGGGCGCGCCAGCCCAATGGCCGGCCCCCCGTCGGGCACGACAAGCCCGGTAAGTGAAATGAGCACCGCGAGCAGGCCCATGGCGCCCGAAAGCCATCGGTATGATCGCCGCCGGGGACCATCAAGCGTGGCAAGATATAGCGCCATGATGACAGAAAGCATGGCGGAAACTGGCACGAGCCAAGGCATGTGATCATTTAGACGATGAAGGTCAGGGTGTCCAAGATCGCGATTCAGGAAGCCTGAAATCAGGAAATAGAGCCTTTTGGGAGCACGCCATTCCAGGAGATCTTCGTGCGCCCAATTTTTTCCATCCCAGGCCTCAATCGCGCTCGCCATAGCCATTTCGTGCCCTCATGGCCCTTTGCCACCGTCGTGGATGTGATCCGGTCATTGGTTCGCTCCGGGCGCCTAGTCATGACGGTATCGCTGCTTGTTTCTGTCAGTGGGACGGCCACGGCAGAGGATCGGCCGCCGTCAGCGCAAGGGGGCTTCATAATCCGCGGCGCGACAATCATATCGCCTGAAAGTCCGCACGACGGGCAGGTTGCCGACGTGCTGGTCTCCAATGGCCAGGTCATGAGCGTGGACGCAGAAATTCCTGATGGAAGATTCGATGTCATTGACGCAGATGGGCTCTACTTGCTGCCCGGCTTGATTGACAGCCACGTGCATCTCTACCACGCGACGGGGCTGCGCCGCCGGGATACGCCCGAGTTTGAAGACCTTCATGCGGCTTACATGGAGCAGCTGCCGCGCAGCTATTTGTTCCATGGTTTCACCACCGTCGTGGAACTGAACGCCGACCCTCAGATCAACGCCAGGTTCCTTGCCTCGCCTGCCCGGCCAAACTTGCTGCACTGCGGCCCGGGAGTCGTTTTGCCGGACGGATTCATGGCTCTCGACTTCGCGCCGGATCAGGTGGTCGATGCGTTTTCCGCATTGCTTCACGACCCGTTCGGCCGCGGTACCTTGTTGCCAGGAATGCGCGCGGTCGACCATACGCCCGACGCGATCCTCGACGTGATTGAGGCCGCAGGCGGGTCTTGCGTCAAACTCTACTATGAGGAGGCGCTTTGGTGGCCGGGCGGCGCGCCCGACTTCGCCCTACCGTCGGCGGAGATTGTTCGTCAATTGACGGCGGCGGCACACGCACGAGAGATGCCGGTCTTCCTTCACGCGACGTCCCCGGCGGGGTTTGAACTGGGAATGGCGGCGGGGATTGACTTCTTTGCGCACGGTCCCTGGGAATGGCCTCAGGACGGGTTTCTAGCGCGGCGACCGGGGCCGCAGGTCGTGTCACTCATGGAGTCGCTCGTCGCAAGTGATCAAAGTGTGCAATCGACCATTCGGACACTGGCAAACACCCGTTCGTTGTTTCAGCCCGATCTCCTGAATGACCCTGCCTGGCTGGATGTGATGCCCGCCGAGCTCATTGAGCATCTACGGACCGATGCACAGGTACAGCGTGGTCAGTTCATCGAACGCTTCGGAGATCTCATTCTCGCCGGCGGCGGAACGCCAAACGACCTGCCGGACCTGCAACGAAATTTCGTTCGGCGATATCAGACCCTTGTCGCCAACTATGTGCGTGACGGCGGAAAGCTGCTGTTTGGAACAGATACAGCGGTCGGCGGGTTTGGATGGGCGTCGCCGCCGGGACTGGCCGGGTATTGGGAGATGCTGGACCTGGAGCGTGCCGGCGTACCAGCGGAGGCCATCCTGGCCGCAGCCACAGTCAGCAATGCACGGGCGCTCGGAATTGGCGATACGCATGGGCTGATTGCTCAGGGATATGCAGCTGACCTGATACTCCTCACGGAAGACCCTCGCCGAAGCATGGAGGCGATGAATTCCATTCAAACGGTGTGGGTCGGAGGCCGCAAACTGCGCCGCGAGGCACTTTCGGCGCGCCAGGGTGGGGATGCTCGCTAGGTTGGCGCCTGGCGGCTGAACTTCGCGAAACTGTCTGCGACGGCCACATAGACGTTTCGCTTCCATGGAATGATCAGGTCCGGGATGTCGCTGAGCCGACCCCAACGCCATTGGTCGAACTCGACCTCATCATGGCCAGCCAGGTCAAAATCCTGATCATTGCCGGTGAAGCGAAAGGCAAACCATCTCTGTTTCTGACCAAGGTGCCGCTTCTTACGGAAGCGCGGGTCGTCGCGGACGTCAGCTGGATAATCATAGGCCAGCCACCCGTCTATCTCACCGAGATAGTTTACGAGGTCAGGCCGGACTCCTGTCTCCTCGCTCAATTCGCGCAGCGCAGCGGCCTGATGGTCTTCACCGGGATCGATTCCGCCTTGCGGAAGCTGCCAGTTCCATGGTCCCGGCGTTGCGTCTCGCCGACCAAGCCAGACGTCGCCCTTGGCGTTGAAGAGCGCGATCCCGACATTCGCCCGGTGTTTCGGGTAGGGATCGGAGTGAGCGGTCGACATCAATGCCCGCTATCGGCGGCAGCGGCATGGAGATCGTTCGCACCGGTCCCGTCCGGATCTCGGGCCCAACGATGGTCGGTCGATGCTGTGTCATCATGATCTGTTGCCGCAGCGGCCTCCTCGGCAAGGCGGGCCTCAAGGCGTCGCCTTGCCATGACAGCTGATGGAGGTGCCAACTGGTAGCCTCTCAGATCGAGGCTTATCGCCCAGTCGCGTATTTGTTCGACCGTCGCCGGGTAGGCGAAGCCGGTACCCAGTGCAGACCCGTTCTGGATCGCTAGGGCTTCAAGCGCCAGCAAACGCTCATCGATCGCGTCAGGCGACAGGTCTTCGTCGAGAATCCGGTCGGCGACGGCATAGGTGATATTGGTTGCATCGGCGGCAGCCTCGATGGTCGACCGACGTCCGGCGCCATCATGCAGGAAGGCGACCCCACGGCTTTCCAGCGTGCCGAAGACTTGTCTCATGGCGCCCTGTGACGCCGAGAAGCGGGCGCCGAGATAGTTTGTCACGCCAAAGTAGCCGGTCGCACGACTCAAGACCCAGGACAAGCGACGGCTGTTCTCTTCGGCCGTTCCGTCGGCAAGCAGAGTGTGCGGGCCAGGGTCGTTGTTGGGGTAGTCAAAGGGTTCCATCGGCGCCTCAATGAGCACTTCGTGACCGGCCGCGCGTGCGCGGTCAATCCAGCCCTGGAGATCCCGGGTGTAGGCAGCAAAGCTCAATGCGACTTCGGGCGGCAACTCGTCGATCGCTGCCTGGGTCACCGTTGAATTGAGACCCATGCCGCCGACGACGACGGCAATGGTCGGAGCGCCGGGGTCACCATGATAGGGGCGGGCATAGGCGCGTGATGGGCGGGTGCCGTTCCCGGCGATGATCGGGAGCGGCCCGCCGGGACCCGGCTCGGTCAGTCCAGCTATCGGGGCCCGGGCAAGTGCATCCGGATTGGTCGAGACGGCTGACAAACGTGCCTCAGCGTCAGCCGGGTCAGAGCCGCGGGTATCGGCCGGCGATTCGGTCACGGCTGGCGCGTAAAAGTCTTCCCGGACGCCTGACAGGCTGACTTCACCTTCGCCCTCGGGATCAAGGAACCGAATACCCTCATCGTCCAACCCGTTATCCGGGCGAACATCATGGCTGGAAGCCACGATGACCGGCGCAGGCTGGACACCGCCGACGGCGCGCGGCAGGGCAATCTCCCCATTCCCGAATACGGCTACGCCGCCAATCACCACGCTTAGCAGGACCGCCGCTGCAAGTCCGGCGAAAAGGGGGGCTCGCAAGGTCAGGAGAGGTTGCGCGTGGCGAAGAATGGCGGACGACATGGATACAGCATGGTTCAAGGATTGCCGGATTGAAGGCCGGACAGACCTTCGGTTGGGACCCAATGTGCCTGTGTGTGCTGTAAGAAACGGTTAACGGCGACAGGTTCACACCTGTCGCCGTTCAAACCATTTTTCCGATATGGCAACGTCCGTCAGGGACGCAGAGACGCTTGTTGCGTTTCCATGGCAGTGCCCAGAATTTCCACCGCACGATGCAGTTGATAATCCTCGTCTTCTGACCAATCGACCGGCGGCTGCTCCACGGCAGCGATATCGGTGTTCTCGCGCTCGACGCCGTTTTCATTCGCCAAGGCCCCGTCGAGATCGGCTTCGGAACCGATCTGTGGAACTTCCGCCTCGTCGTCATCGCTGAGCGCCCAGGCCGAAATCTGCTGGTCGGGGACAATGCCTGTTGCCTGAATTGAGCGGCCGGCCGGCGTATAATAGCGACCGGTGGTCAGGCGAAGGGCGCCGTCGCGGCCACCCCTCAACGGAATGATCGTCTGGATCGATCCCTTGCCGAAACTTGTCATGCCGACAAGTTCGGCCCGTTCACGGTCTTGCAGGGCGCCGGCGACGATTTCGGCGGCACTTGCAGTCCCCTCATTGACCAGGATCACGATTGGCGCGCCATTGAGGCGATCGCCTGGGCGGGCGTTGTAGCGCTGTGTGTCGCGCGGGTCCCGTGTGCGGGTGGAGACGACTTCACCGCCGTCGAGAAAGACATCTGTGACCCCGATTGCCTGGTCCAGCAGACCACCGGGATTGTAGCGCATGTCAATAATGAGTCCCGGCAGGTCACTGCCGAACTCGTCGCGCAATTCGGTGAGGCCTTCGTGGACCATCTCGGTCGTGCGTTCGTTGAAGCCGGCGATCCGCATATATGGAACACCTGACTCGATTCGGGTTGCCACGGTTCGCAACGGGATTGTGTCGCGGACCAGGGTCACGTCAAACGGGTCGTCATCCTGCCGGGCGATCGTGATGGTTACCGGATCACCGACAGCGCCGCGCATCAGTGCGACGGCCTCGTCAACCGAAATCCCGACAATGGCGTCACCGTCGACGGCAATGATGCGGTCATTGGTGCGCAGGCCGGCGCGTTCGGCCGGCGTGTCGGAAATGGGAGAGACAATGGTGATGTACTGGTCACGGCGGACCACTTCCATTCCCAGCCCGCCATACTCGCCGCGGGTGGTCACGCGGAGGTCCTCATAGGCGTCGGGGCTGTGATAGGCCGAGTGCGGGTCCAGCGAGGACAGCATGCCTTCAATCGCGGCTTCGATGAGTTCGGCCTGATCGGTGTCGGAAACATAGTCCGCTTCGATCCGGCTCAGGACATCGCCAAAGAGCTCGATCTGGCGGAAACTGGCCGACCGGTCTTCCTGGGCGCCTTCTGCAGACACCGCGATAGCCACGGCGCCAACGGCAAAGGCCACCATTGAAGCGAAGACATTGATACGCATGCAATCTCGCGTCCTTTGAGCGCGATGGGCAAAGCCCGTCTGCAATCAGGTCCGGAACCAGGGGCCCGGGTCGATTGCATCGTCATTCCGTCTCAGCTCCAGATACAAGTCTGATGCCGGTTGGGCGTTTTCGGACATCGCGCCTATCGGCTCACCCGCCAACACGCTCTGCCCGACACTGGCATAAGTAACGGCCATGCCTGCCAGCACGACATAGTAGCCATCGCCAACATTGAGTATCAAGAGACCGCCGTATGTATTGAACGGTCCGGCGAACTCAACCCGGCCATCGAAGGGCGATACTACCTGCGCCCGAGGCCGGGTCCGAATGAAAATTCCTTCAGATGCTGTGCCATCTTCGGCCAGTTCGCCGAACCCGCGAATGATGTCGCCTGATGCGGGTGGCCGCAACCGTCCACGCGCGTCGGCAAATCTCAAGGTTTCCAGCGGCGCGTTCGGCACTCGGGCGGCCACAAGATTTCGTGGCGGTCGTGGCCGCGGTGCCGGAATGGAGGTCTCAGACGGAATTCGGCGCGGGCTGAGCGTCGGCATGACCTCAGCCATTCTGGACAGTTCGCCTATCAGTGACCGGATAGACCGGGCGCGCTGTCCAGCCGTGCTGGAGGCTTCCAGATAGGCTACCGCTTCATTGCGGTGCCGGGCTTCCAGCGCCCGGCGCTCGGCAATCAGCATTTCCAGCTCCAACCGCTGGGCAGCCAGGGTCTGTTCGGCGGCGCCAAGCGCGGCTCGCTCGGATTCAATTGCCGCACGGACCTCGCGCAATTGTATCAACTGCCCCGCAATCTGATCGGCCCGCTGCCGCAGCGCCGGCGCGACTTCCGCCATCAGCGATGCGGCACGAGCTGCTTCGGCAGCGTCGTCAGGTGCCGCTAGGACCGCTGGTGGCGTCTGGCTCTCGATCCGCTGGATCGCAGCCAGAATGTCGATAAGGGTTTCGCGGTCGGCGGTCAGTCGGGCGAGGAGATCGGCCTCGACAGCGGCCTGTCTGGCCAGTTCACGTTCGGCGTCGAGAGCCGCATTTTCACTGGCCCCGACGCGAGCGCCCACATCGACAAGCTGGCGCTGCATCAACGCGACTTCATCCGCCAGTTCCTCGGCCTGGAGCCTGGCGGCTTCAGCCTGGGCCGCGTTCTCGCGTTCTTCCTCTTCAAGACGTGCCGCCTCATCCACATCGGGAGGTGTGGTAGGCTGGTTCTGGAGCAGGAGCAGGGCTGCGATCAGGCTCAACATGGTCGAAAGGCTATCTCGCTGGCGGTTAACGCTCAATCACGGTGATATGGCGTGCCGGCCTGGATCGAGACCGCCCGATACAACTGTTCTGCCAACATGACCCGAACCAGCTTGTGGGGAAAAACGGCAGGACCGAAGGCCAGCATCAGGTCTGGTTGTGGCAATTGGCTGCGGTCATGACCGTCGGCGCCGCCGATACAGAACACCGCCTCGCGGCATCCTTCATCGCGCCATTGACCGATCTGCCGGGCCAATTGCCGCGAGCCCAATGCCTTGCCGCGTTCGTCGAGCAGGATCAGCCGGGCGCCGGGGTCCAGGCTGGTCGCCAGGGCCCGGCTTTCATCACTCGCCGACTTGAGTGACCGGTTGTCCAACTCGCTTTCGACGAGCGGCCCTAGGCCGACGGACCGTCCTGTCGCCGTGCCGCGCTCAAGATAGTCGTCAACCAGGGTGCGTTCAGGGCCGGATTTGATCCGGCCGAGGGCGGCGATGCGGAGTTTCACTCAGGATGCCGACGCATCCGGCTCGACCGACCACATCTTTTCCAGATTGTAGAATTCCCGGACTTCCGGACGGAAGAGGTGGATGATCACATCGCCAATATCGATCAAGACCCAGTCATTGGTCTGTGTCCCTTCGATGCGGGCCTTGCCGCAACCGGAGTCCTTGAGCTTGCGCACAAGATGATCGGCCAGCGAGGCGACGTGCCTGGCTGAGCGACCGGATGCAATGATCATGATGTCGGTGATGGATGATTTTCCACGCAGATCGATGGCGACAATGTCTTCGGCCTTGTCGTCATCAAGCGAGTCGAGGATCAGGGTTTCCAGGGCCTCGGTGGGACCGTCATCGCCGGTGACGCGAACAGCGGCTGCCGTTTCCTGCTCAGCGCGGCGCGATAATTCTGTAGACAGGGTCAGTGTCCTCTCTGTCATCCAAACACAATGGCTATTCATATCACGCTTTGGCTGTCGGTTCGAGCCAGTGAAGCGAGAACAGTTCAGCATCGTCCGACCAGCTGGACCGCACTGTGAAACCCACTGATTCTGCAAGGGAAGTGAAGCTTTCCTGCGTGAATTTATGGGAATTTTCAGTATGGATGCTCTCGCCGACATGCAGATGAAACGGTCGACCCGAGATTTCAAACGCCTGGGCCCGTTCGGCGACCAGATGCATTTCAATACGCGCCCTGTCGGTGTTCCAGACCGCCCGATGTGACAGGCCATCCGGGTCAATCGATCCGTCCAGTTCCCTGTTGATCCGGTGAATAAGGTTGAGGTTGAACCGGGCCGTTACTCCCAGGGCGTCATCATAGGCAGCTACCAACCGGGCCGGGTCTTTCACGCGATCAGCGCCGATCAGGACGGCATCCCCGGGCCGCATTGCCCGGCGGAAGCCAGCGAGCAGGCGGCGGGCCCCGTCAGGTTCGAAATTCCCCACGGTGGAGCCCGGGAAGAATATGACACGCTTGCCGTCATCCAGAGGCAGGTGCGCGAGTTCCAGACCTTGCGTGAAGTCGGCGCAGACCGCGCCAACCTGCATGTCCGGATAGGCTCCGGCGATTTCCAGGCAGGCCGCTTTCAGGTGATCGCCCGAAATATCCAGTCCGACATAGGCAGCAGGGTCAGGCAGGGCGTCGAGAAGTTTCCGGACTTTCACGCTCGAGCCGGACCCCGGCTCGATGACCACAGCCCCGGGGCCGGCCAGCGTCGCCAGTTCCGGTCCGATCCGGTCCAGGATGGAGAGCTCGGTCCGGGTCACATAGTATTCCGGCAGATGGGTAATTTCGTCAAAAATGGCGGAACCGGCCGCGTCGTAGAAATAGACCGGCGCCAGTTGTTTCGGTGAGCGGGAAAAACCGTCCAGCACGTCAGCGAGAAAATCGCCGGCGGGTGGGTGCTGGTCTTCAAAGAATGCGAGCGCAGCGTGGCCGGTCGGGCGGCCGGAGACCCGGTCGTGCATGGTTTTGTCCTGTCAGCGTCGTTTGGAGGGTCAGTTGCGCGCGCGCAGCGCTGTCGAGGAGTGCGAGTGTAACCGCTCAGTCAGATAGGTCCATGCCGGAGCCGTTTGCAGGGGCAGAGCTGTAGCTTCACTCTCACGAATGCGTGAAGTGGCGAACTGGCGGGCGGCATGTGACAGGCGTGCCCGCACCGCGTCCTGTGGCCGCGCAATCACGGCGACCGGGCAGGCCTCGAATATCCGGGTCCAATGGGCCCAGCGATGAATGCTGGCGAGATTGTCGGCGCCCATGATCCAGACAAAGTGGACGCCGGGATGTGAGCCTTGGAGGTGCGTCAGCAGGTCTATGGTCCGGGTCGAACCGAGGCGGGTTTCGATATCGGATACGCGCATACCGGGGTGTCGGGCCAGCTTGCTGACAGCGGAAAACCGCCGGGCGAAGTCGTCAGCCGGTGTACCCTTGAGCGGATTTTGTGGCGAGACCAGCCACCAGACCTGGTCCAGACCCAGCCGGCGCAACGCTGTGCGTGCAACATGCAGATGGCCATTATGCGGCGGATCGAAACTACCGCCGAACAGGCCGACACGCATGCCGCGACTTAGGCCCTCGCCTCGCAGTGCCTGCCCCTGTCTCATCGCGCAGCCTCCGCGGGGCCGGTGCGTACGATGTCGTCGGCGTGGATCAGAGCGGAGCTTCGGCGATAACCCAGTCGTATCTCGGCTTCGTCGCTGCGACATCCGGCGATCAGGCGGGCATCTGCGGCGCTGTAGGCTGTTACGCCGCGCGCAATCACCTGTCCGTCCGGCCCGAGTATCCGGATGGTCTCTCCGCGCTCGAACTGTCCTTCAACCCTCTGGACACCGACCGGCAGCAAGGACTTGCCCAACGCCAGCGCCGTCGCTGCGCCGGCGTCCACCCGGACTGCGCCATTTTGGCTGACCACGCCGGAAATCCAGCGCTCACGCGCACTGGCAGACGAGCGCGACGGGTAGAACCAGGAGCCATGCTCGTCGCTTGCGAGGCTCATCAACGGGTTTTTTGCGAGTCCAGACGCGACTGCCGTGGCACAGCCGGAGCCGCCAGCCAATTCAGCGGCGAGAATCTTGGTCCGCATTCCACCTGTCCCGACGCCCGCACGTTCATTGGCGTCGCCGGCCATTGACCGGATTCGGTCGTCGATTTCTGGAATGTCGTGAATTGCCCGGGCATCGGGTGTCAGTCGGGGGTCGGCTTCGTAAAGGGCATCGATATCGCTCAACAGCACGAGCAAGTCGGCGCCTGACATCTGCGCGACCCGGGCCGCCAGCCGGTCATTGTCGCCATAGCGCAGCTCATCGGTCGCAATGGTGTCATTCTCGTTGACCACCGGTACCGCGCCGAGATCGAGCAGGGCGGACAGGGTGGCACGGGCATTGAGCCAGCTGCGCCGGTCCTCGGTAACATCGAGCGTGAGCAGGGCTTGAGCGGTGACCACGCGATGCATCGCAAAGGCGCGCTCCCATAGTCCGATCAGGAGCGGTTGCCCGGCCGCGGCGGCGGCCTGCTTCTGCTCCAGACTGAGGTCACCAGCAGATAGGCTGAGCCTGATCCGGCCGAGGGCGACGGCCCCCGAGGAGACGAGGATAATCCGAACGCCACGACTTCGCAGGGCAACGACATCGGACACGATGGCAGCGATCACGGCGTCGCCAGCCTGCATGAGGCTGGAGCCGACCTTGACCACGATGCAGCGTGCCGCGTCGAAGCCAGGTCGCATCATGACGGCGACCAACCCTCCTCGCCCTTTTCAGCTGCCTCAGCGGCGGCTTTTTCGGCGCGGCGGTTCTGCAATACGATGTCCCAGGCGCTGCCACACAAAGCCTTGACGCCATCGCCGGAGACGCCCGACAGTGTCATGACGGTCTTGCCGCTGGCCGCTTCAAGTTCGGCGCGTTTCTCGGCCACCATCGCCTCGTCCATGGCGTCGATCTTGTTGAGCGCCAGGATTTCCTGCTTCTCGGGCAAACCGTCACCATAGGCTTCCAATTCCCCACGGACTGTATTGTAGGCGCCCACGACATCGTCTTGGGTGCCATCGATCAGGTGGATCAGCGAGGCGCAGCGTTCGATATGGCCGAGGAAGCGGTCACCGATCCCGGCACCCTCATGGGCGCCTTCGATCAGGCCGGGAATATCGGCCACGATGAAGCGTGAGCCGGGACCCAGATCCACCACGCCGAGATTGGGATAGAGCGTCGTGAAGGGGTAGGCGGCGATTTTCGGATTGGCCTTGCTGACGACCGACAGAAAGGTCGACTTGCCGGCATTGGGCAGGCCCACGAGGCCAACATCGGCGATCAGCTTCAGGCGCAGCCAGATCCAGCGCTCCTCGCCCGGCCAGCCCGGAATGGTCTTGCGCGGCGCCTGGTTGGTCGAGGTCTTGAAATGCGAATTGCCCTTGCCGCCATCACCGCCGCGCGCCAGCAGGACGCGCTGTCCGACTTCGGTCAGGTCAGCGAGGATTTCTTCCTTGTCCTCGTCGAGCAGCTGGGTGCCGGCGGGAACCTGCAGCACCACATCCTCGCCGCCGGACCCGGTGCGGTTGCGGCCCATGCCGTGCATGCCGGTATCGGCTTTGAAATGCTGCTTGTAGCGATAGTCGATCAGCGTGTTGAGTCCCTCGACGGCCTCCACCCAGACATCGCCGCCCTTGCCGCCATCGCCGCCGTCCGGCCCGCCATATTCGACATAGGCTTCACGCCGGAACGACACACAGCCGCCGCCGCCATTGCCGGAGCGAACATAGACTTTGGCTTGGTCGAGGAATTTCATGGTGTCAGCTTTTTCTGGCGATCTGGTGGAACCGAGAGTTCTTATAGGAAAACGCGGATGAATTCAGCGCGTTTCTTCCGTATTCGCGCATGACGGCTGCCGGAAAATGGCTGTCCGGACACGACGGCGCTTGCAGTCACGGTGAGCAAACGGTCAGATTGCGGTGTTCATACAAGAAACTGGGTCTGTATGAACCCGAAAACACTGGAATATGAAGGGAGGCACAGCCTTCCATGATGGCTGAATGACTGAGCAAAAACCGAACCGGAGGCGTCCGTCGAAGAAGACGGGAATGCTTGAAGTCCGCGTCTCCCCCGAGGAAAAGGCGGCTTTTCTTGAGGTCTGTCGTGCGGCGGGCCGGTCGGCGAGCTCGGTCATTCGCGATGCCATGCGCGCCTATGCCAGTTTCGGTCCGATGGCGCGCCGACCCAGGAGCACCCTCATGATTGCATCAGCCTTCGTCGGCGCCAGTCTCGGCGCTTTCTTCCTGATCCAGATGACCCAGAGCGCCGAAGCGGGAGAGCCCGACCGACTCTACGGCATGCGCATGTTCAACGCATACGCCGTGTCGGGCCTGTATGACCGCGAGTTGACGCTGGATGAATATCTGGATCGTTCAGGGACGGTCCGCGAAACCTTCGAGCAGATGGCAACTCGCCAGACCGATCCGACCTCAATACCGGCGCCCGACAGGGAAACCCTGGCTAGCCGAAGCGGTGCCATGTTCGGGCAAATCTTCATTCCGGCGGGACTCGACCCTTCACACTTCCGCGACGAGATTGACCGGGTGGGCGCGACATGTTGGGCCGCTATGGACGAGGTGCGCTTCCGGGCGTTGGAGTTCGAATTTTCCGAGTGGGACCGTGATCGGGACGGCACTGTCACAGCGCGCGAATATTCTGACGCCAGGCTGAGAAGAATGCGGCGGACATTCTCGATGCAGGATGTGGACGGCAATGGCGTGCTGTCGGCGTCTGATTTTGACCCGGCGTTGTGGGTGGCACGTGACAGGCAACGGCCCGAGGCCAGCCCCCCGTCTCGCGCCCGCCCGTCATTCCGCCTGCCTGACACGGCCTGTACCGCAGAGCGGGAGTGGGCTGCGCATGAAGAGACTCTCTCACCCGAGCATTTTGCTCGTGCCGTACCGAGCGACGCGCCGCCACCATTCGACAGCGCCGCAGGCCATATTGCCCTACAGGACCTAGACGATGATGGTTCTGTGAGCTTCGCCGAATATGTCGTTTTCGTGGGGAACTAGATGGATGCGAGCGAAGGCGGGCCAAGCGCCCGCCTTCGAGTCTCACAGCGCCAGGGACAATTGATGCATGTCTGCCGGTCCCATGCGGGCCATCGAGAAGGCGCGAGTGCCCGAGCCTTCATGGGCGAAGCCCAGCTTTTCCAGCACCCGCCCCGAGGCGGGATTGTCCTTGTAATAGCCGGCGATCACACGGCGCGTGCCCAGAGTGTCGCGGGCATGGTTGATCAGCCCGCGGCCCATTTCCGTTGCCAGGCCGCGCCCCCACCAGGGCTTGCCGATCCAGTAGCCGATCTCCCAGTCGGCGTCGGTCGTGCGTTTGAACACACCACCACCGCCAACGACCTCGCCGCCCATTTCCACCGACAGTGAGACATTTCCGCCCGGCTGCCAGCTGGCGCGGGTCACAAGCACCCACATCTCGGCCGCCAGGGCCGGATAGGGGTGGGGAACGCGGGCGGTGTTCTTGGCCACGTCATAATCGCCCAGATAGGTCGAGATGTTCTCGGCGTCTCCCAGTTCGGGAAGCCGCATCACCAGGCGTTCTGTTTCAATCCGCGGGCCCATGAGCCTCTCCTCGCGGGGGGAACAAACAAAAAGGGGAGGCGGTGGTCCGTCTCCCCTTTAACGCGTCTGGCGCTGTCGGACCCTGCCTGTTCAAGACACGGTCCGGATATGTGCGAACCGCTTATTCTGCTGCTTTGGCAATCGGCTCTACCGAGACGAAGGCCTTGCCGCCGGACTTTTTCGCGAAGACCACGCGGCCTTCGGTAAGCGCGAAAAGGGTGTGGTCCTTGCCCATGCCGACATTGGCACCCGGATTCACCTTGGTGCCGCGCTGACGCACGATGATGTTGCCGGGAATGACTTCCTGGCCGCCATATTTCTTCACACCAAGGCGGCGACCTGCGGAGTCGCGACCGTTACGGGATGAACCGCCTGCTTTTTTGTGAGCCATTGATCAGTCCTCCGATTACTTGGCCAGCGCCTTGGCGGCGTTGATCCAGTCGTTTTTCTCTGCCTTGGCCTTGAGACCCGTGATGGTCTCGCCCAGGGCGTCCAGGTCAGCATCGGTCCAGGCTGCGATCTGTGCAAACGTGGTGATGCCGGCTTCATTCAGCTTGGTGGCGAGGGCCGGACCCACACCAGCCAGTTCGGTCAGCGCGTCGGCGGCTGCGGCCTTCGGCGCTGCGGCTTTCTTGGCCGGAGCCTTTTCAGCCTTCGGTGCAGCAGCTTTCTCGGCCTTCGGAGCAGCCTTGGCTTTCGCCTTCGGCGCGTCAGCGGCTTTCGGTGCGGCCGTGGTCGACTTCAGCGCGGTCTTGGCCTTCTCGCCCGGTGCGACGATTTCGGCGATCCGCACGACCGTGCCCCACTGGCGGTGGCCCTTGGTGCGACGGTAGTTTTGGCGGCGACGCTTCTTGAAGACGATGATCTTGCGGGCGCGATTGGTGTCCAGCAGCTCGCCGATCACCTGGGCGCCATCAACGGTCGGCGACCCAACCGTGACGCCGGCGTCCGAGCCGAGCATCAGCACATCACCGAGGTCGAGTGTGTCGCCAGCGGCGCCCTCGAGTTTCTCGATGCGAATTTCGTCTCCGGCCGCAACGCGATACTGCTTACCGCCAGTCTTGATCACTGCAAACATGATCTTCTTTGTCCTTTTGTCCGATCCGTCCGGTTCCGCGGGATCACCTTGATCCACAACGCCCGGCGGGTCCTTTTTCTTCACTCCGTATGCCCGGAGCGTTGTTCATGATTTATGGGCCCGCGACGGCAAGCCGCACGAGCAGGAGCGGGCGTTATACGCATGCCGGTCAGAGAGTCAACGAAAAGGGCAGTATACCGGTACATGTCCATGCCTGCGCATGCACGGTGATGCCCCCTTGATTTTATCCGCCCAGTCAGTCAAAACCCCGCTTCCCCGCGGAGAGGTGCCGGAGTGGTCGAACGGGGCGGTCTCGAAAACCGTTGAGCGCGCAAGCGTTCCGAGGGTTCGAATCCCTCTCTCTCCGCCACTATCCCCCCGACATCTCCCTGTCTGACACCACCCCCGTCAGCAACTTACATAAGATCGTTGGCGCTCAGGAAGTCGCGTGCGTTGTTGATCACGTAGGCTTGTTGGGTGTCGGTCATGGCGCTGAACAGGGGCAGCCTCACCAGCGTTTCGGCCGCGTCACATGTGACGTCGAGCTTGCCGTGCGCCCGCCCGTAGAGTCTGCCGCCAGGCGTTTGGTGCAAGGGCACATAATGCGGCGCCGCTACAATGTTCCTTGCCTTCATCGTCTGGCAGAAGGCGTCCCGTAGTTGAGGGGTGGGAAGACGCAAATGGTAGATATGGGCGTTGTGTCCGGCTCCGGTCGGAATGCTCGGCGTTCTGATACCCGAAAGACTGTCGAAGGCCTGGTGATATCGCGTCCACAGTCGCATGCGTTTGGCGTTGAGATCATCAACCCGTTCCAGTTGTCCGAGCAATACAGCCGACGCCAATTCACTGAGCAGATATGAGGATCCCAGGACCAGCCATTCATACTTGCTTTCCTGGCCGCGCAGGAAATCCGCCCGATTGGTGCCCTTGTCCCGAATGAACTCGGCCCTTTGTCGGTCTTCCTCGTGGTTGACGAGGAGCGCACCCCCCTCTCCACAGGAGATGTTCTTGGTATGGTGGAAGCTGATCCCCGCGAAGCGTCCGAAACTGCCGAGAGGTTGACCCATCCAGTCGGACCCCAGTGCCTGCGCTGCGTCTTCGAGCAGGTCGATCCCGTGCGCGTCGGCCAAGGCACACAGGCTACGCATGTCGCAGGGGACACCGGCATAGTGAACGATCATGATCGCGCGGGTCCGATCGGTAATCGCCGCCTCGGCCTTCACCGGGCAAATGTTCAGGGTTGCCGGATCGACGTCGACAAACACCGGAACCACACCCCGGATGGCAAACGCGTTCGCGGTGGAAACGAAGGTGAATGACGGCATGATGACTTCATCGCCCGGTTCCATTCCGGCGATAAGGCACATCATCTCAAGTGCGGCGGTGCAAGATGGCACGACATAGGCTTCGCGGCACCCGGAGAGCGTGGAGATGCGCGTTTCGCACTCCTTGGTGAAACGACCGCCGCCTTCCAGGCGGCCCTCGTCCACAGACGCGTGCAGGTGCGCCATTTCAAGTGGCGAATAATCCGGCTTGCAAAACGGGACAGAGACGCGATTGTCATTCGATGATGGCATGGTAGGAAGTCTGCCTTGGTTAGCCGGTCGTCCCAGCCTGTTATCCGGTGGTCATAACGGAGCCGATCCTGAATCAGTAGCCAATAACGCGCGACCCGCCAACCGGCGGACGCGACCGGACCGGGTTGGACCAGCCCAATATTTCGAACGGCGTGTGCCGGCTGTTTCAGGCTGATGGCCAAGCCTCTTGGGGGTGGAGTTGAGACTGACGGTGCCAGTTCTGCTTGTGGTTCTCGGCGCGATTGGTTTGTGGCTGGTTCCGTTGGACCAGTGGGTGGCGGTCCTCGATGCGTCAGATCTGTCGTGGCTGATCTGGGCAGCGGTTGCTGTTTTCGTTGTCCAGTCGACCGAGGCTGCCCGCCTGATGTGTCTCAGCACAATTCCCGTCGGGGCCTGGCGCTCGGTGATGAAGCTTACATTTGCCGCAGGCGCCATTTCGCTTCTCCCGTCCGGCTGGATTGGCGGTGACGCCTACAGGGGGCATGGCGCAGCGAGGATGGGAATAGGGTGGAGCGGTGCGATCTCGGCGGTTCTACTCTCCCGGGTCATCGGTCTGGCCGCGACGCTCGGCACGACCGGCATCGCCTTGTTGCTTCTGGCGCCCGCGACCAATGGCGCCGGTTTGACATTCGGTTCGGAGGGGGCTCGCTGGGTTTTGGTCGCGGGAGGCGGACTTGCAGTTGGCGCCGGTCTCGTTTTTGCGGTGTTGCGAAACACAGCAATGGCCGGCAATTTGCGCCAATTCCTCCGTGACACGGCGTTGACCATCCGGGCGACACCCTTGCATCGCCTCGCAATGGCCGTCGTGTTGGGCCTGGGTACGGCGATTGCCCGATCTGTCCTCCTCTGGGTTAGCGCGAAGTCCGTCGGAGCAACCCTCGGCCTGGATGTTGCGGTTCTTGTTGGCGGTCTGGCGTTGATCGTGACGATTCTCCCTCTCGTTGGAACAACAGTCGGTGTCCGCGAAGCCGTGGTCGCCGGCCTGCTGGTTGGATTCGGACTCGATGCGCCGACCGCCATATCCATTTCTGTTCTGGCGCGTCTGATGACGGCAGGAACCTGCGTCGCTGTATGGGCGGCCGCGTCGGTTGCCGCCCGTGTATGGCCCCCGCAAATTGCGGAGGAAACCTGAAATGGCGGGCCTCATCTTCGTCACAGGGGCGCCAAGGTCCGGGACCGGCTTGCTCGCCGATCGCATGGCCGCAGGGCCGGGGCGACGTTGCATACCGCAGCCCGTGCCGCTGGTCCTGTCTGGATTGAAGCAGGCGTTTCTGACCCGCCGGGCAGCGCCGGGGCAGCCGACGGCCTATCCATTGTCAGACCAGCAATTTGCGACCTACACATCGCCAGATGAGTTCACATCCTACCTCGAAAAGGCGATCCCAACGCGGGAGGACTGGACTCGCTGGCTCGATTCCATGGACGGCTACTCCGGACAGTACACCCGCCCCGCAACGCCGCTGAGCGGGGTCGAGGCCATGCTGGGACAGCCGCCTTTGGAGGCGTTTTCGCGCTATCTAATCGCGAATTACAAGACGCCGGGTGCGGTAAAATCCATCGTATGGAAAGAGACGTTTGCGGAAGAGTTCGTGCCGGGTCTTCTTGCGGCGGGGCATCATTGCCTCATTATTGTTCGAGACCCGAGAGACAGCATTGCCTCACAGTTCGCCGGGAGAGGCGAGCAGTTCGTGGGTGGTCCAAGACCGCTTTTGTTCGTTTGCCGCCAATGGCGTAAATCCGCGCTGTTTGCGTTGGCAATGAGCGGTACACCCGGGTTTCACACCGTGCGCTTCGAGTCGCTCGCCCGGAATCCGGTCTCCACCCTGTGCGACGGACTTCCACCCGAAATCGCGCCCGATGCCGATGAAATCGGGGCCGCTGATGGTACACCGCGCAATTCCTCTTTCAGTGACACAAGTGTGGGTTCGACGCAGACAATAGGCCGTCACAAGACGCATCTTTCAGCAAAGACCAACGCCTTTATCGAGGCAATCTGCGCCGCTGAAATGAGCGCGCTTGGCTACGAAACCTCGCTGACACCGGGTGAACGGAAAATCACTATTGAACGTGGCTTTCAAGATGCCGAGAACGGGCGGGCAGAGCTTTCGCACTACCTGTGGAATGAAAGCCGTCGCGATGAAGAACTGTCGAGACTCAATGCTATCCAACGGCCGGACTGCGGCTTTCTCCCCAAGGCCTTCCTGTTCGAGCGCGCCTATGACCGACTGCGGACCGCGGGAAATACTCGATGACCGTCAGGATCGTCACAGCTCCCAGAGCCTCGCATTTGATCCATGCAATCGTCGCGGGCCAGATCTCCCGTCGTCCCGAGTGTCGCCACTGGCTGGTTCCGGCGAATGCATGCGATGCAGTTTATCTCAGTTTGATGAGCGCAGGTGCCAGCTTCGACGTCGTTGACATTAGTCCTGACAATTACTGTCTTGATGTTGACCAGGCCATTGCGAAGCTGAGCAGTGGCCGTCCGCATGCCGGCCTGATCTACATTCACGGCTATGGCGCCTCCGGATCTGCGGCGTCGGATATCGGGAGGTTGCGCGAAGCCGCCGGGTCACAAACGGTCATCATTGATGATCGCTGCCTTTGCTCGCCTGCGGTTGATCCGGAACCAGCCGGCGTCGGCCAGGCTGATGCGATTGTCTACAGTACGGGATACGGCAAGGTTCTCGACCTCGGTCGTGGCGGACATGCCTTCGTGAGGGAACAGCTCACGCTACAATCTGCCGCGGGTGTCTTCGATCCCGGCGCCGAGGCGGGGTTGATTGAAGCGCTCCGCACGGAGGTCGACCCCGACAGTCAGCTGCAAGCCGGAAACGATCGGCAGGTTTCAGATTGGTTGGCGAGTTGGCTTCCGATCGCTTCGGGCCCTGTCTGGAAAACCTTGCGGCGAGACGTCGAGCAAGCCTTGCCAGAGGTGCTGGACCACAAGCGCCGGCTCAATGAAGTCTACAGCGCTCAACTGCCCGCGCAGATCGTCCTGCCTGGGGCGGAACATCTTTGGCGCTACAATATCCGTGTCCCCGACAGAGACCGTCTGTTGGAGAAGGTGTTCGAGGCCGGACTGTTCGCTTCCGCGCATTTCCGCTCTTTTCGGAGTCACCGCGATGCCAGGCGATGCCCGGTTGCCCATGAGGTCCAGTGCTCGACCGTCAACTTGTTCAATGATAAAAACTTTTCCTTGGATCAAGCGGCCCGTGTTTCAGAAATCGTCGTTGAGCATCTGGCGCACGCGTCAGCGGGATAGGTTGAGGCATGCGATACACGTTTCTGATTTGCAGCGAGCGGTCGGGGAGCAATCTGGTCACTTCTTTGATGAGTGGCCATCCGCTGTTTTCCGGGCCACCACCGACACACATGTTTCGGTTGTTCGGCCTTAACAAAGGTCACTATCTGCCTTTCACCCCCGAGTCCCGGGCACGCTTCCTGACAGATTTCCACGATGCCCGATCAACCATTCTTGGTGATTGGAACACCAGTTTCACGCCCGATGAACTCTTGGAGGCGTGTGGCGACTCGCCCAACATGGCCGCGGCGTTTGACTTTATGTACCGCCGCGAGTGTGACTCAGATGGAGCCAGCCAAGCCTTTGTAAAGGAGAACCATACTTACAGGCTTATCCCCTTTCTGCTCGACCATTGGCCCGATGCCCGGTTCGTCTTCCAGGTCCGCGACCCCCGTGACGTTGCTGCAAGCTGGGTCAACACCAGCAGTGTGCCTGGTGGGGTAAAGGAAGCGGTGTCGATTTGGTGCGCCGACCAGAGTCAGACAATTGAATGCCTCTCTGCACCCCGTCTGGAAGAGAAGACGGCCCAGATCCGGTATGAAGACCTGATCACGCATCCATCCGAGGTCCTGAACGGCGTTTGCCGCCATCTGGAGGTGGAATTTGATGCCGGGATGCTTTCCGCCCACCAGAATCCGCGAACGACCAGGACTGCCAAGCAAGTCGATGCCTGGTCCAATCTTCAGCGCCCCGTGATGAGTCAGAATGCGGGAAAATTCAGGTCGGTCCTGACCGATGATGACGTCCTGTACATCGAGCTGAAGTGCGCCAAGCTCATGAAACAATTCGGATACGCGATGTTGAATGACGTCGAATCGATTGCTCCCACAGAGCGGGAACGGATGCTCGTCAGCCTCGAGGGCCGCCTGTCATCTGGTAAGGCGCAGCGTCCCATGTCTGATGCAGAGGCGCAGCGGCGCGAGCGCCGTCTGGCTTTGATCTCCCGGGTCATCAATCAGCCAGAGGTCCGGCCATGACATCTCCTGACAGGTGCGAGTACTCGGTCATCATTCCCACCTACAATCCCGGACCTCCATTGGTCGAACTGGTCGAGCGGCTGGAGCAAACGTTCACCACAATGAAGGTCGAACGATACGAGATCGTCATTGTGGATGATGGGTCGCCCAGCCTGGAGGCGCCAGCCACGCTTCGATCGGTCGGCAAGCGTCCTGGTGTGACCGTCATTCGGTTGACCCGGAATTTCGGCAAGCCGGGTGCTGTGATCTGTGGTCTGTCCCGCAGCCAGGGAGATCGGGTCCTGACGCTGGACGATGACTTGCAGCAAGCCCCTGAAGATCTCGAGAGGCTTGCGGAACACAACGACCATGACGTGGTCATCGCGCGCTACCGGAACAAGAAGCACGATCTCATGCAGCGGGTGACCAGCCGCATCAAGGCGAAATTTGACAGCGTCATTCTTGGTTATGATTTCCCGATCTCCCCGATGAAACTCATCAGGCGACAGGTCGTGGAAGGCATGCTCCGAAACTCGAGTGACCGCCCGTTCATTCCCGCACTTATCCAGCAGGTGACGACGGACATTGTTGCCGTCGATGTAGTGCATCATGCGAGCGCCTATGAGCGTTCCCGCTACACTTTCTCGAGACGGTTGCGCCAGTTTTCGAACCTGCTTGTCGGGAACTCCAATCTGTTGTTGCGGTGGCTCGGCGCGCTGGGCTTCTTTATCATGTTCGGTAGCCTTACGCTGGCAGCATTCATAGTCGTGCGGAAACTGTCGGGCGTACCGGTTGAGGTGGGCTGGTCGTCGTTGATGGTAGCGGTATTGCTGATTGGTGGCCTTCAGCTGGGGGCCATGAGCATCATCGGCCAATACCTGTTGCGAATTCTCAATATTTCATCGAGGAAGCCGGCCTATTTCATCCGGGACATTGACGGTGTCGAGTTCACGGAAAGCCGGTCCGGCAAGGTGAGTGGGTAGTGGCACGGCGGTCAGATGACGCCCGGGCGAAGAAATGCATCGGCATCCTGCAGCCGGTCTATCTGCCCTGGATCGGCTATTTCGAACAAATTGAATATGTTGATCATTTTGTTTTTCAGGATGATGTTCAATACACCAAGAACGACTGGAGAAACCGCAACCGTATTTGCACCAAAGCCGGGCCGACATGGCTGATTGTCCCTGTGAAGCGGGATGGATTGCATACAAGGTTGCATGAGAGTCGAATTGACTATGGTCGCAATTGGGCGCGAAAGCAGATCCTGACCATCAGCCAAGCTTACGCGTCATCACCATTTGTCGCGCCAGTCATCGCCATGCTCCAAGAGGCGTTTGAGGCGCAGCCGGAGAGGTTGACGGACCTGACCATTCCATTGATTGAGCGGCTTTCCTCGCATCTGTCGATTGCCAGCACATTCAGCCGGGCGAGCGATGTGCCGCGTGCACCCGACGCGGACCTGACCGCTCGTTTGCTGGAGATTGCGCAAGCCAATGACGCGACCGACCTGTATCTCGGCGCCAAAGGTGTTGCCTATGTGGATACCGGATTTCTCGCGCAGAATGGCGTGTCGGTGACATTTCAGGACTTTGTCCATCCTGAGTACTCACAGAATGGGCCAGAATTTCACTCTCACATGTCGATTCTGGATTATATCGCGAGTGTCGGTCCCGCCGGAGTCCGACACTGGCTGGATAGTCTGCCGAAATTCGGGGCCCACGGCTGAATTCCATACAGGGACACATCCGGGCTGAACCCTTATTGATCCTGTTCGGTTGAGCCAGCCCCGTTCGCGCGCGGTTCTGCGTTTTGGAGCGGAATCCAGATGATGATCGGCGACTGGACATAGTCAGACCAGGTCTCGAGGACGGCCTCGTAATCGTCTGGAAAAGTCAGCCCGTGCCGGGCCAGAACCGCCGGGTCGTGCGAATTCTCGCGGGCGGGGCTTTGGAGGACCCAGGCATTGCGGACCGTCGCACGGTCCAGGCTCGCAATTGTATGATCGAACAATGCCTGTGAGCCTGAATAGCCTGACAAGGCCCAGGGTGTTCGTGGCGTGGACAGGTCAAGTAAAAACGCAACCATCGGCAAACGACCGGACAGGTCAATCAGTGCGGGATTGGGACCTGCCTCGGGCAGGCGTTCCTGTAGTGACGTAATATCCTCGATGAAACCTCGGGTGGACGGGTCTACCCGCATGAACGTCATCCCCCTCGCGGACTCTACTGGTTCGCTCTGCGTTGAGAGGTCCGACGGCAGGCGGTAGGGGAGTTGATACGCGTGCTTCATCGAAAGAAATACGTATGCGAAGGCCAAGAGCAGGAAGATGGCGGTCGACTTCCAGAGCCGGCCTCCACTGCCAGCGATCAGGAAGATGGCGAACAGGCCGATGAGAGTGCCTGCAAAGAACTGGAACTTCACCAGCCAATTACTGCCGGTTCCGAAGAAGGCGGCCACGCAAAGCGCAAGTGTCGCCAGTAATACCGCCCAGTCCCGGAGCCAGTGGTCAAACGGCGCACGGCGCCAGAGGGCGATCACAGGGATAAGGACCAGGGCCGACACGGCACAAACCAAAATAGCAAATCCCATGGCTCCGAAATCAGGAGAGCCTGACCAAGCTTGGGTGTAAAGCGCTCGGAGGTCGGTTGGACCAAATGCGAGGCTCAGTACCGCTCCAAGCAATAACGCGACCCCGACCCAATCAGAAGTTCGGGATAAGGCAGGCGGAATCAGGTTGCGACCCAGAACGAGGGCCGCAAACGCAGCCAATGGCAAATACGTAGCCCAATCCCGTCCGCCAAATGTCGAGATGTCTTCGAAAAACCGTTCAAGTCCTCGGCCCAGCGCTCCGTCGCGTTCAAGCAGGACACGACGCTCCAATCCGCCATCGATCCGCTCCAATGTTGTCCAAGGCGGTTCCACCGTCAGGGTTTGGAAAACAAGGTAGCCGGCAACCCCGGCGAGCAACCAGCCTGCGGCCTTGGCAAGACGAGGCAGATCGGGTCGGGAAAAGCCCAGCACGAGCGGTACGGCGACAAGGGCGATGATCAGTGGCGCCAAGGGCCGGGTCAGAAAAAGGGGAATCAACAGGCTTCCCGTCACCAGCATTTCGGTGCGGCAACACGTGTCCGACCGTCTCAAGCGGACTGAAACCCTGAGCGCCAGCGCGGTGACCATCAGCAGCAGGATGTATCCAATTGCGTTATAGGACGGGTCCGGTACCCAGTTGCGGTAAAATGGCGTTACGGCCAGCCCTGCCAGAAATACATGGCTTGCCTCTGTCAGGTGGCTCGGGGTGGATCCAACACAAAACTCATGGCTCTGCCGGATCAGAAAGTAAGCGCCAGCCCAGATGAGGACAAACACCGCAATGCGGTGGAACAGGAAGGATTCGGAGAATGAAAATACATGCCAGACAACGCCAAACTGCGTGGTCTGCATGTCAATTTCCCGCAGGTTGAAAATGGAGTTGTAGTAGAAGCCCGTGTCGCTGAACTCGACTCCACGAGGCAGCAGATAGAGAACTGCCAGTGCCATCGCTACAGATGGCAGCAGCGTGGTCAGGACCATCAGGCCTCTTTTGTTGATGTCTGGTCGAGGCGCGCGAAGTGAATGCTGTGATGACATGGTTGGCGCCTTGATCTACCGGGCCGCAAGATCTCGGAGTGGAACGGTGTTGTCGCCGAACTTCGGTTGAGACGCGGATCAGGCGGGGCTCGCCTGACTCTGCGCGTGAATATGTCGACCTTCCCGATTCTCTGCCGGGGCGTCAAAAAAAGGGCAGGCCCATCGAACGGACGGGCCTGCCCTGCATTTGACTTGCGTTCCCGCCCCGTCAGTTTTGTTCAAGTCGGGTCAGGCGTTCCTCGAAATAGGCAATCTGCGCCTGCGAGGCCTGCTGCTCGCGATGAAGTTGCTCGATATAGATGTGGGCAGTCTCAAGCTCATTGAGAATACCACCAACCTTGTCCGAGATGTTCATCGGGCCTTGCTCGGCCGTGGGGCCGACATTCGGCAAGTGACGATTGGTCCACATGGCTTCGGCGTGATCTTCGATCGATGGGAGTTCGTAGCCTTCTTCAAACACCGCATCGCAGCCGACACTACAGCTGCCCGCGGTCGTGAGCGTGCCGCCGATTGTCAGGTTTCCGCCTTCGTAAAGGATGAGCTCGGACAGGCCACTACCGGCCCGGGAAATCCGGAACGTCGTGTTCTGGCCACCATGAACCATGCGCCAGGAACCGGTTCCGCCGGTTGCGCCGGTATCTTCCAACGTGATGCCGAAGTAACCGTCCGACGAGTCGATGATGTGAAGGTTGTCATCGGGGCTTGCTGTGCCCAACCCGATATTGTTGTTGGAGGCAATGTAAAAC
The DNA here is from genome assembly GCF_048268525.1 of Maricaulis sp. GTDB lineage: Bacteria > Pseudomonadota > Alphaproteobacteria > Caulobacterales > Maricaulaceae > Maricaulis. The sequence goes on along the minus strand of NZ_JBLWVH010000013.1, from coordinate 33,058 downwards.
GCGTTGCTGTCGGCGCCCGGTTGAATTCGCAAGGGCAGCTGGCTGCCATTGGTAACGTCCCGAATGAAGAAATTGGCCTCGTTGGCTGCCAGGTCGAAGACTTGCGGGGTGAAGCCGCTGGAGCCGTTCTGCTCAAGGCGCAGCGTCGGAGAGTCACCGTCAACCACGTGGATTTCCGTCACCGGGGTCGAGGTCCCGACGCCAACTTCGCCGCTGCTGTCGACGTAGAGTGAATTTGATGGCGCTCCGCCATCGACGCGAAAAACCTGACGACCGGAATCAGAGTCTTCGATCGCGAAATAATCGGATCCACCGTTCCCCGAGTCATTGATGACGATACGCCAGTCCCGTGTGGGAAAGCTGGCTGAGGTACTGGTATCGTTGAAATGGATGCGGAGATTGTTTTCTTTCAGCCGCAGGGTGTCGAATCCGAAACTCTCACCATTGACGCAGTCATTGCCGACGCAAAGGCTGAAAGTGATGATGACATCATCAAGATGCTGATAGTCGGCCGAGGTCGCTCCAGGGCCCCCCACTGAGAGTCCGAGAGCGAGGGCCAGCGAACTGGCTATGGTACGAAACTGCTTCACGAGAATGCCCCCCATTGCGGCAATAATCAGGTTTCTGACTCCGCCTCGGACGAGGCGAAAATTTGTCCATTGACGACGCGAAAGTTGCCGTCGGATGCAATTCCAATGCGCGGTTCTTGCGACGTCGCATCGCGCCCATTGGTGCTGCGTGACCTTGGAGTCGAATACTGGACCACCTCGCGGGTGGCGGCCGTGACTTCATATCGATAGACACCGTCCTCAACGGTGCCATGGTCGCTCAGACGGAAACTCGGTGGGCGGCGCGCTGAAAACACCTCGCCGAGATACCCATTGGGTCCGGTCACGCGAACCGAATAATTGAAGAAACCCGGCTCGCCGTCGAAGTACAATCGCGTACCGGCCAGTCGGACCGAAATAGAGTCCGCTGACGTCTCGCCATCTGACTGGGAGATCGCCACTCCTGATGGTGACACAAACCAAATGGCAGCAACCACCAGGAAGATCAGATTTTGCACCCGCATTGAGTACCTCTCATTTCGAGCGGAATCATATACACAAGCTGGTTGCGACACAATCCTTCGCACTTGGCGACATTACGTTTTCTGCGATCAGGGCCGGTTTCCGCCGTCATTGGCCGCCAACAGGTCCGGGACTTGTGATTGGGCTGCTGCGACGACATCTGGCGGAAGTGTGAGAATAAGACGGTCGCGCAACAGCTCGGCACGCGCCTGACCGCGATAGGACGCGATGCTGCACCAGACCAGCGCGGTTCGATAGCTCTGGGGAACCCTGGAGCCCCGGGCATAAAGTACGCAAAGATTGAGCGCTGCGGCGCCGGACCCCTGGCGCGCAGCTTGTTGCAATCGGGCGAGGCCCAGCCTTGTGTCCTGCCGGACTCCCAATCCGTCAAGATATCTGAAGGCCGTCCGATAGAGCGCGACAGTTTCACCGGCCTCGGCTGCGGCGTTCTCGGCGGGGTCCATCGGCAGACTCCAGTCCGGCATGACCAGTCTGTCGTCGAATGGCACACCCAGTTGTTCGATCAGGCTGGCAACATTCCCGACCTCTACCGCCCTGGCTCGACCCAGAAGTGCCCTCGCGGCTTCCTCGTCGACGGGCATTCCGAAGCCTGATTCATGAAGAATGGAGAGGTTTCTCATGGCCTCGGCCAAGCCCTGGTCCACAGCCAGGCCAAACCAGTGGGCCGCAGCCTCGTAGTCCTGTTCGACACCGATCCCGCGGACCCGCAACAGGCCCAGATTGTTCTGGGCCTGGGCATTGCCCGATTCAGCGGCAGCTCGAAACAGTCGTGCAGCCTCGGCCTCATTGGCCTCTACTCCGTCACCCTGCAGGTACAGCACGCCGAGATTGGCCTGGGCTTCGGCATTCCCCTGTTCGGCTGCCAGTGAATACCAACGGGCGGCAGCCTCGAAATCAGGTTGAGGCAGGCCCGCTAGTGTGGCGGCATAGTCAAACTGGAAATCTGGATCCCCGGATAGCGCGGCCTGTTCGAACCAGTACAACGCAGATTCGATATCCTGCTCGGCACCGAAACCAGCCAACAGAGCGTGTCCAAGAGCGTTCTGCGAGCGGACCACGCCAGCCCGCGCGGCTATCCGGTCAAGCTCATAGGCCCGGGTGTAGTTCTGCGGAAGGCCCAAGCCGCGGCGAAACATGTGCGCCAGCATGGAAGTCGCGTCCGGATTGCCTTCCTCCACGAGAGGCCGAACCAGTTCGAGTGCCGAGTGATACGCTTGCCTGTCGAGCGCGGCCTCGACGTCGGGCAGCCCGGATGTTTCCTGTGCGCCAGCGACCGATGTGACCAGAAGCGCAGATACGGCCCCCAAGATAAGCAGACGGCCAGTACAGCGGTATGCGGAATTGATCATCATGTCCGACTTATTCCACGGGTCGCCAGCTCGCGGCCAGATCCTGGGCGTTGGTCAGTTCGGCCGGAGAAAGGAATTGTCCGAACAGGTCACGCTCTGCGGCTGCGCCCTCGACGCCATTGGCCGCCGCCAGGTTCGCCCAGACATGCGCCATAACATAATCGGGATCGCCGTCCTCGCCCGCAGCCATGCGGCGAGCCATTACCAGTTGAGCCGGAGGTGAACCCCGCTCCGCAGCTTGCTGGTAGCTTTCGGCGGCGAGACGCGAGTTTTGCGGCACGCCTTCGCCGACGTCATACATGGTTGCCAACGCGTACAGCGCAGCAACATCTCCGGATTCCGACTCGTTTTGAATCCACTCTATCGACGTCGCGTCACCGCCGCGTGCGGCTGATGTTACCCAATCGACAGCCTCATCGTGGTTTCCCGCCTGAATCTCTCCTGAAGCGACGAGGCGTCCCAAGCGGACAGCGACGCCTGGCGCACCGGCTTCAAGGGCGTTGAGATACCAGCGGACGGCTTCCGTAAGGTTTCGCTCTGTTCCGGCACCCTCCTCGTAAAGGAGGCCGACTGCGGCTTGTGCTCGGACCATGCCGGCTTCCGCCGCTTCGAGATACCAGCGAAATGCCGCCGCGTCGTCGCGAACCACGCCGGTTCCGGTTCGATAGGCATACCCAAGGTTTGATTGGGCGCGTACGTCCCCGCCCTCTGCAGCTTCCCGCAGCAGGTTCACACCGCGTCCAAGGTCCTGGGACAAGACTTGCCCACTAAAATAATAGGAGCCAAGGATGGCTTTGGCCCGCACGTCGCCAATTGAAGCCGCGTGTTCGTAGTAGGGGACGCCGGATTCGGGGCTGTCAGCGTTTTCAGCCGCCTCCAAAAGGATTTCTACCAAGGCGTCCCGGGCGTCACCCATGCCATTGGCCGCAGCTGCGTCGAGCAATTCAATAGCCCTGGCAGTATTGCGCGGTACGCCAAGCCCCTGCTGGTGCATCATGCCGAGCCTGTATTGCGCCAAGGGCACTTCCGCCGTTGCCAGTTCGGCGAGTATTTCTGCAACTTCCTGATAGCGGGCCTGTCCGTATGCTTCGGTCGCATCGGCCATACGCGTTTCGATTTGTTCGTCGGAAAGCCGGTGGTTGTTGCCCGCCCCATACAGAATGAAAGCGCCGGCAATCGAGAGTGCCAAGACCCCCAGTCCGGCTGCACCATACAAATACCGACGACTCATTCTGTCACTCCTTCACGCGAGAGGCGTCGAACCAAGTAGGTTGTTGACGCCGGTAGCGGGCCTTCAATGTCCGATACTTCACCGTCTGGCCAGCGAACTCTCAGTCCGTCAACGGAATTGAGCCCGCCCAGACCGAAATGCACTGTCGTGGAGTCAAACGACATGAAGCCGCCGCCCAGCTGGATCTCTCGGGACTGCAATCCGGTTGGCAGTTGTTGATCGATGATTTCCACTCGCGCGCCAACTCCATCCCGATTTCCGACATGGTCTTCGAGCCGAACACTAATCGAGTTGCTACCGGCATTGTTGATGAACGCGGTCACCGGTGCGTTCACAGGCACGGTGATGATGTCGAGGTCGCCATCACCGTCGAGATCGAGAACGCTGGCGGCGGCGGTGAGGGCAAAGTCCGTCATGCCCCATTGCTCGGTGCTCTCCTCAAAGCCATTACCGGTATTGCTCAAGAGGATGTTGGACGGCGAGACTTCATTGGGGACCCAGGTGCCGTTGACAATGTAGAGATCCTGCCAACCATTATTGTCGAAGTCGCCAACCGAAACGTCCCAACTCCACCCGCCAATTTCCACGCCGCGCACTTGGGCTGTTTCCAGATAGGTTCCGGAATCGTCGGGCTCGAGCATGACGTTCCGGGACATAATTTGAGGAAGTGCAGCCGATTGCTCGTCCCGGGACATCGGGCGAACGGGTCGGAAGTGCATGTTGCAATAGGCCTGAATCCTGGGCTGGCTCACCGGAATCAAGTCGCACATGTCCGGATTGTCATTCTGGATGGCCAGATCCTTGATCATCATGCCGCGGCACTCTGACCGATATGGCTCATCAAAACCCGAACACCGGCGCGCATTTGAAGGGTCAAGACTGTTCCCCGGCCGGTACCACGCCTTGATGGACATGTTCTGTTCGCAGATTGCCCGGTCAGACTCCCGCTCGATGTCATCGCAATAGCGGTCAATCGGCTGCATCCGCAATCGGTCGGACACGCCGTCCGCGCGACCGGCGATCTGGGCAAAGTACAGCGCCATCCTACCATTGTTCGCAACATCGAACGCAGAGACCGACATGGTTGTGTTGGTGGTCATTGGGATGCGACCGTCCTGGTGTGTGACCGCCGACAATCCACCAGCCCCATCACCGATGTAGACGTAGTCGGGGACCTCGAAATCATTGCCAACTATCAGGTCCGGATTTCCATCACTGTCTACGTCACTCATGAGTATTGAGAGCGTTTCACCCGGTATGCCCGGTAGCTCCAGGAATTGTTCACCGTTCAGGTCGCCGCCGTCGTTGAACAGGATCCGGTTTCGGGACTCCTCCCCGGGGACTCGCCGATACCAACCGGCGGCCCAGTTCCCGAGTGCCACGTCAAGATCGCCATCGGTGTCGATATCCCCGAAGCTTGTGGCGAGGGTCAATACGGCATCCGGACGATTTGTGACGGGCTGCAGGCTGGAAGGGTCAAGGCGCCCATTCCTGTTGGGCAGGATGAAGTTTCCCTGCTGGTAGGTGGTCAGGAATACGTCTCGCCAGCCATCATTGTCGATGTCGACAATCGTCGCATTGAATACGGGAAGCGAACCCAGGCGCTCATCTTCGACGGCTCCGCCGCGAAACCCGCCGTCGCCATCATTGAAGTAGATGTAAAGTCCAACTCGAGTGGATGCGAACACCAGATCCGGATGACCGTCGCCGTCCAGATCACCGCTGGCCACACTGCGACCTTCCCAGAACGGGGGCCACATGTCGGAAAACGAGAACTCGATCGGTTGGTCAATCCCCAGATGCCAAGCCTCAACGCGTGTGAATGGCGAGTCGTCCTGAGGGCGGTCTGCATAAGGGACTCGCTCCACGACTATCGCATCTGTCGGCGGAGCGGATTGTGGGGTTTCGGCGGACTGCACCGTCAACCCCAGTCCCAGGCCCTGGGGCGACAGATCGAACCTCAACCCGACTTCGTCCTCCGAAGTGAGCAACTCAATGGCACGTTGTGTCTGATACTTGTGGTAGGCATCGACGGCTATCCCGCTGGCGATTCCGAGCGTTGCGACCATGAGGGCCAACAGTCCGCCGGCCCGCCAGCCGACGGATGTACCGACAATCAACAGTGAGTAGATGCTGAAACTTCCGAGCGTGAAAACCAGGGTCATTACGAATCCATGGCCGACGCCACCGTTGAGCAGAGCGCCGGAAACCACAACGTCAAAACCGATCGGAACAGGCAGGAAAGTCCCGACAGCTCCAGCGGCGAGCACGCCAAGCAATCCGAACTCCCGGCCGCTTACGAGGTCAGGCGAGATCAGGGTGCCGGCTACCGCGCCGAGAAAACCCGCCAACAACATCAGTGGCGCGGTCACCCGGATAATGAACCAGAAATTTCGAAGATAGTCCGTCAGGAAGCCGATTGCGGAGGCGGAGAGGGTCTCGGCGCCCGGTTCCGGCAGCGACGGGGCCTGCGGCACAGGCGTCTCAGCGGGGACGGTGCGTTGCAGACGTTCGGCCGGCAACAGCCGACAGACCAACGGAACGCCGACGAGGATGACGAACAGGCTCAACACCACTTTTGTGATCGCGATGTAGAATGGCAGCAAGGAGAACGCCATGGTCAGGACGACAACATTCAGGGTTGGCGAGGCGATCATTGCGGACAGGGTCGTCTCCGCCCTTGACCCGCCTTGAAACAGCCCGCGCGCAATCGGCGCGGCACAATTCACACACACACCCAAGGGCGCACCGATAACAAGGCCGTAGGCGGAATTGGCGAAACTATTCTTGAAGTTGCGTCGCCGGAAATAGCCGAGCAGCGTGAGAAACGCAGCGCCGAATAGCCAGCCGAAAGTCATTCCCTTCTTGTTGGTGTTGATCCAGTTCACGGTCGAAACGCCAATCCGTTCAATCGTGCTGGCTGTTGGGTCGAGGGCAATGAGGGCTTCGAAGCCGAGTGGGTCCTCCAGCTGGATGGCGCCGCTCATCATCGCTTTCTCGTCGAGGGATGGGTAGCGTGAACTCGTCCAGAAGAAGGTCGCCAGTGCAATCATGACCAATGCGGCGAAAACCAATCGTTTCGACTGGTCGCCCCGGATCAGGTCTGCTCGCAAACTTGTCTTGTTCATCTTGGCGTACACCTCTCGGTCTGTAGTGAATCCTCGCCGAACGCGATCCATTGATAGGGTGAGTCAGGCCGGACTCTGAAAGCTGCCAGTCCAACCATTGAGCGGCGATGTCCAGAGGGCAAGGTGAGGCTTGCCTCCAGCGCCACGCGCATTCCCTCAATCTCCGATGTGGCCGCAAAGCGCCCCGAGTCCCTCGCTGGTGGGGGAGTGCCGCCCAGGACGGTCACGAACGGAGCCAGGCAAGCCAGTCGGCGTGGCGTCACAGACAGGACAGCCCCAACTTCCTCGATGGACACGAAGGGCCGATTTTGTGGCGCTTCCTCGCCTCGGGCTGCGTACTCCGTGGCTTCGGCGCCCAACGCGCGAACCCGGTCATCTGAATCCCGCCAGTCGAGGATCTCATCTGCCAGCCTGGCTGCGGCCGGTTCTGACTCTCCCAATTGTTCGAACAGGGCGCTCAATTGCTGCTGATCTGCCATGTTCACGTCCAAAAGGTGCTGGGCTTGGGCCAGCCGTACAGTCACGGCATGCTCGCCCATTTGCAAAGTTGTTGGCAAGCTCGCCAGTTGGGTCCTGCCGCCGGTCGCGATGTCGAATGCTGCGACCTCTAGCGCGGAACGCAGGACGGAATTCGCAGTCAATTCGCCCTGAGCTGCGCTGGCCGTCCGCATGTGGACGTGCACCAACGCGGTGACCGCCAACAATAAGGCGGCGAGCAGGCCTGACGTCCAGAGGACAAAGATCAGCGCAGAGCCGCGATCATCCCCGGACATGGCGCGTTTCATCGGTCGAAGAGGTCGGGTTGTCGTGCCTCCAGGGCTTCAAGTTGTCGGCGGACGTGGATGAGGGCGGCCGACGACTCCGCTTCGGACTGGATGATCCTCGGGGTGAGAAAAATAACGAGTTCGCTTCGCTCACTCGATATTCCACGGCTGCGGAACATGTTGCCGATTGCGGGCACGTCGCCCAACAGGGGAATGCGGGCCTCATTGTCTGACTGTGACTGACGGATCAGGCCACCCAAGGCTATCGTGCTGGAGCTGCGCACCGATACGGTACTCGTGAACTCGAGCTTCTGGATCGTTGGAGAATCTATTCCCGAAGTTGTAGTGGGGCGGACGCTCGAGACTTCCTGGTTGACCTCGAGAACCACCATCCCGTTGACGTTGATCCGCGGGGTAACCTGTAGAATGACGCCGGTTTCGCGAAGCTCGACGGATGACACTATCGGCGCGTTGTTTTCGCTGACGGAGGTGGCCGTCTGCGTCACGATCGGAACCTCGTCGCCGACTTGCAGGTGGGCTGTCTGATTGTTCTGTACCATGATCGACGGGGCCGACAGGATCGTCACATCCGTGATCGACCGAAGCGCACTGAGCGTCGCCGTAATATCTGTTCCGGAGAACGCATAATTGAAGCCCGGGAAGGTCGGGTCGGTCCCGCCGGTTGTGCTGTCGGAAAAGCTCGCCGTAGAAGTTTCGCTTCCATTGGTATTTTCGAAGAACCAACGGACCCCGAAGTCGAGCCCGTCAGCCAGTCGTACTTCGGCGATGGTGGCTTCGATCAAGACTTGAGGCGGCATAACATCCATGCGTTCGACGAGCTCGATTATCTCGCGATACTCTTGGTCAGTGGCCCGGATGATGAGTGCGTTGTTCAACTCGTCCGGAATGATGGCCAATCGACCTGCCCTGTCGGCCTCCTCGCTCCGCTCGGTCGCCGAGTCGTCAGCAAACCGAGGCTCGAACACCGCTCCGTCGCCGGTTTGGCCGCCTGCAAAGGCCGCCGTGATCTGTGTGGCGAGTGTTGTTGCAGGCGTATTGTTCACAAGATGATAGCGCAGGCGCCGTTCGGATCCGGCAGACGGACGGTCAAAGCGTTCGATCCACCCGCGGGCCTGTTCGAACTGGGACTGTTCACGCGCGCTAATGAGCAACATGTTCAGTCTCGGCATGGCAATCGTTTGAACCGACTGCGACGAAACTCCCAAACCGTTGAGCACCGTATCGATTTCCGTCTCGGCAGTTTCCGCCGATACGTACCGAAGCTCGAACAGACCGACGATCCGGTCGGTAAGGAGAGGACGGTCAAACGTTTCAACGGCATCCCGGGCAGCATCTATATCGGATCCGGGGCCAGCCAGAATAAGGATGCCCAACTCGTCGTGGGGCACCGCCTCGACCCGGTCCGACAGGAACGGATCAATCAGCGAAATGATGGCAGACGGGGCCGTATGCCGTACCGAGACAACCCGGCCTCCATACCCCAGCTCTCCCCACATCCCATCAAGTGATGGTTGGGAGTCGGAGAGTCGCGCGAGCAGGAAGCCGGATTCCCGGGCGGCGAGCACCAGGTTTGACTCGGCGAGCACTGTTTCAAGCGCGGCCAACGCAGCAAGCGCGGGCGCGGGTTCTGGAGAAGTCAGCGAAATTCGCCCGTCGACACCATCGGCGACCATCACGGTCTGACCCAGGGCATCGCCGACTACGGCCTGGACGACTTCAGCTACTGGCGCATTGGTAAAGTTTAATCTCAGTGTGCGACCGGTCAGGTCTCCAGTGACGGCGCGGCCACTGAGGTGCGACCCGACGCGCCTGTCAAAATACACAAGCCTGTCCGCCTCACGTACTGCATTGGCGGCTTCGGAAGATGATACGCGGTCTGACCCCTCCGCCTGTACCGGCGTCGATGGCTCTGGAGTGGTATGGGAGGCAAGTGGCTGACGCGCGTATTGATCATTGTGTACGTTCGCCGCATTCGGAGTCAGGGTTGCACACCCTGAAATGCCGACGATGCAGGTTGTGAGCGCAATCGCTCGCACCAAACCACGCTCAAACACTTTATCGCCTCCTCATGTTGACGGCTCGCAAGCCTACCGGGCAGTTCGAGTCCTAGCCAGCAAAGTTTGCCGCCGCGTCAGCTTGCGCGTGCAATTGAGATTCTGGACCCGTTTCGTTCAAACACGGCTTCCTCCGGCGTCAGCTCGACCAGCACGTACCCATCAATCTCGGAGCCGATTGCCAGTGTGGTCAGCTCCCCCGCCCGCATTAGCAGCGCCCAACCACCGCGCTCGTCCTCGATCGTTCCAATCAGGGAGACGGACTCGAGCGGGCTGTTTTGGGTTTGCGAAGTCGGCCGATCGGCTCGCGATGATGCAACGAAACGGTTGGCCAGGGCGCGGGACCATTCGCCGGAATTCACACGGGCTACGGCCTGGTGGGGGAAAAGGTCTGCGCTATCAAGTCTGGCCTCATCCTGTGGCCAGGCCAGGAGCGCGACCGTGACGGCGATACCGGTCCCGATGAAAGCGAGGGGCCAGCGCATCAGTTTGTAGCTCCGTTCAGCAAAAAGGATTTGCGAAACTCGATGACCGCATCGACTTCGACCGTTCCTTGGGCATCTGTCGAACGCAAGGTGAAGCTCGCAATCCGGAGCGGGCTTTCCTGCTGGTCAAGAAGGAGCTCGAAGACAGCTTCTGGCGGCCCTCGTCCAACCCAAAGGGCTTGGAAATCGCCGACCGTGTCGTTGACTGGAATTTCGCGAACAGCCCCGGCCTGCCTGGTTCGGACGGCGGAGGTTTCTGCGGCGTCGACAAAGCGGTCATACGCAGCTTCAAAAACTTCGCGGGATCGCTCTCGATCAAAATATTCGGTGACTTCGTTCGGCGTGCGAGCGAGGCCCTCATGCCAGGCCCGGAATTCGGATTCACCAGCGGCGAGGCGTTCGGCAAGCAGGGAGACTTGTTGGCGCGCGTCGGCCAACTCGGTTGTCCGAGCAATCACAGGGAGTGCCAGGGTGCCCACCAAGGCGAGCGGCGCCAGGACAGGAACGATGACGGCAAACCAGGCCACCCAGATGGCCCAGCGTGGCGGCAAATTGCGCATTAGCTCACGGATCATCGGGCGTTTCCTGACCGGGCAGGTTGTAGTCGATTGCGGGGCTGTCCGTGTCGGCGACCGAGACCCGCAGGGTTGACGGGTCGATCAGTTCCATCCTCGAAATCCCGATCGGTGAAGCAGCGGAACTGGCGAATTCCTGCAGAAGGCCCAGCAGGGCTGGCGGCCGAGTGTAGCTATTTTCAACGTCCAGAACTGCATCGACATCGGGTCGAATTTCGGCAAGGTCACGAAGGTGCGCTGCCCTGATCAGCATTGCCTCGCGGGCCGCAATGGTCGCATCCAGGGCGCGAGCCTGTCTAAAATCTGCAGCTATCAGAACCGCGCAGACAACAGCCGTGACAACCAGGCCGGAAACCAGTGTGGAATTCATCGCCCTGAAAAGGGATGAGCGGGTGGCGGAGATAAACGCAGGGCAACGCTCACCAGCCAAGGTGTCCTCAGGGACCACTTCCCAGTCGTTGGCCGCCTCGCTAGCAAGGTTGGCTGCCTGCTCTACTTGTTCCTTGTGGGCCACCCAAACCTTGATGTCGGCTTGGTCTGCGGTCGTTTTACCGGCGAGAGACCACACCAGCATCGCCTCGCTCTCCGGCAACGGAGTGACCCTTGCCAAGCGTGTCCTGATGGCGGCCTCTCCCCGCGCAATGATTGCCGGATGAATCGCGACGCGCCGACTGAATACACGGCTCACCGGAAGGGCGAGGCGTAGCGGCAGTGCAGCGGACCGGGGATGTTTCTGGACAACATGTTCATCGCCAAACCATGATCGCACAAGAATGCCGCGCTCCGATATCCGACCCCTCTCGTCCAGTTGTGCCAGTCGGGCGACAGCCCGATTGCCAAGGCGTGCGATGGGGCGGGGAAGCTGTTGGCAAACCTTATCGAAAGCCCAAGTCTGGACTTCATCAATTGTGCGTACGAGATCGAACAATGATGGATTCAGTGCCATGGATCCCCCCCCAGACATGCACCCAGCCCTGAATCGAAACTGCATGTAAAGCCGCCATTCGATGGCACGGCTATTTCCAGTCGGCGACTGTCGCCATCAACAGGATCAAAGTCGAGAACCACAAGCCTGGGCAAGTGACTATAGGACCACTCGTCGGTCCAGGCCAATTGACCGCGCGCTGGGTCCCGACCGAAATAGTGGAAGCGCGGATTGCGGCCGACCGCGTCAAGCGTGATGGAGGTAAGACTAGGAGACCGGCCGAAGAACGGGATCAGTTCCAGCGTCGCAGTCGTCCCTGAAAAAGTGACGACAAGCCAAGACAGGTGCCCAGAGTCCTGAATTCTCGTGGCGATCCTGATGCTGCGCGCGTCGCCTTCGAGAGCCGGCGCCCCGAAGTCCGCCGGCAAGGGCTGCGTGTGGAGCAATGCTTCGCTCAGCAGCGTGTCGAGACGGTAGTGTTGCTCTCGCACCGCCAACCGGGTGGCGACGGCCCTTTCCAGCCTGATGCCGCCAAATACGGCCGGGACCAGCAACGCTGTTATCGTTGCAAGGACGAGAACCGACATGAGGGCCTCGATCAGGGTGAAACCGGACATTCGTGAGGATTTGAGAGCGGCTGTCACGGCCGACCTCCGACCGCTCGTGTGCCGGGTTCGAGAAACACGACCTCGAGATCAGAGCCCCGGGCATCGTGTCGACTGATGAAGGCGACGGTCAAGACCGCACCGGTTTGTGGATCGGCAGGTCGATCAGCCGGCAACAATTCAATTCGCCAGGCCGGGTATTGGTCGGCGATCGCGTTTGGTGAAATTCCGGCCCGCAACCGGGCTTCGATATTGCGCAACGCCAATATGTCCTGTTGCCGCCCTGCGGCTGCGCGTGAGCTCTCGGAGGCGGAGGCGAGGCCCGCCATGACCGTGACCACAGTCGCCATGGCGATAACCATCGCCACCAATGTCTCGGTCAAAGCGTATCCGTGGTGATGTGTCCGTTCAGTCATGACTGACACGCGCCGAAAGCGCTTCTATCCGAACCGTCCGGGTCTGATCGCCCAACGAGAGGTCGATACGGGTTTCCCGGGCTGTGAGCGACGGTCCGGTTAGCGACAGACGGGACATCGTCCTCCAGCCATCCGGGGTCGCAATATGCCAACGCGCTCCCACAGACTCCGCCCACTCTACATCTCTGCCCAACGCCGGAATTCGATAGCCATGTTCCAGCACAATTAGTTCTATGGACGCGCCCGCTATTTGAGCCTCGGCGCCCGCTGCCTGGAGGTTCAACGCCAATTGCCCTGAAATACTTTCCAGCTCCCGTTCGGATTGCCGGGGCAGGAGCGTGACAGTCACCAGACTTGTCGATAGCGCGAGGATGGCCAACGCGACCATGGTCTCAAGTAGCGTCACTCCCGCATCGATCGGGCCCGGGATTGCTGACCTAGTTTCGGAAGATGTCAGCCGCTTCATCGCTTCCGCCTTCGACACCATCTCGTCCAAACGTACCGACTGTGACCCGACCGGTTTCCGCGTTCATTTGATACAGGTAGGGGCGTCCCCAAGGGTCAATCAGACCCGATTCCTGGCCAAAATACGGTCCGCGCCAAGATTGGACGTTCTCGGGCGCGGTGACCAGCGCGCTCAAACCCTCCTCAGCCGTCGGATAGCGGCCAACATCAAGGTAGTAGAGTTCAAGTGAAGTCTGGATCGAGCCCAGTTGAGCCGCCGCCACGTCGGTTCGCGACCGGCCCACATATCCGATCACTCGTGGGCCGACAATCGTCCCGAGAATCCCGATTATGACAAGGACGACCAGAAGCTCGAACAAGGTGAGGCCGGCTTCTTTCGGCGCGCGCTCCTTCGAAGGCCTAGTAGATGGCATCATTGAGACTCAATACTCCCGACAGGACCGCGGCGATCACAATTCCCACACAGCCGCCCAAGACGAGGATAAGCGCCGGGCCCAGCAAATCTGTCAATCGCTTCAACCGTCCCTCGGCTTCCCGCTCATACCGCGAGGCGGCCCGGATGAAGACCCGACCCAGATCCCCACTCGCTTCTCCCAAGCGGATCTGCCTGATCAGAGCTTCGGGCATCCCACCGGCCTGCGTCAACGCCTGTGAAAGGGGGCGACCCCCGCGAACGGCCCCGATGGCTGCTCGCAGATTGGTCCGGCTGCCAACATTGGTGACGGATTCTGCGGCCACCTCTGCGGCGCGGACCAGCGGAACGCCGGTCCCAAGCAGGACCCCCATGGTGCGGCTGTAACCGGCTGCATCCAGGGCTGTAAGAGCAGGTCCCAGAACGGGAACCGATCGCTGCAGACGCCCGGCGAGCAAAGGGTTTCGTCGCCAGATTTGCAAGACACCCCAAGCGAGGCCCGCCGCTACGGCGGGCAACCATATGCCGAATTGTCGGATGAAAGACCCTGCCGACAGAACCAAACGCGTTTCGACCGGTGGGTTGGCCCCGGCTGCGGAGAAAATCGCTTCGAATTGCGGAAGGATGAAGAATGAGAGGAATAGCAGAGTGAGGAAAATGACGCTCATCAGGATTACAGGGTAAACTATCTGGCCGACAAGCATGTCTCGAATTTCGCGCGCTCTTTCTAGTCGGTCGGCTACATATCCTAGTGCTACACCCAGCTGACCCGATCGTTCGCCGGCCGCGACCGCAGATACCAGGAGACGGTCTGGCTGGGCCGGGTCTTGTTCCATCGCGTGGCTCAGCGAAGTGCCGGCGCGCACTGCCTGTTCGATGCGTTCGGCGAACAGCCGAATGGGGCGTTGGGGTTCTGCTTCGATAATGAATTGCAGCGCATCAGGAACCGGAACGGCCGAATGCACCATATCTGCGAGGCCCCGCGTAAACTCCGTGAGCATCGGCTGGTTGAGACTTGATCGTCTGGAAAACAGGCCCTGTCGTTGCCTGACTGGCTTCAGCTCGACGACAGCTAGACCACGGGCTTCCAGCTTTTGGCGGGCGTGATCGACGTGGGTCGCGCGCAGTTCGCCGCTTTCCATCTTTCCTTGGGCCGTTTCACCCAGAAAACGAAATGAGATGGGGTCAGTCGTCATGGACAGGCATATTGTCTGCGAGGCGGAGATCAGAGAGCGTTCGGGTCAACTCGTCCATTGTTGTCAAACCGGATTTCACTTTGGACAGCCCGTCGGACCACATTCGCTTGTAACCGCCCTGAGCCAGGGCCGAGGCCAGCGCCGTTTCCGGGTTATCGCTTCGGATGGCGCTTCGGACCAGATCATCAACCAGGAAGCCTTCCGAAATCGCGGCCCTGCCAGAAAACCCGGTCGACTGACAATGAGCGCACCCGTTTCCGTGGCAGTTCACACACGTCTTGCGGATCAGACGCTGACCGAATGCCGCTACAAGGGTCGCCGCGATGAGATAGTCTTCAATCCCCATGTCCCGAAGTCGCAAGACCGCCGACTCCGCGTCATTGGTATGTAGGGTTGAGAGCACGAGATGTCCCGTCATAGCCGCTTGAACAGCGGTTCGAGCGGTCTCGTCGTCGCGGATTTCGCCAACCATCACCACATCAGGGTCGTGGCGCAGAAAGGCCCGGAGTGCGCTTGAAAAAGTCACTCCGATGGCCGAGTTAGTCTGAGACTGGGCAACGCCGTTCAGGCGATATTCGATCGGATCCTCGATCGTGAGAATTTTGCGTTCAGTGGTCGCTAGTTGTCGGAGAAATGCATAAAGGGTCGTTGTCTTGCCACTGCCGGTAGGGCCGGTGACCAAAATCAGGCCATGTGGTTTGGCCAGGGCTTCTTTCGCGACAGTCGCTACAGCTTTCGACATGCCAAGATCGCTGAGCGTGTTCAAAGTGGAACTGGTGTCGAGCAATCTGATGACCAGGCTTTCACCGTACTGGCCGGGAACGACCGACACCCGGAGGTCGAGCGAGTGCCCGGATACGGGGACGGAAAAGCGTCCATCCTGCGGCCGTCTCCGTTCCGTTATGTCTAGGTCAGCGAGAACTTTGACGCGTGAAATTACAGCCAGGGCCTGGGCCAGACCCCAGGTTTCCATGTCTCGCAACAACCCATCCACCCGAAAACGGATCTTGGCATCGCGCTGTTGGAGCTCGATATGTATGTCCGACGCCCGGGACCGGCTTGCGGCCGAGATCACATTGTCCAGCTGGCGGATGACGGGGCCCGCGGTGGCCATGTCCCGCAATCGTTCGGTATCGGCCGCCAGGTCCAGGTCTGTTGCATCAGTGAGTTCGGCATCCGCCGATCTGGTTGACGCACTGCAAGCCTCAAATTGCGTCTGGGTCAGGACCATCGGCCTGACTCGCACGCCTGTTGCGAATTCCAGCCCAGCGAGGGCATCCTGATTGTCTGGATCCACAATTCCGGCAATCAGATCGTCGCCTTCCAGAGCGAGCGGCCATATCCGCTCCGATTGAAGAAAGAGTGGGTTTAGCTGACCGAATACCGCATCGAGGCCGGGTGTGTCTGAACAGGCTGGTGTCTCTGGTAGCACCGCCAGCGGCGTTTCATATGCCTCGGAAAAAAACTGCGCGATGCGCAGCTCTGTCGCCAGTCCGGCTTGAGCGAGGACACGGTCCAAAGGCTCGCGGGTCTGGCGCTGCAGTGCCGCGGCGTGCACGGATTCTGCCTGGGTAATCAGACCTGCATCGACCATACGGTCCAAGCGGATGCGGTCAGAGAGGGCAAGCGTATCGGTCATGGCCACGACAGCTTAGCGGGCACATGTCGGTGAGGCGACCATCGTTGGTAGTCCCGTTGATGGTCGCCTCGCCGGTTTATTGCTGGAGGCTCAGGGGAAGCCTTACGCGGATCATGGCGCTGTTGGCTTCAAATTGCCCTTCACCCAGTCCCAGTACCGAGATTTCGCCAGCCAATCGGCCTCCATTGGAGAATTCGGCGGCGATGCCCAATCGAGCATCGGCGCGGAAGTGACCGAGGGTCTGAAGTTGTCCCGCTGCATTGAATACGTCTGCGTCATCATAATCGTAGAGCGCGTTCAGTTGCAGATACGGTTCAACGAAACCGCCGTTCTCGCTTGCAAACCGGTAAGCGACTTCCGGCCCTGCTGTCAGGCGGCCAATGGTGATGGTCTGTCCTGGAATGACGATGCCCAGAGAGTCCGTGTAGGCGTTTTGGGTTTCATTGAAATAGGCGAGCCCAATGCCAGGCGATACGCGCCAGTTTCCGTGAAGGATATCGCCTGTCAGATTGGCTTCCAGCAACCACCTGTCCGTCTCGAAGCTGTCCGTATAGGTGCCGATCGGGTTGACCGTGTTGTCCGACTTGCCCCAGGCCGCCCGGACATCAAGATAGGTCGCCTCGGCCAGGCGCGTGACCATGTACGGGCCAACCATCCAGCCATTGCCTTCGACAGAGCTGTTCCAGGCTCCGGTCGTCATGTCGGCCTGGTCGTACTGCAGCATCACGCCGGCGAGCAGCGAGTCCGAGACCATCATATCGGTACCGATATGGACGATCGAGAAATCGGCTTCGGAGTTCAATCCGGCGCGATTGTCGGACACATTTGACATGCTTGCCTGCATCCAGACGTCGAGGCTGGCTGCCCCGGTCCGGCCCGCCAATGAGAATTGCTCGGAACCCGGAACCTGCGGTGCGTCGTTCTCAGCGGCTTTGCGCAAGGCGCTGAGGCTGGTCGACATTTGAGCCTGCAGCCGTCCGTCCTGGAAATCTGCGGCGAACCGGTTTGGCGTGCCAGACGTCCGATCTCCACGCATCCGGCCTGTGAGGCGGGGGCTGTTGGTGAGGATAAGGTCGGCGCGCGTTGCCATGAAATTACGGATCGCCGAGAGGGTGATGCCGCGGATGTAGTCCTCGTTTCGACGGTTGGTAAACGTGCAGACCATCGATTCCTCTGCATCGAGGTCAATCTGGACTTCGCCGTTGACCAGGTCGTAGACGTTGCCGCCGTCGAGATCGCCGGTGCAGGAGAGCGAGGCCAGGTCCCACCCTTCGGACACCAGCTGGGTCAGCGCGTAATTTCCTCTCAGGACATCAGTGGCTGAAATGCTTGCTGTGCCTCCGGCAGTGGTGACCGATTGACCGTCAAGCGCGGCGAGCGTTGAAGCGTATGTGAAGCTGCCTTCGCCTTCTTCCTGGGAGGTTGTGTTTGTCACGATGGTCAATTCGCCCAGTCTCGGTTCGAGAGAAACGCTAACTGGGATGTTGATGGTTTCCAGAGAATTGGCTTTGCTTACCGTGCCGCGCTGTCCAGCAGGGCTCACTTCGGAGACCGTAATGACGGCGTTGTAGGTGCCCGGCTCGAGGTCGAGGATTGCGGCTGTGAAGCTGACGGTGAAATCGAGGCTTCCAGTGGCAGGAATGGAGCCCGATGTAGGATCGATAACAAGCCACGGCTGGTCCGTGGACGCCGTGAAGTAGAAGGCCTCGCCTCCGACATTGTTGAGGCTGAACACGCTGGTCGCGGTGGTCGGGTCATCGGTCAGGGTGGGAAGTTCGATGCTGACTTCCGGAATCTGGGTTTCATCGACATCCGGTTCCGCGATTTGTGTGAACTCACACGAAATGGAGCCCGCAGGCTCAAGCGTGATGGTGACCGCTCCGGTGGTGACATCGCTGGAAGCGGTGCCCCCGATGCAAGTGATGCTGTCCAGGTTGAAGCCGTCGGCCGTCGCGCCTGTAAAGCTGTACGAACCTTCCGTCAGGTCGGCAAAACTGGTTGTACCCGTCTGTCCGGTTGTCGTGACGGTGAAGGCGCCGAGGTCGCCATCGAACTCGAACGCACCGTCAACAGCACCCGATACGGCCACTGAGACGGAAAGCGATCCACGACGCATTTCAACGCTGAACAGGTCGGCCACAGTGCTGTCGGCCATGGCATTGCCCGCGGCGTCTGTTGCTGTGCCAACACTGACATCGACATCCGGTGCGACCTGATTGCCGTCCAGAACCGTGTAAGTGGCAGTGTAGACCGTATCGCCTCCCGAATATGCGCCGCTCTGGAATGCGAGCGTCGTCGACATGTCCGAACTGAAAGCAAATGTTGGAGCGGTTGCCGGATCCATCGCTTCACTGAATGTCGCCGTGAGTGTCATTGTAGTCCCGACATCTTCGAGGCGAAGGTCAGCATCCGAAACAATCAAGCTGTCGAGAGTCGGCAAATTCAGGTCGGCATCGACTGTGAACACGACTGCGGCTGTATTCCCGTTTCCGGCAGCGTCCTGGGCAACATTACCCGGGAGGTTGACGGTCACGGTGCCTGTCGCGGTGGGTGTCATGTCGACAGTGTAGTTGGTGCCCGAGCCTGTGAGGTTGGACGCTGTGGCATTGGTGGCTGAAAAATCAGCCAGACCAAGTCCTGTCACGCTCTCCGAGAACACCGCGGTGACCGTGAAGGTTCCCGTTTGATCATCCGTGGGACCACTGAGCGCGACGCTCGGCGCTGTCTCGTCATTGGTGATGGAGAACTGGGTTGCGGCAGTGTTGTCATTGCCGGCCCCGTCCTGGGCGACGCCTGCTGCGACGTCGACGGTGACGGGCCCGTCACCTGCCGGGGTGATGGTGGCGGGGTAGAGACCGGCGCCAGCGTCGGTGAACGCGGATGCCGCGCCGTTGGCAACGTCGATGTCGCCCAGCGCAAAACCGGTGACCGCTTCCCCGAAATCAATGGACGCGCTGAACGCTCCGGAGACCGGATCGGCGGCCCCCGTGGTGATGGCAGGGGTAGGGCCGGTCAGGTCGAGATCAGCCGTATCGGTAACGGCTGCTGCCGCATTGCCAGATGGGTCAGTCAGGGTGACGCTGACTGTCAGCGTGCCGTCAGAGAGAGACGACACGTCAATACCTGTCACCTGGTACTCGGAGGGGCTTCCCGGTGCTGGAGTCGGAATCGTTCCATTGCCCGTAACCGGGTCCCCGCCGCCTGAGGTGCTGATCGAATAGGCGAATGTTGCCAGAACTTCCGGATCATCAATCGTGAAAGAGGCCGCGGTGAATGTGGTAGGGCCATAGGTGCTCGCATCGAATGCCACCGAATGCCCGGTCGGGGCCGCGTTGTCGGTTCCGATTCCGGTCAGAGCGAACAAAAATGGCGCTTCGTCGGAGTCATTATTGGCAATGGAAACTGTGCCGCTTCCGGAGCCGACGGCAGACGGGTCAAACTGAATCGTGAAATTCGAGGACGAGCCCGATGTGATCGTGCTGGCCGGTTGCGCGGTCACGGTGAAGTCCGTGGAGTCGGAAATGCTGACGGCATCGGCGCCCAGTACCAGGTCGGCGGTTCCGATATTGTCGATGCGGAACGTCGCAGAAACTGTTCCGCCGTCCACGGCGGTGGACCCGAAATCGTTGCCTTTGGCCACACTGGGTGTGGTGTCATTGTAGGGAATATCAACAGCACCCGACGCGTCGGATACGGTGATTTCTGGAGCCGATGAACCCGTTCCCTCGATCGCGAAATCGTAGCTGGCTTCGTCGGCATCATCATTGGTCACTGTGACGGTCGCCTGCCGCAATCCAGTCGCACTCGGGTCGAACTGGATCTGGAATGTTGTGTTCGCACCAGCAGCGACACTGGCAGCCGGTGAAGCCGACACGGTAAAGTCTGCAGAGTGGGTCCCGCTGATGGCCACATTGGTGACGCTCAAGGGCCCTGTCCCAAGGTTTTCGATTGTGAACGTGCGAGACGTCAGACCGGCCGCGACGTCAACCGACGCAAAGATGGTGTGGTCGCCCGCGATGGGCAGTGTGTCACCGTCCGGAATCGAGACGGAGTTGCCCGTGACATTGATCTCCGGCGTTGGGGTTACGCCCGTAAAGCTGAACGGGTTGGATATCTGGTTGAAATCACCTTCGGCGTCCTGGGCGATGTTGGCGAGGACCTGAATTGTGACAGCTCCCGTTGCGATTGGTGAGACGGTGACCTGCCAGTCGGTGCCGGATCCAGTGAGGGCGCTGGCGGTGGCGTTCGTCAGGTCAAAATCCGCGAGTTCGAGACTGTCGATCGCCTCGCTGAAACGAATGTCGAGATCTCTGTCCAACCCAACACCCAGGTCATCTGTGCTGCCTGAAATGGTTGTTGTTGGAAGAGTGGCAGCGGGGCTCACCACATCGAATGAGTCACTGGCTGCCGCAATGGTTTCGGCGCCGGTGTCGGAACGGGTAGCGGACAGCGTGCCGGTTGTATTGGTGTAGGTGCCGTCGGTCGCGCCTCCGGGAACTGAAACAGTGACTGTGAAACGGCACAACTCGCCGGCACCAATACTGCCGCTCGTCAGGGTCAGGGTGCTCGTCCCGCTCAAGGTCGAGCCGGAACCGCATGCGTCTGCGATTGGTGTGTTGGTCGCAATTGCGCCAGAAAGCATTGCGTCGAGGTCGTCTGTGAAGCTGAGACCGGTAGCCGAGAAGTCGGCTGTTGCGCCAATGTAGAATTCAAGATCGATCGAGTCACCGGGCGCAGCGCTGGCTGCGTCGAATGTCTTGGTGAATTCAATCTCGCCCGCGCCACCTTCGGCACCGCCGATGACCAGGCTGGCAGCCGCGTTAGTGTCGGTGACGGCGTCGCCATCGAGCAGATATGACAGGGTACCCGTCACGAATCCGTAGCTTGTATTCGCGAGGCCCGCATCGGTTGTCACGCTCAGATCGAACGTGCAGGAACCACCCGCTATCAGCTCTAGCCCGCTAAACTGGGCGAATGTATCGGAGTTAAAAAAGGACGTTGAGGATCCCGCTCCGCATGGCGTGGCGAGCGGCGGAACGCCGACGAAGTTTGACGTCGACGGATTGTCGATGTCGAATGAGAATGCTCCTGCGGTCAGGGCGAGTGCGGAGTTGTTGGTAATGGTGAAGCGGGCTGTGGCCGTGTCGCCGGCATCAACGCTGTTCGGCAACCACTGCATCGAAAAGTCGACATCATCGGCCGGGTCGCCGGCCGCGCTGTAGACGACGCTGTAGGTATTCGATGCCAGGTTGTCATTGCCAGACTGGTCCTGAACCGTCGCGGCAGGAAGCAGGACGGTGATGGGTGTGCCGCCGGTTGGCGTGACTTCGATGGTTACGCCCTCCGTGTCGTCGCCAGATTGCGCGCCATCGCCGCCCAGGTCGGCGAACGCCACGGTTGCATTGGTCACCGTCAGGTCCGACGGGGAAAATCCGTCAATTGCCTCTGGAGGCGTGCCGCTAATGTTCTCGAACCAGGACACAGAAACGTTGAACGCCGCGCTTACCGGACCGGCCGGGCCGGTGATCGTTGATGACGGGGCAACAGTGTCGTTGTCGACCGGGACGGTGAAGTCGCCAAGGTCGGACACAAATGCGCCGTCGGGCGTGGCCGTGCCGGTGAGAGGCTCAGTCGAAAAAACATAATCGCCGCTGGCCGTGCCTGCGGGGACGCTGACGTCGAAAGTAATCCGGCAAAGCGTGAAAGTGGTTGCAATGTCTATGTCTTCAAATGTCAGGGTCCCAGAGCCGCCAAATTTGGCATTGTCGCCGCAACCGAAAAACGCGAGAGACCCCGGGGTCAGGGCCGCGCCCGGAATGACGCCATCGAGGTCAAGTCCGGTGGATACATCCGCGAGTGTGTTGGCAAAATCGCTGTAGAAGGAGAGCGTGACGCCGAAGGTTTCCCCTGGGTCCACGTGAGAGCCGTCATTCGCTTCGAAAAGGGCACTTTCACCAAAGGTTTGGGCTTCGGCTGGTGCTGCAAGCATCGGAATGGCAAGCGCAACGGCCGCCAGTCCGGACAATTGACTGGCACGTGGCGGCGTCATTGTCCGAACGGCTGACGTCTGGACGGAACCTTGTTTGGAAAAACCCAACATCGCCGTCGCGATTGCGGACAGAAAATTGCTCATACATTCCCCCATCGAGCCCGGACCCCCAAGCTACGAAAAATTGCTCCGCCACGTAGTTGCCCTGTAGGCACCCGACCACGCTGGAACGAATGCCGTCGAAGCTACAACCAATGCCTGAATTAAAAAAGCCACTCCGACCCGCAAAGTGATGATGTCCTACAATTTATCGGGCACGGCCCACCGGATGAGGGTCTGTAGGAGTCAAGCCGCGCCCAAATGTCCTTCGGCGACATCTTCGCATGGCGGCGTGCCGGAAATGACAAATCGTCAGAACGGCACGCAGAAATCGTGTGAGCCCGACCGGACCAGGCGTTCGTCTTTGCCGGAAAAGAGCTGCCACGGGCGAGTTGGGTCAGCGCCGGACTTGATTGTGGGCCGGTGTGTCAGCGCATCTTACCTCCCGTCGTGGCGCCAATATGGGCCTCGACCTTCCCGGTTAGCGTGTTAAGCTTCAGCCTTCCGTGTTCCGCGTTTTCTGACCAATTGCAGGGCTCCCTTGGGCCGTGTCAGCGAGGCTGTATGAGCGAAGACCGAACACCAGACCCAGACCGGATGGACGAACAGGCCGCTCCAGGCGCTGCTGGTGCACGGCGCCCGATGCCTGTAGCCCTGCTGCTGTCGGCAGCACTGTTCATGCTGGCTGCGATTGTCGTGTGGTGGTTCATGAGTTCGCGCGATGCCCCCCCGGCCGATTTGTGGGCCGACGGCAACTATGTGGCTGATCCCGATTGTGTCGCAGGGACTGCAGAATGCCCGGTTTTCATGGAGGCACGACCGGTTGGACATGGCAGTCCGACTGACGGCGACCTGGTCCTGACCGCAGTCCACTATCCGGGTCTGGATGATCCAATCGCCCAATGGGGCCAGTGCATGGACAGCGTGCTGACCTGTCTCGCCCCCGCTTCGGAAGCGACGCCCGAGGAGAAGGCCGGCAGGTTGAGGGCTTGCGTTGCCCAGGCGGAATGCCCGCAAGCTTGCCGCGACCGCTTTGCGGACCGGGCCGGAACCGCGCTCGAAAGCGCGATGGCCGAGTTTGATGCGATTTTTGTCGCGGAGGAGGCCTGGTGCGCACCCGTCCAATGATCCTGCCACCGAGACAGACCGGATGGCGCCGCGTCGCCCATGTCGCGCGATTGGGGCTTGTGGTGGCTTTGCTGGGTCTGACCACCGCGTACGACACCAAGGAGTCGGCCCGCGCCGGAGCGTACAGCGGGCATGTGACAGATGCCGACAAGTGGCATGGCATCTATTATTGCCATCAAAGTGCGCGCGACAGCTGTCATGAAAACGAACACGCCTGGCTGGCCCAGGTCGCGCTCGACAGGGCTGCGCCGGGCTCTCCATGGGGGTTCTCGCCGGACAATCGCCTGGTGGTCCGTGATCTGGCCACCGGGTATTTCCGTCCGGAAATCGGCCGTGAACGCGAGGGATCGACTTGGGATCCTGACGATATCATGGGGTTGCCGCAACGTACGGTTCCCGGTGCGGCAAACTTCGCCGGTATCCCTGATTTCAGCTATTCCCTCTATGACTGGATCAACCGGAACGAACTCTGCCCACCGTTGCCCAGTGGTGAAATGCCGGCAGGAACGCCGGCCAATTGCCACAATTATTCCTATTGGCAGGGCGGCGGTTTCAATGCCTCGCACTTCGGCTCGCAAGCGACCCGCTCCTACCAGCGGCTTCACGCGACAGCGTTGGGGCTCGCTGCGCGGGCCCGCCGTTTGCGTGAACGAATCGAAGCCGATCCGGCCAACATGGAAGCCTACCGTGATGTGGTCCGGGAAGCCGAGATGGAGGCTTTGGCCTTTGAGGGCTACGCCCAGCACTTCCTGCAGGATCGCTGGGCCATGGGCCACATGTTCGAGCGTTGGGGTTCACCGGAATACAATGCCAATGGCATTGCCCTGGACCCGACGCGAGCCCTCATGGCAGGCGCCTTCACCGGGATCATTCACGGGTACCAGTCGGTCGCGCACGTGCCGGATGCCCTGTCCTCGCCGGAGGTCGGTGTCGTCAATACCGTGGTCAATCTGGCGGAGCGTAGCCTCAACTGGATCGGGCAAGGCCTCGGGTTGACCGAGCCGGGCGATCCGCCGGCCGCCAGGCTCGAGATCGCTCACTGGCGCCGCGCTGGAGATGAGGAAGAGCATCCTGGTGTGGGGGATTATCGAGCGTGGGACATGCATCGGGGGCGCTATGCGGCCCGCGTCAGCCTGCCCGGCTATATCGTCGAATACAATTCCGAAACGGCCCTTCCTGTACAGCGTCAGTATAATGAGTTGATGGCCTGTTCGAGTGCTGGCTTTCGGGACGTGATCCGGGCCTTTGGCCGCAATGGCAGCGGTTTTGGTGTTGATGGCGCGACGGTCAGCAATGGCGCCGGAGAGAGCCTTGGGCCACATTGCTACAATGCCTGGGCGACCAATGAGGCCATTGTGTTTGGCATGGGAAGTGAATTCGCCGCCGCGGGCGCGATCTCGACCATGGCCCAGGCCGGTTTCCGCATTGGAAATGTGATCAATGAAGTCACTGGCAATGCCTCGACCTCTGATCTGCCGCCGGAGATCCGGGGCTTCATCTACAGCCGCAATGACACGCTTTCCGTGACCCGCATCTATGTCCGTGCCCAGATGGCGGCCTTCGCCGATCCGTCGGGGTTGAACATGGCGCAGGGCGGGATGGGAACACTGCTGGGTGTGCCGACCGGCGACACTTACCCGGTCGCCAGCTATCTCGAACCGCCGGCGATCACAACCTTGCCTGATCGTGATCCGCGGGGGCGGGACGCACAAACGGTATTCGGCTTTTTCAATCGGTCCCACGCTGATTATTTCTGCCGCCAGTCTGATACGCTATTGCCTGATCTGCGCGGGTCGGCGGAAGAGTCTGAACGGGCCACCTGCCGAATCCTTGCCCAGCGCCTGTATGACGAGACAGACGAAGGCGCCGGCATAACCGAGCACGCCTTCGTCCAGCTCAACGGCACACGCCAGCGAACAGAGCCGTTGTGCCGAGTCGTCAATGATAATTGGTCCGCTCCCGGCTTTGGCGATGATCGGGTCGACACGCTGCATCCCGGCTATGTGAGCTGGGATTTCAGTGCCGATGAGAGCCTTGCCTTCAGTATGGATGATGCTGGGCTGGCCCTGCAGTCAGTTGCCAACTGGTGTGACCGGACGCCGATAGTTGATGTGGTCGACGAGGATGATCTCGCGGCCGACGGCGTTGTCGCGGTCCTGGAAGACACCCGCGACACCATCGAAATTCGGGGTCGGCATTTCGGGGAAAGCGCGGGGGATTTGCGTCTTGGCCTGGGCCCGGACGGTGCCATCCTCGTGACCGATATTGTCGACTGGAGCGACCGCCGTATCCGCTTCCGGATTGATGATATTTTCAGCGATGTCAGCTTCGCCGACCCGGCTGGCGGCCCGGGCAGTGGCGACAGTTACACCTATGTTTTCGTGACCCGGGCAGCCTCTGATGCACAGGACCCGGGCCGCGCCAGCGCAGGTCGCTTTGTGTTGCGTCGGGAGGTGGACATCCCCCGTCTGGTCACGGTCGAGGTCTCCGCCCGAGGCGAGGACCTGCCGGTTTATGCCTACTCCGCGCCGCCCGTTGCCGAGACTGAATTGACCGAGCCGGAGCGGTTGTTTGATACGCCTCCAGAGGAGCCTTCCGATCCGGAAGACAGGGCATTCCGACCTGTCAGTCCGGGCGCAGAGCTGACCGTGGAGCTGCGTTTCGACAGTGAGATTGAGCGCGATGCGGAAGATCAAATCCTGACCTTGGGCGGTGAGCCCCTTGATGGGCGATGGCTGGATGCGCGACGCTGGCGCGGTCGGTACGAAATACCGGAAGATGAGGCCTATGACGCCATGCGCGGACCCCTGCCTTTGCGGGTCAGCGTGCAATCGCGCCGCGGCGCCTGGACCGATGCGGATCGGCAAACCAGCGGTGCCCAGCCGAATGAAGACCATCAATTGCTGGTCGACCGTATTCCCGTTCATCTGACACGTATCGAAGTGCGTGCTGGCGGTCGCACTGCCTACCGCGCTGAGTGGTCCGGCGGCCCGGATTATGACGCGGAGAGGGAGCTGACCACTTTTGCGCTGGGAGCGCCTGTGCGCACACTCGATGTCGATGTGGCGCGCACCGTCAGTGAAAGCGGCGAGGGCCGGATGCGTCTGGAATTTTCCGCGCCACTGGACGACGCCCCGACTGTTACAATCGGTGGCGCGACAGCCGAAGTCAGTGGTGACGAGGATCGCTGGCAGGCGCATTTCGATCTGGAGGAAGCGTCCAGCCTGCGCGACGAGAACGGAGATCTCGCGGTCACCGTCAGCCTCACTGACCAGCCGCTTGATGCTGATCCGGCGACCGCGGTCACGATCAATGATCCTGCACAATGGGGCGCTGGGCTGTACTGGGCCGGACTGGAGGCGCTGCGGGCCGGGGCGACGGCCGCGAGTGGCGGGCCTGACACCTGGCACAGGTTGGGTGAGGGGCCGGCGCTTTCGCTTTTGATCATTCTCGACGGGTCGGGCTCGATGAATGAGGGTGGCCGGCTCGCCAATGCGAGGGCAGGAATCACGCAAACATTTGAAAATCTTCCCGAAGATCAGTTGATCGAATTTGCGGCGGTGGTCTTCAGTGGTTGTGGCGGTTTCACGACCCGGCGTTTCACGCGGGACGCCGAGGGCATTCGTGATTTTCTGGTTTCGGCGTCTGCCGGGGGAGGCACTCCGCTGGCGGCTGCCCATGCCCAGGCGCGCGGGCTGTTCACCAGCTTTGCCGATCCACGGGCGGAGGAGTGGCGCTATGCCAGCTTCACCGATGGCGCCGAGACTTGTGAGGGCAATGTGACCGGGGCGATCCGCGATCTGGAATCAGTCCTGTCCCGGCATCAGGCGCCGGACGCGACGCCGCCGCCTGAGCCGGATCGGGTTGCGGCACCACAGACGCCACTCAACTGTCAGGCTGAGACTTGGTCGGGCTATGCCGTCGAGATCGAGGACGGCGGCCGTCATCTGGACCGTATCACATTGACCGAGCACAACTATATCGAACGTGTCCTGCCGGACGGGCGATGTCTCGCTGTGTATGAGATCAAGGATTACGGCGTGTACTATGGTCGTACCCGACAGTCGGGCCTGCGCTGGGGCATCAATTCCCGGCCAAGCGAGACAATATCCGATGTCGGGCGCAGCTCTCGGGGACAGGCGGATATGGACCGGGTTCGAAACCGTGCCAATCAGGCGCGCCGCGGACTGATGTCCCTGCCACAAGCGCGCCAGCGCGTCGGGGATGCGGTTTCCCGGGCCGAACCGGAGAACGGATGATGCCGGTGATGTCATCCAATCGCTCTCGTCCATCAGACGGTGGCTTTATCGGCATCGTCATTGTGGCGGTGTGCGTGGTCCTGCTTGCCGCTCCCATGTCGCGAGCACAGACCCGCTTGGACCCAAACGAGATTATCACCATCGAATTGGATGGCGACGGCACGGCCGAGATTGCATTGCGACTGGAGCGGGCAGCCGAGGTTCATTTCGATGTGTTTTCGGGTCCCGATTCATTGGCCGAAATCACCATCCACGACGGCACCGACGACCAAGGCGAGGGCAAACAGACCACGAGTGAAGTGTTGGTCCTGGGGCCGGGCCGGCACCGCCTGCAACTTGCTGGATCGGGCCCGAACGGCCCGGCTGGCGGCCTTGTGCAGGGCAGGCTATCCGCTCGACCGCCCAATGACGCTTTCGAGCCCAATGACCGGATCGGCCAGGCGCGCGCGATCGACCTTCCCTTCCACAGCGTCATCAGGATCGCCAACCAGGACTGGGATTGGTTCCGGGTCGATCCGCCTCGCCGCGGCGTGCTTGGTATCCAGCTTCATGCCTGGACCGGAAGCTATGCCGGGCCGGAAATTCGCGTGGCCGATGAGGATGGCGAGCTGTTGTACGTCTCGCCGTCGGAAAATGGCGGTTGGAGCGGTATGCGCTATGTTGAGGTCAGCGGTCGACCGGTGTTTGTCGGTGTGACAGACCCGGGGGCCTGGCAGGACCGGCAGACTGATGGCTACAAGTCCCTCGAAATTGTCATGGTCGAGCCGATTGCCCGGATGCAAGGCCAGTTGATCACGCTGGGAGTCGAGGCGGATGACCCCTCGCTCTACCAACTGGCCCAGATTGGCAATGCGCTCGGCGTCGATCTGCGGGCTGCCAATGAGGCGGAAACGGTTGCCAGCGAGCTCGCGCGTGTGGTCGAAGGCCGGCGACAGGGCGGTATGTCGCTATTCTTCCAGGTGGTGTTGGGCCTGCTGGGCCTGGCCGCCGCAGGCGCTGGTTTCTGGTTCTGGCGGCGCCGGAATAGCCTGTCCACCAATGACGATCCTGCGCCCAAGGGCGATGAAGGCTGAGCTGTTGATTTGGGGCACGGACGGATTTTTAGTGATGGAATGCCCAGCGTTCCGGTCGTTGCCCCCACCCGAAATTTCAGTATTCAGGAGCGGGTGGTCGCTAAAAGGTTAAGCTTGCGTTAAGCTCCCATGGGGGGCGGTACAAATATTGCGTAAACCCCGAGACTAGCGTCAGTTGTGTGTTCCGGGGGGATTGGTTTGTACAAGTTTCTGAAGGCTTCCGACGGGAGCCAGTCGATGCGGTCCCGCCGTGTTTCAAACCTGCTTCTCGGCACCTCCCCTCAAGCATTGAGCCTGGCGCTCGCCAGCGCTGGTGTGGCGGCAATCGCCAGTCCGGCGGCCTGGGCGGTTGATGTCGGCGATACCGTTGTCAATCCGATCACCGGTGTACATGAAACCGTCGAGGCGATTCTCGGCGACAATGTCGTCATGACGGATGTCTTCAATGTGATCATTGTCGGTGCAGCCGTCGGCGACACCATTGTTGACCCCACTGCAACGTCCGATACGGCGGGCGCTGCGACGACCTACACGGTCACCGCGGTGAATGTCGATCCGTTCGCCAATATCGTTTCGTACACGGCAGAAGACGCTGACGGAAACAGCTTCACCTTCTCGTCGGTTACCTCCCGCAGCGGCGACATCACGACGGCCTCGTCCGGGATCACCGGGTCTCCGGGCTCGCCCGCGACCACGGTCAATCCGGCTATACCGGCTGGCAACACGAACATTTTCTCTGACCGCCAGGTCGGATCGCACGGTTCGGACGGCGATAATGCCTGGGGCGCCCGTATCTGCATCATCAAATGCTTCACGATCGGTGAGAATGGTGATCCGGGTGAGGACGGTGGGGTCGGGCCGGACGTCATCCATACCCTGACCTCATCCGGCCATGGCGATATTGACGCCATATCGGACAACCTGCCTGGCATCAGTGCGGTTTCGATCGGCGGCGATGGCGGCGATGGCGGCAATGCGGCCGGATTCGGCTTCGATGGCTATGAAGGTGGGGCCAGCGGCGCCGGCGGAACGGTTTCCTTGACGACCTATGTCAACGTGTCGACATCTGGCGATGAAGGGCATGGCGTGTTCGCCCTCAGCCGCGCCGGATCGGGCGGTGACGGCGGTAGCGGATTTATTTGGTCTGACGGAGGATCTTCCGGACCGGCATCCCAAGGTGGAACGGTTACAGTCGTCAATCATGGCGCCATCAGCACCACCGGCCTCAGTGCCAATGGTATTCTGGCCCAGTCCATGGGCGGCGCAGCGGGCGATGCCGGCTCGAGTTTCGGCATTGTCGGTGACGCCGATTCCGGCAGCACCGGGGGCAATGGCTCGACTGTCACGGTCACCAATCACGGCTCCATCATCACCACCGGGACCTATTCCGACGGGATCGTGGCTCAAAGTATTGGTGGATCTGGCGGCGATGCCGGGGCATCCGGTGGTTTGGTGGCGTTTGGCGGCGGCGGCGGCGGGGCCGGCAATGGCGGTCTGGTTTTTGTCACCAACGCGGCGACAGGTACGATCACCACGCGCGGCGACGATGCTGTCGGCATCACCGCCCAGTCCATCGGCGGCGGTGGCGGCCGCAGCGGTGCCTCTGCCGGAATTGCCGCGCTGGGGGCAGGCTCCGGCTCCGGCGGCGATGCAAGTACGGTAACCGTTTACAATGATGGTGCTATTTCGACAGGCACGACGACCACCGGTGATCGCAGTCACGGTATCATGGCCCAGTCCATCGGCGGCGGTGGCGGCTCCGGGCGAGGCACTGGCGGCCTTGTTGCGCTGGGCGGCACGGGCGGCTCTGGCGGTGCGGCCGGCGAGGTTCATGTCGATAATGACGGGCTGATCACGACTACCGGCGAAGGCGCGCTGGGCATTCTGGTGCAATCGATCGGCGGCGGCGGCGGCAATGGCAGTTCGACCGTGGGTCTGGCAGCCATAGGCGGCGACGGTGATGCGGGCGGAAGCGCCGAGACGGTCACGGTGACGGGGACCGGCACGATTTCGACGACCGGAACCGACGCGCACGGCGTTCTGGCACAGGCCATTGGTGGCGGTGGCGGCAATGGCGGCACCAGCGGCGGCATTGTCGGCATTGGCGGCGACGGCGATGTCGGCGGCGATGGCGGTGTTGTTGACATCACCATGGGCAGCATCCTCACCGAGGGCGACCGGGCATTCGGCATTCTCGCCCAGTCCATCGGTGGCGGTGGCGGCAATGGCGGCGCCGGCGGCGGCATCGGGGCCATCGGCGGTGACGGATCCGGCGGCGGTACCGGCAATACAGTCACCGTTACGACGAGCGGTCTGATCCAGACCCAGGGCAATGGCGCGACCGGGATCGTTGCCCAGTCCATCGGCGGCGGTGGCGGCAATGGCGGCGGCGCCGGCGGCATGGTTTCTGTCGGTGGCCAAGGTGGAACCGGAAATTCGGCGAATACGGTTACGGTCAACGCCAATGGCAATATCCTGACGACCAACGAGAACTCGAACGGCATCATCGCCCAGTCGATCGGCGGTGGCGGCGGCAATGGTGGTAGCGCGGTTTCCGGCGGTCTCTTCGCCAGTGTCGCAGTCGGCGGTGATGGCGCGGTCGGTGGTGAAGGCGGCATTGTGCGGGTCAATAGTGCCGATGGCACATTCATCGAAACCCGCGGCCATGGCTCGACCGGAATTGTCGGGCAATCGGTCGGTGGCGGCGGTGGCAATGGCGGCTATTCGGTTGCCGGCTCCATCGGGGCATTCGGGTCGGTCAGTGTGGCCGTTGGCGGCAACGCAGGAGCCGGCGGCATGGGCGGCGTTGTCGAGATGGATCTCGACGGCTCGGTCCTGACCTTTGGCGACAATGCGCATGCCGTCTTGGCACAGTCGGTCGGCGGCGGTGGCGGTAATGGTGGCCAGAGCTTTGCCGGCGCAGTCAGTGCCGGCGTTGGCGCCTCAGCGTCTGTCTCGGTGGCCGTGGGCGGCGATGGCGGAGCCGGGGGGGACTCGGATTCCGTCACGGTCCGGACCGCAGACACGATCCAGACCAGTGGCAATAACTCCTTCGGCGTGCTGGCCCAGTCGGTCGGCGGCGGTGGCGGCAATGGGGGTTGGACCGGTACCGCCAACCTCGCGGTTTCCAGCGGCGCGGCTGTCAGCCTCGGTGTATCCCTCGGCGGCAGCGGTGGAGCGGGTGGCTTTGGCGGCACCGTGCTGATCGACGCGACCGGCAATGTCATCACTTCGGGTAGCAATGCCCATGGCCTGGTTGCCCAGTCGATCGGTGGCGGCGGCGGCAATGGCGGCTTCTCATTCTCCGGTTCGCTCTCCGGCGGCGGTGTCGCTGGCGTCGGCGTGGATGTCGCGCTCGGCGGCAATGGCGGAGCCGGATCCTATTCAGGCCAGGTAACGCTCAACAGCGATGGCATTATCGCGACTTCCGGCGACAATTCGCACGGTCTCTTCGCGCAATCGGTCGGTGGCGGTGGCGGTAATGGCGGCTGGTCGGCGACAGGAACAATGAGCCTGGGCGCGACGGCTGGAGTTGGTGTCGGTGTCTCGCTCGGCGGTGATGGCGGCAGTGGTGGAATCGTCAATGGCGACGTGGTGGTCACGTCGGACGGGACGGTCTTCACTTTCGGCAATGTTTCCCACGGCATTCTGGCACAATCGATTGGCGGCGGTGGCGGTAATGGCGGCTTTGCCTTCTCGGGATCCCTGGCGGCAGGCGGCACAGCCGGCGGAGCGGTCAATGTCGCGCTTGGTGGTGCGGCTGGTGACGGTGCTCACGCAGATGATGTGAGGGTTGCATCGACCGGCGTGGTCGAGACGACCGGGACCGGTTCCCACGGAATCGCGGCCCAGTCGATCGGCGGCGGTGGCGGTAATGGCGGCTGGTCTGCGACGGGCAATGTCGCCGCCGGCGGCACGGCCGGTGTCGGCGTTGGCGTCTCCATTGGCGGAGGCGGCGGGGCCGGATCCTATGCCCGGACCGTCACGGTCACCCAAACGGACCACATCATCACGCGCGGCGATGAGGCGCATGGCGTGCTGGCCCAGTCGATTGGCGGCGGTGGCGGCAATGGTGGATTCTCGGTTGCCGCGAGCGCAGCCGGCGGGATGAGTGTTGGCGGAGCCGTCAATGTTTCGCTTGGCGGCACCGGCGG
>NZ_JBLWVH010000012.1:0-89895 GCF_048268525.1 Maricaulis sp. | reverse complement strand
GGCGAAGTCGGGGGTGTGCTCCAGCGCCGCTTCGAGCGTGCGGCGTTGTTTCATCACAGCTAGATAGGCAAGCGCCGCAGCGCGGCGTGGGGCAATACCGTCACTCATGGCGCCGGGCTAGCACGCAGACCCCGCCCCGTCGATGCCAAGCCGCCGTTCGGATCAGCCCCACGGGCCGCGTCGCGCCCAAGGTCCGGGATTGGGTGTGGCCCGGGCGCCGGCCATCTGGCGGAGACGGTCAATCCGGTCAGCGGTATCCGGGTGGGTCGAGAACAGATTGTCCATGCGCTGCCCGTTGAGCGGGTTGATGATGAACATGTGGGCGGTGGCCGGATTGCGTTCGGCACCGGCATTCACGGTCCTGCGCGCAGAGCGCTCGATTTTCTCCAGTGCACTGGCCAGCGCCATCGGATTGCCCGCAATCTCGGCACCGACCCAGTCGGCTTCGTATTCGCGGGCCCGGCTGATGGCGCTCTGGACCAGCATGGCGGCCATCGGCGCGAAAATCATCATCGCCAGCGAGCCGAGCAGTCCGGCGCGGTTATTGCCGCCGAAGAACAGGGCGAAATTGGCCAGCATGCCGATTGCGCCGGCCAGCGTGGCGGTCACCGTCATGGTGAGGGTGTCACGGTTCTTCACGTGGGCGAGTTCGTGCGCCATCACGCCCTGAATTTCTGAACGGTCCAGGCGCTCGAGCAGCCCGGTGGTTGCCGCGACCGCAGCGTGGGACGGATCGCGTCCGGTGGCGAAGGCATTGGGTTGATCGCTTTCGATCACGAACACACGGGGTATCGGCATGCCGGCCCGTCGGGCCAGATGCTCGACATCGCCGGCGTATTGGCGAAGGACGGGGTGGCGTTCCTCGAAGCTTATCTCCCGGGCACCATGCATGCGCAGCACCATGTCGGCCGAGTTCCACCAGGCAAACAAATTCATGCCGGCAGCGACGATCAGGGCCAGCATGGCGCCCGCAGCGCCGCCAAGCAGATAGCCGATACCCATGAAGAGTGCCGTCATTCCGGCGAGCAGAAGGAAGGTTCGCAGTGTATTCGCTGTCATTGTCCGGGCCTGTGTGTCTTGGCGGGGCGTGCTTGTCAGATTATCTAGATGGGATGAGCAATGATGATCAGCAAGACGGGACAGGGGGGCGGTCCGTCCCCTCTCCGGACGCCGCTCCGAAGCCATTGAGTCCGGAGGCCCGGCGCGCGCTCGCCGAGGCCGAGGCACGCCGGAAAGCCGCGCGTCAGGCCGAACTCGAGCCGGAGACCGGTGGCCGCAAGGGTCCGGAGCCGACCCGCTATGGCGACTGGGAGAAAAAGGGCATCATCTGTGACTTCTGAGGCGGCTGGACCGCCCCCGTGCGAGGTGCGGATCCATCCGGACCTCGCACTGGCAGAATTCATCTGGTCCGGCACGCTTAATCTCGAGACCCTTCTCGCCGCCTATGACGAGGCGGCAGCCCATCCCGACTGGCGGCCGCACTTCAACCGGCTCTCGCTCTATGCCGATGATCTGCCGGGCACGGACTTTGATTATGAAACGGTGCAGTCGATCCGCCAGGGCCTGGATGCCTGGCAGGCCAAAAACGCACCCGGCCAACATGTCCGCGCCGCCAGCGTGGTCGCGTCACCGTTCAACGGGGTTGTCGCGGCTATCTGGCAGGCCTTGTCCCGAGACAGCGAAGGCGTCACCGTCATGGTTTTCCGGTCGCGGGACACGGCCCTCGACTGGCTCGCTGAAGAGCCGGCGGACACGCCTGTGACGGGCTGATGGCGAAGCCCCTTCGCGTCACAGGTGCAGATGCTTAGTTGAGGTCAGCCAGCCTGATAGTGTGTCGGAATGAGACACTCGCTGATTTCATGCTTGGCGGCGCTTGGCGCCCTTTCCGGCATCACCGGAACGGCCAGCGGCCAGGCCGTGATCGAGCGCGAATGCTCGCCGCAAGACATCCGTGAGGCACTGGCGGGCGAGTATTCGGGTCCGCCCTGCCGGTTCACCGAAATGCCGGAGGGCGTCGATGCCGCGCCGCGCCGCGTGGCGCCACAGCTTGCCGGTGCGCCGCCGCTTGCTCGACCTGCCTCCGCCCCGACCGTTCAGGCCTCCCGACCTCGTATCCGCACCAGGGCCGCAGAGGCTCCGGCGTCCCGTGAGCAAGTTGTCCCCCGTGCGCAGGTCACTCCTCGTGCGCAAATCGCCCCCCGGGAGACCGTGCGCCTGGATGACAGCTTTTTTTCCGGCGGTCTCGTCGGCGGTGTCGGGCGTGCCCCGACGGTCAGCTATGTCTATCGGGGCGTGATTGTCATTGACGGGTCCGGGCGCGTTTCAACGCTGGCTCCCGCGCAGATTACTTCCGCTCCGGTTCTGCGTATGGACAGGCGTGCGACCCTGCGAACCTACCCGCTCGGTCAGTAGCGGCCGGTCCGGGGGCCTCGCTTGTGAGCGAGGATCAGACCGACGCGATTTCCGCAACGATGGACGCCGCAGCCGCCTTCGGGTCAGGTGCCGCGTTGACGGGGCGCCCGACAACCAGGTGGCTGGCGCCACCAGACAGGGCGCTGGCGGGCGTTGCGACGCGCTTCTGGTCGCCGACATCCGCGCCTTTCGGTCGAATTCCCGGGGTCACGATCAACAGGTCCTTGCCAAAACGCTCGCGAATTTCCTGTGCCTCGTGAGCACTGGCGACGACGCCATCGACGCCGGCTTCCAGTGACTGCTCGACCCGGCGCAGGACCAGGTCCCGGGCACCGAAGGCATAACCCATCTCGGCCAGCATTTCGTCGTCATAGCAGGTCATCACCGTGACGCCCAAAAGCTTGAGGTCAGACCCTTCACGTCCGGCAACAGCCGCGCGCATGACCGCAGGTTCGGCGTGGATGGTCAGCAAGTCGGCGCCACCGGTCGTGATCGACCGGGTCGCTTTCTCTACCGTTGCCGGGATGTCATGCAGCTTGAAGTCCAGAAAGACCTGTTTGCCCGTGGACTTGATGCGGCGGCAAAGCTCCATCCCGCCCATCGGGAAAAGCTGCAGCCCTATCTTGTAGAAATCGACAGTGTCGCCGATGGACTCAACGAGCGACCAAGCGGCATCGGTCGTCGGCAGGTCGAGCGCGACGATGAGGCGGGAATCGGCGTGTGACATGGCCTGCTTTTAATCCGTGATCATTGATTGACGCAAGCGCCAACGACCCGATTGTCGCTGTCCCGGAGCCCGCCGACCGGATGCTGGAATCGTCGTAAATGGCCTTGTGATTAGGCACCTGCCGAACTATTGCTGCGGCAAGAGGTGACCGCGTCAATGAGTGATGTCTTCAAGGCTTTGGCCCATCCCGTGCGGCGCGACGTGTTGCGGGCCTTGCGCGACGGGCCCAGTTCGGCAGGCGCTCTGGCTGATCGCTATCCCGTGTCCAAGCCGACAATGTCGGGACATTTTTCGATCCTGCGGGATGCGGGATTGATCGTGGCGGAGCGTCACGGCACGACAATTCTCTATCGACTGAACGCCAGCGTGGCGGACGAAGCGATTGCCTGGCTCATGGACCTGGCAGGCGGCGACCCTGACAAAAAAGAGGGGGCTTGATCATGAAACGTGAATTGATCGGATCCGGTTTGCTGATTGTGCCGGCACTGGCGCTGGCCGGTCTTGGTTGGATGGGCACCGACGCCACGACGCAGATCCCGGTGCATTGGGGTGTGGACGGTCAACCGGATCGCTACGGTGGCCGGGCCGAGGCTTTTCTGCTGCTTCCGGCGATCATGATCGTCCTGACGGGAGTGTTCGCCATCCTTCCCGCCATCGACCCGCGCGGCCGCAACCTGCAACGTTCCCGTATCGTGCTGGGGACCGTCTGGATTGGCGTGCTCGCTCTGATGTTGCTCGTTCAGGCGATACTTGTCGGCCTCGGACTGGGCTGGGTCGCGGCGAGCGATGAGACCCTGGTGCCGACCTTGATCCTGTCGGGCGTCGGCGCGCTCTATTTGCTGCTTGGCAATGTGCTCGGCAAGGCGCGACCGAACTGGTTCGTTGGTATCCGCACGCCATGGACCCTGTCCTCGGATCTCGCCTGGGACAAAACCCACCGACTGACCGGGCGGCTGATGGTGGTTGGCGGGCTGGTCCTGCTGACCGGTGTGTGGCTGCTGCCGGTGGATCGGCAGATCTGGCTGGTGCTGGCCTCTGCCCTGACGCCGGCTGCCACCGGCATCATCTATTCCTTCTTCGTCTGGCGGTCGGACCCGGCCCGCCAGACGTCGACGCCGGACGACGTCGTTTAGGACCCGGTGACGCCAGCGAAGATGTGGAAGGGGAATGTCTCTGCCAGGCGCTGCGACAACTCGACCCCGCGCACAGGGTTTCCCTGACGGTGCAGGCGCGCGCTCCTCAAGGCAAAACCGGCGACCCACGGCACGACGATCATCAGACAGCCCTCAAGGGCGAGCAGTATCAGCGACGTTGCACGACGGCATATTCCAGCGGCGGTGGAGCGCAGGGCGTCATGCGATTCAGTTTCCTGCTCGAAACGGGCGGGCCAGGCGGGTTTATCGCGCCATGAATGGACAGGACATGATGCCTGTCCAGCTTCGCAGGCGTCATGATCGTGCTGAAACTGTCGTGAAACACTTGCCTGTCAGCAACAGCGGCGCTACGCGCATGGAGATATCGAGAAGGAAATTGCCCATGTCCGCGAAAAAGCCCGTTAAAAAGGTCGTTCTTGCCTATTCGGGCGGCCTCGACACTTCTGTCATCCTCAAATGGTTGCAGGATGCCTATGATGCGGAGGTCGTGACGTTCACTGCTGATCTGGGACAGGGTGAGGAGCTGGAACCGGCGCGCCGCAAGGCTGAAGCGGCAGGTGTTTCAGAGATTTTCATCGAGGATCTGCGCGAAGAGTTCGTTCGCGACTATGTCTTCCCGATGGTGCGGGCCAATGCCGTTTATGAAGGGCTTTACTTGCTTGGCACATCGATCGCGCGGCCGCTGATTGCGAAGAGGCTGGTCGAGATCGCGCATGCCACCGGCGCTGACGCGGTTGCCCACGGGGCAACCGGCAAGGGCAATGACCAGGTCCGGTTCGAGCTCGGCGTCTATGCCCTCGATCCTGACCTTCACGTCATCGCGCCGTGGCGCGAATGGGACCTCAATTCCCGCACCAAGCTGATCGCCTATGCCGAGGAAAACGGTATCGAAGTCGCCATGGACAAGCGCGGAGAGGCGCCCTTCTCGGTTGATGCCAATCTCTGGCATACCTCGTCAGAAGGCAAAATCCTCGAAGACCCGGCGGAAGAAGCGGCAGACATCGTGTTCCAGCGGACCGCGGCTCCGGAAGATGCGCCGGACGTGCCCGAGTATGTCACCATTGGCTTCAAGTCGGGAGATGCCGTGTCCATCAACGGAGTGGACCTGAGTCCGGCCGCTTTGCTGACCAAGTTGAACGACCTGGGTCGGGTTCACGGTATCGGTCGCCTTGATCTGGTCGAGAACCGGTTTGTCGGAATGAAGTCACGTGGCATCTACGAGACTCCCGGCGGCACAATCCTGATGGCGGCCCATCGCGGCATTGAGCAAATCACGCTGGATCGTGGCGCCTGTCATCTCAAGGACGAGTTGATGCCGCGTTACGCCAAGCTCCTATATGAAGGCTTCTGGTTCTCACCCGAGCGGGAGATGCTGCAGGCGGCAATCGATCATTCCCAGAAGGAAGTGACCGGCGAGGTTCGGGTGAAGCTTTTCAAGGGCTCCGTGAATGTCGTCGGCCGGTCATCCGAACATTCTCTATACTCGCTCGAGCATGTCACGTTCGAGGAAGACATCGTTTACGACCAAAAGGATGCCGAGGGCTTTATCCGCCTCAATGCGCTGAGATTGCAATTGCTGGCGCGGCGCAAGCGGCGGCTGGGCCACAACGACTGATATGCCCGGGCCTGTCGGAGCCGGGCACGAATGAAAAATTCATTTGCCCCACCGGTTCTTTACATTGGCGTGGACCCGGCGGACGCTGTTCGGCTCTGGTCGACGGGGTTAACAGGGTGTTCAGGGCTCACCCCTAGCATCGACGCATCGATGGGTCTGAGCGGAGGGTGAGGGACGCATGCACTCCATCCTGCTGACAGCAATGCTGGACTTGGTTTTCGCCGCGACCTCGATCGCGGCGATGGTCGTCATGTTCCGGAATGCCGACCCATTGCGTGAGGCAGGGGCCATCCGGCCTGTGCAGGTATTGTCCATCGGACTGCTCATCTGGGCCGGTTATCACCTCGTCAGTGCCGGCTTCCTTCTGTTCGGGCCGTTTTTCCTCGACGCCGCCCGTCAGCCAGTGGTGACAGCTTTCATCCAGACCGAGCTTCGTGGTGTCTCGGATGTTGCAGCGACCGGTTTTCTTGTTGTCGGATTTGTGTGGCTGCTTCGCCGGGTGGTGGGAATTCTGAAAGGCATGAAGAGCTCCCACAAAGCTCTGGAGCACGAACTCGACGGCAGCAGCGAGCGCGAAGCGGAGCTCAAGGCGCGCGCGAAGAATGAGCGCGCGGAAAGCCAGTCCCGGTCGGAATTCATGCTGGGACTGAGCCACGAATTGCGGACGCCCTTGAATGGCATTCTGGGCCTGTCCGGCTTGTTGTCGAACACGGACCTTGATCCGTCTCAACGCAAGCTGTTGGCCACCATGGAGCGATCCGCCCAGGCAATGCTTGCGCGTGTGACCGATGTCTTTGACCTGGCACGCCTGGAGAACAACAAGGTCGAATTGCGCAGTGTCGCATTCCAGCCGGCCGAGCTGGCGCGAACTGTCATGGGATTGTTCGAGCCGCTGGCCGGCGAGAAGGGCCTGAAACTGAATCTCGAAATTGGAGATGACGCGGCCCGGCCGGTTCTGGGTGATCCGGTCCGGGTTCGCCAGATCCTCAACAATCTTGTTTCGAACGCCATGAAGTTCACGCCAACTGGAACCGTTTCCATCGCGGTAGCCATGGACGGTGACCGGGCTGGCAAGAGTTGGGTCGAGTACCGGGTCACGGATACCGGAGTGGGCATTGACGCCTCATTGTTGGAGCGCCTGTCCGACCGGGCCGGTGGCGGGTCCAGCAGCGAATCCGGCCTCGGCCTGGCGATCTGCCGACGCCTGTCGAGCCTGATGGACGGCAATATGAAAATCGAGAGCCAGGTCGGATCAGGCACACGCGTTACGGTCCGTCTGCGTGTTCAGGTCGAGCCGGAGGGCACCGGACAGGATTGACGGCCTCGACGCTTCGCCTGTCCGACATGCTGCGCTAGAGTGCCCGCTGGAGGATCTGTCGATGAAATTCATTCTGACCCTGATGATGGCCACGCTTGGCTTGGGAGCTTGTGGCGACC
This sequence comes from Maricaulis sp., assembly GCF_048268525.1. GTDB lineage: Bacteria > Pseudomonadota > Alphaproteobacteria > Caulobacterales > Maricaulaceae > Maricaulis. The sequence continues at coordinate 82,550 of NZ_JBLWVH010000012.1, read as the reverse complement.
TGTCGGGTAGTGCCAATCATGCTGCCTTGTTCGGCCTTGCGCCGGAAGCAATCCGCGAAGAGCTTCGGGCGGCAGACCGTCATGTGCTTGTAGTGCGGCATGCGTTGAAGGTTTCCCCGGATTGCAATGGCATGGAGTGCCCGCTCAGCCCTGAAGGCGACATCATGGTCGAGCGACTGGCCGCGCTGATCGGCGACACGCCTGTCGACCGTGCTTTCTCAAGCGCCGCTTGCCGGACACGTCTGACTGCGGCAGCCGGTGGGGTCGAGGTCGTCGCGCATCAGGCCGTCGATGGCTATGCGGTCGGATGTCTGGAAGGCGAGACGGTGGACCGGCTTCGCGCCGACGCCTACGCAGACGTTGATGCGGCGACGTCCGGTTGGACGCTGGTCGGTGAGCACTCGAACACGTCCTGCCTGTGGATGTCCGCCTATGCGGGCCCCGAAGCGGCACAGGCTGCGGGATGCGATGACGAAGGCCGGCTTCCCGAAGACGCGTATGGTGACATTTTCTGGCTCTACGGATCGGGCGAGGACTGGTCCTTGGTCGTGTTGCCGGACGCGTTCTCCATTCCCGACTGATCGCGTGCGCCTGCTCTTTGTCTGCACCGGGAATATCTGCCGCTCCCCAACCGCTCATGCGGTCGCACGAACGCGGTTATCGGCCGTCGGGCTGGACTGGCAGGTGGACAGTGCCGGTACAGGCGGCTGGCATGCCGGCGAGGCCCCGGATGAGCGCGCGGCGCGGGCAGGCGCGGCGCGTGGGCATGATTTTTCCGGACTGAGCGCGCGTGAGGTCGAGCCGGACGACTTTTCTCGCTTTGACCACATCATCGCCATGGATCGCAGCCATTTGCGCGACTTGCGCGCGATGCCGGGTGCCGGCCGGGGCGCGCAGATCAGCCTGATGATGGATTGGGCAGGCGAGACCGGTGTTGATGTCCCGGACCCGTATTATGGCGGCGAGGACGGGTTTGATCGTGTGCTGAGCATGATCGAGCGGTCAGTCGATGGCCTGATTGGCCAGCTCCGCTGTGATCAAAGCAAGGGATAATCCGCCTCGGGCTCATAGATGTTGCTGTCGCCCCGTGAGGTCCAGCTTGAATAGAGCGTGAAATGGGTCGCTCGCCAGGCCTCGGTCGCGAAGCCGCCGGTGCGCTCCGCGAACCTGGTCAGCCGGTCCATCGGCGTGCCCTGCAGATAGGCCAGCGTCATGTGTGGATGGAATTTTCGGTGTTCCGGCTCCAGCCCGCACCGCCGCGCCGCCCGCTCGCATTTCATGTTGAGCTCTGACAGCGCCTCGCTGGGGCGTACACCGAGCCAGAGTGACCGTGGGTCAAGCTTGCCGAACCACCCGGACCCAAGTAGCGCAAGATCGAAGGGCGGCATGGCGATATGGGCCAGTTCCGCATCCAGGTCTTCGGCCTGTCGCTCATCCATTGCCCCGAAGAAGCGCAAGGTAATGTGAAAATTCTCGTGTGGCCGCCAACGGGCGCCGGGCACACCCTTTTGCAGGCGCTCGATCTCGGCGTGCAGGCTGTCCGGGACTGGCAGGGCGGCAAACAGGCGAAGCGTCATGACTCATCATCCGGTCGGCCCTCCAGCTAGGGTGATTTCGGGTGTCGAAGCAATGCCGTCCCGTTCGGCGGGATTCTCGGCGCCCCAGTCCCCCGTTGCACTGACAGCCGAAACTTGCCTTCCCGGCCGGGGATCATGATATATTGACGACAAAGCGCCCGTGTGGGCGCGCGTAGCCAAGAGAGACGTCCACAATGAATGATTTTTCCCGCACCTATTCCGGCTCCGGTACGCTGGACATGTCGGTGGATGCCGGCCTGCGCAAGTTCATGCTCGGCGTTTACAACAAGATGGGCCTTGGCCTGCTGCTGTCGGCCGCCATCGCCTATGCGGTGGGTACCTACCCGCCCCTGACCCAACTGGTTTTCGGAACACCGTTGCTGTTCGTGGTTCAGTGGGGTCCGCTGGCCCTCTTGTTCGGTTCGATGTTCTTCATGCGCAATCCATCACCGGCCGGCTCGGCGATCCTTTACTGGGCCATTGTCGTTCTGATCGGCGCCAGTCTGAGTTTCTGGGTCATCATCGCCTCCCAAAACCAGGTTGTTCAATCAGTTGGCGGTCGCAGCCTTGCGATTGATTTCGGAACCATTGCTCAGGCCTTCGTGATTACGGCCGGTTCCTTCTTGGCCCTGTCCGTGTTCGGCTACACCACGAAGCGTAACCTGATGCCGCTGCAGAATTTCCTGTTCATGGCCATGTTCGGTGCGATCGCATTGGGCCTGATGAACGCCTTCTTCTTCCAGTCCGGCATGCTCGAGCTGTTGCTTCAGTTTGGCGTCCTGCTGCTGATGGCGGGCGTCGTTGCCTGGCAGACCCAGGCACTGAAGGTCACTTACTATCAGATTGCCGGTGACCAGCGTTCGATGGCCGTGATGACGAATATGGGGGCGTTGAACCTCTACATCGCCTTCGTGAACATGTTCCAGATCATCCTGTCACTGCTTGGCAGCCGCGAATAGCACCCTGCCATCAGGCTGAAACAAGAAACCCCGGAGCATCTGCTCCGGGGTTTTTCTTTGTCTGGACGTCCCGGACAATCAGTCGATGACGCGGAACTTCTTCTTGTCGAACACCGTCATCACCTGGGTGAGATCATGGCCGCGCTTGAGGATCTGGCCGCTCACCGCGACGACCTTGTACTGTCCCTGACGGTTGGCGTCGGCCGGCGTCTTCACCACCGAGAACATCGGCATTTCGCTGTGACGGCGGAAAATCGAGAACACCGCCTCGGTCGGCAAGCCGTCAATGGCATAGTCCTTCCACTCGCCCTGGGCGACGAAACGCCCATAGACGCGCAGGATTGCGTCCAGCTCGCGCCGGGTCCACATTACCGGGTCCGGCTTGCGTCTCGCGGTAGGAGATACTGTGTGCACCCGGAATTCTCCCGCCAGTTGAATCAGTCTGTCCAGCTTACAAACATTTCACGCAGTGCCGCAAAGTCGCCACATTCCGGGCGCGTTCCGGCCATACGGAGCCACCACCGTCGCACGTGTCGGCCGGTCGCAACAACGCCTCCGAGCCTGGTTTTAGACAGCCCCCCCAGCCCCCCGGGTCAAGAGGCTGCGGTCCGGTCGACACCCAAATTCCTCTCATGAATTAGACAACTTGCCTTGCCTCTGGCCAAGCGCGCCGTGTCGCGGTAACGCTAGGTCAGTCAGATCATGAGCCCTGCGAAACATGCTGGTTGCCGATCAACTCATCAAGGATTTCGGGTCCTTCCGCGCGGTCCAGGGTGTGAGCTTCACGCTGGAGCGTGGCGAAGTACTCGGCTTTCTCGGACCGAACGGTGCGGGCAAGACCACGACCATGCGCATGCTGGCCGGCGGGCTCGAGCCCGACGGAGGCACCGCATCGATAGCAGGCTATGACTGCACGGCCCAGCGCCTGGAAGCGCAGTCGCGGCTTGGCTATTTGCCGGAGGGCGCGCCGTCCTATCCGGCGATGACGCCGCGAAGCTTCGTCATGTTCGGATTGCGGGCGCGCGGATTCTCCGGGTCTGCCCTTGGGCGCGCGACCGCCCTGGCTCTTGAGCGCGCCAATCTCGGGTCAATGGCGGATCAGCCGATCGGGACGCTGTCCAAGGGATACAAGCGTCGCGCCGCCCTTGCTGCAGCGATCGCTCATGATCCGGCCGTGTTGATCCTCGACGAACCGACCGACGGGCTCGACCCGAACCAGAAAGATGGGGTGCGTCAGCTGATACGGGACATGGCCCCGGAAAAAGCGATCATCATTTCCACCCACATTCTTGAAGAAGTGCCCGCGGTCTGCTCCCGGGCGATTGTCATCGATCAGGGCAAGATCCTGTTTGACGGCACGCCGAACGCCCTGGCCGCCACAGCGTCTGAAAAGACCGTCGAGGCAGCATTCCGCCATTTGACCCGCGCCGCCCCGAACTCTCTGGCCGTCGGAGGGGCAGCGTGATCCATTCTCTGATGGCGGTCTATCGACGAGAGGTCAGCGCCTATTTCCAGACGCCGCTGGCTTATGTCTTCCTGGCAGTATTCGCCTGTGCCGCGCCGGCCTTTGCCTTTCATGTCGGGCGCTTTTTCGACACCAACCGGGCCGACCTGGCACCGATGTTCGACTATCTTCCCTGGCTCTTTGTTGTCCTGATGCCGGCCCTGGCCATGCGAGCCTGGGCCGAGGAACGGGATCGCGGTACGCTGGAATTCCTGATGGCGTTGCCGATTCCGCTCTGGGCCTCGACCAGTGGCAAATTCCTGGCAGCCTGGACCATGGCCGCGCTCGCGCTCGCCCTGACCTTCCCGATGTGGGTTGCGGTGAACTATCTTGGCGACCCGGACAACGCCGCCATTGCGACCGGTTATCTGGGCGCATGGCTCATGGCCGGGGGATATCTGGCGGTGGGCCAGGCGCTGTCGGCGACCACCTCCAACCAGGTGGTTGCCTTTGTTCTGGGCGCCGGAGCGGCCTTCCTTCTGACCATGGCAGGTCATCCCTTCGTGCTGGCAGCGCTCGGCCAGGGTGCGCCGGCGGCGGTTTCCGAGTTCATCGCCGGATTGAGTGCATTCGAGCATTTTGATGCCCTTCGAAATGGTGTGATCGGTGCTGCGGATCTGGTGTATTTTGCCGGGTTGATCGTGCTGTCCTTGTCGATTGCCGGAGTGCTTGTCGCTGAGCGGCGCGGGGGCGGACGATGAAGCGCACCTTCTACCTGCCGCTGATGATCATCAGCCTCCTGCTTGTTTTCCTGGCCGGCAACGAACTGGCTGGACGCTGGCTTGGCGGCGTCCGTCTCGACCTGACCCAGGACGGTCTCTATCGGCTTTCGCCAGGCACTGTGTCGGTGATGGACCGGCTCGACGAACCTGTTGAGTGGCGCTTCTATTACTCGCGTGCCGACGCGGCGCAATATCCTGCCATCCGGGCGTATGCGACGCGGGTACGGCAGTTCCTTGATGCCTATGCCGACCGGTCGGGAGGTCGCATCCGGGTCATCGAGATTGATCCGGAACCCTTTTCGGAGGACGAGGATGCGGCCATCGCTGCGGGACTGACCGCGATGCCGACGGAGGGGGGTGATCGCCTCTTCTTCGGTCTGGTCGCCCTCAATTCGGTGGACGACCAGTCGGTCATTCCCCTCTTCCGGGAAGAGGCGGAGGCCCGCCTGGAGTATGACCTCACCCGATTAATCATCGACATCGAGCGTCCGCAACGCCCTCGCCTGGCCGTACTGACCAGCCTGCCCCTAAGCCCGGACGATGGTGCGCCGAACACGTTTGTCGCCGAGCTGAACGCAGCCTATGACCTGACTTGGCTGGACCGTGATTTCAACGCGATCCCGGATGTTGCAGCTCTGCTCATCCTGCACCCGGGTGAGCTCACCGAAGCGCAATACTATCTGATTGACCAGTTCGCGCTGGCGCGTGGCCGCATCCTGGCTTTTATCGATCCGTTGGCGCACGTCGCGCTGCGACCGGGGCCGGACGGGCTGCCACCGCTCAACGCGCGTCGCGCTTCCGATCTGGGTCCGCTGCTTGCGCGCTGGGGGGTCGAATATGACCGCGAGACGGTCAGCATGGACAGGCAGCTCGGACTTCCGGTCGAAATCGTTGAAGCCGATGGACGAGCCCGACGCCGGGCCTATCCGCTCTGGTTTTCTCTGGGCCCGGGGCAGATCAGTCAGACAGACCTGGCCACCGCCACCCTCGATCTCGGTCTCAATTTCGGCTCGCCTGGTGCGCTGGTCGCCGCCGGACTGCCCGATGCGGCGATCACGCCGCTTCTGGCGACATCCCCGGACGGTGCGCTGCTCGACGCCGACATCGCCGCCGGTGCGCCAGGACCCGACGCTCTTTTGCAGGATTACAGGACGGCGACGGAACCGCCGATTTTGGCCGTCAGGATCACCGGGCAGATCGAAACGGCCTTCCCTGCCGGACCTCCGGCGGGCGATATCACCTTCAATCCAGGTCAGCACCGGCAGAATTCCGCGGATCCTGTCGACCTTGTCGTGGTCGCGGACGTCGACTGGCTCGATGACAGCTACTACGTCCGCAACGACCCGGGAGCCGGCAGCCTGTTCGTTGCCGACAACATGACGCTGGCGCTCAATCTGACCGACATGGCGGCCGGAGACCCGGCATTGGTCAATTTGCGCTCGCGGGCTCCATCCTTCCGGCCGATGACCCGGGTCGAAGTCCTGCGGGCGGATGCCGAGGCGCGGTATATCGAGACCCAGGACCGGCTCGAGAGTGAAATCGCCGAGGCCGAGGCCCGGCTCGATGCGCTGCTCGGATCCGGACAGGCATCGGCGCTGGTCTCCGGTTCCCGTCAGGATGATCGTGACGAGGCAATCCGCTTGCGCGAGCAGATTTCACGGACCCGGACACAATTGCGCGACATCGAACGCGATTTCCGCCGGGACATTGATGCCCTGAATGCCGACCTGCAATTCTGGACGATCGGCGTGCCGCCGGCACTGGTGATCCTGTTCGGAGTTGCAGGGTCGATCGTTCGCCGGCGACGGAGGCGCGGATGAGTACTGTCACGGACGCCCGCCGCCGGTTCCAGCTTGCCGTGGTCGCAGGAAGCGCTGTCATGCTGTCGCTCGCCGCGGTGCTGTCTGCCCTGGCTGACGCACGCGCCGTTTGGCGCCCCGAAGTCAGCGGCCCCGTCCTCCCGGATTGGTCCAGCGCGGTCGCCTCGGCCCGCGAGATCGAGATCGTGGGCGATGAAGGCTTCACTCTGGTTGAGACCGATGGTGTCTGGCGGATGCCCAGCCGCGATGGTTACCCGGTCAGACCGGAACGCCTTGCCGCCCTGGATGCTTATCTGGCCTCACTGGTGTTCGAAGGTGCGCGTACAGATAACCCGCAGCGTCTCGGTCGTCTGGGACTGGCCGAACCGGGAGACGTGGATGGCGGGACGCTGATCGAGGTGCGGGACGACGCCGGTGATATCCGGGCCGAGCTGATCCTCGGCGAGGTGCGTGACCCGCTTGTCTATGTCCGGCGTCCGGGTCGGTCGCGTGCCTATGCGGCTCTGTCCGGTGATGGCGCCGCACGCGCGCTCGACCTGCTGCCTGCAGATAGCTGGCTTGATCTGGACTTTCTGGCCTTGGGCACCAGCGATATTGCCAGGGTCGACATCCAGCCGGAAACCGGCCCAGCCTATCGCCTGGAGCGAGCTGCGTCTTCCTCGCGGAACTTTTCATTGCGCCGACCGGCTGGCTGGCAATCGATAACTGCGGCGGCTGGCAACGGGCCGGCGGCGACACTTGGCAGGGTCCGGTTTCGGGATGTCCGCGCGGCCGACCGCTTGGGCGGAGAGTTCGTGGCCCATCATACGGCCGAGACTTTCACCGGATTGCGCGTCCGCATCGATGTGAAGGCCCTTGGCGAGACGCGTTGGGCCCTGATCACCGCGACGCCGCTGACCGATGATGCGCAGGCGGAAGCGGCGGCGGTCAACGCGACCGCGAATGGGTGGGCGTATTTGATGTCGGATCTGACCATAGACCGCCTGATCCGACCGCTCGACCGGATCGCAGACCCTGGAGAGGTCTCCACCGATGCGCCTTAACCAGATCACCATACCCGTTGCCGAAATCGCCCGATCGAAGGCCTTCTATGAGCGTTTGGGATTTCGCCTGTTGGTCGACAGTCCGCACTATTGCCGCTTCCTTGCCCCGCAAGGTGACACGACCTTCTCGCTGCATGTCGACACGGCGGTTAGCCCGGGCGCTGTCATCTATCTGGAAGCCGATGATGTCGACGCTGAAGTTTCGCGGCTGCAGACGGCAGGCTTCCGGTTCGAGACGGAACCCCGGGATGAGAGCTGGCTCTGGCGTGAGGCGATCCTGCTGGACCCGGATGGGCACAGGATCAAACTCTACCATGCCGGCAGCAATCGCATCGACCCACCCTGGCGGGTCAAGCCGGATACTGGGACTACCGACTGAAGCCGGCTGACCGGATTTGCCCGGCATTTGTCATGTTTCCATCGCCGCTTGCCCGATAGCGTCGCCGGGCTGGGACTGGAGAGAAAACATGCCTCGACTGCGCCGCATCGGGTTTCTGCTTTTTGACGACCTGACTCAACTCGACTTCACCGGACCCTTGCAGGTTCTCAACCGTATTCCCGGGGTCAGTGTTCATCTCGTTGCCCGTCAGGCCGGACCAATCCGGACCGATTGCGGCCCCTTTATCCTCGCCGATACCGCATTCGCTGACTGTCCGCAGCTTGATCTGATCTGCGTACCAGGCGGATGGGGCGTTGATCAGGCCATGGAAGATGCGCAAACACTGGAATTCCTGCGCGAGCAGGCGGTCGGCGCGCAGTATGTCACCTCGGTTTGTACGGGTGCCTTTGTGCTTGGGGCGGCGGGGCTTCTCCGGGGCGTCAGAGCCACGACACATTGGCGCTACCACGACGCCCTGACGCGGTTTGGAGCGCTGCCAGTCCAGGCGCGAGTCGTGCGGGACGGGTCGGTTTTTACCGGAGGTGGCGTGACGGCCGGGATCGATTTTGCCCTGACCATCATTCGGGAAACCCACGGTGAGGGACTCGCTCAAGCCATCCAGCTGGGGCTCGAATACGACCCGCAGCCGCCCGTTCAATGCGGGTCTCCGACCAAGGCGCCGGGGGCTATTCTCGATGCGGTGGAAGCCCGGTTCGCGCCCCGTTGGGATGCATTTCTCAAAGTGGTCGACCGGGTGGTTTCAACCCAGTCGGGCTAGTTGCGGCCGGGGATTGCGTCGCTGCCAGGCTCGCCCGGTCGCATGAGCCGGTCGGCTGCTGCTCGCGCGAACCGCAACGTAAGGGCTTTGCGCCGCGCGGGGGCGAGGGTGAGGGCCGGGCTCTCGCGAATGATCGCGCCACCAAACCCGTCCGCTATGATCAAACCGGCGTCGGGCGGAATGACTTCACTGGGGAAGCGCTCGGAGACGGCGAAATACAGGCGGTCGCAATAGCCTGCGTAATTGGTCCATTTGCTGTCGGCCCGGAAGTCGGCAATGCCGGACTTGATCTCGACAATGGTGATCTCGCCCTTTCGGCCAAGCGCTGCAAGATCGGCGCGGCGCCCGTCAGGCAGAATGAATTCGGGGATTGCGCTGTAACCCATGTGCCAGAGCAGGCGCGCCGCGCCGCGCATCAGTGCTTGCGCGTCGTCAATGTCCGGATTGGCGGCTGAGGCGACGGGTTCAAGATCCATCCCGTCATTCTGTTCCATTTTTGTTCACGCGACAAGCGCGCACGCCTACCCGTCGGAATCGGTGAGATCGAACCCGTAATAAGCGCTGTTCAACATGGTACGGTGATCGCGCAGAACTTCCAGTGCGGTATCCGGCGGTACATCATGGGCGAGGCTGCGAAGCTCGAATTCCATCCGGTAGACCGGCCCCATGTGTGTGCTGGCGTAATCGTAGCGGAAGGCCGCATTGTCGATTTCGGTCTGTTCGTCCTCCAGGGTCCAGCCCTCGCCGCCATTGGTGAGGATGAGGTCGACCACATGACGGGCATGGGTGGGGTGATAGACGTTCAGCGGAGTCTCGCGCCGACGCTCTGCATTGCTTTCGATCACGCCGCTGATGGCGTGGGCCCGAAACCGGATCGAGTAGGCTTCCGGCCGGTCGCCGTCCTCAAAGGGTGCGATCAGCTCGACCTTCTCCCGAATTGTCAGGCGGTTGGCGTCGATATCATCGACAACATCGATGGGCTCGACGAAGTCGGCCGCCCCGAAGGTCTGGTTGTAGAAATCGAGATAGTCCCGCTGGAGACCCGACAGCCCGTCCCGCGCGATCCGCGCACGATATCGATCTGCATTCGGTCCGCTCAGAACCGTCTCGACCGTCAAGAGCGCCGGCGCATCGCGACCACCGGAAAGGTCCAGTGTCTCGTGGATGTCCAAGGTGGCGTCCGACTGCGTTGTGGCACTGGCCATGCTGACCAGGCCTTCGTGGCTACCATCGAGAGGCAAGGCGAAGCCGTAATCCGCTTGGTCGACGATATCAAGCGTCCCGCCTTGGTAAGACCGGGTCGGGTCGAGCCAGAGAGTTTCGCCGTCATGGCGCAAGCGCACGATGACGTGGTTGAACGCTCCCGGTGAGGGTTCCCGCTGGTCCAATCCACGGCCAGCGCCGAGATTGACCAGTGCCGGATCGGCTTCAAAATCGAGTGCGCGCGCCAGTTCTACCAACAGGGCGGTCTTCGCCTTGCAGTCGCCATAGCGGCTCTCCAGCGTATCGGACGGAGCGGCCGGAATATAGGAGCCTTCGCCGTATGTCAGTGCCAGATAGCGAACGTCATCCTGAACAAAGCGCAGGGCCGCCATCAATCTGGCCTCCGGCGTGTCATGGGCCGCCGCGATCTCGCCCGCCAGCGTCTGGACGGGAGTTGACGGGTCCAGGGTGAATAATGGAGTTCCCCAGGCCGCGACGTCGGGCCAGTCGGAGAAGCTGGAAATCCGTAGCATCGGGTATTGTGAAACCCGGTTGGGCGTACCGCGTTCGAAACTGATTGCGGCACGAGGCGTCGGGGCCAGGCGAAATTCTTCATGATTCCGTCTACGAAGGTGCTCGATGTCGGCTTCACCGGGCGTCGTATCGAAAAAGCGAGCCTCCCCACGTGGCCATATAGACCGGATGGAGCGGCGCTCGACGGGGACGCCCCAGTTCAGACCGAAGCGACGGAAATCGCGGCCGCCATAGGACGGGTTCAGGCCGTAGACCGTATAGGCGTAGTCGACAGTATCGCCGACGCGAACGTCGTCGATGCGGGCCAGTGCGGTGACTTCGCCATTGAGCATCTGGCGATCGCGATTGGATTCGTGGCGCGCGAATTCGATTTGGGTGCGCGGTTGCCGGTCAAGTGTCTCACCATCGCGTGTCAGTCTTATATGGTGAAAGACCACATGCTCGTAGGACGGATCAAAACTGACTTCGAAACTGGCCAGTGACTCGATGGCAGAAGCGTTCGAAGCCTCACGCACGCGGCGGACATACAGTGCCGGCTCATCACCACGGGCGTCATGCTGGTCGTCAATCAGCAGATATCGCACCCCGCCAAAGCTGTCGAACACAGCATTTTCCGGATCCTGTGGCGTTACGTCCTCGACGAAATTCGGAGGGGCGCCAAAAACGGCTTCCGCCGGCACGGGTGCTGCGATCGTAGGCAAATCCGGCTGTGTCAGCGCCAATGACGGCACCATTGATGCCAGGACACAACCGAGCAGAACGCAACGCAACATGGTCAACCCCTTTCAAGAACGAGCGCAGATTAGGCTGACTGACAGCCTGTGCAAGCCAGGTGCGTGCGTTCACACTGAACTCCAGACATGGAGGGGCATTCCCATGGCGGCTGACCGGATCGCGCCAGGCCTTGATGAAATGGAAGCCATCGCCACCCGCGCGTTTGCGGAGCTACCCGCAGAGATGCGTCAGCTGTGTGCGGGGCTCGAGATATTTATCACCGATTTTGCGGACCCGGAAACGCTCGCCGCGGTTGGCCTCGACGATCCGTTTGACCTCACCGGGGTCTATATCGGCGTGGACCTGACTCGCAAGACAGTCGCTGATCCGACGCCCGCGCCGGACCGGGTCGTCCTGTTCCGGCGCCCGATCCTGGATGAATGGGCCGCGCAAGGCGCCATCACGCTGGACGAGCTTGTCACCCACGTCCTGGTGCATGAAATCGGCCATCATTTCGGCCTGTCCGATGAAGACATGCACCGTATTGAGGCCATGGACTGAAACCGGATCAGGCTCGGTAATTCCATCGCTCCAACCATGGCGCTATCTGGCTGTCATAGGGTGCTAACGCCTTGCCATGATGGCGCCAGGCTCCGACGGCACGGTCGTGAATGGCCTGTTCAACCTGGGGGGCCGAGGGTGTTGAAAGGCTCGGCGAAAGCCGCTCGCGATAGTCGGCCATCTCGCTTTCCCATTCCAGGCCAAGCGCCAGCAGGATGCGGGCGACCTCATCCTTCATGTCGATCACGAGGTCTTCGTAACGAACCTCGGTCACCCGCAGGTCCGGCGCTATCCGGCGGCCGGCATCGGCAGCAGCCATTGCGGCATCGTAGAGGGCAACAGTATCGGCCAGACTATAGGTGCGCAGCATCGCCGTGTTCAGGCGGAACAGCCGTTTGAATGTCGAGACAATGGCATCGCGCGGATCCCGCAGGGCCAGGATAATCTGGGCATTGGGGAAAACCTGCCCGATCACGCCGAGCCATGGCAGGTTCAGTGGCAATTTGTCGATAAACACCGGGCTTTCCGGTGCGGCCAGCCCGTCGACACGTTGCCAGTATTCCGATTGGAGGCGGGCGCGCTCGCGAGGCAGGGCTGTGAAGAACCGCCGTAGCGAATCCGTCGAATCGCCGGCCTCATCAAGGATGGGTTGCAACAACGCAGCTTCATCACTCGATGAGATGGCGGAGTGGCTGGCCAGGATCTGTTCCAGCAAGGTCGTGCCTGAACGCGGAAAGCCAACCAGAAAGATCGGACCCCGCCCCTCATTGCCCAATGCCGTCCCGGGAGGTGAGAGTTCGCCATAGGCTGCCTTGAGGCGCTTCAGGCTGTCCAGCCCGTGCATCTCGTCGAGAAACTGTCCACCGGGAGCCAGATGCTCGCGCAGCGCCCCGTATCCGGTCACCCAGGCCTCCAGCGCGGCCTCGTGATCGTTCATGGCTTCACAGGCGTCGCCGAGGCGCCGCCAGACCGATGCATTGTTGGACGGCGTCGACCGGCTCGCGTCGAATTGTTCCTCGATCAATGCGCGGGCAGCCACCGGATTTCCTTCCGCCAGGTCAGCGCCGGAACGGGCAGACAGGGCTGTCGGGTCGGTCGGCTCTACGGCGAGCACTGCCTCGGCATGTACCCGGGCCTCGGCCCAGTCGCGCTGGTTTTCGCACACCCAGGCCAATCCCCGCCGTGCCTCGATGTCTCCGTCGCGCAGTTCCATCGCACGCTCATAGGCCAGGCGGGCGGCGTCGAGGTCGTTGACCTGACGCTCCATGAGGCCGCGCATCAGATAGGGGTCGGCGGCGTCTGGAAACGCCTCTGAAATGGCTTCAAACCGAGCCCGCGCGAGATCGAAATCCTTCAGGTCTCCAAGAATCTGTGCGGCCGCGAGTTCAAACCCCAATTGCCCGGGGGCGGCCTTGCAGGCTTGTTCGACCCACAAAAGCGCTGCGGTTGGGTCCTGCCGCGCGCGTCGGCAGATGGCTTTGAGGTAGAGCCCGTTCGGGTCTTTCGGCAGGGCCGCAAGAATGGCATCGGCCACCGATTCTGCATCGACAAACCGATGTTCGCGATAGGCGGCAAAACCAGATTGGGAACGGGCAAAGGCTTCTTGCGGCGTCATCGACATCTCGGTGGCGATCCTGTCATTCATGCAACGGTCGGGTCGGCGGGTATTCGGGCACAGAAATGCCGCGCAAGCCAGTCACAGCGACACGTGGGGCCAGGACAGGTCCGCGCCATCGGCGCTTGTCGAGGCCGACAGGGCCCCTAAACTGTTTCGGGTATAACAAGAGAGGGTGCCATGCTGACCAGTCTTTTCGCCGCTGCAACGCTGGGGGCGGCAGCGCCTTCTGCCTGTCTTGTCGAGATCGAAAGAGCCATCGCCTCTGAGCTTGCGACCATTCAGGCAGGAATGCAGGTTTACGCCTCGGTTCCGCCAGACGAACGGGATGACCGGCAGCGTGCTTTGATGGCCGAGACCATGGCGCTGCTTGGCGCGCGAGAACGACCGGTCTCCCGGCTCGATCTGGAGATTCTCGACCGTGCCTTTGCCATTCTGGACAGTGAAGCCGTCTGGGACCGGGCCGATGACCGCGTGTGCAACCCGGACGATACCAGCTGGTCAATTTTCTGCGCCCTTCATCAGGCCTCGATTGAGGTAACGGGCGAGTATGAACACAGGCGGACCGCGCTGCAGGAGGTTCGTTTCATCATCCAGGATCGCAGTGAGGGCCGCGACTATGCGCATCGGATGATGGACTACAACAATGACCCGGAGACGGACTTTGCCGCGGCCAGGTCGACAATCGCAAGTGCCCGCTCGGTTGTCGCCGATCGCCTCGCCGCACAGTGCCCTGAATGAACGCACAGAAAAAACCCCGCCAGCCAGGCTGACGGGGTTTTTCGTGTCGCTGTCGCGAAGAGAGTGGGACTAGCCCTTCTTCTTCGGCTCGCGCTTTTCAATGCCACGACCGCTGACGCGCTCGGCGATACGGGCCGACTTGCCGCGACGATCGCGCAGATAGTAGAGCTTGGCGCGACGGACTTTACCTTTGCGCTTGATCTCGATCTGCTCGACATTCGGCGAGTAGAGCGGGAAAACGCGCTCGACGCCTTCACCGAAGGAGATCTTGCGGACGGTGTAGCTCTCGTTCAGGCCACCGCCATTGCGGGCGATGCAGACGCCTTCGAAGACCTGGATCCGCTCACGTTCGCCTTCCTTGATGCGAACATGGACGCGCAGCGTATCGCCGGCGCTGAAATCCGGAATTGTCTTTTCACCCAGGACGCGGGCGGCTTCTTCTTGTTCAAGCTGCTCGATCATGTTCATCGTGCATTCTCCTTGCGGGCCTTGTACCTCGTCCAGAGGTCGGGGCGACGCGCCTTCGTAATTTTTTCCGCCTGCTCCCGGCGCCAGGCCTCGACCCGGCCATGGTGTCCCGACAGCAGTACTTCCGGGATCTCCCGATCCTCGAACACGCGCGGTCGCGTGTAGTGAGGATATTCGAGGAGATCACCCTCGAAACTCTCGTCTTCGGTCGACATCGGGTCGCCCAACACGCCGGGGAGCAATCGCACACAGGCCTCTATGAGAACCTGCGCGGGCGCTTCGCCCCCGGCCAGCACGGCATCGCCAACACTGACCTCTTCCATCTCGCGGCTTTCGATCACCCTCTGGTCGAGGCCTTCGAAGCGTCCGCAAAACACGACAACGCCCGGACCCTTCGCCCACTCCCGAACCCGGGTCTGGGCAAGCGGCTTTCCGCGCGGCGTCAAATAGATCAACGGTCGTTTCCCGCCTTGCCAGCGAGACTGCACCGCATCAATCGCCTCCGTCGCGACATCCGGCCTGAGCACCATACCAGCGCCTCCGCCGGCCGGGGTGTCGTCCACGGAGCGGTGCTTATGACGGGAAAAATCCCGGATGTCCACAGTTTCAAGCGCCCACAACCCATGATTCGCAGCTGTTGCAATCAGCGAAACACCCAGCGGTCCCGGAAAGGCATCCGGGAAGAGGGTGAGCGCGGTCGCGGTCCAAGGCAGGGAAGGGCTGGTGGCGTCAGTCATGGCGCGCGGGTGTAGCAGGGATGGGGGGCGTTGGGGAGGGGGGATGCAGTCAGGTTCACCGGGGTGGGAAACGCCGTTCCCGCGGCGGACAGTCTAACACGGCCGCGGGTCGACCGCTTCGAGCGGTGCGCGCTCGCCCATATGCCATTCGAAACAAGCGACCTGCTCGGTCGATTGTGGCCAGGGCTCGAATCTCCACGCCTCGAGAGCCGTGCGAACCTCGCGTTCAAACGCATTGCCCCCGAAATACTCGCCAGTGTCGCGGCGGCGGGATGTGGCGCACTCCACCTCTATGCCGTGCGGCTCACCCGAACGATCAACCATGGTCGTGGCGCGGCAAACGGCCGCCAGGCTGCGTTCATAGCCACTGCTTGGATAGTGTATGGCACGACGCCGCAAATAGGTCCGGTCCCGCTGCCATTCCCCCCCTTGCCAGTCGAAACTGAGTTCGCGCTCTACTGGCAGGAACATGGTTGGGGTGTGGTCGAGCAAGGTGATGACAAAAGCGTCCGCATTGCGCTGCATGGCTTCCCTTTGTGGCACATCCTCAGGGCAGGTCGCTTCAGATTGCCGGACATGATCATCGTCCACATAGAGATGGATGGCGCAGGTCACGTTTTCAGTTGCAACCGGGGCGGCGGCGCCATCGAGGGCTATCAGCACCATGAACAATCCAACCATCACCATCCTCACCGAGCGTGTAGCCGGGGGAGCCTAAAGTGAAGCATCGGGCAGGAAAAGCGGAAGTTGTGACCGGACGCTAAGCGCCCGCCTCTTCCTCGGCCTTTGAGCCGATATCTTCCGGCGGGTCGATCGTCACCACACCGTCGGCAATCGAGACATGCGGAACGAATTCGCGGGTGAAGGGGAGCATCCAGCTGCCGTTTCGGTCAGGCGTGCCGGTGATTTCCAAGAGGTCGCCGGAGCCGAAATCATGGACGGCCTTGAGTGTGCCCATCGTGGCGCCGTCGAGGCCCTGGACTTTCAGGCCGAGCAGGTCGGAATGGTAGAACTCGTCCTCTTCCAGTTTCGGCAGGGCCGAACGGAGGACGTGGAGCTTGGTGCCCTTCAGGGCCTGGGCCTTGTCGCGGTCGAGCGGTTCGGCAAAGCGAACGACGAAACCGTCCTTGACCGGACGCGCGGCCTTGGGGGTCAGTATGGTCTTGCCGTCAATGTCCAGGAAGGCGCCATATTTGAAGGCGTCAGCCGGATTGCCGGCGAAGCTCTTGACCTTGCACTCGCCACGGACACCGTGGGCACCGGCGATGGCGGCAATAAAGACGAGATCGTCGGTGGGCTCGGTCATGATGTGTATCCTGAGAGGGATAAGGTCCTCGCCCTCGATGGGCGAGGTGGGCCCTCCGTAGCCTGGGCGAAGGAGGGGTCGGAGTGGGTGAAACGCCCGGCGAATTCACGCTTCGCGTTTCACCCCTTCCGTCCGCTGCGCGGACACCTTCCCCATCAAGGGGAAGGACCGTCCACCCAGCGTGTCAGGAGAAAGGGTCCTACTCGGACTTTTCTTCTTCGGCAGCAGCTTCAGCGGCCGGGGCCTCTTCGGCAGGTGCTTCTTCAGCAGCCGGGGCGGCAGCGGCGGCCTTGGCTTCTTCTTCGGCAGCCTTGCGGTCAGCTTCCTTCTCGGCCTTCTCGGCAGCGAGTTCCTTGGCTTTCTGGCCCGGCTCGGCCTTTTGCGGGTTGTTGCTGGCTTCCCATTTCCAGGCGTCAGCCTCGATCTGGTGGATGAAGCGGCCGACGCGATCGGTCGGCTTGGCGCCCTTGGCGATCCAGGCCTTCACCTTTTCCATGTCCAGCTCGACGCGCTGACCGTCTTTCGGCAGCATCGGGTTGTAGGAACCGATCTTTTCGATGAAGCGGCCATCGCGCGGCGAACGGCTGTCGGCAACGACGATGCGGTAGTAAGGACGCTTCTTGGCGCCACCACGGGCGAGACGGATTTTCAGAGACATAGGGGTATTCCTTCAGTTTGATCTTTGAATAACGTGACTATTTCTTCGGCAAACCCAGGGGCAGCCCGTCCGGACCGAGGGGCATGCCGCCACCCAGTCCCGGCAGGCTCGCAGGTTTGCTGGTGTTTGAATTTCCCAGACCCGGCAGTTGCGAGCCGGATGGCGCCTTGCCGCCCAGCAGGTCCTGTGTGGCGCGGCCCATATCGGCGGGGTTCATACCGCCCATCTGGCCGCCCATGCCTGGTGGCATGCCGCCGCCCATTCCGCCCATCATGCCGGCCAGACCGCCGCGGCCGCCCTTGGCAGCCTTCTTCATCATGTCGGCCATCTGGCGGTGCATCTTGATCAGCTTGTTCACGTCGGCAACCTGAACGCCGGAACCGGCGGCGATGCGCTTCTTGCGGCTGGCTTTCAGGATTTCCGGCTTGGCGCGTTCCTGCTTGGTCATCGACAGGATGATGGCTTCCTGGCGGGTCAGCATCTTGTCGTCCATGCCGGCAGCGGCCGCCTGGGCCTGCATCTTCTTGTTCATGCCCGGCAGCATGCCCATGATGCCGCCAAGCCCGCCCATGGTCTTGAGCTGGCTGAACTGTTCGCGCAAATCGTCGAGATCGAATTTGCCCTTGGCCATCTTCTTGGCCATGCGGGCGGCTTTTTCCTCGTCGACATTCTGCGCGGCCTTCTCGACCAGCGAGATGATGTCACCGCGACCCAAGATACGGCCGGCGACGCGCTTGGCGTCGAAGGCGTCGAGCCCGTCAGGCTTTTCCGAGACACCGAGGAATTTGATCGGCAGACCGGTGACAAGGCGCATCGAAAGCGCGGCGCCGCCACGGCCATCACCATCCATCCGGGTCAGGACCAGGCCGGTCAGCGGCAGGCGGTCATGGAAGCGACGGGCGGTCTCGACGGCGTCCTGACCGGTCAGGGCGTCGGCGACCAGCAGGGTCTCACGCGGATTGGTGACACGGGCGATATCATGCGCCTCGGCCATCATCTCTTCATCGATCGAGGTGCGACCGGCGGTATCGAGGATGACGACGTCAAAGCCCTGCAGGCGACCGGCATTCATGGCGCGTTTTGCGATGTCGACGGCGCGTTGGTTGGGCACGATGGGCAGGAAGGCGACGTCGATCTGTCCGGCGAGCTGCTGCAACTGCTCCATCGCCGCCGGGCGGCGGGTGTCGAGCGAGGCCAGCAGGACCTTCTTTCTCTGGGTTTCCTGGATGCGCTTGGCCAGCTTGGCCGAGGTCGTGGTTTTACCCGAGCCCTGCAGACCGGCCATCAGGATGGCGATCGGCGGTTCGCCCTCGAGCGACAGGCCGACCGGCTCGCCTTCGCCGCCCAGCAAGTCGACCAGCGCGTCATGGACGATCTTGATGACTTGCTGGCCCGGCGAGACAGCGCGGATCACGTCTTCACCAACGGCGCGCTCGCGGATCTGTTTGGTCGCGGCCTTCACAACGTCCAGGGCGACATCGGCTTCGAGCAGGGCGACGCGGATCTCGCGCAGCGCCGCATCGACATCCTTCTCCGACAGAACACCGCGTCCGGTGAGCTTGTCGAATACGCCGCCAAGTCGTTCTGTGAGTGTGTCGAACATCAAAACCTCAATCCATCGCCATCAACGCAAAGCAAACCAGCCCCGCTGAGCGAAAACTTCGCCGAGCAGGGTTCTCGCCGACCTCCCCCGACCACGTGGGGCGGATGTGCCGGTAAGACAAGCGGTGCGCTTGCATGATGAAGCGGGGCTAGTACGTGCCGTGTGGAAAAGAGTCAAGCCGCAAGCGGGCTCACTTCAGCCTGTCAGGCGCTAGCGGGCGCCGGCGGATGTGTCGCTGGCCACGGCCACGGTCTCGCTTTGCGAGAAGCGCAGGCTGGGACCGTCCGGGCGGGCTGAGAGCATGACGCCGAACAGCGACGCAAAGATCAGCGCCGCGGTCAGCCACAGGAGGGCTGTCTTTGCGAGCATGCTGATTGCGAACTGTGCCTTGGCCATGATGTCCTCGGGGCGGGATGCCCTGCCTGTTTGCGCCTTGAATGCGCGGTGTCATTACGCGGCTGAGTCCATTAACGGAGCCCTACCGCACGGAGTTGAAACGGGTTTAGCGTTAAGACAATCAAAACACGCTTCGACCTGTGGTTCCTGCGTATGCTTCAATTGTGGCCCCAATATGGGCGCCCGAATCCGAACTTCAAGAGCCACCGTGTCAGGGGATGCGCCGGCCCGCCCGCCGGGGACAAACAGGCAGAGGGGCCGGCGCCAGTTTGAGCGAGCGCAGCTATTTGGAGGGGGAGCCCGCGCCCGCTCGAGGGACGTGGATAGATACGTCACGCAGACCGCTCCGGATCACAATCATCCCGGTTCTTGTTGTGGAGAATCGGCACGCTGGTGGAACAGATCCACTATCCTCTTGGCCCGGACGATCAACCAGACCGCCGCCCAAACGTTGCCAAGAACAAAAATCGGCAGGATCCAGAACGCCGACTGCCGCCAGCCCCGTTCGATGGCCACAATCAGGACCGCGCTGATCAGGAAGCCGAAATACAGGTCAAAAAGTGTCACAAGGCCCCAGGGGTCAGACGTCAACCATTCGCCTGCGGCCGAGAAGTCCCCATTCAGGACAGCGAGTACAATCAACGCGGTCAGCATTGTGCTGCCAAGGATGGCGAGGAGGCGTATCGTTGCGGTCATGGGCGTTGGTACGCCCTGCCGATACCGTCGGATCAGTTTTCAATCCGGCACTGGTCGACCGGCACACGCGTTTGCTGCGGGAAGTTCGCCAGCCAGCAATCGTCAAAGACCGAGCAATAGCAAAGCTCCACCTCCAGCTGGAAGCGGATTGAGTCGAGCGCCTCCCAGACAAGGCGGACCTCCGGATCTTCCGGGTAGTCGAGCCGGGCGAAGGTCACCGTCTGTTGCGGTGCAAACACGCGCCCACCGATCACGTCGGTCACAAGGAAGAGGCGACCTTCCAGGAACAGGCGGCCGACATGATCAAGCCGCTCGTCGGCGTCCAAACCTTCCGGAGCGCAGCATTCGGCGAAGAACCGTTGTGGCGAGTCGATCGGCTGGCCGTCATCGAGCAGGCGCATATAGCGGACCTGGGCCGGCCCCAACCCGTTATTGGTGAAGTCGAGCGTGATGCTCCTGCGGCCTTCATTGCCGTCGTAATTGCCGTGTTGGAATTCCATCACCGGCCAGACACTGGCCGCGAGTGTCCGCTCCATGACGATGCTCTGGTGAACGGCGACGAACAGGGACGCGACCGAGATCACCACCACACTGCCGGCGACGATCAATTCGACAATGCGGTAGCGCATCTTCATGCGGAAAGGCCTCCGGTCCGGCAGGTTATCAGGCGCAGACTAGCGTGATTTCCCGACCGGACCAGATGCATGGAGGCGGACTTAGATAACGGCCGGGTCGCGGAAGCGTTCCTCGTCCAGCTCGCCTTCCCACTTGGCAACGGCGGTCGCAACGGCGGCATCGCCGGTCACGTTCACAGCCGTGCGTGCCATGTCCATGATCCGGTCGACCGGCAGGATGAAGCCGACAACAATCGCGGTGTGTTCCGGCGTTACGCCAAAGGTTTCGAGAACGATGGCCAGCAGGAAGAGGGAGGCCGACGGAATGCCGGCGGCGCCGATCGAGACAATCGCCGCGGTGAAGGCGATCATCACATAGTTCATGAAAGTAAGATCATATCCGAAAGCCTGCGCGGTAAAGAGCGCCAGGATGCCGAGGTAGAGCGCCGTACCGTCCATATTGATCGTGGCGCCGAGCGGCAGGACCGAGCCCGCGACAGACTTCTTGATGCCAAGGTTGTCGGAAGCGGCGGCAATCGTCACCGGCAGTGTGGCCGATGAAGAAGCGGTCGAATAAGCGACAGCAATCGGATCGGTCATGCCGCGGAAGAAGCGTACCAAGGGCAGGTTCAGGACAACCCGGACCAGGAAGCCATAGGTAATGATGGCGTGTGCGATCAGGCCGAGATAGACCGCAACAATCAGGACCAGAATTGACTGGAGCGCTTCGAGGCCCTGGCTGGCTGCCGTGTAGCTCACAAGCGCGAACACGCCGAACGGTGCCACCTCCATGACATAGTGCGTAATCTTGAGAACAACTTCCGACGCCGAGTTGAAAAGCTCTCCAAGCGGCTTGCCGGCGGCGCCCGTCGACAGGATCGCGACGCCAAGGAACAGCGAGAAGAAGATGATCGCCAGCACATCGCCGTCCGCGAGGGCGGCGACGGGATTGGTCGGCACGATTTCGAGCAAACGCTCCGTTACCGACGGCGGGTCCGTGTTGACGGGAACGGCCTCGACACCGGCGAGGTCTGCGCCCGCACCGGGCCTGAAGAGCGCGCCGAAGGTCAGGCCGATCACATTCGCGAAGAAGGTGGTCACCAGATACAACGCGATGGTCTTCAGGCCGAGTGAACCCAGCTTGGAGGGTTTGCCCATGGCTATGACGCCGGCCACCAGGGTGGTGAAGATCAAAGGCACGATCAACATGCGGATCAGATTGATGAAGAGCAGCCCGACAGGACGGATATAGGTGTCGATCCAGGAGGTGGCCGCATCCTGACCCATCGTGTTCGACGCAATCAGTCCGAACGCGACGCCCAGCACAAGCGCCGCCAGCACGCGCTGCCACAGTTTGATCTTGAACCACCAGCCCATGAAATCTCTCCCCGAAGTCCGCATGCCTTGGGCGCACGCGTATCGGAACGCACACTAGAGTGTGCGTCGACCGGGTCAATCGTTCGGGGTGGTGGTTAGTCCGCCTTGGAGGCGTAGGTCGCCTTCAGGATCAGGGCAGGCATATTGCTGAGGATCGCAACAAGACCGGCCAGGATCAGGAGCGATCCGATATTGCCACTGCCCAGCACGAGGCCAAGAAAGGCCATGCCGGCACCAACCTGCGCGGTCCGGGACGCCTGCAGCCAGGACTCATCGGCATGGCTGCGGGCCTTGTTGATCGTGTCGCGCGAAAACCAGATCTGTCCGCCACGGACATCATGGTCCGTGCGGGTGGAGCGACGAGGCAGCGGGTCGAGCGTATGGTCAATCATGGACATACGCTCATTATACGGACTTATTTTGGAGAATCAACTGGGCTGTGGGTAACTCGTTTTTGAAGCTTCTATCAGCCTATTGGGGGCAGTTGTTGAGGCTGCCCCCAATTGCGTCGTAGAGGGAAAAGTCAGGCTTCTGCGGCCAATACCGCCGCAACGGCATTGACGGTCGCGGCAATCCGCACGGCGGCCTGGATTTGGGTGGTGGTCAGCCCGTGCTTGCGCAGCTCGGCCTCATGGCTGTCGATGCACAGGCCACAGCCATTGATCGCGGAAACTGCCAGTGACCATAGCTCGAAATCGGCCTTGTCGACGCCGGGATTGGCAAGGATGTTCATGCGCAGCTTGGCCGGAAGCGTCCCGTATTCCTTGTTCTTCGACAGGTGGACGAAGCGGTAATAGACATTGTTCATGCCCATGATCGCAGACGCTGCCTTGGCGGCGCCCAGCGCTTCATCGCTCAGTCGGGCTTCGGCCTCGGCCTTGATGGCTGCCAGGGTCCGGGGTTCGCCGATGGCGTGTGCCGATGCGAGGAATGTGCCCCACTTTTTCTGGTCATCGAGCTCGGTCTCGCGACCCAGCGAAGACAGGTTGAGCTTCAGGTCCTTGGCGTAGTCAGGCAGCTCATTTTTGAGGGCATCAATCGACATCACATACTCCTGTGATCAGTTATGCGTTTGACACGCATTCGCAAATATTGAATGGGGTTCCCCGGAGCTGTGTGCCAGGCACACCTGAGCGGCAGCTCCGGGGAAATGCTGATGGCCCGCCGGAGGGAGGGGCCATCAGCGTGTTTCGTCGTTACAGCGTGTCGCCGCCAACCGGACGGTTGCACGGGCAAAGCTCGTCCGTCTGAAGGGCGTCGAGGACGCGCAACGTGTCTTCCGGATTGCGGCCGACATTGAGGTTGGTCACGTAGACGTGCTGGATCACATTGTGCGGATCGACAATGAAGGTGGCGCGATAGGCGACGCCCTCTTCAGAGCGGATGCCAAGGCTGTCGATCAGCGAACCGGTGGTGTCAGCAAACTGCCACATGCCGAGCTTGTCGAGATCCGGGTGCTCACGGCGCCAGGCCAGCTTGCAGAACTCATTGTCCGACGAACCGCCCATGACCACGGCATCACGATCTGCGAACTCTTCAGCCAGATTGGCAAAAGCGACAATCTCGGTCGGGCAGACAAAGGTGAAGTCCTTCGGATAGAAGAAGATGACCTTCCACTTGCCCTCGAAGCTTTCCTGGTTGATCGGCTCAAACGCCGAATTGCCGTTTTCCTCGTGCGCATTGAAGCCCGGCTTCACGCCGACAATTTCGAAATCAGGAAGTTTTTCGCCGATACCCAGCATCATGTCTCTCCAGTTGAACTGACCGGCTTAAGCGCCGGCCTTGATTGATGGCGCCGATGTGACGCCTGACTTTGGATAAATCCAATGGATTGTTTTTGGGGAAGTCATAGGTAATATCAATAGCAATGACGCAGCTCCCCACACTCCGCCAACTACAATTCATTATCGCCCTTGCAGAGCATGGCAGTTTCTCCAGGGCGGCCGAAGCTGTCTTTGTGACGCAGCCGACCCTGAGCGCAGCGATCAAGGAGCTGGAATCCATCCTTGGAACGGTCCTCGTCGAGCGCGGTGCTCGAGGCGCCGTGCTGACACCAGCCGGCGATGCGGTGCTCGAGCGGGCCCAACGCGTCATGACTGAGGCAGAAGATCTGGTGGTTGCCGCTCAAGCCGCCGGCGAACCATTGTCCGGACCCTTCAAGTTGGGTGTCATACCGACGATCGCGCCATTCTTGTTGCCGCAGGTCCTGCCGGCCCTTCGTGTGCGATATCCCGACCTCGAACTATTCCTGCGTGAAGATCTGACCGACCGACTGCTCGACGCCTTGCGCGACCGTCGGATCGATGCGGCCCTGATTGCGCTTCCCTACGATGCCGCTCTGATTGAAACGCATGCGGTCTGGTCGGACGAGTTCCTGTTTGCCGGGCCGCCAGGTCATCCGCTTGCCGGCAAGGCGACACTGTCTCCAAAGGATCTGACCGACGAGCCGTTATTGCTGCTGGAAGACGGGCATTGCCTTCGTGACCACGCCCTCGCTGCCTGCTCGACTGGCTCGGCGCGCTCTGACTTCGCGGCGACAAGCCTTCACACGCTGGTTCACATGGTCAAGTCGGGCCTGGGCGCGACGCTCCTGCCGAGGATGGCTGTGGATGCGGGCCTTGTTGACCGTATGGGACTGGAAGTGAGGGCATTCGACCCGCCGGTCGCCGGTCGTGAGATCGGAGTCGCCTGGCGCAAGGGCTCGGCCCGGGCCGAAGAAGCCGTCTTGCTGGGCGATGCCATCCGGGACGTCCTCGACAATCCGACCGACTGACACGGCCTGCTGCGTCATGCCGTCCCGCGACAGGTGCTATTGACCATGGTAGTTTCTGTCTGAACAGAAAGAGAAGAAGCCGCCATGAAGCTCTCTGCACCGATGCAGCGTTTCATTCTCCACTGGGGTGAGATGGGCGCGCGCTGGGGCGTCAACCGCTCCATCGCGCAGATACATGCCCTCCTCTACCTCGCCGAAAACCCCCTGCATGCTGAAGACATCACCGAAGTCCTGCAGATTGCCCGGTCCAATGTGTCGAACTCCTTGAAAGAGCTACAGACGCTCGGTCTGGTGCGGCGCGAGCACGTGCTGGGCGATCGTCGGGACCATTTCAGCGCGACCCACGAGCCCTGGGACATGTTGATGGCGATCGCCGAGGCCCGGAAACAGAGGGAAATCGACCCCATGATCGAAATCCTGAGGGAATGTGCCGATGCCGCCGATGCTGATCCCGATACGCCTCACCTGGCGCGCGACAGGCTAAGGCGGATGGAAGGGTTCGTTTCGAACCTGGACGGCTGGTACGCCCAGATAAAGAAACTGCCCCAAGGGACACTTGTGAAACTAATGGGGCTGGGGACGAAGATCTCCCGCTTCGTCGGTAGCTGATCTCCCGCCATGACGCATTTGTACAAGGCTCTTCTGGGTCCTGACTGGGAAACGCTTTCCCCGGTTACCCGCCACCTTCACTCACCGGACCCGATTGTGCTCCTTGAAGGTCGGGTCGACGTTGTGCGAGGCGCCAACCCGTTGGCCAGGCTGATTGCCCGAATACTCGGACTGCCCCGTGCCGGACAGCGGCAGTCAGCCCTGGTCAAGGTCAGCACTGCCGGATCAGGCGAGTTGCTCGAGCGCTGGTATGACGGGCGTCATTTCGCGACCGTCCAGGGCCGGTCCGGGGTCTGTCTGACCGAGCGCTTCGGGCCATTCAAACTGAGATTTACCCTGCGTGTCGACGCTGGCGTGCTGCATTTTGATCAGGCTGGCGTGGCGCTGTGGGGTGTCGAATTGCCCGGGCCCGTCTCGCCAAAGATATCTGCAACCGAACGGGCAGAGGCTGAGACACACCTATTCGACGTCGCGCTCAGCCTGCCGCTGGTCGGCCTCATCATTCACTATCGGGGAAGGCTGGGGGTCGCAGCCGACTGACGGCAATCCTCAGAACAGCTCGAGTACCTGTTCCGGCGGCCGGCCGATCATCGCGCGATCGCCGTGAATAACGACCGGGCGCTCAATCAGCTTCGGATATTTGGCCATCGCCTTGAACAACGCTTCTTCATCTTCGATCGCCTTCAGGCCAAGTTCCCGGTAATCGGGTTCTGCCTTGCGCAACCACTCGTGCGCGGACACGAAGCCGAGCTTCTTCATCACCGATTTCAACTCGGCGACGCTCGGCATGTCTTCCGTATAGTCACGAACTTCCAGATTGCCGCCGCGCGCTTCGAGCAATGCCAGCGTTTGCCGGGATTTCGAACAGCGTGGATTGTGCCAGATAATCGTCGAATCGGTCATTTAAGGTCCCTCAAGCGCGACCATGAAAGCCGGTCTTGTGCTGCAACATCAAGTCTTGGTCTGCTTTTTGCCTGCATTTCGCGCATCAGGAATCGTTTTCGCTGGCGGTCGACAGCAGCGCCCGGGCTGCCTCCAGATGCAGGCGCTCAACCATGTCCCCATCCAGGGAAATCACGCCCTTGCCGGCATTTTCCGGGCTTGCGAACGCGGCAACAATCTTCGCCGCATGTTCGAGATCACGGGCGGTTGGCCCGAAATAAAGATGCGCAAGATCGACCTGGCCGGGATGGATCAGGGACTTGCCATCAAATCCAAGGGCGCGTCCCTGTTCAGCTTCGGCCCTGAACCCCTTCGGATCACGGAAATGATTATAAACGCCGTCCAGAACATACAGATCGCGAGCTCGCGCCGCACCCACCATGTTGACCAGGTGTGGAATCAGGGCGAGCCGGTCATGTTCCGACGAGCAGCGCAACTCCTTGCAAAGATCATTGGTCCCCGCGATCAGGCCGGCAAGACCGGTTCCGACTGCGCTGGAAATGGCATTCAGCGCCAAAAGTGCACGTGGAGTCTCAATCATTGCCCAAATGGGAATCGACGATCCGTGCGAGCTGAGCGCCGACCGGGCAGCGTGCAGATCGCCGACCTGTTCGACTTTCGGCAGGACAATTGCGTCGGCGCGCGCGGCGGCCCGCATGTCCGCCGCACCCCACTCGCTGTCCAGCGCATTGATCCGCACGGCGCGTACCGATCCTGACGCGTCCCAGCTGCGCATCGCGGCCTCCACGGCTTCGCGGGCTTCGGCTTTTTCATCAGGGCCAACGGCGTCTTCCAGATCGAGGATGAGGAGGTCGGCGCCGACATGGGCAGCCTTTTCGATGGCCCTGGCTTTGGAGGCGG
The DNA here is from genome assembly GCF_048268525.1 of Maricaulis sp. Lineage (GTDB taxonomy): Bacteria > Pseudomonadota > Alphaproteobacteria > Caulobacterales > Maricaulaceae > Maricaulis. Next base: position 55,360 of record NZ_JBLWVH010000012.1, on the reverse strand, counting down.
GGACAAAAAGCGCTGAACGGATCAATCGTCGCATCAAGTCGTTTCCGGGGCTTCTGCTCGGGGAGGTTTTGGATATAGCATGAATTCCATGCCGATGGCGCTGATCCTTTCCAGTCACGTGGCGGCCTCTCCTGTCGGGGGAGGTGCGTCCCAACGTGTGCTCAATGCGGCGGGAATTGACACCATGCTGGTCCCGACAGTGTTGTTCGGCCGGCATCCCGGCTGGGGTGTCCCGGGCGGCAGCGCGGTCGAGCAGGATCAGTTCGAGGGTGTCCTGTCAGGAATCGCCGACCAGGGACTTCTCGACATCACCGATATTGTTCTGACGGGCTATTTTGCCGATGTCGGGCAGGTCTTCGATACCGCCGCTGTGATTGACGTGGTTCGCAAGGGGCGCCGAACCAACAAGGGCGTCAAAGCCTTTGCCCCGACGCCGACCATCATAGTCGACCCGATCATGGGAGACGCGCCGGGCGGCCTGTATGTAGCCCCGGCCATCGCCGCGGCGATCAAGGACCAGCTGGTCAGTCGCGCCGATCTGGTCACACCCAACCTGTTCGAACTCGGCCATATCACCGGTCGACCGTTGACTGACCTGGCGTCGATCGTCCGTGCGGCGCGCGCCATGGACAGGCCGGTCCTGGTCTCGTCCCTGCCCCGGCACGGGCAGATTGGTGTCCTGTATGTCGACAGTTCTGAAGCCTGGCTGGTTACACACGAGAGAGTCCCGAAAGCACCCAACGGCACGGGCGACGTGCTAACCGCGGCCTTCGCAGGTCGGCTGATGGCGGGAGACAGCGCCCGGCAGGCGCTGGAGCACGCGGTCGCGGCGACGGTAAGCCTCGTGATGCGGGCCAATGAGTGGCGCGCTCCGGAACTGCCCCTGGTGGCGGCCTTGGAGGTTCTTTCGACGCCGCTCCTGACTTTGCAGGCCGAGGCCGTCCAGTTCGCTTGATCGCTATCGCGGCACGCGTTAGCCAGTGCGACATGAACACCGACACACTGCCAGCCCTTCACGGCCATGTCGCAACCGGTTTCGAACCGGTTGCTGAAGCCTTTCTCGCCAATTGGACCGATCATGACGAGATCGGCGCGGGGTTCGCGCTGACCCTGGATGGTGAGACGGTCGTTGATATTCATGCCGGTTGGGCAGACCGCAAGAAATCACGCGAGTGGCAGACCGATACGCTGGTTCCCGTCTATTCCACCGGAAAAGCAATCGCAGCCTTGGTACTCGCGCGTCTCGTTGATCGCGGACTCCTGTCCTATGACGCGCCGGTCGCTGATTTCTGGCCGGAATTTGCCGCCGGCGGCAAATCTTCCGTGACGGTGGCGGAGGCCTTGTCGCACCAGGCTGGTCTGTCAGGCATTGCCGAGGAAATGGATGCCGGTGACTGGTTCGATGCCGGGTTGATCGAGGAACGTCTGGCCCGGCAGGCGCCCTTGTGGCCGCTGGGGACCGGGTCAGGCTACCATCCGGTGACTTTCGGATTCATCGCCGATGCCCTCGCTCGCCGCACCGATGGCCGGTCAATCGGCGCTATCCTGCGCGAGGAGGTCTGCGGCCCCCGCAAGATCGATTTCCACGTCGGCTTGCCCGAGAGCGAGCATGGCCGGACCGCGGAACACGCCATGCCGCGTCAGGTCCCGGATCTGGGTGAGCGGACCCTGCCGCGTGAGCTGGCCTTCCTGAAGCCCTGGTCCTCGCCGGGCCGAAGGGGCGCCACGGAATGGCGCAAGGCCGAGTTCCCCGCCGCCAATGCCCACGCGACAGCGCCTGCACTGGCGCGTTTGATGACGCCCTATGCCGACGCTGGTCGACTGGAAGGCAAGCGCTTTTTCTCGGAGGATACTCTGGCTGCGCTGGTCAAGGAGCGCGTCAGCGGGCCGGACAAGGTCCTGCCTTTCGACCTGTCCTGGGGAGCCGGCATCATGCGCAATGTCAAACCGGGCTTCTATGGCCCGGCCCCCGAGACGGTCGGGCATTCCGGATGGGGTGGGTCGTGTGCCTTTGCTGATCCGGTGCGTGGTCTCACGGGCGCCTATGTCATGAACCGCCAGCATCACCACCTTGCGGGTGATCCGCGACCCGTGCGGATCATCGATGCGGTTTATGGCTGTCTCTGACGACGCCGATCGACCAGCTGCCTCACTCGCCCGATCGGTCCAGCCAGTCCAATGCCTCGGTCCTGTTTGTGAATACACCGATCTGGGTCTTCCAGTTTTCACGTGTCATGGCTGACCATAATTCAGGAATGATGCGTTTGAGGTCACTGGCGCAGACCAGCGCGGTTTTTGGCGAATGCCCTTGTCGATAGCGCTCATTCCAGGCGCGCATGAAGGCCTGGTGCGTCTTCATGGAATCCATGGTGAAGGTGTCCAGCGAGGCCTCGTCGCTGATGACCAGCAATATGTCGAAATCGCGGCCCCAGCCCGGCATGCCTGGCAACTCCGCAATGGCGTGTCGCAGGTTCAGCATGGTGGTATCGGAGCCGAAATCGAGTTCAGCCATTTTCAGCGAACTGTGGATCACCCAGCCCGAATTGCCCATTCCGCCCCCCTCAGACGCCCCGCCGAATCCTAGCCGAGGCAGCCGACAGCGCACCAGCGAAATCGTGTCTGGCGAGTGTCAGGCCGGAAAGCGCCTTTCCAGCCAATCCAGCATGTAGCCGTTCAAGGCCTCGGGCTGTTCCCACATGGTCCAGTGGCCGCACGCGTCGAGGACGGCAAACTCGACATCCTTGCACAGGGCTGGCATCCAGCCCGCCAGCTTGGGCGGAAGCATGAAGTCCAGCTCAGCCGATATCATCAGGCATGGCAGCGCGATGCGATGATCGACGCCACCCATGCGTCGCCAGTTGGCGTCGAAATTCCGATAGAGATTTATGCCAGGGCCAAAGCCGGTCTTGCGGTAGGCATCAGCGTAGACGGCCCGGTCATCCGGCCCGACGACAATCCGCTTCTCCGCCCGGCCCTGAAAGGCTTCGAACTGCGCTGGAATGTGCGTGATTTCGGGATAGTAATCTTCCAGCTTTCCGACTTTTGGTGGCGCTCCGAAGATGAATGCAAAGAAAGCGTCCTCCTTGCCATCAAAGCACTTTTCCGCCCGGCCCGGTTCCTGGAATTGCAGGATGTAGTGGTTGTCACCGCCGATATCATGAAAGGCTTCGGTTGGAGGTTGGGCTCCGCGGGGCAGGTGCGGAGTGTTGACGCCGATAACGCCGTCAAAGCGATCCGCGGCCAGCATTGCCGCGTGCCAGGTGATGATGCCGCCCCAGTCGTGACCGATCCAGACCGCTTTCTCGTGGCCCAGTGCATCCAGCAGGCCTGTCAGGTCGGCAATCAGTGTGTCGATATTGTAGGCGTCGGGGCCTTCCGGGCAGTCCGAACCGCCAAAGCCGCGCAGATCGGGCGCGATCACCCGGTATCCGGCCTCCGCCAGGACATTGATCTGGTTCTTCCACGAGTAGGCCAGTTCAGGCCAGCCATGGACCAGCAGCAGCGGTCGCCCGCCCTCGGGGCCGGCGAGGTGAACGGACAGCTCGATGCCATTCGTCGCAATTCGACAGGGCGCTGGAAAATCAGTCATGGAAAACCCTCGGCACCGGTCTGGAAACCATTGGAGATCAATCGCTTGTCGGTTCCCAGCAAAGGCCAGTCAACCAATTCGGTCAAGGGTGGTCATCGGCAAGGCCAGGTTAGTCGACCGGCGCCGCCAGCTTGCGTTCGCGACGTAGCTGGCTCCAGGTAAAACAGGCGACCCCGGCCCAAATGAACGCGAAAGTGATCAGGTGGCCCGTTTCAAAGGTCTCACCGGTCAGGATGCCGATTGTGAACTGGATGGTCGGCGCGGTGAACTGCAACAGTCCCATTGTCGAAAGGTGCAGGCCCCGGACACCGATTGTGTACAGCAGCAGGGGCACGACCGTGACCAGACCCGCTGCCATGAGCAGCCCTGCTTGGGCAGTGTTTTCGGTGAAGTGTCCCGCGCCGCTGACCTGCAACCAGACGAGTCCGATCACCGCGAAGGGCAGCAGGAAAAGCGTTTCCCACAACAATCCCGCCCGACCGTCGACAGCCGCGACTTTCCGCAGATACCCATAGGCCGTGAATGTCGTGGCCAGCATCAGCGACAGCCAGGGGACTTCGCCCACCGTGATGATCTGGTTGGCGACCCCTAATGCCGCCAAGGCTATGGCAGCTATGCGCCAGGGGCCAAGCGGTTCGCGCAGGATGATGACGCCGACCGCAACGCTCATGAGCGGATTGATGTAATAGCCCAGTGAGGCCTGCAGGACGTGCCCGGTATTGACCGCGAAAATGAACCCCCACCAGTTGACCGAGATCAGGGCCGATGTCGCCAGCAGGGTCAGCAGGGTTCGGCGGTCGGCCAGAACGCCAAGCGAGGCGCGCAACCGCCCGGACAAGGCGAGCGAGCCCGCCAGCAAGGGCACCGCCCAGACAATGCGGTGAAGGATGATCTCAACCGCCCCGGCGAAATCGAGAGTCTGGAAGAAAAGCGGGGCAACGCCCCAGATCAGATAGCCGGACAGCCCGGCCGCAAGAGCGCGCCGCATATCAGTCGAGGTATCGGTGGACATGCGGACTCCTGCTGCGCTGACTTGCATCGCACATAGGGAGTCCCCCTGTCGATGGCGACCCGCTTCTTGTGCATGGCAGTCTTGCGGCGTCCGTCAGGTCAGGCAGTCTTGCCCAGCAGGCCTTTGTTGAGCAGGCCTTCCGCGATCTGTACGGCGTTCAGGGCGGCTCCCTTGCGCAAATTGTCAGAGACGATCCACAGCGCGAGACCATTCTCGACCGTTGGGTCTTCGCGGACGCGGGAGACGAATGTGGCGAATTCGCCCACACATTCGACCGGCGTGATGTATCCCTCGTCCTCACGCTTGTCGATGACCATCAGGCCCGGGCTTTCGCGCAGCAGGTCGCGCGCCTCGCCCGACGACATCGGCGCTTCAAGTTCGAGGTGGGCGGCGATCGAATGGCCGACAAAAACCGGCACCCGCGCGCATGTCGCGAACAGCTTGATCTTGGCGTCGAGAATCTTCTTGGTCTCCACCATCATCTTCCACTCTTCCTTGGTGGAGCCGTCTTCCATGAAGACGTCGATATGGGGGATGACGTTGAAAGCGATCTGCTTGGTGAATGTCTGGGGCTCGATCGGATCGTTAACGTAGATGCCCTTGGTCTGGGTCCACAATTCATCCATCGCGGCCTGGCCACCGCCAGACACGGACTGGTAGGTGGCGCAGTTGACCCGCTTGATCCCGGCGCGCTCGTGAATCGGCTTGAGTGCGACCACGAGCTGGATTGTCGAACAGTTCGGGTTGGCGATGATGCCCTTGGCTTTTACGCCGTCGAGCGCATCCAGATTGACTTCAGGCACGACCAGCGGAACGTCGGGATCCATGCGCCAGGCCGATGAGTTGTCGATAACAATAGCGCCAGCTTTGGTGATTTTCGGCGCCCACTCCTTGGACACATCACCACCGGCCGACATCAGCACCAGGTCAACGCTGGAAAAATCGAAGGTCTCGGCATTCTTGCAGCGCAGAGTCCTGTCGCCATAGGAGAGCTCGACGCCCATGGATTTCCGGCTCGCCAGTGCGTGAACTTCATCGGCCGGAAACAGGCGCTCGGCCAAAATTGTGAGCATCTCTTTGCCGACGGCGCCCGTAGCACCGAATACCGCGATCTTAACGCCCATAATTCTCGACCTTTCAGTTTGCCGTTTGCTGGAGTCCGTGCCGAAGAAGGAGGCCTTAAACCTGCGACCGCGCCGTGGCTAGTGAGGATGTCATGGCGTCATTTCGATTTGGCATCAAAGTGTTCAAAAAATGATTCTGGCTTAACTCAATTGGATTGTTCAACCGGATCGACAGGTCATGCTGGTGAAATAATGCGGCCCGAGGGGGCCGGCGATTGATGCGGGCGTCTCGTTTGCTGATGGCCGCGGCGCCTGCCTACGGACGCAGGCTTTCGGCGGGCGAACGAACGGCGACCGGCTACAGCCGGCGCCAAATCCGCCAGGCGACCAGGCTGACCAATAAAAGCACGATGATCTCGAGCGCGTTCGCACCCAGAAAGACCGGGGTGATTAGCCGCTGCATCAGCCCCCAGGGGCCGTCATAGATCGTTTCGCCCTGTCGCCAGAAGCCGACATAAACGGCCCCGGCGACCAGGATGGCGACGCCAAAGAAAGCCAGCCGGATCATGGCGGCCGGGTCAAAGGACCGGCCGGACTCGGCTTGCTTGCGTCGATTGCGTCGGGAGCGTTCCAGAAATCCACGTCGGGTCATTTTCGATCTCCATAACGGGGCCCTGCGAGTGGCGGGGTCCGGCCGGTTTCCGGGGCGAGGCAGTCACCGATCATGACGCCCGTTCCATCCGCGGATTATGGCGCCAAGAGCACGCAGGGCCATAGGAGTTTCAGTTGCCTTGAGCGCGATTTCGTGCGCATAACGGCTCGGACGGGCGGCCGAACTGGCCGGACGGAATACTGATCGCCTACCCGGTGCTCAAGCCATGATCATCATGGCGAACGGTGACCGGGCCCATAGACTTCAGCCTTCCCCGACTTTCTACGTCCGTAATATCTGGTGTCAGGACGCTGGCACTGCACTTAATTTATGCCCGGACGCGGGGCATGCATACCGGGAAGGTTCCCAATGTCTACAGGTGTCGTTAAATTTTTCAACCAGAGCAAGGGCTTTGGCTTCATCACACCAGACGAGGGCGGCGATGACGTCTTCGTGCACATTTCCGCCGTCCAGGCTTCTGGCCTGCCGGGTCTGAGCGATGGTCAGAAAGTCTCCTTCGAAACCGAGCCGGATCGCCGCGGCAAGGGTCCGAAGGCGGTGGATCTGCAGCTCGCCGACTAAGGCAGTTCAGGGATCGCAAGATCTGGAAAGCGGCGCAGGGCACCAGCCCCGCGCCGTTTTCTTTGCCCGATCCTATCTGTCACCAAGCTCAGAGCGGACACGCACGGCGGTCGCCGGGAAATCGGTGAACACACCGTCGACGCCCAGTTCGTAGACGCGGCGCAATTCGGTTTCGATATCGACATTCTCGGCCAGCGGGACGTCGTCCCGGAACGTCCACGGGTGGACGGTCAGGCCCAGGGCGTGGGCGGCGGCGACAAAACCGGTGTCCAGCCCGTCTTTGGTAATGACGAGCGACTTGGCTGGGCCGACACCGTCCGCGAAGGTTGCAGCATCCGCCAAGGAAACGGTCGGCGTCAGCGGATCGGCATCCGGATCAAGCTCGACCATCGGGAAAACCAGCATCAATAACGGCGTCTCAACCTCGGTGTTCAGTCGGGCGAGAAAATCCGGCTCGAAACATTGGATGGCTGTGGTTGCATCAACCGTGTCGAGGTCACGCTCGCGCAGAATTCTGACAAGCTCGGGCAAGGGGTCCAGGCCGATGGAGGTGAAGTGGCCCGGTGCCTTGATCTCGGGCTCGGTCCTAGAACCGTGCTCGGCCGCCAGGTCGAGGACTTCCTCGAAGGTCGGAACCAGATAACGGTCATTATGGGTCTGGTCGCGCTGGGGCCAGGGCTGGCGGGCTCTCAGCGTGCGGATCTCGGCCAGGGTGAAGTCCTCGACCCACCAATCGGTCCGTTCGCCCTGACGACGCCGGCGATCGGCAAACTCCGGGTGATCGGCGACATTGGTGGTGGTCGACAGGTAGTGGTCATGCCGCACCACAAGGACACCATCCGACGTCATCACCAAGTCGGGCTCTATAACATTGGCCCCCTGTTCGAGGGCGAGCGTATAGGCTTCGATCGTGTGTTCCGGACGGTCACCACTGGCGCCCCGGTGGGCGATCACAAGTGGGGCTTCACCGTCGAGCGTTGTCCAGGCATACGGCGTGGCAGCATCGTCGGTCGCCGAACAGGCCGCCAGCCCTACCAGAACTCCAATGCTCATAAAGATTTGTCGCAAAGCCCTCTCCCGTTTCCAGTGCAAGCACACTAGCCTGAGCCGATGGCACACGGGAGTGACAAATGAGCGACAGGACCCGATTTGATGATCTGGCTGATGCGGCCGAGCGGTATGGTGGTTGCTCGCTCGACAATTATGCGGTGATCCGTTCGGTTGCCGAGAATATTTCGACGGGCTTCTGTCGTTTTCTCGGTGCCAAGGGCGAGGTTTGCGTTCATCTCGTCCCGCCGCAGGGCGCATGGTCTCCCCGGCCGTACAGGTCAGGTGCATTCTCGGTGTCCGGAACAGGCTTCCTGCCGCTCGGCGCAATCGCGTTCGGCCTGGCGGTGAAGGTGTCCCGCACCGGCGACTGGACGCGACTTGTGCTGACCTGCGCAAAAAAGGGCCAGCATGTCGAAATGGCAATTGCCAATGGTCCGGTGTTCGACCTGGATCTGCCCCTCGGAGAAGCGCCCTTGCGGGATGTCTATGACCGGCTACATGCCCATTTGGTGGCCTGGTTCAACGATCAGGCCGACCTGTATGAAAACGGTGATTATGGCGGGCGGTCGATCGGCTTTGAACTTATTCACGCCGAACAGGACTAGGCCGTACCTTCGGACGGGCCCTGTAACAGGAATCGAACGGCGAACTGGCCGCCTTTTGACTTGATAACCGTACAGGGCATGTCGCCGATTTCGATCGATTCACCGTCGAGAGGTGCCCGTTCGGTCTCGAAACAGGCTCCGTCCACCGACATCCGGATCAGACGGGCGGCGATGACTGTTCCGTCCTCGCAGCGGACGACGGCCTCGGCTTCGTCTGCGGTGACGCCGCCTGCTACTGCAAGTCGGGCCCGCGCACTCCGCATTGCGAGCGTCTTGGCCAGTTCGCGAGGCTGGCTGCGTCCGACAAACTGAACCGCGAACTGGCCGTCATTCGACCAGACCGTGGTGCCCTGGAAGGTGCCGAGCGCCGGTACGCTGAGCGAAACCAGGGCGCCGGACTCGGGCGGGTGTGAGGCTGCAGCCCGCATTCCGCCCGGCGCGATGTCCAGGATCAGGCAAGCGGTAGCCGAAGTTGAATGCGTTCCAAAGGTGCCGGGCAGACGCAAGGCAATCCGGTGAGTCGAACGCCGCTCCGGTGTGGAGGCCTGGTGGTCAAGCGCGCATTCCGCCATTGAGGTATCCAATCCTGCAGACAGTGTTGTGCCTGTCTAAACAATCCGCAGGAATAGTTACCTGAATCTGTGGAAACCATAATTCGTCGTGAATAAATTATTACCGCACGTTTTGGTTGATTCCGATCTGCGGCCTCGCGGCAAATCAGATACCGGTTCCCGCGAGCTGTCCGAATGCGCTGCTTCCCAAAAAGCCGCTACCGCCGATCAGGCTGCCGATCGTCAATGTGGTGAGTCTTCGCCGAACGACCAACGCGGCCACCCAGCGCGCCGCCGCGAAGAAATTGGGTGGGCCCAAAAGGGCAAGTGGACCGGCTATGCCGACCGCGGTCAAAAAGGAAACGATGATTAGTTGGGCTTCGGGCGGATATGCGTCCATTGGAGCCTCCCAGGCCATGTCGCCTGCGGGGCGACGAGCAGAACGAAACGCGCTAACACCACCCCATGATAGACACCGGACCTGACCTCACCCTGACCATCGCACTCATCGCCGGTTCAGGTGTTGCCGCCCAGTGGTTGGCTTGGCGCCTGCGCTGGCCGTCGATTGTTCTCATGATGGGGGCGGGCCTCATTCTCGGTCCGATATGGTCCGTTGTTGCTGGCGCTCCCCTCGTGCATCCGACAGCGGCCTTCGGGGACTATCTTCGCCCGATGATCGCATTGGCCGTGGCCGTCATCCTGTTCGAGGGTGGCATCACCCTCAATTTCCGCGAACTGCGTGACGCGTCAGGCCCGGTCCGGCGGATGGTCCTGCTCGGTTTTCCTCTCGGTTGGGCCGGCGCCGTCCTGGCACTGCATTATGTGGCCGGCCTTGCCTGGGACCTGTCCGCCATGATTGGCGCCCTGCTGACCACGACCGGTCCCACGGTGGTCCTGCCGCTCCTGCGTCAGGCCAAGCTGCCGTCCCGCATCGCTTCGGTGCTCAAATGGGAAGGCATCGTCAACGACCCGATCGGAGCGCTCTCGGCTGTCCTGGTGTTCGAAGCGATCCGTCAGACGGCCCTTGGCCAGGACTGGGTGCAGGCCGGCATGGCTCTGGCGCTGGGTGCGGTAATCGGCGGCGTTCTGGGATTCGGGTTCGGAGCTGGCCTTTCGCGTGCGTTCCGGAGAGGCTGGGTACCCGAGCCAATGAAGGCGCCATTGGTATTGGCGGCGGTTCTCGTATGTTTTTCCGTCGCAGACGCCCTCGCCAACGAAACAGGCCTGGTTGCGGTCACCCTGTTTGGTCTCGTTGTTGCCAATTCCCGCCTCGCGTCGATCGAGGAAATGCGCCGGTTCAAGGAAGGGATCGCATCGATCCTCGTGGCCAGCGTCTTCGTGGTCCTGGCAGCTGATCTTGCTCCGTCTGACCTGCTTGCCCTGAACGGATGGCATCTGGCGTTCGTGGGTGTGTTCATCCTGCTGGTCAGGCCAGTCACCGTAGCCCTGGCGACAATGGGTTCAGGGTTAAACCTGAAGGAGACGGCATTTGTCGGCATCGTCGGACCGCGCGGGGTCGTTGCGGCGGCTGCCGCCGGGCATCTTGCGGCAAGCCTGATCGAGGTCGGGCGCGACGATGCCGCGATCCTTGCGCCGTTGGTCTTCGCCACAATTTTCATCAGCGTGTTTGGCTGTGGTTTTGCTGTCGCCCCGCTGGCGCGATTGCTGGGGCTGTCGCAGAGCGGGCCGGAGCGGTTGCTGATTGTTGGCGCGAACCCGTGGAGTCTCGGGTTTGCGGATGCCCTGAAAAAAGCCGAAATACCCGTTACAATCGCCGACACCAGCTGGCGCCGCCTTCGGGCTGCGCGTCTGGCGGGCCACGAAATCCATTACGGCGAAGTCTTGTCCGAGGCCGCCGACTGGCAGTTGGAAATCGCCCGGTTTTCGGCGCTGCTCGCTGCGTCGCCCAATGATGCCTACAATGCGCTGGTCTGTATCGAGTACGGACCGGAGCTGGGTCGAAGCCGGGTCTTCCAGTTGTCCGGTTTTGATGGCCCTGTCGATGCCGATAAGGTCGAGGACGATCCCCGCGCCATTGCCTATACCGCGCGAGGCCGGACATTGATCCGGCGAGGGCGCGGCTATGACAGTCTCGCGCGTGACTGGTGGCAGGGCTGGCGCTTCCGCAATACCAAATTGTCGGAGACCTATCCGCTCGCAACCTATCTGGAAGAAGTCGGGGATGGACCTGATCTCGTGATCGCCCGATTGCCAAATGGGACATTCCATTTGTTGGGGACCGGGCGCGAGCCTCCTGCTCAACCCGGGACAATCCTTATCGGATTTGCCCCGCCGGATGCGAAGACCTCGACAGGTTCCGGCGAGGATCAGTCCTCGTAGGGCTGCGCACCGCCGGGAGGCGCGCCTCCGCAATAGGGCCAGTTGTCGGCATTGGGGTCGCCGTGCGGGCAGACTGAGTCGGTGCCTTCATAGATCGCGATGCAGCCTGAAAGACTGGCCGCGCCCAGAAGCACGGCAAGGACAAGAAGTGAACGCTTGACTGACATGATGGGGCCCCTCTTCGGCCATATCGTGCAGTCAGGCTTGTCCAAGCGCAAGCCTTTAGGGGCGTGCCTTCATGGGGAATTAACCCTGCCAGGCGCAGATGGACTCCCCGATTTTGCGACAAGGATCGAGCATGGCCCGCCGGCCCGAAAAATCACAGGCGGCGCAGCGCGCCCGTTCGGCGGCACCGTCGCACCGAGGGCGGCGAGCCAAGCGGCGCAAGCCGGCTGCCAGCGGCTTCCCCTGGTTTCGGACGCTTGCTTGCCTGTTCATCATTGGCTCTCTGGTCGTTGCCGGTTGGCTTGTGTCGATCGCCCGCGACCTGCCTGATACCAGCGGGCTCCAGGCGATCGAGCGCACCGCGACAATCACCTTCCTGGACCAGGATGGCGCCCTGATCGCCCGCCGGGGTTCAGCGCATGGCCATGAGGTCACAATCGACAATCTGCCGTCCTATCTGGTTGATGCTGTGCTCGCAGTCGAGGATCGACGATTCTACAGTCATCCGGGTATCGACGTGATCGGTCTCGGGCGTGCCATGGTGGCCAATCTGCGCGCCGGCCGGGTGGTCCAGGGCGGGTCCACGCTGACCCAGCAGCTCGCCAAGAACCTGTTCCTGTCACCGGAGCGAACCTTGCGCCGAAAAGTGCAGGAGATGATGCTGGCCTTCTGGCTGGAGAGCCGGTTCAGCAAGGATGAGATCCTCGAACTCTATCTAAACCGGGTCTATTTTGGTGGAGGTGCCTACGGGGTTGAAGCGGCATCGTTGCGGTATTTCTCACGGTCGGCGAGCGATCTGGGACTGGGAGAGGCGGCGCTGCTGGCCGGATTGCTGAAGGCCCCGTCCCGCTATAGTCCGGTCAATGATGCCCAGCGTGCCGCAGCCCGAGCGACGGTGGTTCTGGACCTGATGGCGCAAACCGGCCGAATTACCGAGGCCGAGCGGATCGAGGCCGCCCGTACACCAATTCGCGTGTCGCGCGGTGCTTCCAGCCAGGGCGCGCAGTATTTCATCGATTGGGCCGCCGAACAGGTTCGCGGGATCGCCGGTCTGGATCACGGCGACCTCGTGGTTCACACGACCCTTGATGTCGACGCCCAGCGCGCCGCGGAAGCTGCCATCAGCCAAATTCTCGATAATCCCGAACTTGCCTCCGGGGCCGGTGAAGGGGCTCTCGTGTCGCTTGCGTATGACGGCGCGGTACGGGCCATGGTTGGTGGACGGTCCTACTCGCGCTCGCAGTTCAATCGTGCGGTTCTGGCTCAGCGCCAACCTGGCTCGGCGTTCAAGCCCTTCGTCTATGCCTCGGCATTTGAAGCCGGCCTGTCTCCGGACGACCGACGCAATGACGCGCCAGTACGTATCGGGGACTGGGCGCCGCAGAACTATAATGACGAATATCGCGGGGAAATGAGCCTGCGTGAGGGCTTCACCCGGTCTTCCAACTCTATCGCCGTACAGATCGCCGAAGAGACCGGTCGTGGCCATGTTGCCCGCCTGGCGCGCCGACTGGGGATCGAAAGCCCGATGCGTGTTGACCGGTCATTGGCCTTGGGGGTGTTTGAGGTCACGCCCATCGAGCTTGCCTCGGCTTATACGCCGTTCGCCAATGGTGGTGTCCGGGCTCAAGCCTACGGCATCGATCGGATTGAAACGTCCTCGGGCGAGCTGGTGTTCGCGGCGCCTGCCGGCCAAGCGGATCTTGTGCTGGACGCACGGACCGGCGCACGGATGCGCGAGCTGTTGGTCAGCAATGTGCGGCAGGGCACAGGGCGCCGCGCGGCGGTCTCCGGCCTGACAGTCGGAGGCAAGACCGGCACCACGAACGATTTTCGAGATGCCTGGTTCGCCGGGTTCGATGGACAATTGGTGACCGTTGTCTGGACCGGAAACGACGATAACTCGCCAACTGATCGGGCGACCGGTGGCGGACCACCGGCCCGGGTGTTCCAGGCCTATCTGTCCACTGCGCCCCGAAGCGGACTTCAGGCTAGGGTCGACCCGGTCGCAGCCCGGATCGCGCAACTCCCCCGCGACGGATCCGACGGCGCGACCACTTCAATCCCCGTCGCACCGGAACCGGAAAGCGAGCCAGAGGACCCGATCGGCGCGTTCCTGTCGGGTCTGGGGGGACGCGACTGACACGGAATCCCCCCAAAACAGCGGCAGGTTTCAGCGACGTGTCGCAATTGCGGTGTTAAACTCTCCGTTGAGGGAATTGAAAACACCGATCCAAAAGGGGGTCATAATGAGATACAATCTGCTTACCGCCGCAGCTGCTGCGAGTGTCGCTGTCTACATGTTGCCGGCTGGCAGCGTGGAGGCGCAAAGCCGTGCCGCAGCGGAAGCCGCCATGGCCCGGATGGGCCTCGATGGCTCACATGAGTCCATCAGTTTCGAGAGCGCCGACTACCGCAATGGCCGCTACACGCTCAATGATGTGACGTTCTCCGACTTCAACGACGATGATCTCGACTCAAGCGATGAAGTTCATGCTGACCGCATGGTCTTCGAGTCGCTTCGCCTCGATTCCAATGGTGAAGTCCTGTTTGACGCCTTGGCTCTGGAAGGCATTTCAGGAACCGATGACGAGGACGGGACCGTCGTGCGCCTGGACCGGATCAGTCTGGAGGGCCCCAATGACGCGCTGACAACAGACTTTGGCCGGGCTGTCGCCGGTGAGACCGATGAAGACTATGAGCCGGCGTGGAATACCTATGAGTTCGAGGGCTTCAGCATCGATGGGCTGACAGGAGCCGGCGCCGATGAATCGGGCCCGTTCGAATTCGGCCTAGCCCGCCTGGTGATCGAGAACTACACCCGCGTCGAACTTGGCCGCATGGCCATGCTGGGCTTCGGGTTCTCCGGCGTCGATGAAAGTGGCGACGAAATTACGGTGAACATGGGCGAGGTTTCTCTGGTTGGTTTCCAGACAGAGGCCTATGCCGACATGATGGACGCCGCCGCGGCCGGAGCCGATGACAGTTCCATCGCGCAGGCCTATTACCAGAGTGCATTCCTGTCGCCGCTTGACGTCTATGACAGTTTTGCCATTCGGGACATTCTTGTCGAAGCGTCGGGTGTTCACTTCTCGATGGACCACTTCACGGCGGCGATGGAGCGTTATGGTTCGCGCATCACCAGCACGGCGGAGCTTGGATCGGCGATGTTGATTCCCGATCCGTCGAAGCCGGCTGGCGCACAGCTGGCGATGGGTCTTGGCATGCTCGGCTATGAGCAGCTCGAACTGCGCATGGCGGCGAACTCGATTTATGACGAGGACACCGGCCGCGCTTACACGACCGGCGACAATTATATCGAGTTGACGGACGGCCTGCGCATCGAAATGGGCCAGGATGTCTCCGGCTATGATGCATACTTGGAGAGCTTGCCGGATACTATGGCAACGCTGGGAGCCCTCGACGAATCCGATGAGGATGCGCAGCTGGACGCGATGGCGCAGATGATGGCTCCGTTGCTCATCAACAATATCTCGATGCGACTGGTTGACCTGTCGATCCTCGACCGGGCACTGGAAGCCGGGGCTGCGACCCAGGGCGTGAGCAAGGAAGAGCTGCGTGTCCAGGCCGGCGCGATGCTCGGTATGAGCTTGATGGCAGCCCCGCCGGAAGTTCCTCGCCCTGTTCTGGCTCAACTGTCGACAGCCCTGACCAACTTCATCAACCAGGGTGGCAGCCTGACGGTCGACATGACCCCGCCTGCACCACTGAGCATTGGTGACATGCTGGTCGATATCGAAGCTGGTGCGTTCGACTACAACTCACTCGGATTGACCATCACTTCCGAAGCGCCCTGATCCGGCGCGCAGCACAAACAGAAAGGCGCCGCCCATCCCGGGCGGCGCCTTTTTTGTTGTCAGGGTGGGTAAGGGAAGCTAGCGGATTTCGAGTGCTGCCTTGCCGGTCTCATCCATGAACGTTTTCATCCGGGGCGCGATCTCCTCGCGGAAACGGCGTCCGTTGAAGACGCCGTAATGGCCGACCGAGGGCTGGACCCAGTCCTGTTGGAGCGCTTCGGGCAGATTGCCACACAGGGTGTGGGCGGCCTGGGTCTGACCAATCCCTGAAATGTCGTCATTCTCACCCTCGACGGTCAGAAGGGCGATGTCCTTGATGGCTGACGGGTCGACAATCCGGTCACCATGAGTCTGTTGCCCGCGTGCCAGCTTGTGCTCCTGGAACACGTCGGTGATCGTTTGCAGGTAAAACTCTTCGGACAGATCCATGACGGCGAGATATTCATCGTAGAAGGTTCGGTGCTTCTCGGCACTGTCGCCATCGCCGTCGACCAGATGGGTATAGAAATTCCAGTGCGCATCGACATGCCGGTCCAGATTCATGTTCATGAAACCGGCCAATTGAAGGAAGCCCGGGTAGACGCGGCGGAAAGCACCCGGATTTGGAGCCGGGACCGTATGGATCAGATTGCTGGCAAACCAGTCGAACGGCTTTTCTTCGGCCAGCTTGTTGGGAACAGTCGGCGACAGCCGGGTGTCGATCGGAGATCCCATGAACGTCATCGAGGCCGGTCTGTTCGGGTCGTCATCCTCGGCCATCATTGCAATCGCAGCGAGGGTTGGCGGGCCGGGCTGACATACGGCCACCACATGCAGATCGGGCCCGAGAAGGGTGATCATCTCGCGGATATAGCTCGTGAAGTCGTCGAGATTGAACCGGCCTTCGGTGACGGGCACCGAGCGCGCGTCATGCCAGTCGGTGATATAGACTTCACTGTCCGGCAGAAACGCCTCGACAGTGCCGCGCAGCAGCGTCGCGTAGTGACCGGACATAGGCGCGACAAACAGGACTTTCCTGTCAGAAGTTTCGCCGCGTGCTGCGATCAGCGCGTCCTGGTCGCGCTCGAAATGGAGAAGCGAGCACCAGGGTTTGGTCCAGATGGTCTGTTCGCTGACGCCGACCTGCGCGCCATTGATCTCGATCTGGTCAATCATCCACTCCGGTTTGGCGTAACGCCGGGTGACGGACTCGAACAATTCTGCAGCCGCCGCCATCGTGCGGCCGGCCATGGTGTCTCCCATCGGATTCATCGGCGAGCGCATCATCTGGCGCGTGGCGTTGGCAGCGGCTCGCCATGGAGTCATCGCCATCCGGTTGAACTCATAAACGCTGTAAAGCATGTGCTCTCCTCGCGATGGCGCCAGACGCAACCGCTGTTCCGGATGACTATCCGGGGTTTTCCTCAAGGAAGTCTTGCAGGCGGGCCGCGACATCTACCGGATCAACCCCCGGCGGGAAGACGTCCACGAATACGCCGTCCGCATCCATCAGGTAGATGAAGGAGGAATGGTCCATCAGATAATCGCCGCTGCCAGCGTCCTCGGCGCGTTGATAGACGACGCGGTACGCCCGGGCGGCGGCTGAAATCTGTTCTTCCGTGCCGGTCAGGCCGACAAGGCCCTCCGGAAAGGCAGGGGAGCTGACATAGCGGGCCATTTGCTCGACGGTGTCGCGCTCGGGGTCGAAACTGATCAGGATCGGCTGGATGCGGGCGCGTTCACTGGCGGTCAGCCGGTCCATTGCGGCGGCCATGATCTGCAGCGAGAACGGGCAGGCATCGGGGCAATAAGTATAGCCGAAATAGATCAGCATGAGCTTGCCCGAATAGGTCTCTTGGGTGACGGTGGCGCCGGTCTGGTCAACCAGTTCAAACGGCCCGCCAATCTGTGCTTCGCCACTCGTGCGGACAGCTCCACGTCGCACCTGTTGCGAGTCGTCATTCATCAGGAACTGCGAGAAAAAGGCGATCAGCAGCACGGTTGGTGCGGCGATGAGAAGCCAGAGCAATGGGCGCGGCATTGTCACTCCTGGGAACTCCGGCGCGATCTATCCGCGCGCGGACGAAGCATGTTAGTCCAAACACATGGGTTTGCTGCGGCTGCGAAGGTAGGGCCAAGCCTGTCGCCTGTCCATCGCGGCACGCGGTCACGCTTGCGGGAGGTTTGCCATGACGATTGAGAATGATTGGGACCCGTATGGCGCCAACGCTCATCTGACGCCCGTTTTTGGCAGGTTGCGTCTGAGAACGCTGGTCATGCTGCGCTGGCTCGCGGTCGGTGGTCAGACAATAACCATCCTGACGGTCCATTTTCTTGCCGGCTTCGAGCTGCCTGTCGGCCTGTGCCTGGGCATCATCCTGCTCAGTGCCCTGGTCAATACCTGGCTCACACTGGCTGTTCCGCCACAGAAATTTGCCCGTGACTGGGAGGCGTTCGGGCAGCTTGGTTATGATGTCCTGCAGATGTGCGCCTTGCTGATGCTGACAGGTGGGTTGCAAAACCCCTTTGTCGTGATGCTGGCCGCGCCGATCATCATTGCCGTTGCCGCCCTGCCGCCAAGGTGGTCCAGCGGTGTGGCGGCCATCGCTTTCACAGGCACTGGCGCCATGTGGGTGTGGAGCATGCCGCTCCCCTGGTATGACGGAGAGACGCTGGATCTTCCCGGCATGTACGTCTTTGGCCTGTGGGCGGCGATCTTCATCGCTGTGGCTTTCACCGCGGTCTACTCGTGGCGGGTCAGCCATGAGGGCAAGCGGATGGCGACGGCGCTCGCAGCAACCCAGAGCGTATTGTCCAGGGAACAGAGGTTGTCAGCGCTCGGTGCCCTGGCGGCGGCCGCGGCCCATGAGCTCGGCACGCCACTGGCCACAATCCAGTTGACGGCCAAGGAAATGCTTCGCGAGATCGAGGCGGGCACGCCGCT
Source organism: Maricaulis sp. (assembly GCF_048268525.1). Lineage (GTDB taxonomy): Bacteria > Pseudomonadota > Alphaproteobacteria > Caulobacterales > Maricaulaceae > Maricaulis. The sequence continues at coordinate 37,009 of NZ_JBLWVH010000012.1, read as the reverse complement.
TGGAGAAGATGCGGAGCTTCTGGTCACCCAGGCCCGTCGTTGCCGCGACATCCTGAAGCGCCTCGGTGAAGTGCAGGAAGCTTCCGATGCCCGCCATGACCGCATCGAACTGCTCGCCGCACTGGAAGAGGCGAGCGCACCACTTCAGGGCCTCGGGCCTGTCGTGAGTGTCCAGCTGGGCGCGGGCACCGACGACGAGCCACCGGTCTTGAGGCGGATCCCGGAACTCCTCTACGGGATCGGCAATTTCATTGAAAACTCGGTCGATTTCGCCGTCTCCCGCGTTGTCGTCGAAGGCCGGTGGGACCGGACCAACATCTATGTGCGGGTTATGGATGACGGACCGGGTTTTTCGTCCGACATCCTGTCAAAAATTGGCGAACCCTATGTCACGACCCGGTCAGGAACTCCCGGCCAGGGGGGGCTTGGTCTCGGGGTCTTCATCGCCAAGACAATGATCGAGAAGAGCGGCGGTGTGGTGCGTTTCGACAATGCGCCCGCACCGGGCGGCGCCATCGTCTCGATCCGCTGGCCGCGTAAACGGGTGGAGGCGCAGCACGCGGTGGGCTAGACAGTGAATCACCATCGGATTTTGCGAGGACCGACGCGTGAGCGAGATCGAATACGAACTTCCCGACGACAAGTCTCTTCTCATCCTGGACGATGACGCGCCTTTCCGCACCCGGCTCGGCCGGGCCATGACCGGTCGCGGCTTCATTGTGTCTGCCGTGGCAAGCGTTGATGAAGCCAAGGAAGTGGCGCGATCCAATCCGCCGGCTTTCGCGGTGCTGGACCTGCGCCTGCAGGATGGTGACGGCCTGGATGTCGTGAAGGCACTGCATGCTTCGCGAGCGGATTGCCGCGTTGTGATGCTTACAGGGTATGGCAATATCGCCACCGCGGTTGCGGCCGTGAAGGCGGGCGCCGTCGACTATCTGTCCAAGCCGGCTGACGCCGATGACATCATCAAAGCTCTCCTGGCCCATCCGGAAGACAAGCCGGAACCGCCGGAGAATCCGATGTCAGCTGATCGGGTGCGCTGGGAGCACATTCAGCGTGTGTTTGAGCTGTGTGATCACAATGTCTCCGAAACAGCCCGCCGCCTGAACATGCACCGTCGCACCTTGCAACGCATTCTCGCCAAGCGCGCACCGCGTTAGCGGTCAGAACCATTGCTGGGCGCGACACGCGCATACCCGTATACGGGGCCGCCATTGGCGCCTTGCACGATGGCGACGGTGCCATACCGCCGAAAGCTCTCACCTGTGAAGGTGGTCGGGCCGCCCGACCAATTTCCTAAATAAGTCAGACTCTTCACCATGTTATAGTGAAGCATGTCTAGGCCCTCATTCTCGCCGGACAGGACTGAGACGGAAGCCCAGCCGGGCGCGTAGGCGACGAGCCAGACATCCAGTTCCTCTTCGGGCGCTTCGCCGTCGAGGCTGACGCGAAATGATCCGAAAGGGCCGTCTGCCACAGTGATCACCGGACTTCCGGGCATCGCGGTCAGGCGGGCCTCGACGGCATTGGCGACCGCATCCTGCTCCCAACCGGGGGCATCGGTCACACCATCGACCACGAAATGGGGTGTGTAGAGCCGGGGAACGTCCAGTCGGGGCAGATAGGTGCGTTGGCGCTGGACGTATTCCGGACGGGCATAGGTGTCGGTCCAGCCATACATGTCCCAATAGGACACTGCGTAGGCGAGTACGAAGACATTGTCGCGCTGGTCGAGCTCACCGAGATAGCGGTTCGCTTCTGGGCACAGTCCACATCCTTGGCTCGTGAAAAGCTCGACCAGGACAGGGCGCTCGTCCTCCGTGCCGGGCTCGTCAATCGCGTGCGCAGCCGGGAGGCAGGCCCATCCGAGGACGGACAGGAAGAGGGCGGACAGCCATTTCATGCGCTTAGATAAGCATGCCCGCCCGCATCATCCAATCAAATGGACGTGACGCGGACGGGAGCTTGATGGCCGCAGTCTTACGACGCTGCGAGATTGCGCAGCACGTAGTGCAGGATGCCGCCGTGGCGGAAGTATTCCAGCTCGTTCTCGGTATCGATCCGGGCGCGGGCCGGGGCCGTTTTCACGGTACCGTCCGGGAAGGTGATCGACACCGTCATCACGGCTCGCGGCTCAAGGGCCTCGATCCCCAGAATGGTCACGGTTTCGTCGCCGGTCATACCCAGCGCTTCCCAGCTGGCACCGTCTTCGAACTGCAGCGGCAGCACGCCCATTCCGATCAGATTGGAGCGGTGGATACGCTCGAAGCTCTCGGCGATCACGGCTTTGACGCCCAGCAGGCGGGTGCCCTTGGCAGCCCAGTCACGCGACGACCCGGTGCCATATTCCTTGCCGCCGAACACGACCAGCGGCGTACCGTTGGCCTGGTGTTCCATGCAGGCGTCAAAGATGTCGACCTGCTTGCCGTCCTTCAGCGTGTAACCGCCCTCGACGCCATCCAGCATCTTGTTCTTGATGCGGATATTGGCGAACGTCCCGCGCATCATCACTTCGTGATTGCCGCGGCGCGAGCCGTAGGAGTTGAACTCCAGCACCGGCACTTGGCGTTCCTGCAGGTAACGACCGGCCGGGCTGTCGGCCTTGATCGAACCGGCCGGCGAGATGTGGTCGGTGGTGATCGAGTCGCCAAACAGGCCCATGATCTTGGCATTGACGACATCGCCCGGGCTTTCCGGATCCATCGTCATGCCTTCGAAGTAAGGCGGGTTCTGCACATAGGTCGAGGTGTGGTCCCAGGCGTAGGTCAGCCCGCCGGAAACTTCGATGCCGCCCCAGGCGTCATCGCCCTTGAACACGTTGGCATAGCGTTTGGCGAACATGTCCGGGGTCACCGAGGTGCGAACGACTTCGGCGATCTCGGCGGAGGTCGGCCAGATGTCCTTGAGATAGACGTCATTGCCGTCCTGGTCCTGGCCCAGCGGGTCGGTGACCAGATTGACCTTCATCGATCCGGCCAGGGCGTAGGCGACAACCAGCGGCGGTGAGGCCAGATAGTTGGCGCGCACGTCCGGCGAGATCCGGCCTTCGAAATTGCGGTTGCCCGAGAGAACGGACGTCGCCACGAGATCATTCTCGTTGATGGTCTTGGAGATCGCTGGCGGCAGCGGGCCGGAATTGCCGATACAGGTGGTGCAGCCATAGCCGACGAGATCGAAGCCGAGCGCGTCAAGGTCGTCATTGAGGCCGGCGCGCAGCAGGTAGTCGGTGACGACCTGCGAACCCGGGGCCAGCGAGGTCTTGACCCACGGCTTGGTCTTCAGCCCCTTGGCCACGGCGTTGCGGGCGAGGAGACCTGCGCCGAGCATGACCGACGGGTTCGACGTATTGGTGCATGAGGTAATCGCCGCGATCGCCACATTGCCGTTGGTGAAGGCATAGTCCTCGCCCTCGACCGGGGCCGACTTGTCCAGCTCGTCGCCCTTGCCGTACTCGCTTTCCATGATGCGGGCAAAGCCGGCGGAGGCATTGGACAGCTCGATCCAGTCCTGCGGGCGTTTCGGGCCGGAGACGGCTGGCACGACTTCCGACATGTCCAGGCGCAGCGTGTCGGTGAAGACCGGGTCAGCGTCGTATTCCGGGCGGAACATGCCTTGTGCCTTGGAGTAGGCTTCCACGAGCGCGACGCGCTTGTCATCGCGGCCAGTGGCCTTGAGATAGGCGAGCGTCTCGTTGTCGACCGGGAAGAAGCCGCAGGTCGCGCCGTATTCCGGCGCCATGTTGGCGATTGTGGCTTCATCTTCCAGCGACAGGTGATCAAGGCCGGTGCCGTAGAATTCGACGAATTTGCCGACCACGCCTTTCTGGCGGAGCATTTCGACGACTTTCAGCACCAGGTCGGTGGCGGTGGCGCCTTCCGGCAGCTTGCCGGTCAGTTCAAAGCCGATGACTTCCGGGATCAGCATGGAGACAGGCTGGCCGAGCATGGCGGCTTCGGCCTCGATCCCACCAACACCCCAACCGAGAACGGCGAGGCCGTTGATCATGGTGGTGTGGCTGTCGGTGCCGACGCAGGTGTCCGGATAGGCGATGGTTTCGCCGTTTTCGTCCTTGGTCCAGACGGCCTGGGCGAGGTTTTCCAGATTGACCTGGTGGATGATGCCGGTGCCCGGCGGGACGACGCGGAAATTGTCAAACGCCTTGGCGCCCCATTTGAGGAATTTGTAGCGCTCGCCATTGCGCTCATACTCGCGCTCGACATTCTTGGCGAAGCTGTTGGCCTGACCGAAATTGTCGACCATGACCGAATGGTCGATCACGAGGTCGACGGGGACTTGCGGGTTGATGCGGTCCGGGTCGGCGCCAAGCTTGGTCGCGGCGTCGCGCATGGCGGCGAGGTCGACCACGGCGGGCACGCCGGTGAAGTCCTGCATGACCACGCGGGCCGGGCGGTAGGCGATCTCATGGGTCGACTTGCGGGTCGTCAGCCATTCGGCCATCGCCTCGATATCGGCCTTGGTGACGGTCTTGCCGTCTTCAAAGCGCAACAGGTTTTCCAGAAGCACTTTCAGCGAGCCCGGCAGGCGGGACACCCCGGCCAACCCGTTCGCCTCGGCGACCTTCAGGTCAAAATAGGCATAGGTCTCACCGGCTGCGGTGAGGGTGCGTTTACAGGAAAAACTGTCGAGAGAGGCCATATGGGTCGTCCTCATGGGGTCAGGGGTGAAATACCCGGTGGGGAGGTCGGCCGCAGTTTACGGCCACATGTTTTGGCGGGTTTTAGCCGGACATTCGGTTTGCTGCAATGCGGCGTTGCGCGCGTTGACGGATGGGGTGCTGTCAGGCGACATGCAAAGTGATGCCGACCATGACCGCGAAATTCCCCGATCTGCCCGATCTGCAGCCTGAGAGGCTCCAGGTTTCCGGTCTGTCGCTGAGCCGCGGCGACATCACGCTGGTCCGCGATTTCAGCCTCGATCTGGCCCCGGGCGAGGCGGTGCTGATGAGCGGGCCCAACGGGACCGGCAAGACAACCCTGCTGCGCGCGATCGCCGGATTCGTCCGCCCTGATGCGGGGCGTGTTGTCTTCGGTGAGGGCCCAAAGGCTGACAATGCTGCCGAGCTTGTTGCGTGGTTGGGTCATGCGGACGGCCTCAAACCTGTCGAGACGCCGAGACAGAGTTTGCGCTTCTGGGCGAAGATGAATGATCAGGGCCGCGATCCTATCCTGCCCTTGATGCGCGCGATGGCCATTGAGAGCCTGATCGACCGACCGGCCAGCCGCCTGTCGCGGGGCCAACAGCGCCGTTGTGCGCTGGTCAGGGTTGCGCTGGCCAACCGGCCGATCTGGTTGCTCGACGAGCCCGCCGGTCCGCTCGATGGCGGTGGACGTGCGCGTCTGGCAGCGCTTGTGGACTGGCATCGTTCACGCGGCGGAAGTTTGATCGCAGCGACGCATCAGTCCCTGGATTGGCCGGACGCCAAACGAATCGACCTCGGGGCGCACCGATGAGCGCTTTTGGAGCCATTTTCTCGCGCGAAGCCGGACTGGCCTGGGCGGGCGGCGGCGGTCCGGCCGGACCGGCTGCTTTTTTCCTCGGCGCGATCACGCTGGCACCGCTGGCCATCGGTCCGGCCGCTGACCTGCTGGTTGCAGTGGGACCGGGCATTATGGGTTTCGCCGCATTGCTGTCAGTCCTGCAATCAGCCGACCGCCTGTTTGGCGACGACCATGCTGACGGCACCGCCGAGCTCTATCTGTTGAGTGGCCTGTCGCTGCCATGGCTTGTGCTGGCCAAGGTCCTCGGGCATGCCCTGGCCACGCTGTGGCCCCTGCCTGTGATCGGTCTGCTGGGCGCCATGATGTATGGCGTTCCGGTGCTTCCTGCCTGCGTGGGAGCCCTGGCCTTGCTGGCCGCCATTCCGGCCCTGTCCCTGATCGCCGGCTTCGCCGGTGCTCTGGCGGCGGGTGTCCGGCGCAGCGGCTTGTTAATCGCACTGATCGCGACGCCAATGATGGTACCGGTCCTGATTTTCGCCGCCGGCGCGGGTCGGTCGGCCCTTGCAGGCGATGAGCGGGCGCTCGCCAACCTGCTGCTGACGATTGCCGTCTCGCTCGGAACAACTGCGCTGGCACCATTCGGGATTGTTGCGGCCTTGCGGAGCCGGTTGGGCTGACGGAAAATCGGTCGCAGTTGCCCGCAAGGCAGCGGCACAGTAAGTGAGCTGACATGCTGTCCTACTTCTCCAACCCGCAACGCTTCGACCAGCTCGCCCGGGCCCTGATCCCGGTGCTCGGGTTCCTGTCTGTGCTGTTGCTGGCCGTTGGTGTCTGGCTGGCCTTGTTCGGCTCACCGCCGGACTACCAGCAGGGCGAGACGATCCGGATCATGTATGTGCATGTGCCGGCGGCCTATATGGCAATGGCGCTCTATGCGGCGCTGGCGGTGGCCAGTTTTGTCTATTTCGTCTGGCGCCACGCGTTGGCCGACACGGCAGCCGAGATCATCGCGCCGATCGGCGCGGTGTTCACGGTGCTCGCCCTGTTCACCGGCTCGCTTTGGGGCAAGCCGATGTGGGGCACCTGGTGGGAATGGGATGCACGGATGACCTCGGTGCTCGTGCTGTTGCTGGTCTATCTTGGCTATATGGCGCTGCGGGCGGCGCTCGAGGATACCCAGCAGGCCGCGCGCACCGGTGCTGTCCTGGCAATGGCGGGGATCGTTAATCTGGTCATCGTGAAATTTTCGGTCGACTGGTGGTCGAGCCTTCACCAGCCCGCCTCGATCATCCGCCTTGATGGACCAACCATTCATGCCAGCCAGCTCTGGCCGCTCCTGATCATGATCCTGGCCTATACCTGCTTTGCCGGCTGGCTGGTGCTCTACCGTCTGCGCAGCCAGGCGATCCGGCGGCGCGTGCGCACCTTGCAGCGCCAGCGTGAGCAAGCGGCCCGGGCGCGAGAAGAGGCTGTGTCATGAGCGAGTTTCTGGAAATGGGCGGCTATGCTGCCTTCGTCTGGCCGACTTGGGCCGCGTCTGTCCTGGCCCTGGCCGGACTGGTCGCTCACGCTCTCATCGAGCGGCGGCAGGCCCGTGAAGCCTTGCGTCGGCTGGAACGGGATGAAGCTTGATGCAGTCGGTCCGGATTGCCGCATGGTTGGCGTTGATCGGACTGGTCGCGGCGCTTGGTTGGCGGCTGTGGGATAATCGCAGCGCTCCGGTGCCAATCCCGATGCCGGCGCTCACCACGACCCCGCTGGAGGGGCGCGAAAGCTTCGATGCCGCTTTGGTGGACGGTGTCTGGTTGCTCAATGTCTGGGGCAGCTGGTGCGCGCCTTGCCATGCCGAGCACCCGGTGCTGATGGCCTTGCGAAGCGAGGGTATCACGATCTACGGGCTGAACTGGCGGGATACGCCGGAAGCTGCCAACCAGTTTCTTGATGTGCTGGGAGACCCGTTTGTGGGCGTCATGCAGGATGACAACAACCAGTCTGTGCGAGCCCTCGGCATAGGAGGCGCGCCTGAGACCCTTGTCATCGCAAATGGCGAGATTCTGGCACGCTGGCCCGGCCCGCTGACCCCGGATGCCCTGCGGCAGGTCATCTATCCGGCTCTGGATCGTGCGCTGCGGGACTAGGTGCCGGTTTTCGGCGTCGCGTCAGCCGAAACCTTCTTCGACTTTCGGGCGGCTTTCTTGGCCTTGGCCTTGGCTTTTTCCTTGGCCTTCTTTTTGGCCTTCTTCTTTTTCTCTTTGACCTTGATCTTGGCCTGCTTGGCTGCCTCCTCGCCCTTCTCAAGCGTCTCCGCTATCCGGCGCAGGGTCTCCAGGAAACTCGCGCGCTTGTTTTTCGGCAGAGCCGACAGGATCGCCTTGTCAGCCTCCATTGCGCCGAGCGTCGCCGCCTCGAGCAGCGCCCGTCCGTCGTCGGTCAGCTTGACCGCATTCGCGCGGGCATCGTCCGGCAGCTTTTCGCGTTCGAGCAGGCCGTTCTTGACCATGCGGGCGACCAGCTCGGCGAGTGTGGAGCGATCAATCCCGGTCGACTTGACCAGCTGGGTCTGGGTCAGGCCTTCTTCCTCGGCGGTCGCGTGGAGGACGGCAAATTGGCGCTGGGTGAGCTTGGCTCCGGCCATGGCTTTGGCAAAGCGCTCGGCCGCAAACTGCTGGGCCCGGTGCAGCAGGTGCCCGGGCGACTCCGAAAGATGGAAACCCTTGGTGTCTTGTTTGTCTTGCGCCATGACCGCCCCCGGCTGTTCGGGAATTCATCCTAGGTCGGATTTATAACGCGGGAATGACAAATGTCCGAACACGGAGTGTCGGTTTCAGGCCTCGGGTTCTGCAGGGGTTTTCGGCTGATTCTTGAGGATCAGCGGCATCTGTGATGCCGCGAACAGGACCGACAATACCATCACGCCAAGCTTGGCATTCGACCAGAAGGCCTCGCTCAGTTCCAGTCCGGCGAACCAGCGCGCGCTTTGCGGCACGACACTGTCCGTGATGTGGCGCCACATAACTTCATTGAGGCCGGCGAGGAATTGGAACCAGAGCGCCCAGCGGATGGCGAGAAGGGTCCAGGCGCGGTCGGTCAGTTCGAAGATATGCCCGAAGAAGACCTTCCAGATATTGTGACCCAGCGCGAGGCTGACCAGGACCAGATAGGACAGGAAGAGATTGATGATGGTGGGCTTTGCGTAGATGAAGATCGGATCCTGCAGGAAAATGCCCAGCGCCCCGAAGAACAACACGATGACCGTGGTGAAGACCAGCATCGGTGGAATGCGTTTTTCGATCCGGATCGACATCACCAGGGCGATGGTTGCAGCAACCATGTAGGCGCCTGTGCCAATGTAGATGGCCTGGTCGCCGGCAAACATGCGCGCCAGATTGTACACCACGATCCAGACGCCGATCGGACCAGCGTCGATGAGGAGGCGCGAGCTTTGCTCGGACGTTTTCTGGGTCTGGGCCACGGGCGGCTCCTCGGTTGCGGGTTACATGACCTGTAGCAATACGAGCCCCGTGGCGAGACAGATTGCAAGCATTGTGCGCCGTGCACCGAAGGGTTCCTTCAGCACCAGCGCCGCCAGCAGGGCCCCCAGGACGATCGACAATTCGCGCAGCGCCGCCATCGGCGCCACCGGGGCGTTGGCATAGGCGTAGAGGGCCAGGCCATAGGTGGCGAGGTTGAAGCCCATGCACATCAAGGCCGGGCGGGTTTCCTGCCGGGCGATGGCCAGGAAGGCCGATCCACGGCGGAGGATGGCGGTGGGCAGGATGGTCACGCCGGACAGGACGAAGAACCAGCCCAGATAGATGAAAAGCTGGCCGGACGTGCGCACGCCGGCCGCGTCGATAACGGTATAGCTGGCCGTCATGCTGGCGGCGGCAAGGGCGAGCAGGATGAGTTTCAGCTTGGGTTTGCCGTCACGTTCGGGCCAGGCAAAGCCGATCAGCGCCGCTGTCGCAACGCCTAGCCCGGCCAGCTGTCCGAGCGTAACCGTCTCGCCGAGAAACACGAATGCAGCCAGTGCCGCCAGAGCAGGAGCCGCACCGCGCATGACCGGATAGGCGAGATTCATCTCGCCCTCGTTGAAGGCCGCGACCAACAGCATGTTGAAGGCCCAGATCACCACCGCGCCGGCCAGGAGGAAGCGCCAGACTTCCCAGGGCGGGAGGGGCTGGAACAAAAGCCAGGGCAGAATGAGAATCGCCAGATAGCCCTGGGTCAGGCCACGAAAAACCAGCTTGTCGCTCGCCTTCTTGGTCAGCAGGGTCATGATCGCGTGCGCCAGCGCCGAGCCGAGCATGGCGACGGTTGCGAGGGCGAGCGTGTTGTCCAAGCTCTAGCTGCCCAGTCCCGCGAGGGCCCGGGAGAAGTCGCGGGCCGAGAAGGGCTGCAGGTCCTCTTCCCCTTCGCCAATGCCGATATAGTGGATCGGCAGCTGGAACTTCTCGGCGACCTGGACCAGGGCGCCGCCCTTGGCGGTCCCGTCCAGCTTGGTCATCACCACGCCGGTTACTTCGGAAGCTTCCAGGAAGGCCTGGGCCTGCGACACGGCATTGGATCCGACCGTGCCGTCCAGCACGAGGACAACATGATGCGGCGCGTCCGGCATGCGCTTCTTGATGACCCGCACCACCTTGCGCAGCTCGTCCATCAGCTCGGCCTTGTTCTGCAGGCGACCGGCGGTGTCGATCAGGACCACGTCATGACCGTCGCGATCGGCTTGGTCGATGGCGTCGAAGGCGAGACCGGCAGCATCGGCTCCGATTTCGCGCTTGATCACCGGCGAGTTGGCCCGCTCACCCCAGACCGAGACCTGCTCGATCGCAGCGGCGCGGAAGGTGTCGCCGGCGGCCAGGATCGGATTGCGGCCGTCACGCTTCAGCTTGACAGCAATCTTGCCCAGCGTGGTGGTCTTTCCGGACCCGTTCACGCCAACGAACAACACGACCTGTGGCCGTGCGCCGCTCAGATCGAGTCTCTGCTCAAGCGGCGTCAGCGTTTCCGCGACCACCTCCGCCAGGGCTTCGCGGACCTCCTCGTCGGAGACTTCCTTGTCGAACCGGTCCTTTGCCAGGCGTTCGGTGACCTGCCTGGCCGCGGTCGCGCCGAGATCGGCAGCGATCAGGACATCTTCAAGCTCTTCCAACGCCTCGCGATCGAGCTTTCGCTTGGTGAAAATCGCGCTGACGCTGTCTCCCAGCTTGGACGAGGAGCGTTTGAGCCCCTGTGCCAGCCGGGAGAAGAAACCGGGCTTCTTCTCGCTCATCCGGTGATGACCCCCTGCAATTCACGCCCGTCATGCCCCGATATGGCGATATCGACAAGCACACCGGCCCGCGGGAACTCGGCTTCCGCGATACGGATGCCGGCAAAATTTCCGGCGCGCGCAAAGCCCGGTTTCTCAACCAATGCGGCCTTCTCCAACCCGATCATCCCGTCCAGATGACGGTTCAAGGCCTCGTCAGCCTTGGCGCGGAGCCGGTTGGCGCGATCCTTGATCACCGCGCGCTCGAGCTGTGGCATGCGTGCGGCCGGGGTGCCGGGGCGCGGCGAATAGGGGAAGACATGCAGATAGGCGAGCTGGCACTCGTCGACCAGGCGGATTGAATTCTCGAACATCGCTTCGGTTTCGGTCGGGAAACCGGCAATCATGTCGGCGCCGAAGGCGATCTCCGGCCGGGCCGATTTCAAACGGTCACACAGCGCGATCGCATCATCGCGCAGATGGCGCCGCTTCATGCGCTTGAGGATCATGTCGTCCCCGGCCTGCAGCGACAGGTGCAGGTAGGGCGCGATGCGGGCCTCGCCGGTGACCGCCTCGAACAGGGCCTCATCGATCTCGATGGCGTCGATCGAGGACAGGCGCAGTCGGGGCAGATCCGGCACATGTTTGAGGATGGACTGGACCAGGCGCCCCAGTGGCGGCTTGCCCGGCAGGTCCTCGCCCCATGAGGTCAGGTCGACCCCGGTCAGCACGACCTCGCTGTGGCCACTATCGACCAGAGTCTTGATCTGATCGACCACCTCGCCAGCGCCGACCGAGCGCGAATTGCCGCGGCCATAGGGGATGATGCAGAAGGTGCAGCGATGGTCGCATCCATTCTGGACCTGGACATAGGCCCGGGCCCGTCCCTCCATGCCCTCCACTAGATGACCGGCGGTCTCGGTCACGCTCATGATGTCGTTGACGCGCACCTTCTCGGTGCCACCCAGCAGGTCGGCGGGTTTGAAGGTTTCAGCCTTGAGCTTGTCATCATTGCCGATGACCCGGTTCACTTCCGGCATCTTGCCGAACATCTCCGGATCGACCTGGGCTGCGCAGCCGGTGACGATGATTTGCGCGTCGGGATTGTCGCGGCGGGCACGACGGATGTTCTGACGGGCCTGGCGGACGGCCTCATTGGTGACCGCGCAGGTGTTCACGAGAATGGTATTGGTCAGGCCCTGATCGCGGGCATGCTTGCGCATGACCTCGCTTTCCCAGGCATTCAGCCGGCAGCCGAAGGTCAGGATTTCGAGCCCGGCTTCGGCGTCGACAGGCCGTGTCGGCGGCGTGTCGGCACCGGAAGCGGCCGGATTGTCATCATGCGTGCTCATTGAGAGCGGATAAGTGGTGGAGTGGCGGCTTATCGTCAAGCGGCGCGGGCAATCAGCGCTTCATCAACCGGTTTGTCGCCTCGCCGACCATCACCGCCCAGATGCCGAGGGTCGCATGATAGATGTGCCAGTTGGTGATCCCCAGCGTGCTCTCTGTCCGGCTGCCACCGATCAGTAGCGATACAGCCCCGATCAAGACGAAGCTGCCAAGCCAAACCAGTCCGGCAGGGCGTTGACCGTGCATGACCAGCATGACGCTGGCGGCCAGACCAAGAACGAGTGCCAGCATTGGCAACAGGCTGATCAGGGCTTCGGTGCCGGGAAAGAACATGAGAAAGGCAACCAGAGCCGGAATGCCGTAGCGGATATAGCGGGTGATCCCGCTGTCCAGTTTGACCGCCCGAGTTTTGAGCATCAGACCGGTCGCGATCAGCAGGAGTCCGGCAGCTCCAGCGAAATCGGTCGCCAGGCTATGCAGGCCGGCCAGCTCGCCGATCTGGCCGGAGGCAAAACGCACCACACCGATCAATGCGGCGAAGGCCATGAAACCCAGGCCGAAGCGGATCATCCGGACCTTGCCGTCGCGGCGATGTGGCCACAGCAGATAGATGCCGAGAAAGGCGCCGATCACCACGAGGGCGTCGGTAATGGCGAAGGCGATCATTCCGATTGCTCCGCCACGGCTGCGGCCTGTTCCTCGATCCAGGCGACCATTTTGGCTTCCAGGGCCGAGAGCGGCATGGCGCCGTCCTCAAGCAGGCGGTCGTGGAAGGCCCGGATATCGAAATCAGTACCCAGCCGGGCTTCCGCTCGGGCCCGAAGGTCACGCATCAACAATTCGCCCGACTTGTAGGCCAGGGCCTGGCCGGGCCAGGAGATATAGCGTTGAACTTCGGTTCGGACATTGTGCGGGGCCAGGGCCGAGTTTTCCAACAGGCAGGCTTCAGCCTGTTCCTGGGTCCAGCCCATGTAGTGGATACCGGTATCGACGACCAGGCGGCAGGCGCGCCACATCTCGTAGGTCAGCCGACCGAATTCCTCGTAGGGCGTGGTGTACAGGCCCATGTCGGTCGCGAGAGTCTCGGTATAGAGGCCCCAGCCCTCGCCGAAGGCGGTGATGTAGCTATTGCGGCGAAAATCCGGGACGTCTTCGAGTTCGGCGGCGATGGAAATCTGGTGGTGATGGCCCGGGACTGCTTCGTGCACGGTGAGGGCCGGCAGTGTGTAGAGCGGGCGCTGGGTCAGGTCATAGGTGTTGACCATATAGCCGCCGGCCACACCGTTCTCGATATCGCCTGGCCAGTAGCGACCCGTGGTGTAGGTCGGCGCCATGGTATCGGGAACGGGCCGGACGCCGTAGGGCAGGCGCGGCAGATGGCCGAAGAAGCGCGGCATCGCGTCATCGGCGCGCTTGGAGATCCAGGCCGCGTGCATCAGCAGCTCTTCCGGTGTCTCGGCATAGAATTGCGGATCTGTACGCAGGAAGTTGAGAAATTCCGCGAACGTCCCCTCAAAGCCGGACCGCTCGATCACTTCATCCATCTCGTTGCGGATGCGGGCGACTTCGTTGAGGCCGCGCTGATGGACCTCCTCAGGTGAGGTGTCCAGGGTTGTGTGGTAGCGCACCAGGGTCTGGTAGTACTGACGACCCTCGGGCACCTCGGAGATCCCGAGGCTTTCGCGCGTCTGCGGGATATACTCGTCGCGCAGGAAGGCGAGCAGGTTCTCATAGGCCGGGATGGCGGAGCCCCGGATAGCGGTTTCGGCGTCTGCGCGCACACGGGCTAGCTCGTTGGCGGGGAGGTTTTCGGGCATGCCCTCGATCGGGGCGATCAGCAGACCGTGCAGCGTATCGGGATCGCTCAATGCCTCCACTTGGGACGCCGCCAGTTCGGCGATAAGGCGGGGTTGGGTGAATCCGTCTGCAAGGCCCCGGCGCATCCATTCGATATTGGCATCGAAGAAGCCGGGGATGGCGTTGATGCGCGTTACCCAGGCATCGGCGCGCTCAATGGTGCGCAGCCGGGTTGAAGCCGATGCATAGGATGGGGCGGAGAAAAATCCGCTATCATTGTTGAAGGGGCGACGGGCTTCGTCGAACGGCGCCAGTTCGACACGGAAGCGCAGGATGTAATCAAGAACGGCGTGGGAAATCCGTTCATTGTCGTCGAGGGCCTCCGCATCGATGGCCTCAAGGCGTTGCAGGAAGTTCGCTTCCGCCTGTGCCTGCGCGTCCAGCGACGCTTCGCTGACATCATACCATTGTCCGGCCGCTTCCAGATCGCCGTCGCGTGCACGGGCGCCGGGGCTGTTTTCATGTTCGAAGGCTTCGAACTCTTCGATCAAGGTGTTGAAGGCGGCGCTGGCTGACATGTCGTCGGCCTGAGCCGTGATCTTGGCTGGCGACGGGTGCGATTCCGCGATCGAAGCCGGTGCAACAGCAAGGCTCAGCGAGAGCAGTGAAGCACCGGCAAGCAGGCCGGCAGAACGATGAAAAAGCATGGATCTCTCCCCTGTTTGCCAGAGGATGGCCCGGCGCGAGACGGCCCGCAAGCCGGGCGGTCACCGCGGTGATGGGCGGTCAGCGGTGTTTGCGCTGCAATCCGACGCGTTTGGCGACCATGTTGTTGACCAGTCGCTCGGGCAGGATTTTCGGTAGCGACCAATTGGTCATCCGATCCGGCACGATGGCGTAGCGGAACCGGGGTTTGGCGTCGGTGAAGGCGCGAAAGACACGGTCGGCGATCTTGGAGGGCGGGAAGCCCGCCGGACCATTCTTGGCCATCCAGCCCTGGATCCGCTGCATCGCCTCGAAGAAGGGGCTGTCCTTGTAGGGCGTCGTGTCGATTTCCTCGGCCTTTGACCAGATCGGGGTCGCCACCGCACCCGGTCCGATGACGATCACCTCGATGCCATAGAGCATGAGTTCACGTCGCAGAGATTTACTGATCCCCTCAACGGCATGTTTGGACGCGGCGTAGGGCCCGAGGAAGGGCGCACCCATTTCGCCGGCCACCGACGACATCATCACAATTCGGCCCGGCTCGCCGGTCAGGCTTTCATCAACGCCCAGAAGCGGTCCGAACGCCTGGGTGACCCGGACAATCCCGGTCACATTGACGTCCATCTGGTTCTGGAATTCCTCGATCGGCAGTTCCAGCATCGGCCCCGCGACCGCAATCCCCGCATTGTTGACCAGGCCTTTCAGCGTCTGGCCGTCCAGCGCCTCGCGGACGGTGGTTGCGGCGCGATTGACACTGTCCGTGTCGGTCACGTCCATGATCACCGGGACGAGGTTGGCACCGAGCTCGGCTTTCAGACGTTCGCCATCTTCGTTCTTGCGGACACCGGCAAACACCCGCCAGCCCTCGTCAACGAGGCGCTTTGCGCAGGCGGCGCCGATGCCGGTGGACGCGCCGGTCACGACGGTGGAGGGCTGGGTCTGGCTCATGTCGGGTTCCTCGAGGGCTTGAAGTCAATCTAGGGCGCGGACGGGGTTTCGCAACGCGTCTGCGTACCGAATCCCGGAAAAAATGTCCGGATGTTGTCAGCGGTACGCTTCGCGGCGCGTTGACCCTGACAGCTTCAGGCCTATTGTGCTGCGTCGACACTGACTTTCTGCGCCGGCGGGGCTGCCGCGCAGGTTCCGGACAAAAGAGCGAAAGGCTGCCGCATGGCTTCCGACTGGTCTGATCCGCGTCCGATGTCGCCACACCTGCAGGTGTGGCGCTGGCACGCGACGATGGCGTCATCCATCCTTCATCGTGCCACCGGGGTGGCGAACTATATTGGCGCTGTCGCGATCAGCGTCTGGGTCGTTCTTCTCGCCTTCAGTGCCGAGGGCTCGATCGGTTTCCTGTTCGAGGGCTGGATGGCCTGGGTCACCCGCTTTGGCCTGATCGCCCTGACCTATTCGGTCAGCTATCACTGGCTCAATGGCCTGCGCCACCTTCTGTGGGACGCCGGCAAGGGCTATGATCCCAAGGGCTCGAACCTGCGCTCCATCCTGATCATTTTCGGTGCGGTCATCCCGACGGCGCTGATCTGGCTCGACCTGGGGATTTGAGATGAGTGATTATCGCACCCCCACTGCCAAGGTTCGCGGTCTCGGAGCCTCCGGTCATGGCGCCAGCCACTGGATCACGCACCGAGTGACCTCGATCGCCCTCTTCTTCCTCGCTCCGGTCTTTGTCTGGATGCTGGCGAAATCCGGCGCGCCCGCGAACGCGGCCGAGTTTTT
Source organism: Maricaulis sp. (assembly GCF_048268525.1). GTDB lineage: Bacteria > Pseudomonadota > Alphaproteobacteria > Caulobacterales > Maricaulaceae > Maricaulis. The sequence goes on along the minus strand of NZ_JBLWVH010000012.1, from coordinate 20,704 downwards.
CTCCAGCCCGGCCGGCGCCATCATCACCCTGCTTACCCTGACGGCGGGTTTGTCGCACATGCGTCTGGGTATGCAGGTGATCATCGAGGACTATGTCCACAAGCACAGCACCAAGACGCTTTTGATGCTGGCAAACACTTTCCTGACGCTGGGGCTGTGGCTTGTCACTGCCTTCGCCCTGCTCAAACTCGCGCTTTAACGGACGCACGACATGGCCGAATACAAATGGATCGATCACACCTATGACGTGGTCGTCGTGGGCGCCGGGGGCTCGGGCCTTCGTGCAGCGCTCGGAGCTTCCCAAGCCGGTCTGAAGACCGCCTGCATCACCAAGGTCTTCCCGACCCGTTCGCACACGGTTGCGGCCCAGGGCGGGATTTCTGCCTCGCTCGGCAATATGGGCGAGGATGACTGGCGCTGGCACATGTATGACACCGTCAAGGGGTCGGACTGGCTGGGCGATCAGGACGCCATCGAATATCTCTGCCGTGAAGCACCGGCTGCCGTTTACGAGCTCGAGCATTGGGGCGTGCCCTTCTCGCGCACCGAAGACGGAAAGATCTATCAGCGCGCCTTTGGCGGCATGACGAAGAATTACGGCGAAGGCCCGGTCCAGCGAACCTGTGCCGCTGCCGACCGTACCGGTCACGCCATCCTGCACACGCTCTACGGTCAGTCGGTCCGCAATGAGACCGAATTCTTCATCGAGTATTTCGCGCTCGATCTGATCATGGATGATGACGGTGTCTGCCGTGGCATCACCGCCTGGAAGCTGGATGACGGCACGCTGCACCGTTTCCGCGCCCAGACCGTGGTGCTGGCAACCGGCGGCTATGGCCGGGCCTATTTCTCCGCCACTTCGGCCCACACCTGTACCGGTGACGGCAATGCCATGGTGCTGCGCGCCGGCCTGCCGCTGCAGGACATGGAATTCGTGCAATTCCACCCGACCGGCATCTACGGTGCTGGCTGCCTGATCACCGAGGGCGCCCGCGGTGAAGGCGGTTATCTGACCAATTCCAACGGCGAACGCTTCATGGAGCGCTATGCCCCGTCGGCCAAGGATCTTGCGTCTCGCGATGTCGTTTCGCGGTCGATGACCATGGAAATTCGCGAGGGTCGCGGTGTCGGCGCCAATGGCGATCATATTCACCTTCATCTCGACCATCTTGATCCGGACATTCTTGGCGAGCGCCTGCCGGGCATTTCCGAGAGTGCGCGCGTCTTCGCCGGTGTTGATGTGACCAAGGAACCGATCCCGGTCTTGCCGACGGTCCACTACAATATGGGCGGCATCCCGACCAATTATCACGGCGAAGTCCTGACCAAGGTCGGCGGTGATGCCGATACGGTCGTTCCGGGCCTGATGGCTGTCGGTGAAGCGGCCTGCGTCTCGGTGCACGGCGCCAATCGTCTCGGCTCGAACTCGCTGATCGACCTTGTTGTCTTCGGCCGCGCTGCAGGCTTGCGCCTCGGTGAGACGACCAAGGCCGGCGCCAGCCAGCCCGAGATCAAGGCGACCGACGGCCAGATCTCGCTTGATCGGCTGGACAAGTATCGCAACGCCGCTGGCGGCACGCCAACCGCCAAGCTACGCTTGGAAATGCAGCGCTCCATGCAGAATAATTGCGCTGTCTTCCGGACCGGCGAGGTCCTTGCCGAGGGTGTTGAGGCGATCAAGCAGGTCTATACCGGCATGCCGGATATCGGTGTCACCGACCGCACCATGGTCTGGAATACCGACCTCATGGAAACGCTGGAACTGGACAACCTGCTGAGCCAGGCCGCTGTCACCGTGAACGGTGCTGCCAATCGCGAGGAAAGCCGCGGCGCCCACGCCCGTGAGGACTTCTCGGATCGCGACGATGAGAAATGGATGAAGCACACGCTCGCCTGGTGCGACGAGGCCGGCAATGTGAAGATCGACTACCGCCCGGTCCACACCTACACGATGTCCAACGATATCGAGTACATCAAGCCGAAGGCACGGGTTTACTAGGCATGGCGCAAACCGCCGGATATTCGGGCACGCCCCTGCCAAAGAAGCTCGGCCTCAAGGACGGGCAGGCAGTGGCATTCCTGAATTTGCCCGAAGCGCATGACGATCTGCGCGCGGCGGCGGTCTATGCCCGTGAACAGGCGACGGCCGAGGCCGGCGATGAGCTCGACTATGTGCACTATTTCACCAAGGTGCGGACCGAGTTTGAAACCGATCTGCCGCGCCTGCGCTCTTCCATCCGGCAAGACGGCATGATCTGGGTCTCCTGGCCCAAGAAGGCGTCGAAAGTCGAAACCGACATGACCGAGGACGTGATCCGCGACGTCGCCCTGCCCATCGACCTGGTCGATGTGAAGGTTTGCGCCGTTGATGAAATCTGGTCCGGCCTGAAACTGATGATCCCGCGCGCCAAGCGCGTCGTGAATTGAACGAGGACCCAAATGGTTCAGCTGACACTCCCCAAAGGTTCCGCACCGAAAAAGGGTACAACCCATCCGACACCGGACGGGGCGAAGAATACGCGCACCTTCAAGGTCTATCGCTATAATCCGGAAACCGACGAGAATCCGAGCTGGGACACCTATAAGGTGGACATGGATGATTGCGGACCGATGGTTCTCGATGCCCTGTTGTGGATCAAGAATAATGTCGATGCCTCGCTGGCTTTCCGGCGCTCCTGCCGCGAGGGCGTGTGCGGCTCCTGCTCGATGAATATCGGTGGCCGCAACACGATCGCCTGTACGTCGGGTATCGATGAGTACAAGGGCGAGATCACCATCTCGCCGCTGCCGCACCAGCCGGTGGTCCGCGACCTGATCCCGGACCTGACGCAATTCTACGCCCAGCACGCGGCGGTGAAGCCCTACCTGAAGACCGACACACCGGCGCCAGAGAAAGAGTGGAAGCAGAGCCCTGAGCAGCGCGAAAAGCTGGATGGCCTCTATGAGTGCATCATGTGCGCTTCCTGCTCGACCGCCTGCCCGTCCTATTGGTGGAATGGCGACAAATACATGGGGCCGGCCGCCCTGCTGCAGGCCTATCGCTGGCTGGCCGACAGCCGCGACGAAGCCACGGGCGAGCGACTGGACGAGCTCAATGACCCGTTCAAGCTCTACCGCTGCCACACAATCATGAACTGCGCCCAGGTCTGCCCGAAAGGCCTGAACCCGGCGGAGGCCATTGGTGAGATCAAGCAGATGATGGTCGAACGCGAGGGTTAGGTCAGGCGCCTGTGTCGCAAAACAATCAAGCCCCGCCCGGTCTGGCGGGGCTTGATTGTTGCGGCGGCCCTCTCCCCGACCAAAACGTAACTGGCCCCGCCCCGTATCAATCGCTAGCGTTTGGTATCGAAAGGGGAAAGCGTCATGGATCGAATGGTATTCAGCCCGTATGTCGGGATGACTTGCGCACTCGTTGTTTCGTTTGGCTCGGCGGTGGCCCAGGACCCGTTCTGGCTCCACCCCTACAACTTCTTCGGCGAGGAAACCGCGCTGACGGCCTCGGTCAATCTCGGTGATCTCGACGGGGACGGCGACCTCGATGGGTTTGCCGTCAATGGTCGCCACTGGATCCAGCAGGATGAAGTTTTCCTCAATAACGACATGGGCTTCTTCCGGTCGGCGCGTGACGCAGGACCGGATCGTGCCACAGGCTATGAGGCGGCGCTGGCCGATTATGATGGCGATGGCGACCTCGATGCCGCTGTTGCACGCGACTTGTTACCGGTCCTGCTCATGTTCAATGATGGCGAGGCCAACTTCATTGCCACCCGCGAACTTGGCCCGGTCGCCCAGGCCCGGAGCATAGCGGCAGCGGACCTTGATGGCGATGGCGACCAGGACCTTGTCCTGGTCCAGCGTGGCGAGACAAATCGATATTTTCTCAATGATGGCCAGGGCAATTTCGGTGCTGACATTGAATTGCCTGGCGCCTGGCAAACCATCCAGGTCGCGATCGGTGACCTGGACGGCAACAACCGGCCCGACCTTGTTTTCTCAAATCGGGGCGGTGAAGGCGTGGTGCTTTACCTTGGTCGGGTCGAGGGCGGGTTTGATGCTCCCGAGCTGCTGGGTGGTGAGTTGGCGATGGAAATACGGGCGGTCGAAGTCGGCGATGTCACGGGGGATGGCTTTCCCGACATCATCGCCGGCGGGATGGAGGCCCAAAGCCTAATCTTCGTGAATGATGGAGCGGGCGGTTTTGATCGGATCGAACCATTCGGGGCAGACACGGATGTGGTGTTCGGGCTGGCATTGGCAGACTTCAACCAGGACGGTCGGACCGACATCGCGATCGCAAATTCCGGCGTCAGAAATCGTGTGTATCTCGGTTCGCCCGACGGGTTCCTCGCGCTGGAGGTCGGCGATGAGGCTTCGAGCACCTATAACCTCAGTGTTGGCGATCTGAACGAGGATGGCCGCCCCGACATCGTCTACGCGGTATCGGAAGGTTCGAACTACTCGCTAATCAACCGGATGGAAGCGGACTAGCGCCGCCAGGCCATGCGCTCGCAGATATCGCGGAACATGTCGGTGACGTGGGCGTCTGAGCCATCATCCTTGCCGATGGTCATCGGTCGCCCGTAGGTGAGGTGATATCGCGCTCCGGCCTTGCCCATCAGGCCGTGGAAGATGGTCATGTCCTTGAGCTCTTCATTGATCTGCGCGAGGGCGTAGTAGAGCAAGGGCATGCGCTGGCGCACGGCCAGCGGGATGACCGGGGCGTTGAACTTGCGTGCCAGGCTTATCGCGGTTGGCTGCCACGGCTTTTCGCGCAGGCCCCAGTGCTTCCAGCTCCACTCCGACATCCGACCTGACGGAAACAGGACGATACATTGATCTGCCTTGAAGGCATCGATGGCGCGGCGCAGGACTTCGCGGCTCTGATTGCGATTGCGGTGCTGGTCGCGCCACTCGACGGGAATGACCCGTTCTTCCAGTCCGGGGCAGACCTTCAAAGCGTCCCGGTTGGCAAAGTAAAGCAGGTCCGGCCGCTTGGCCTTGAGGCTGTCCCACAGCGCGATGCCGTCGGCGATGCCGCCCGGGTGGTTGGCGACAATCACGCAGGCGCCCTTGGCTGGGACATTGTCCAGGCCTTCACAGTGGGTATCCAGGCGCAGATAGTCCGATGCCCACTCGAAGCAGCCGGTGCCCGTGAGGTCGGCGATAGCGTCGGCCATCGCGACCGCCCGTCGATATCCGAGCATGGGGTATCCGACAGTCTTCACCAGCGGCCAAAGGGGAGTGTCGATCAGGCGCGGGGCGCGATCCTCGATCAGTTCATCGACAATGTGGGGCTTTGCCGGCTCGGGCAATGATGAGGGGTCGGTCATGACCGCAAGAAACTCCCGCTATCGCATGGGCGCAATGAATTTCCATCCTGACGGTCAACAGGGTTACCGGAAGATTGACGGATTGGCCCGCGGCTTGCGACGGCGCAGTCAGACGTTAACGCCTTGTTCACGAATGGAACACGCCATGACGATGACCGATGTCCTTCCCGCTGGTGAAGTCCGCCGACTGCCCGTCAAACGGACACGAATTCAGGATGATCTGGTCGCGGACTATCTATCGACTGTGGTCAAAGCCGGGCAGCGAACCATTCAGATTGGTGCGGGCGATCTTGGCGCGATCTGCCTGAAGCGCGGCGCCCACCATCAGATCGTCGCTACCATGGGTGCGATCGAGGCATTGCAGGCGGCGTGCGACCGCCGTGGCATACCAACAGACGCGCTCAGCGGTGGCCTGGCAGCGCGCATGGTCCCCGGGACTCCGGCGTTGGACCTTGCGATCATTGGATCGGAGACAGGCTTTCCGGCGATGGCTGCCAATTGGCGACATGTTTCAGGTCATCTGCGGGAAAACGGGTTGCTGGTGCTGCTTGGCGCCGACCATGGAGCCTGCGCCCGGTTAGCTGATGCGCTGGGCCAGGACCCGAGTTGGCGTTTGGAGGACCGTATCGGCGGTGAAGCCGCAGTGTTCCGGAAGACCGGACAGGTAAGTGATGAAACGGCTCTGGCCGGTCTTGCGAAGGTCGGTGATCCGTCGCGACGTCCACGGGGCGTCCGCTACGGCCTGGTCAGGCGGCTTGTGGACCGGCTTCTGACGAAGCGTCGACAGATCGGTTGACGAGGGGACGTTCTTCACGCTGCGAGCGTGATGTCGCAAAACTTTCACTGAACTTGTATGGAGCAGTCATGCTTCACCCGTAACCGGGAATGCATGAAAGCTCGCAACGCTCTCGCCGGTTTCGCCGCGCTCGCCCACCCTGTGCGGCTTGCCCTGTTTCGCGCCCTTTGCGACCAGGCTCCGGAGCGGGCATCGGCCGGTGAATTGGCCCAAGGTTTCGATATTCCGCCCTCGACAATGACCGGCCATCTGCAAGCACTCGAGCGGGCCGGCTTGATCCGGGCCGAGCGTCGCTCCCGCTTCATGCTGTACTCGCTGAACCCGGCCGGTACGCGTGAACTGGTCAGCTTCCTGGTCGATGAATGTTGCCACAACCGTCCCGATTTGATCGGCGCGGATGATGAAGCGCTTGAGAAGGCGTCCTGACGCAGCTTGCGATCAGTCTCCGCCCGGCCCGCGTCCGCCACCTTGGCCGCCGCCTCGCCGGCCACCGCCACCGCCACCGCGTCGACCGCGTTGCGCGCGATCGCCACGGGCACCGCTGCGTGCGCTACGGATAAAGGGTGCGCATTCGGGGGTGACCTCACCCCTCTCAAGCGGAGCCGGTGCAAAGGCATCGGCTCGGTCGGCAGCAGCCTGGAGGTCCGCATCGTCCAGCCGCGCCTCGATTTCTGCCTCGACGCGATTGTCCAGGCGGTCGAGTCCATATGCACGTTCGCGTGTGTTGCGGCGATAGACAGCGGCCCAATAGGCGGCTTCGTGCAGGGCTTGCTCGGTATCGATCCCGGAATAGGCGACCGCGAGCGCGGCCTGGGCGGCCGGCCATCCGGCATTGCCAGCGGCGGTGAGCCGTTCGAAGCCTTCGACTCTCATTTCGTCGCGCAGTATTTCGGGCGTGGTTGTCGCTTCGGACATCTCCATCGCACTGTGCCCGGCGAGAAATTGCGCGATCTCGAAGCCTTCACCTTGTTCCGCGACGCAGCGCAGGATTGGCAGGGCTTCAGCGTACCGGCCTTGGTCCACCAGTCGGGCCGCGCTGTCGAAACCCGCGGCCGGACGCTCGTCCTGTCCGCGCGGCCCGCCTGCGCAGCCGGCCAGGAAAACCAGGGCACTCAGGCCGGTTAGCGTTCGCAACATGACGGTCTCCTTGGATCGGTGATTCAGTGTTCAACGTGTGTAGCGTTGCTATCCGTCGCATGGACGCCAACAAAAAACACCCGGCCTCGAAGGACCGGGTGCTTCCTGTTCGGCAAACCCTTCCGGATCAGAAGGGGAAGGAAAAGGCGATGCTCGTGACCGCCTGGTTGATGTAATTCCGGCTGACCTCGCGTTGATGGTTGAATGAGAAGACCGCACCGTTCGAGAGTGTTTTTTCAAATCCGACAGCCGTCTCGAACCACATGTGATCAAGCGTCAGGCCGCCCGGCGCTGCGAAGGCAACCGTCGGCGCGGCAGCAAAGCTCGCCGAGAACACACCGTCCGCGTCGCCCAGATCCTGGGCCGCGCCGAGATAGACGTGAGGCTCGACACCGAAGGCGTTCCAGCTACCCGTTGCGCCAACGCGGGCCAGCAGGCTGCTGACCGAACGGTTGTTGACGGTAAGGCTGGCTGCGCCGCCCGTGCTGGTGGCTGCGTCGAAGCTGAAGTCGGAATATTCAAGACTGGCGGTTGGCTCGATCCGCAGTGGTTGATCGGTCCATCCCCGGTAGGTGACTTCCAGGCCGCCGCCTGTCGCATCACCATCCTGTTGCATGCGTGATGTGCTGCCAATTGCGAGGCGACGTTGACCGTCGCTTTCCAGAGAGGAGTGACTGATATAACCCGCCAGGGCCCATGTCTCGGTCTGATACCCCGCGAAGGCACTGAACTGCGTCGTCGACACGTCGGTCGTGACATAGCCCACGCTGGACGGCGCATCGCCATCCGACTGGGCCAGCCCGATTGCTGCACCGCCAGACCAACCACTATCGCTGAAGGCTTCAATGCCCATGAGCGTGAAGCCACCGTCAATATCAAACCGTCCGGCGCCAGCGACCAGGCCTGCATCGCCCTGGATCAGGCCAATCTGACCAAAAGCGCGCCAGCCGGCTTCTGGCCGTGATACCGATTCAGAGGACGGTTGGCGAAACAGTGACTTCGCGCCGCTCAGATTGACCGAGCTGGCCATTCCGTTCGCATGGAGTTCGGCGCTGGCGAGAACGTCTGCCATCGCACCGGCCTGTGTGAACCGGCCTCCGATTTCACCGCGCAAGGCCGCGCTTAGCGCGTTGGCCTGGGCGCGGGCGGAGCGATCGAACATCACCGCCTCATAGGGTGAGAAGCTGTCGAGCGCAGCCGTCAGGTTGCCGCCCTCAAGCAGGTCGACCAAGCCATAAATGTCCGCCAGGTCGCTATAGGACGACGCGCGACCGCCATCGAGCGCGTCGGCAAGATTGTACTGGAAGAAGTTGTTGAACACGGCCTGATCGGTGATGTCGTCGGCTTCAATTGCAAAAGTCACCACGCCATTGGCCTGGCTGAGCGTCGGACGCAGTGCTCCAGGCAGGTCGTGAATATTGGTGAAGCCGTCGGCGATTCCGCCCGCATTGATGAAGTCGCGTGTGTCACCGAAACGCGGCGTATAGCCATCGATCGGGTTGATCAGCAGCATGCCGCCCAGCGAAATATTGCCTGAAACGGTGAGCTCGTCGTTTGTGGTCGGCGAGACGTCAATTGCGAGACCACTTGCCGAAGCCAGGATCACATTGCCATTGACGGTGAGATTGCCTACTTCGCCGATTCCACCCGGGGCGATCAGGCCCATGATGTTTGTCAGATAGGGGGTGTTGATTGTTCCCGATCCGCTCAGCAGTCCGGACATCAGAAGATAGTCACCCCAGGTGGAAAGCGTTCCATCAACATTCATGGTGCCGGACTGGTGCATGATCTCGATCAGGCTGGTCAGATTGCCGCTGGCGGCGATATTCAGACCGGCTTGGGAGCCTGCCAAAGTCAGGCGGTCGATCTCGACATCGCTGGACAGACGGGTCGTGCCGTCTGACAGCGTCACGTCAAAATACCGGCCGATCGAAGTGGACGTCGCGTTGATGTTGTCAGCGACAAACCCGGTCGCACCCGGCAGACCGTTGTCCAGGGTGGCCGGCGGGAGGGCCGATGCGGGTCCAGGCTCGGCGTCAGAGCCGGATCCGCCGGCCACGGCGTATTCAGGATTGTCTTCCGAAACCGGCAGGCGTGTCGGCAGGGGCCCGCCATCCAGTGTTATGGTGCCCAATGAATTCGAGGTGCCGTCTGCGGCAACCGTCGCGCCGGGCGCTGCACCTTCGCCGGTATAGGGGGCGAGCACTCCGGTTTCGAGCGTCAGGCACTCGGTTGGCGCAAAACAGATCTCGCCCCATGGATCTGAGGTGTCATTGATGCCTTCGCCCGGATCGGTTGGTAATCCATTGACGATATCGCCATTGGAGTCGATCACGCGGAAGGCGGGGTCGAGCATCGTGACCCAATGATCGGGATCCTCCCAGTCGCCGTCGGCGCCCGATGTGGACACATAGCGATAGGGATTGTTTTCGACGATCCAGTCCCAAAACAGGTAGAGCGGCTGGTAAAAGCCGTTTGTTCCATAACTGCTGAACACTTGTGGTCCGAAAAACCGGGACCCGCCGGACAGGACGCCAATCACGAGATCTTCGTCAACGCCGGCATTGCCGGCCGCATCAAGAATGAGCGGCCCTCCGGAATCGCCGCCGGCTGTCGCCCCTTCATTGGGGGCTGCATCGCCGCGGAACAGGTCGAAATCGAACGGGTTGGTCCGGGTCGGGTCGTCAAAATCGATATGATAGAGGTTTTGCGGCAGGTCGCCGAAGGCGTTGCCGAACAGGAAGATGTTTCGGTCATCGATCGAGGCGAGTGCGCCGATATAGTTTTCGGCGGCGCGGCGTCGCCAGTCGATACCGATCGAGGCGCCGGTTGTCCCGTCACCCGTGCGGCCATAGCCAACCAGGTTGACGTGGTAGCCCGAGCCGGTCGCCTGGGTGTAGCTGGTCGGCGCGGGCAGGGCCGAGAAAAGGAGTGCCCAGGTCGGGATGTTGCCAGCGGGTGTATCGAGCACGGAAAGTGCCACATCGCCTTCCAGGAAACCGAAGCCATCCGGGCGCGCCAAGGATTCAGCATTGTAGAGAACCTGGGCAACGTTGAAGACCGCAAGGTCCGGATTGGTGCCGAAGCTGTTATTGATCCAGTCGACGAAACCCGGCAGCGAGTTGCTGCCGAAGGACCATGCTGCGGCAATGGAGTCCCCGTAGTCGGTGGCGGCTCGGTCATTGACGCAATGGGCGGCAAAAAGAACGGTTCGAGGATTGATGAGCGTACCGGAACACACGAACCCGTCGCTGCGGAAGAACATGCCAATGCCGGTTACGTCCGTTGCGGAATCAACCAGGTCTTCCGGCGTGACCGAGTCGATCGGAACAATGGCCGGCTCTTCTTCCTGTGCGAAAGCCGGTGTGGCCGCGGCAATTCCGACGAGCGCCGTGCTGGCGGCCAGGAGAGATTTTAGTGTCAATTGCGATGATGAATGCGGCATGGATTTCCCCGAAAGACTTGGCTCTCCCGGCGGCTTGAACAGTCGCTGGATAAAGCTTGCAAAGCTGGGGCGAGTTTTTCGTGTTCGATACGACTTAGCAAGGATAATTCAATTGGAAATCGTGGAACCTTGCATTTCGTGTGAAGGTTCGATCGACCCTCGCCGGAACAGCCTCTCAGCTCGACAGGCCGGGTTTGGCATACTAAGTCAGCGGCCAGAAACCGGTCCCGTTGAGGAGCGGATCCACACGAGATTTCGGGAGCGCCTTCATGACACGCGATATCCACCATTTCCTCAATGGCAAGACGACCGTCGGAACGTCCGGCCAGTTCGGAGACGTCTACAATCCGAATACCGGGGCGGTTCAGGCGCGCGTCCAGTTTGCGACGACGGATGAAGTTGCCCGTGCGGTCGAGGATGCCAAGGCCGCCCAGGTGAAGTGGGCAGCCATGAACCCGCAGCGACGTGCGCGCGTGTTGATGACCTACAAGTCGCTTGTCGAAGCGGAAATGGACAGTTTGGCCGAGTTGCTGTCGTCCGAGCATGGCAAGGTCGTCGCCGATTCAAAGGGTGATCTGATCCGCGGCCTCGAAGTGATCGAGTTCGCCTGCGGCGCGCCGCACCTGTTGAAGGGGGAGTATACCGAAAGCGCCGGAACCGGCATTGATGTCTACTCGATGCGGCAGCCGCTGGGTGTCGTGGCCGGCATTACGCCGTTCAACTTCCCCGCCATGATCCCGATGTGGTTCATGGGCATGGCCCTCGCAACCGGTAATGCGATGATCCTGAAACCGTCCGAGAAGGACCCGTCGGTTCCGGTGCGACTGGCCGAACTCATGGTCGAGGCGGGGCTGCCGGAGGGTGTCCTGCAAGTCGTGCATGGCGACAAGACTGCGGTCGACGCCTTGTTGCACAATGATGATATCAAGGCAGTGTCCTTCGTCGGCTCGTCCAACATCGCCCACTATATCGCCCAGACCTGTGCCCAGCAGGGCAAGCGTTTCCAGGCGATGGGCGGGGCCAAGAACCATGGCATCATCATGCCGGATGCCGACATGGACCAGGTCGTGACGGATTTCCTGGGCGCTGCCTACGGGTCTGCCGGGGAACGCTGCATGGCGCTCCCGGTCGCTGTGCCGGTCGGTCAGGATACGGCCGATGAGTTTGTCGGACGCATCAAGGAAGAAGCCGCCAAGCTGCGTGTTGGTATCTCGACTGATGCTGATGCTCACTATGGGCCGGTCGTATCTGCCGCCCATCGGGCGTCGATCGAGAAGTGGATCCAGACAGGTATCGACGAGGGCGCCGACCTCCTGCTGGACGGCCGAGGATTTGAACTGCAGGGCCACGAGAAGGGCTTCTTTATTGGCCCAACGCTGTTCGACAACGTCAAACCGTCGATGACGGCCTATCAGGAAGAGATCTTCGGGCCGGTTCTGCAGGTGGTACGGGCCGACAGCCTGGACGAGGCGGCTCACCTGCCGTCCGAGCACCAGTACGGCAATGGCGTCGCCATCTTCACCCGAAACGGTCTCGCCGCTCGGGAATTCGCGTCGAAGGTCCAGGTCGGCATGGTCGGGATCAATGTGCCGATTCCGGTGCCGGTCGCCTATCACTCCTTCGGCGGCTGGAAGCGTTCGGCCTTTACAGACACCAATCAGTACGGAACGGACGGCATCCGCTTCTTCACCAAGATCAAGACCGTCACCCAGCGCTGGCCTACCGGTGATATCGGCGATCAGGCCTTTGTCATTCCGACCATGAACTGACGCACTCCGACACGCATGCAAAAGGCCTCCCGGAACTCCCTGGAGGCCTTTTTGTTGGGTGAAAGCCTGTCAGGTGTCAGGCGGACTGCCGGACGGCCAGCCAGGACAGGGCTTCGTTTCGATCCGTAAAAAAGCGGGCTTGTTCGGGAAGTTCGGAGATCTCGTGTCGGACCGATGCCTGATAGGCCTCATCCCAGACCTGCGGAATGATGTAGGCGGTCGGGAGGGGGCGCTCCAGCGCGAACACGAAATTCTCGATGATCTCGGCGGACAATTTCGGTGAGTTCTGGCGTTCAGCGTCGCGACAATCGGCCAGAATGGCGCGGACCGCCTGATCCTGGCTGAGTTCGCGAGCCCGCTCTGTTGCCCAACCGGCCTCGCGGCGCGTTGCCTGCCCGCTTGCGCGGATTTCGATGACCGATCCGCCATCGATAAGGTCCACCCTGACCGTCATACTCTACACCTACACACGCTTGTTTTTGTTGCTGGCCGAAAATAGGTTTTCCGAACGCTGTTCGCCAGTATTCGAAAATGAGCGCGTGTGTCGAAAACGCTTGCGTAGGCTCAGTTTTTTGCATCTTAACCAACGCTTCTCAATCAATTCAAATGCGTACAAAATGAGCGACGAACTGCGATAATTCCTCCTCTTGCCAAAAATCAGCCGGTAGGACATGGAAAACATACCGTTAACTGTAAACCGGTGTTGAGAGCCCAAAATGGCCACATTCCAGTTCCGAACCGTTCCCCATATTCATGCCGGCAGTGGTTCCGCGACCGAGTTGTCGGGAATAGCGGCGCCGCTTTTGGCCGGTGTCGAGCGCGTCGCCCTCGTCACGGACCAGGGCGTCCGCAAGGCCGGTCTGATCAACGCGCCATTGGATGAGCTGAAGGCCGCGGGCCTGTCGGTGCTCGTCCTGGATGAGGTGATAGCCGATCCGCCTGAAGACATGGTGTTGGCGGCGACTGCCCGGGCGCGCGAATTCGGCGCCCAATTGGTGATCGGTATCGGTGGAGGCTCGTCACTGGATACGGCCAAGCTTGTTGCCCTGCTGTTGGGCAGCGACCAGCCCCTGTCCGAGATGTACGGCGTCAACAAGGTCAGGGGGCAGCGACTACCCCTGATCCTGATCCCGACGACTGCCGGAACCGGGTCTGAAGTGACACCGATCTCTGTCGTGACTGTGGGCGAGACAACGAAAATGGGGGTCAATGATCCGACCCTGTACGCAGACCTGGCCGTGCTGGATGCCGCTTTGACAATCGGCCTGCCGCGGCATGTCACGGCGGCGACCGGCATCGACGCTATGGTGCATGCCATCGAGGCCTATACGTCGGCGATCGAGAAGAATCCGGTGTCAGACGCCCTCGCGCTCGCCGGCCTGAAAAAGCTGCATGGTTCGATCGAGCGGGCCTGTCTGGACGGGTCGGATATGTCGGCGCGCGAAGACATGCTTTTGGGGGCCTTGCTTGCCGGGCAGGCCTTTGCCAATGCTCCGGTCGGGGCCGTCCATGCGCTGGCCTACCCGCTCGGCGGGATATTTCATGGGCCGCACGGGCTCTCCCACTCCCTGCAGCTGCCACCGCTCGTGGGCTTGCACGCGCCCGCCGCCGAGGCGCTTTACACCCAACTTGCGGCGCATCTCGACCTCGCCGGAGCCTCGACGGAAGCCCTGGTGGACGAAATGGAGCGCATTGCCGAGGTAGTCGGGATCGAAACCCGGCTGAGCCAGGTCGGTGTCTCCCACAATGACCTGCCGAAAATGGCCGAGGACGCGATGAAGGTCGAGCGCCTGCTGAAGAACAATCCGCGACCCATGACGCTCGAGGCCGCCCACGCCTGCTATGAGTCGGTGCTGTGATCGATAAGCGCAACCGCAGCGTCTACCCCCGCTTCCGTGCCCTTCCCACCCGTTGGGCCGACAATGACATCTATGGCCACATCAACAACGCCGCTTATTACGGCTTTTTCGATACCGCTGTGAACTGTTTCCTGATCGAAGAGGCTGGCCTGAATATCCATGAGGGCAGCGTGATCGGCCTGGTGGTCGAAACCGGCTGCAATTATTTCGCGCCGCTGGCTTTCCCGGAGACGGTCGAGGCCGGCGTGCGTGTGGCCCGGCTTGGCAATTCGTCGGTCAGCTATGAAATCGGCCTGTTCAAACAAGGCGAGGACGAGCCGGCGGCTCAGGGCCGCTTCGTCCACGTCTATGTTGATCGCGACACCCGCCGGCCGGTCCCGCTGCCGGATGCCATGCGAAAGGCGCTGGCGGGGATTGAGGGCAGCTGACTGATCGACCAGCTGCAAGGCGACCGCTGCGCGGGAGCGCCCTTGCCAAACTGCAGTTTGCCAGCCTCTCTGCCATTGACCTCACCCCCCGCAACGCCGAAGCCTTGGTGACATGACGACGCCACTTTCAGTCCTGCGCCAGCGCGTTGAAGCCGGCATCCTGAATGCGGATGTCGAACAGGAGCGGGCTGCCGCTGCCCTGACCGACCTAGCGGACCGGCTGGCGGCGTGGCGGCCGGACCGCAAGAAGCTGTTCGGAAAACCGGATCCGGCACCAACCGGACTGTACCTGTGGGGCGGTGTGGGGCGCGGAAAGTCCATGCTGATGGACCTGTTCGTCGAACATGCGCCGGTCTCTCCCAAGCGTCGGGTCCACTTTCATGAATTCATGCAGGACGTTCATCGCCGCATGACGGCCTGGCGCAAGATGTCCGACGCGGAACGCCGCAAAAGACCGGAATATGTTCGCGGAGCAGGTGACGATCCGATCCCGCCGGTTGCCAAATCGATCGCTGACCGCGCCCGCTTGCTGGCCTTCGACGAGTTTCAGGTCACCGACATCGCTGATGCGTCGATACTGGGGCGCTTGTTTGAACAGTTTTTCAAACGCGGCGTGGTCATCGTGGCGACCTCGAATCGCCATCCCGACGACCTTTACAAGAATGGCCTGAACCGCCAGCGCTTCCTGCCGGTGATCGAGCTGCTCAAGCAAAGCCTGCAAGTCATGGAACTGGACGGCGGCACCGATTTTCGCCTCCGACAGCTCGAGGCGGCTCCTGTTTTCTATTCGCCCCTTTCGGCGGATGCCGAGCTGGCGATGGACAATGCCTGGGAGCGTCTGACCTCGGGTGCGGTGCCCCAGCATTGCGCCCTCGATGTCGACGGGCGGACATTGGAAATCTATCGCGAGGCAGCCGGCGTGGCCCGCTTCACATTCTCTGAACTGTGCGCGCGTCCATTGGGGCCTGCGGACTATCTGGCGATTGCCGAGCGCTTCCACACGGTGCTGGTGGACTATGTGCCGCAACTGTCCCCGGACAAGCGCAATGAGGCGAAGCGCTTTGTGACCCTGGTGGACGCCCTTTACGAGGCACGGGCGAAGCTGGTCATGAGTGCGGATGCGCACCCGGACGACCTGTACCCGGCCGGTGATGGTGCATTCGAATTCGAACGCACCGCCTCACGCCTGATGGAAATGCGAACGCATGAATATCTCGCCGCCGAGCGGCGTGAGCAGCCGGCAAGCCAACAGGCCTGAGCCAGGAAGGACTGACCATGTCACGATCAATCGGACTCGATGCCAATGTGACGGCGTATGTGCGAGGCGCGAACCGGGCAGAGCCGCCCGTCCTGGAGCGTTGCCGGTTGGAGACAGACGCAATGGGCGATATCGCCCGCATGCAGATATCACCCGAACAAGGCGCTTTCCTGCAAATGTGCGCCCGTCTGGTGTCCGCTAGGACGGCTGTGGAGGTCGGTGTGTTCACCGGCTACTCCGCCCTCGCGACCCTGCTGGCGATGCGCGACCTGCATGGGCCGCAAGCCCGCTTGTTCGGCTGCGATATCTCCGAACCCTATACGGCCAAGGCCCGTGAATACTGGGTCGAGGCGGGTGTTGCCGATCAGGTCGATCTGCGGCTGGGCGATGCACGGGAGACGCTCGCGAGTCTCGTGACCGAGATCGGCGGCACGGTCGACATGGTCTTCATTGATGCCGACAAGACCGGATATGATGACTACTACGAGGCTGGTCTCAAGCTGGTCCGACCGGGCGGCCTGATCCTGTTCGACAATGTCCTGTGGAGTGGCAGTGTGGCCGATGCGGCCAAACGTGCCGCAGACCCGGATGCCGAAGCCCTGGCCGCGTTGGCGGCGAAGGTTCGGGGTGATGATCGGGTCGAGATGGCGTTCACGACATTGGGAGATGGCATCCTGATGGCGCTCAAGCGCTGATTAGTCGCCGACGCGCTCCCAGCTGAACCTCATCGATTGTTCGCCCGACAGATCCGAGATCGTGGCGGTCAGGGTGTGGCCGTCGCGGCTGTATTCAATCACCTGAGGGAAGTCGTTATCGGCGTTTTCGAAACGGGCGGAGTTCACAGTTTGGCCCGTCAACTCAAAACAGGTTGCCGGTCGGCCGCTTGGCTGCGCGCAATAGCGGGTTCCGGTTTCGGTGCTCTCGATCCGCAGGAATTCGAAAGCGACCGCCTCGCCTCCGATGCGAGTCCGGTTGACCCCCAGCAGGAGGCCGCCCGCACCGTCGGTCCAGACTTCCTCGACCACCGGGTCATCATCCCCACTTTGCCAGTGACCGGCCAGCCAGTCGAAATCGTCATCTGCCGCGACACAGGCTGATCCCGCCATGCCGGCGAAGCAGGCAAGGGCCAAGGCTCGGATGGATAGTATTCGGCGGGGCTGCGGTCTGGTCTTCATGGCGGGTCTCCAGGTTGGCTCCGGCATTATTGACAGGGTCGGAACGCGGCGTCTTGAATGATCCGGACAGGGGGCGGCATGGGCGGTGTTGAATACAACAGTGAAGCGGTGACGGGCTATCTCGCCGATTTTGTGTCTGAGGTCTGGCACTTGCGCCATAGCGGTGACGACACCCCCCAGATGATTGCACCGGATGGGTGTTGCGAGATAATCCTGCATCGAGGTGTGCCACCGCTCGAGCGCTCCGGTAACGTCTGGGTGCGGCAGCCGGAAGCGTTTCTCTACGGGCCCCTCAACCGTGCGCTGGCATTGCAGCTTTCAGGGCCGATGGATGTGCTGGGAATCCGCCTCCATCCATGGGCGGTAGGCGGGCTGGGTCGCGACCCTTCCGCCTGGCGCAATCGGTCCGTCCTGCTCGACACCATAGTGGGAGCAAAGCCGTCCGACAGATTGCTGACGATGGCGCGCAGCGCGGGGAGCCCTGCCGAGTTCCTGGCCGTCTCCAACGGGCTGCTGCTTGATTGTTTCCGGTCATGCGATCTTCCCGAGGGTGTTGTGGCCCTCGTCTCGTCATTGCGTGGTGCTGAACCCGGATCAATCCGGAAATTGGCGACCCGTTCCGGCCTCGGCGAACGCACCATCCGAAGGCGGTTCGAGCGGGCATGCGGGCTACCGGCCGGCGATCTGGTCGGCATTTTCCGTTTTCATCGGGCCCGGGAGGCCATCAAGGCGGGGACGGCGCTGAGTGAGGTTGCCGACCTCGCCGGCTATGCCGACCAGGCTCACATGACCCGCGATTTCCGACGCTACGCCGGCACCACCCCGGTTCCCGCACGCAATTCGGCGGCGTTTGACGTCTTTTATACGCATTGAGTGGCCTTTTCGGTGGTTCGGCGACGTGAATTCTTTGCGAACAGGCTTGGCCGACGCGCTTGCGTTGATATCGCCGCCTTGCCGAACCCGCCGCGCAGCGCTAGACCGCTGGCCAACAGCATGAATATCCCACAAGAGGAGCTCCCCCATGGCCCGTAACAAGATTGCGCTCATCGGATCCGGAATGATCGGTGGCACCCTGGCCCACATCGCAGCCCGTGAAGAACTGGGCGACGTCGTCCTGTTCGACATTGCCGAAGGTGTCGCCAAGGGCAAGGCGCTGGACATCGCCGAGGCCAGTCCGGTTTTCGGCAAGGACTCCAAGCTCGCCGGTGCCGACGACTACGCTGCGATCGCCGGCGCCGATGTCTGCATCGTCACCGCCGGTGTGCCGCGCAAGCCGGGCATGAGCCGCGATGACCTGCTGGGCATCAACCTGAAAGTCATGAAGGCGGTCGGCGAAGGCATTGCCAAGCACGCGCCGGACGCTTTCGTGATCTGCATCACCAACCCGCTCGACGCCATGGTCTGGGCGCTGCGCGAATTCTCCGGCCTGCCGCACAACAAGGTCGTAGGCATGGCCGGCGTGCTCGACAGCGCGCGTTTCCGTCACTTCCTCGCCGACGAGTTCGAAGTCTCGGTCGAAGACGTCACGGCCTTCGTGATGGGCGGCCATGGTGACACCATGGTTCCGCTGCTGCGCTATTCCACGATTGCTGGAATTCCGGTCCCTGACATGGTCAAGATGGGCTGGTCCACCGACGAAAAGATGGACGCCATCATTGACCGTACCCGCAAGGGCGGGGGCGAGATCGTTGCGCTGCTGGGAACCGGGTCGGCTTTCTATGCACCGGCTGAAAGCGCCATCGACATGGCCGTGTCCTACCTGCGCGACAAGAAGCGCATCCTGCCCTGCGCCGCCTATCTCTCCGGCCAGTTCGGCCAGGACGATCTCTATGTCGGCGTCCCGGTCGTGATCGGCGCTGGCGGTGTCGAGAAGATCGTCGAGATCGAGCTCAACGCCGATGAACAGACCATGTTCGACAACTCGGTCGATTCCGTGAAGGGCCTTGTCGCAGCCTGCAAAGGGCTCGAGCCGTCATTGGGTTGATCAGTCCAGGTCGCACTGACGTGAAACGCCGACCCGACCGGGTCGGCGTTTTCATGTTCGGAGCCGGGCAGTCGGCCGTATTGCGATGGTGCGAAAGCAATCTGTTTCGCTGCGTGACTCAGAGGCCACCCGCAAACGTGCCGGGTGCGTTGAGGCGCATCAGCTCGAAGCCGAGGACGAGCAGCATCGTGAGCCAAGCGAATGGCACCCACAACAAGACGCCGGCAGGCGTCGAGGCGCGCCCGACAATGCCGGTCGCGAACAGCGCATAAACCCACATCGCCATCGCCGCCAGGAAGCCGAGCGCCGGGTCACGTGTCCCGAAGAACACGCAGATCTGCATGGCCATGCCGGCGAGGAGCAAGGCGACCAGCAGCGTACACAGGAGGCGCATGCCGTCGCGACCACTGCGTTGGGCGATCCACAACGCGATCATGATGAATATGGGAATGAACAAGCCGATGATGTTCATCATGGCAAAGCTGGGCGCCCAGTTCGGAGCGTCCAGGGTTTCCACCCAGTCCACCGCTCCGGTCGCGTGCAGCCAGCCCGACAGGCCGCCTGCCAGCGAGGCAGCGCCGATCAGGTAAACCAGCAGCGTAATGACGCCTGGACCGTGCCGTTTCTCGGCCATGGACTAAACTACTCACTCTGAACAACTTCGACCGCACACGGTGCAAGATTTGATCCAGTCGCGGGTCGCGGCCGGCACCTGGTCGGATGGAGAGCTTATCGGTCGCGCCAACTGGCGTGGATATGCAGGCAGTCATAAGGAATGCGTGAATACTGTCTCGGCGAATTCACTTGACCCGACGACCGCCAGTCCGTGCATTGGGGCATGACCCAGATCAAGCTTGAAACCGACCGTCTCATTTTGCGCCAACCGGACTTGTCCGACTTCGAACCGCTCTGCGAGTTGATGGCGGACGAGGAAACCACCCGGTTCATCGGCGGTATCCAGGAGCCGGCCCTTGTCTGGCGCGGGCTGTGTGGAATCGTCGGGCACTGGGCATTGCGCGGATACGGGTTTTTCTCTGTGATCGAGAAGGACAGCGGCCGTTGGCTCGGACGGGTCGGGCCCTGGTACCCCCATGGGTGGCCGCAACCGGAAATCGGTTGGTCACTCAACCGTTCGACCTGGGGCAAAGGCTACGCAACCGAGGCGGCGGCGGCGTGCATGGACCACGTTTTCGACACGCTGGGCTGGCCCGATGTGGTCCATCTCATAGATGCCGACAACGCGCCGAGCCAAGGCGTCGCGCGAAAAATCGGATCGCGCGACCTGGGCCAGGATGTGGAAGTTCCAGGCTTTGGCATGATTGTCGATGTCTGGGGGCAAAGTGCCGACGAATGGCGGATATCCCGCGAGACGTTTCGCTAGTACCAGCCGGCGTCGCGCAGCTTTGGCGCGTAGGTCCGGCTGACCGGTGCCGTCAGCGCGCCGGCCAGGACCAGTTTCGCTCGCCCGTCACCGCGTTCAGCCGACTGTACGGCCTCGCGCGCCACCCACCAGGACCGGTGGG
>NZ_JBLWVH010000011.1:78671-91590 GCF_048268525.1 Maricaulis sp. | reverse complement strand
GGGCAGGACGATATTGTGCTCCCAGCATTTGAGCCCGGACAGGCGGCCATAGGGGCGTTGGCGGACCACCAGACCTTCCGCGTCACCATCGGCCCAGACCGAGCGCTCGTGATGGGTCGGCTTCAGCTTGCGGTGCCGCCCCATGACGTCACCATCCCTCGAGATGAAGACGAGGCTGGCATAGATCGAGCTCTCGGTGGCCGGATCGAGTTCGGCGATTCCGATCACCACATCTGTCCCCGCCGCTCGGGCGGACTTGCAGATTTGCGCGATTTCCGGCCCGTCCAGACGCACGGCCTGTTCGAGATACAGCGCGGCGGCCTCCCACCACAGATCGCCCAGGGGCGCTTCGATGAAGAAGGGATAGCCGGGCAGCCAGGTTTCGCCGAAGGCCGCCACGCTCGCGCCATTCCGTCCAGCCTCTTCAATCAGCTCGCAGGCCTTTTCGGTGGAGGCCTGCCGGTCGAAGACGATCGGCGCGGCCTGGATGGCGGCGAGTTTGAACCCGGTCATGGTGTCTGCGGCGCAGATCGGGTTGCGGCGCCCGGATCATGCTCCTCGAACCAGCGCAGGATCTCGGCGACCTTGGTCAGGAGCCGGCTCGGGCGCGAGTTGGAAATGCCGTGGAAGCTGTCCGGGATGATGACCAGACGCGTCGGCACATTGTTGAGATGGAGCGCCGAGTAATACTGCTCGGTTTCGGCCCGCGGCGTGCGGACATCAGCGCCGCCGACCATCATCAGGGTCGGGGTGGTGACATTACCCACCAGGGACAGCGGCGACCGGCGCCAATACTCGTCCGGATCTTCCCAGGGCGGGCTGGCGAACCAGTAGCGGTAGAAGAATTGCGGCAGGTCGGAATAGAGCACGAAGCTGGCCCAGTTGATCACCGGCTTGACCGAGGCCGCTGCGGCGAAACGGTCGGTATTGCCGATGATCCACGCGGTCAGCAGCCCTCCGCCGGAGCCACCGGTCACGAATAGCCGGTTTTCGTCGATGAAGCCGCGGTCCAGCATGTGATCCACGCCGCCCATCAGGTCGTCATAGTCCTCCCCGGGATAGGCGTGGTGGATCAGATTGGCGAAGTCGTAGCCATAGCTCGTCGACCCGCGCGGGTTGGTGTAAAGCACGACATAGCCTGCGGCGGCCATCAGCTGGAGTTCGGCGGAGAAGGTCGGACCGTAGGCGGTGAACGGGCCGCCATGGATCTCCAGGATCATCGGCCAGCTGCCGGTTGGATCGAAATCGGGCGGATAGAGTGCCCAGCCATGAATCTCGCGCCCGTCCGCCGGGGAGGACCAGCTGACGGCTTCGGCCGGTGACAGCGCGACGCCTGCGAGCGCGTCACTGTTGAGGTCGGTCAACAGGCTGCGGTCACCGTCGGCGGTGACCAGCGCCAGCTCGGCGGGTTGTTGCGCCGAGCCGGTGGTGAACACCACGTCGCCATTTGCCGAGACAGCGAAGTCGCCGCCGGTATAGGGGCGTCCGAAAGTCGGCCCGATCAGTCCCTCGGCGACGATGCGCAGATGGCCTTCCAGGTCGACAAATCCGACCCGCGTCGTGCCGCGGTCATCGAACTGGACGTAGAGGCCGGAGCTGTCGGCCGCCCATTGGGGATTGGCGACCGTTCGATCGAGCGTCGCCGTCAGCGAGCGGGCCGTGCCGCCATCACTCGGAACGAGGTATAATTCGGTGTTGTGATAGCCCATGCGGCGATCATTGAAGCCGAGATAGGCGATCCAGCGTCCGTCCGGAGAGGCGCGCGGTGATGCGTCCGGTCCGGTTCGGTCGGTCAGTTGGGTCACCGTGCCGGTCGCGATATCGAGACGGTGCAGCTCGCTGTCGGGCGCCAGCTGGCCCAGCTGTTGCCGCCGGTCTGCCGAGAAGATCAGCGCGGTGCCGTCGCTGGACCAGACAAAGTCGCCCGATCCTCCCAGCCCGTCATTACTGAGCAGGGTGGTCGTGCCGGTCCGCAGGTCGATCATGTAGAATTGCTGCACGCCTGGCGGAATGTTGCCGGCGCCGTCGAGCCGGAAAGTGAGCCGGTTCTCGACAATGGCAGACGCTGCGCGTTCGGCGTTTTCGCCCGCTGTCGGCAAGTTTGCCGGGACCGGCCCGGGCAGTTCCTTGAACATTGACCAGGCGAGGCGGGTCCCGTCCGGAGACCAGGCCAACCCTCCCGGTGCGCCCGGCAATTCCGTCACCAGCGTATCGTCGCCATCGCGGCTGCGGGTGCGCAGGCTAATCCCGGTGCCATCCGCCTGGGTATAGGCGAGCGTCTGGCCGTCGGGCGACCATAGTGGTGATCCGTTTGTGTCTGTGGCGGCGCTCAGAGGCCGGTGCTCGGTCCCGTCGGCGCGGATCAGCCAAATTGAAGATCGGGTCTGGTCGCTTCCGGCGTCGTTTGTACGGCGCACATAGGCAATCTGGCGACCATCGGATGTGATGCTGGGGGATGATGCGGCTTCAAGCTCGAAAACCAGTTCTGGCGTCAGGGGTGTTGCCGCTTGTCCGCATGCTGTGCCTGCGAATGCCATTGCCGCAAGCAGGCCCGCTATCGGTTTGATCACAAACAATCTCCGTCTTTCTCATGGCGACCGGGTCGGGCCACTCTGCCATCCATCTCACAGGTGCGTCACAATTCTGTGCCCTGACTGCAACAGCTGTTTAAAAAGTGTCGTTTTTCGAGCCTCCGGTGCGGATTTCCGTGTGGGCAGGGCAGCAATTGTGCTTCACCCGTGATCGCAATTCGATCAAGTTGGGATCGAATGATGGGGTATCGCCCTGTCGGCCGCACCAAAAAAGAGCGACGGCAAGACCGTCGACTCAACGGGAGGAAGTTAGAGTATGTCATCCACCAAACGCACACTTCTGTTCGCAGCTGCTTCGGCAATCGCACTGACCGGCGCTCAAGCCGCCGCTCAGGACAGCCGCTCTGTCGACGTCATCACCGTGACCGCGCAAAAGCGTGAACAGGGTATCCAGGATGTTCCGGTTGCCGTGACAGCCTACAATGCCGAGCTGCTGCAGAACGCCGGCGTCCGTGACCTGAAAGACCTCGCCGTTATCGCGCCGGGCATCAATGTCACCTCGACCTCGAACGAATTCATCACCACCGCCCGCATCCGCGGCATCGGTACTGTCGGTGACAATCCGGGTCTGGAATCATCGGTGGGCATCGTGATCGACGGTGTGCCGCGCGCCCGCAACGGCGTTGGCTTCAACGATCTCGGTGAGCTGGAGCGCATCGAAGTGCTGCGTGGCCCGCAGGGCACGCTTTTCGGCGCCAACACCTCGGCCGGCATCATCAATGTCGTGACCAAGCGTCCGGAATACGAGTTCAGCTCGCACGCTGAACTGGAATATGTCGCCGGCTCCGAAGAGGGCTATGGCGTTGCTGGTGGCTTCACCGGTGGTGTGTCCGACAATCTGGCAATGCGCGTTTTCGGCGCCTACCGCGAGCGTGACGGTTTCCAGACGGTCGAAACCCTGGGCGGCCCGCGTACCGAAGACCGCGATGGCGATCAGGACTACTTCACCCTGCGCACGCAATTCCTGCTCGACTTCAGCGAGAATGTCAGCCTGCTCCTGTCGGGTGACTACACCAAGCGCGAAGAGTTCTGCTGTGGTGCGCCGAGCCTCGTCTCGGGTCCGACCGCTGCGGCGATCAACGCCCTGGTCCCCGGTGGCCGCCCGCTGGCCGGTTCCGAGGACCCGTTCAGCCGCGTGATCCAGGCCAACCGTGACACCGGTCAGAACATCATCGACCACGGTTACAGCGGTGAGCTGAACTGGGAGTTCGACAATTTCGACATGACGGCGATCGTTTCGGACCGCAGCTACAGCCTGCGCTCTGGCCAGGACACCGACTTCACCGGTGCCGACATTGTCTTCCGCGATGCATCGAACAACACCTTTGATTTCGACAACACCACCTTCGAGCTTCGCTTCTCCGGCGAAGGCGAAAACGTCGATTGGCTGTTCGGCATGTACTTCTCGGACGAAAACCTCGTCCGCGGCGATGCCATCCAGATGGGCAATGTGTTCGAACCCTATCTCGGCCTGCTCGGTGGCAGCCCGACCCTGGTCACCGATCTGGCCAATGGTCTCGGCTTCACCTTCATTCCGGGCTTCGCCGGCCTTGCTCCGGGCACCGGCGCCCCGCTTGGCGGTGGCAACCCGTTGGGTGACACCTTCACCCAGCAGGGTGAGAGCCTGAGCTTCTTCACGCACAACACCTGGCACGTGCTGGAAAACACCGACATCACCTTCGGTCTGCGTCACACCAGCACCGACAAGGAAGCGACGTTCGACTTCGCAGATAGCTCCGTGCCGGCCTGTGATGTCTGGGAAGCCGTGTTCGGCGATGCGCTGGACTTCTCGACCCCGACCAACCAGGCCATCCTGAACGGCTTCTCGCTGGGTTCGGGCGTGCCGGTGGCCGACCTGGTGACCTTCGGTACCTTCACCTGTCTGCCGTTCTCGCGTGATGTCTACTCCCAGATCGACAACACCCAGTCGCTGGAAGAAAACCAGCTCTCCGGCCTGCTCTCTGTCTCGCACCGCATCAATGACGACTTCCTCGTCTACGGTACGTTCTCGCGTGGCTACAAGGCCGGTGGCTTCAACCTCGACCGCTTCACCCAGGCGGGTTCTTCGGCGGTTGATTTCCAGTCCGTCCTGGCTGACCCGACCTCCTATCCGGCCCGTTTCGATCCGGAAGTTGTCGACAGCGTCGAGCTTGGTTTCAAGACCGAATGGTTCAACGACACGCTGCTGGCCAACCTCTACCTGTTCAGCTCGGACTTCGAGACCTACCAGCTGAACACGTTCAACGGCATCGGCTTCTTCGTCACCTCCATCGACGGTGCGTCGACCCAGGGTGCTGAAGCGGAAATCCTGTGGTTGCCGGAAAGCATGCCGGGCCTGACCGTGCAGGGTGGTGTCACCTACGCCGACGCGCGTTATGACAACTTCGCACCGACCGGTACGGCTGACGTTGACCGCCTGTCCGGCCAGAACTTCTCGCTGGCTCCGGAATGGTACACCTCGGCTTCGGTGTCCTACACCGGTCAGCTGGAAGGCGGCATGAACTGGCTTGCCCACCTCGATGGTCGCTGGATGTCCGAGCAGAATACCGGCTCCGACCTCGATCCGGAGAAGATGCAAGACGGCTACATGGTCTTCAATGGCCGCGTCGGTCTCAGCGCCGAGGACGAAGCCTGGTCGCTCGAGCTGTGGGGTCGCAACCTTCTGGACGAAGAGTATGTCCAGGTCGGCTTTGACGGTCCGTTCCAGCCGGGTTCCTTCAACGCCTTCCTCGGTCAGCCGCGCACCTACGGTCTGACCCTGCGGATGCGCAACTAGACACACGGGCAATCGTGACAGGAAGGGCCGGGGCGCAAGCTCCGGCCCTTTTTGCATGCGGGGATGCGGTTTGCCCTATGGAGGTCACTGACCTTTAATGCTATTTCGGAAGTGGACGCGGGCCTTCAATTTGCCGTTTTCCGGTGATTTCTGGCCGCATTCGATGGAAGATTTCATGCTTGACCACGCTATGACCCCTCGCATTCGCAAAACGGTCCTGATGGCGGCCGGACTTATTGTCCTGGCGGCCGTCATCCTGTTCTCCTTCGGTCCGTTTTCCGTTGGCTCGATCGAGGCTCGACTGGCAGCCGGTGCCCGTGAAGCGCTTGATTCGCGCGGCCATGACTGGGCCAGCGTTCGCATGGATGGGCAGCGCGCCATCCTGACCGGAGCGGCGCCGGATGCGGAAGCGCGTGATGATGCTATCGCGACTGTCCTGACATCAAGCTGGAGTGGCGGCGTGGTCGCCGGCGGTGTCACACGCGTTATCGACGAAACGATCGAAGCCCGACTGCAAGCGGGCTTCGTTTTTCGCGCCGATGTAGCCACAAACGGACGGGTCCTGATCCGTGGCGATGCGACTGACGCCGGAGCGCGCGATGCGATTGCCCGCTATGCCAGCGCCAATTTCCCCGGAGGCGCCGATACCGACCTGACCCTGGTTCCGGGCGGCTCGGCCTCGCCGGACTGGGAAGAGGCGGCCAAGCGCTTGCTGGGCCAGCTGGCACGTCTGGATCGTGGTGCCTTGGTATTGCGCGGCGAGCAGGGGGCGCTGGTCGGTGAGGCGTCCAATCCACAGATTGCTCGGTCGGTGACGCAGATTCTGCAGGCCATGCCTGAGCCGTTCCGTGCGGCGACGGTGGTCACGCCCGCCGGTGCTCCGGCGGAGGTTCGGGTCGAGGATGTGGCGGCGTGCTCGGCGGTGATCCTCGCCGCTCAAGGCACTGAAATGCCGCGCTTCGAGCGCGCAGGTGCCACGCCCAGCCCATTCACCTCGGTTGCCTTG
Organism: Maricaulis sp.; assembly: GCF_048268525.1. GTDB lineage: Bacteria > Pseudomonadota > Alphaproteobacteria > Caulobacterales > Maricaulaceae > Maricaulis. The sequence continues at coordinate 85,217 of NZ_JBLWVH010000011.1, read as the reverse complement.
CGACGGGTCGGACGCATGTTCGCCGCCTGTCCGGCCGATGCGGCGCTGACGGTATCCGTCCGCCGCAGCACCGATGATGCCGCGCTGGACGAGGCTCGTATTGCTGCCGTGACCGGGCTGGTCACCAATGTCACCGCGGAGGATCCGCGTGTTTTCGTGGTCCTGACTGATCGTCAGGACGACGCCATATCATTTGCAATCTCGACGCTTGAGGGCTGAGGCATGTTTTACCTGATCTGGGAAATGGGGATTTTGTTGCTGCTGGCGGTCGGGTTCGGCGTCTTCGTCGGATACCAGCTCTGGTCCGGCGATGCCCGCAGCGCCGAGGCCGATGCCGCGATCGCCGAGAATGCCCGCCTGAGACAGGAAAACGAGAATCTGGCCCGCCGACTCGGCGAGGCCGAGGCGCAGGCCCGAGTCGCCGCACCCGATCCGACCCCGGCCCGTGTCGAGGCCCCGGAAATCGCCATGCCTGAAACCGTCGTGCGCGAAGCTGTTGCCGCCACGCCGGTGCCAGCGAAACCGAAAACCGCCGCCAGGACGGTCAAGGCAAAACCCGTTACCGAGGCGAAACCGGCTGCCAAACCCAAAGCCGCTGCGAAGTCGAAATCGCCGGCCAAACCTGCCAAACCTGCCAAACCTGCCAAACCGGTCAAACCTGCCAAACCTGCCGCCGCGACGGGTGATGATCTTGGCTCGATCAAGGGGCTTGGCCCCAAGGCCGCTGCCGCGTTGAAAGCCGGTGGTGTGACCTCGGTCGCCCAGGTCGCTGCCTGGACCGAGGCGGATATCCAGCATTGGGATTCGGCGATCAATGGTCGTGGCCGCATCGTGCGCGATGACTGGGTCGGCCAGGCGAAGAAACTGGCCGGCTGACCGGTTTCCCAGGCGCTGTCAGCCGACTCAGGACCGGGTCAGATTGGCCAGCACGTCGCGGGCGTCATAGGCATGCGGGTCTTGCGGCAGCGGACCCGAGCGCACCAGGATCTCGATCGAGACTGACTTTTCGCCGGCATCCCCATCAAAATGCAGCCCGACCCCGACGCCCCGGGAGGAATAGCCTCGTGAACCGGACGAGATGCTGACACCGGTCGAGACCCCGACCGGGTTGCGATCATTGCCATCCACATCATGGCTCGTCACCAAAAACCAGTCGCCATCATTTTCGAGCGTGATTTCGGCGGCGCGGCGCAGGGCCATGTTCTCGGCCTCGTCAAAACCCATATCCGCGCCCGCTTCAAAGCGGACCCGGAAGCGGTCCTGTTCAATCCTGGTGTCTGTATAGCCCCGGTCGCCATCGCCGGCGGGCGCATAAACGGACGGGCTGCTGGCGCAAGCGGTGAGCGTGGCGGCAAGGATGAGGCAAGCAAGAACCGGTCGCATCGCTGTCTCCTGAGCATGATGACAGCGCAGGGTGACACAGGCCGACTGACAGGTCGATGAAGGACGAATGTAGCACGCCAGGTATATGTCCCTCGGCAATGTTCACGGCGTCTCGTCTTCGCGCGCGATTGCGCCGAAGGCTGGGAGGGAACGGGATGTCGGCGGACACCGGGGTGTCCTGTTGGTGGTCTGCGGTGTCCGTGATGTCCTCGACATCCCGTTCGCGAAGATTTCCCGGACGCTCTCGCGACCGATTCCAATGCGTCAGGTAGATGGGGTCGGTCGTTTAGTGCCCCGCGACCTGGTCGCACGCCCTGCCGGAGTGTCGGGATGTCATCCCCGCACGCGGACAGGCTCCGCTCGCTTCCGGGCACAAGTGACTGAGCTCATGCCTACCGTCCCGAAAACCGAGGGCATTATCGCCTAGCTGGTAGGGGGGGGGATAAGTTCTCTAATTTTTTTGCTGCCAGACGCCTTCCCTCTCCCTTGGGAGAGGGGCAGGGTGAGGGGTAAATCCCGGTGCCAGCAAGAGTTTCCCCCCTCATCCGGCCTCCGGCCACCTTCTCCCAGGGGAGAAGGAAAGGGGTGCACAGCGGGGATAAGTTTTGTCGGGAAGGTCGTCCCGCTGCGCGCACCACCACCTCGCCCTTCAATGGTGAGGACCGGCTGCCTCAGTTGTCCTCCAACTCCATCCCCATGCGCTCCAGCAGCACCAGGGCACTGTCGGCGATCACGGTGCCGGGCGGGAAGACGGCGGCGGCGCCCATCTGGCGCAGGACCGGTTCGTCATCGGGCGGGATGACACCGCCGACGACGACGAGAATGTCGTCGCGGCCGCGCTGGCCGAGGGCGTTGCGCAGCTCCGGCACAAGGGTCAGGTGACCGGCGGCGAGGGACGAGGCGGCGGCGGCGTGGACCTTCTCGGCGACAGCGAGGTCTGCGGCTTCTTCCGGGGTCTGGAAGAGCGGTCCGACGACGACTTCCCAGCCGAGATCGGCATAGGCGGAGGCGACCACTTTCTGGCCGCGGTCATGACCGTCCTGCCCCAGCTTGGCGATCAGGATTTTCGGCTTTTCGCCGAAGCGCGCCTCGAAAGCTTCGGCGAGCGAGCGGGCCTTCTTCACCCGGTCATCATCACCGGCGACCTCGCCATAGACGCCCTTGACCGTCTTGATCCTGGCGACGTGACGGTTGAAGGCGGTTTCCATGGCGTCGGAAATCTCGCCCACCGTGGCCTTGGCGCGCGCGGCATCGACCGAAAGCGCCAGCAGATTGCCCTCGCCGGTACGGGCGGCTTCGGCGAGAGCGTCCAGCGCGGCCTTGAGGGTCTTGGGGTCACGTTCGGCGCGCAGGCGCTCCAGCTTCTCGATCTGTTGCTTGCGGACCAGATAATTGTCGACCTTGAGGACGGGCACATCCTCTTCCTCGTCGAGGCGGAACTTGTTGACGCCGGTAATGGTTTGGCGACCGCTGTCGATCTGGGCCTGGGTGCGGGCGGCGGCTTCCTCGATTCGCAGTTTGGGAATGCCGGCCTCGATGGCCTTGGCCATGCCCCCCAGTTCGTCGACCTCGGCAATATGATCGAGGGCGCGGGCGGCGAGATCATGGGTCAGGCGTTCGATATAATGAGAGCCACCCCACGGGTCGATCGCGTCGCAAAGATGCGCTTCGCCGGCCAGTAATAGCTGGGTATTGCGGGCGATGCGGGCGGAAAAATCGGTTGGCAGGGCGAGGGCTTCATCCAGCGAGTTGGTGTGCAGGGACTGGGTGTGACCGTCCACCGCCGCAATCGCCTCCAGCGCCGTGCGGCCGACATTGTTGAACACGTCCTGCGCCGCCAGCGACCAGCCGGAGGTCTGGCAATGGGTGCGCAGGCAGATCGACTTGTCGGACTTGGGATTGAAGCGTTCCTTGACCAGCTTGGCCCACAGCAGGCGCGCCGCGCGCAGCTTGGCGATCTCCATGAAGACATTCATGCCGATGCCGAAGAAGAAGGACAGGCGCGGCGCGAAGGTGTCGACATCGAGCCCGGCATCAATCCCGGTCTGGATGTATTCCAGCCCGTCGGCGATGGTGTAGGCGAGTTCCAGGTCGGCCGGAGCGCCGGCCTCCTGCATGTGATAGCCGGAGATCGAAATCGAGTTGAAACGCGGCATGTGCTCGGAGGTGAATTCGAAAATATCCGAAATGATCCGCATCGAAGGCGCTGGCGGGTAGATATAAGTATTGCGAACCATGAACTCCTTGAGGATGTCGTTCTGGATCGTCCCCGAGAGTTGTTCCGGCTTCACGCCCTGTTCCTCGGCGGCGACAATGTAGAGCGCCATGATCGGCAGGACGGCGCCATTCATCGTCATCGAGACCGACATCTGGTCGAGCGGAATGCCGTCAAACAGGGTGCGGGTGTCATAGATCGAATCGATCGCCACCCCGGCCATGCCGACATCACCGGCGACGCGCGGATGGTCACTGTCATAACCGCGATGGGTGGCCAGGTCGAAGGCGACCGAGAGGCCTTTTTGGCCGGCCGCCAGATTGCGGCGGTAAAAGGCGTTGGAGTCTTCGGCTGTCGAGAAACCGGCATATTGCCGGATCGTCCACGGGCGCTGGCCATACATGGTCGGGTAGGGGCCACGCACGAAGGGCGCGGCGCCGGGGACGCTCCCCAGGAAGTCGATGCCGTTACTGTCCTCGGCGCGGTATTGCGACTGGACCGGGATGCCTTCAGCGGGCGTCCACGGCTCGCGGGACCCCGAGCCGGGGCTGCGGGCGTCGCCCAGTTCGATGGCGGTAAAGTCGGGGGCGGTGGTGTGGGTTGAATGGGTCATTGGGCCGCCTCCATCTCAGCTTCAAATCGCGCGGCGAAACGCGTCGCAACAAGTGCATCCTCCGGCGCGTCAAGATCCGGCCAGACGCCATCGGTCTCGACAGGTCGCGGATCGGGGTCCTCGTATTGCGTCACACCGAGGATCTGCGCCTGACCGCCCGCAATACGGGCCAGCGAGGCCTCGCGCGATCTGGCGATCTCGCCCTGTAGCCAGCCTGTGGCAAAGGCGTCGACCAGCCCGCCGCGGCGGTCGATTTCCTGGAACAGGGACCAGGCCGATTGCGCCAGGCTGTCAGCCAGGGTCTCGTGCAGGTAGGAGCCGGCCGCCGGATCGGTGACCTTGCCGAGATGGCTTTCCTCGGCGAGCAAGATGTGAAGATTGCGCGCGACCCGCCGGGCAAAGCCGGTCGGGCGGCCGATCGCTTCGGTCAGCGGCCGGACGGTGATGGCGTCGGCGCCGCCAGCGGCTGCCGCAAAACCGGCGCAGGCATTGCGGATCAGATTGGTCCAGGCGTCGCGGGCCGAGAGCATGCGAGCGGCGGTTGTGACATGCAGCGACAGGCGCCGCGCCTCGCCGGTGGCGCCGAAGCTTTCCGCGATGCGGGCAAAGATGCGGCGCGCCGCACGCAGCTTGGCGATGGTGAGGTGGATATCGGCATCGGCGGCCAGACGCGCCTCGATGGCTTTGGCGGCGGTGTTGGCGTCGAGCCCGGTTTCCATCATCAGGCGCATATAGGTCGCAGCCGAAGCGGCCATGATGGCCAGTTCCTGGCTCTCGCTGGCGCCGGCCTCGAACATGTGGGCGGCATCGCAGCGGAAGACCTTGAGATTGGGGAAGGCGGCCTGGGCCAGTTCGGTCAGGGCGGCGGCCTTGGGGAAGCAGTCCTCGTCCAGCTCTATGCCCTGCCGGGCGGCGCGCTCGACCGGGTGCAGGCCGAGACCGCCGCTGACCAATTCGCCGTCGATGCGGCGACGGGCAAACAGGGTCAGCAGCAGGTGGGCGTGGTGACCCTGTCCGCCCAGACTGTCGAGATGGATCGGGGCGAGGGTGAGGTCGACGCCTTTCAGCGCCGCATCCAGCATTTCGATCTCATTGGCCTTGAGGCCGAACTGACCTGCCGGATCGAGCCGTAGCTCAAGTTCGGAGACGCCGCCCATCAGATCATCCAGCGCGGCGGTATTGGCCGCCTCGGGCGAGGCTTCGACCAGGGTCTGGCGGATACCCCAGGGCAGGTGGATATCACGCGGAGCCGCGTCGACAGCATGGCTGCCTTCCGGACGGGCGAAAAAGGCCGGTCCGCGAGTGATGCCGTCAATCGTGGTGCGGCCGAGCGTGTCGTCGAAATCAGCGCCGCGCAGGGCTTTTTCGGCCAGGGGCGTCCAGCTGGCCGGCGTCTGGGCCGGGAAATCCCCGGCGAGGGCGCGGATAGTGTCAGTCATGCCCGGAATCCTCGATCTTCGTGGTGTCTTTGTGCGGCGGAGAGAAAGCGCGCACGGCGCGTGCGTCAAGTGGGTCACTGAAGCGAGGACAGTGTGGCTGCTTATCCCCGCTTCCCCATCTTGCCACAGACTGGCGGGCCAGCGAGGAGAAACCCCATGTCCCAGACCAGCCCGACACTCGACCTGCCGCTTGTCATGCCGGCCCAGGCGCAAAAACATGTCACCGTGAACGAGGCACTGATGCGGCTCGACGCCCTGGTCCAGGCCGTTGCGGAAAGTCGCAGCGTGACGGCGGAACCGGCGACGCCGGCCGAGGGGGCTGCCTGGATCATCCCGGACGGGGCCAGCGGTGAGGCCTGGTCGAGCCTGGAGGCCGGCGATATTGCCGTCTGGCGGGACGGATACTGGACCGCTTTTACTCCGGCCGACGGCTGGCGGGTATCCGTCATTGATGAGCAGGCCAGCCTTTTCTGGGACGCTGCCAACGCCCGCTGGCGGCCCGCGCCATCCGATACGGTCCTGACGCAAGGGACTGGCGGTGCCGCAACCCGCGCCCTGATTATCGAAGACACCCTGACCGGGCTGAGCGGATCGGTGGTGGCGAGCTCGGTCGTCATTCCGGCCCGGGCGGTGGTCTTCTGCGTATCGGTGAGGACCGTTTCAGCGATCACCGGCGCAAGCTCGTTCGATTGCGGCCTGTCCGGCGAGCGCACCAAGTTCGGCGGCTCGCTGGGCATTTCACAAGGCGCCAGCAATCTGGGCGTGATCGGCCCGACGGCCTTCTACGCAGATACGCCGATCGAGCTGGCGGCCAATGGTGGTGATTTCACAGGCGGCGAGGTCGCCATCGCGATCCACGCCTGGATGCCGGTCGCGCCGGACGCCTGACCCGCTCA
>NZ_JBLWVH010000011.1:0-78661 GCF_048268525.1 Maricaulis sp. | reverse complement strand
AGATACGGGAGACCCCGGCATCGACAAGCGAGTTCAGCTCGGCCTGGCTGACCTCGGTCATGCCGTGCCCATTGATCGCAACCAGCCGGAAATCGGCGTGCGGACAGGCCGCGGCGAGGTCAAAGGCGGTGCGGGCCGGGCACACCATGTCGTAGCGGCCGTGCAGGATGCCCATCGGAATGTCCGCCAGCCTGTCGGCCTTGGCCAGCAATTCCCCCTCTTCGAGGAAGCACCCCTGGCTGAAATAATGCGCCTCGATCAGCGAGTGGGCGGCGACAAAGCCGGCGCCCCGCGTCGCCAGTCCGGCCCGCACCGCCTCCGGCGGATTATCGAGATAGGAGAGGCGGTCCTCATACTCGGTCCAGCGATAGACGGCCGAGCGGCGCAGTGTTTCGAGCGGGCTCGACAGGTCGGCCAGGCCTGCCAGATCCGGAAGCCCGCGCGCGATTTCGTCCTGCATCTCGGCAAGATACCAGCGCATGATCGCCCTGGGTGAAGCCCGCTCTGCCTGCGGGACCGGCGCGATGAAAGTGGCGAAAGCGTCGGGAAAGAGGGTCGGCGCGCCGTCCGGGCTGTGCCACCAGTCGAGTTCAACCGCGCGAGCGGTAAAGATGGCGCCGACAATGAGCGCTTTGACGACCTGTGGATGCGCCTCGGCATAGGCCAGCGCCAGCGTCGATCCCCAGGACGGGCCGAACACCATCCAGCGTTTGATCGCGAGGTGTTGGCGCAGGGCTTCCAGATCGCCGACCAGGTGGGCGGTCGTATTGGCTTTCAGCGACAGGTGCGGCGTCGAGCGACCGGCGCCGCGCTGGTCGAGCAGGATGATGCGGAAACGCTGCGGGTCGAACATCTTCCGGAATTTGTCGGAAATTCCTGATCCCGGACCGCCATGCAGGACCAGCAGCGGAATGCCGTCCGGGTTTCCGGCGCTTTCCCAATAAATCGCATGCCCGTCACCGACGTCCAGATGGCCGCTCTGGTGCGGCGTGCAGGGCGGGTGGAAGGCGCTCATCGGGTGTTGGTCGCGGGGGAGGCTGCAGGCAGCGGAGCCAGGTCGACCCTTTCGAGCGGTGTCGAGGACGGCGCGACGGTCGACTGATAGGTCGCGGTCGCGCCCTGGAAACTGACATGCACCGTCCACGCACAGGCGGCCGTGCTCGCTTCCGGTTCCGGCGAGACCGTCGCGGCGAGTTCATGCAGGAGCACATCCGGCCCGTCGGCCAGGGGGCTGAATTCCAACCGGTACCCGGTCGCCGCATAGCGCGTCTCGATCAGCTCGCGCGCATGTAGCAGGTCCAGCGGACAGGCGTGTCGGTCCGCCATCCGTTCGGTCATGTTCAGAATGGAATAGATGACAGGAACGGGTTCCGCCTCGGCATGCATGCTGGCGCTGGTGGTCACCATCGCGCCGGCACCCAGTACAGCTACGCCCAGCGCACTCAGCGCCCGCACCCCGTCTGATTGAAAAGCCTGCAAACCCCGCCCCATTCACCGCCGGGCATTACGACAACCCGCCGCGCCCCGACCTCCCGACAGCCAATACCAGACAACGCCATCGCGGCAAGGGGCGGGGGCGAGTCATTTCTGGTGCCGGGCGCAGCGTGATCCATAAAGCGCTTGCCGAGAGACCGGCGTATCCGGTTCTTGAGGTCAAGGGCGGCGCAGCCGGCGCTTCGCGGTTACACCCTTGAGCTCAAGAACCGGATACGGCCCGCTGGCTGACAAGCGATTTATGGGGCGCCCCGCGCTTGGCGCCGCATTCACACCCAAGATCGCAGCCGGGCCCCTGGCCGATGTTCCGATCTTTGATTGTGTAGTGATTTGCCCAAGCAATTTCAAAAGCTTGAAAATGGTGCCGCTAGAGTGAATTGAACACTCGACCTCTCCCTTACCAAGGGAACGCTCTACCCCTGAGCTATAGCGGCGCCGGGTTGCCTTTCGGCGAACGAGAGCCGGGCATATAACGCAAGCCTGAGCCTGCGCCAAGTGTGTCTTGACGTGATGTGCAGCGTTCGCCATGACCAATTGCATGAGCAAGCCCAGCGATCCACCCGCCACACCGCCGCGCGCCAAGCGCGACAAACCGGACCCCAATTCCCGGGAGGCCCGTCTGGCCGAGGCTTTGCGCGCCAATCTGCGTCGCCGCAAGGCGGCGGTGCGGACCCCGGTCGACGAGGGATCGGAAAATGACAGCGACGCTGCACAAACTGCCTCAGAAAAACCCGCCAGCCCGTCATAATGCCGCCCGGATCGGGCACTGGGATGGGGCGCACACCCAATCACGCGCGTCTCGCGTTCCCGTCCCAGGGTTTTCTGCCTGGGGGTTGAAGGAGTACTCATGGACCGGATTGTCATCCAGGGCGGCGCCCGCCTTGAAGGCCGTATTGAAATCAGCGGAGCCAAGAACTCCGCGCTGAAGCTGATGGCCGCGGCGCTGTTGACCGATGAGCCGGTGATTCTCACCCGCATGCCGCGCCTGGCCGACAGCCGTTTTCTCGGTCATCTGCTGGAAAAGCTCGGGGTCGAGGTCTCCGATGGCCAAGACGCGCAGCTGCGTCTGCACGCGGCGACCATTGCCGACACGTTCGCCCCCTACGACCTGGTCCGCAAGATGCGGGCGAGCTTCAATGTGCTGGGCCCGTTGCTGGCGCGCGAAGGCCATGCCCGTGTTTCGCTGCCGGGCGGCTGTGCCATCGGTGCGCGCCCGGTTGATCTCCACCTCAAGGCGCTGAAGGCGCTGGGCGCGCAAATCGAGATTTCCGAGGGCTATGTCTCGGCCAAGGCACCGGCGGGTGGCCTGGTCGGCGGCGAGATCGATCTGCCCTTTGCCTCGGTCGGCGCGACCGAGCACGCCATGCTGGCCGCCTCCCTGGCCCGCGGAGAGACCGTGATCGAAAATGCCGCCCGTGAGCCGGAGATCGGGGATCTCGCCGATTGCCTGACCGCGATGGGCGCGACGATCGAGGGCGCCGGTACTTCAACCATCCGCATCCAGGGCCAGTCTCGCCTGTCCGGTGTCACCCACAAGGTGGTCGCCGACCGGATCGAGACCGCCACCTATGCTCTGGCTGTGGCCGCGGCCGGTGGTGATGCGGTGCTGGAAGGGGCCGTGCTGGCTCACAACAAGGCGCTGTGGTCGTCGATGGCTGAGGCGGGCGTGACAGTTGAGGCCGTGACCGACGGTGTCCGTATCGCCCGCAATGGCAGCCGTCTCAAAAGCGTTGATATCGAGACCCAGCCCTTTCCGGGCTTTCCCACCGATGCCCAGGCGCAATTCATGGCGCTGATGTCGCTGGCCGATGGATCATCGGTGATCCGCGAAACCATTTTCGAGAACCGATTCATGCACGCGCCGGAACTGGCCCGCCTGGGCGCCGACATCACCGTGCATGGCAATGAGGCCGTGGTGCGCGGCGTCGAGCGCCTGCGCGGAGCGCCGGTCATGGCCACCGACCTGCGCGCCTCGGTCAGCCTGGTCATCGCCGGTCTTGCAGCGGAAGGGGAAACCGTGGTCAATCGGGTCTACCATCTTGATCGCGGGTTTGAACGGCTGGAAGCCAAGCTGACCGGCTGCGGTGCCCGCATCGAACGGCTCCCCGACGGAGCCTGAACCACAGGACGAACGGATGACAGCTCCCTTGCGGCTGACGGCACTGGACGAGCCCGATCTCGAAGCCATTTCGGCAGCCCTCCAGGACGCTGTGGCGTTGCTGGGTGATTTCGAGCACTCCAAACGGCTGCGATCCTTCACCATGGCCTTCAACCGCTTTTGCTGGGAGGCCGGACGGCGCGACCGGCGTGTCCGTTCCGGTGTCCAGATTGGCCATGTGACGGCGGCCCGCTCGCGCAATATCCGCCAGGGCGCCGAGGATGCGGTGGTCAGCCTGCTGGCGATCCGATTCGAGCCAGGCGAAATGCCGTCGGGGCAGGTGGTCTGCACATTTTCCGGTGGCGGCGAGCTGCGGCTTGATGTCGAATGCCTGGACGTGGTCCTGGTCGACCTGTCGCGCCCGTGGCGGGCGTCAGCGCGGCCACACCATGAAACCGCCGATATCGGTGAGCCGGACGAAGAGACCCAAGCACCATGAGCCAGTCCGACGACAGGATAGTCCGCATCGACCTCGACGGGGCCAGCATGGGACCGGGCGATGTCAATGCCGACCACGAGCGCCGCGTCGCCATCGCCGACCTGTTGGAAGGCAATCGCTTCCGTCCGGATGGTGAGGTCGATGGCCCCTACGCATTGCGTCTGGCCATCGAACATGACCGGCTGGTTTTCGATGTGCGCCTGGAAGACGACACGCCGGTGCATGGCTTCATGTTCGCGCTGGGACCGCTGCGCCGCATTGTGAAAGACTATTTCCTGATCTGCGAGAGCTATTACGAGGCTGTGCGCGACGCGCCGCTGGAGCGGATCGAGGCGATCGACATGGCCCGGCGCGGTGTCCACAACGAAGGCTCGACCCTGTTGCGCGAGCGCCTGGTCGGCAAGATCGATGTCGATTTCGACACTGCCCGGCGCCTTTTCACCCTGATCTGCGCCCTGCACAGGCGGGCGGCGTCATGAGCCTGCCCTCGGTCCTGTTCGTCTGCGGTCGCAATGCCATTCGCTCGCCCATGGGCGAGGGGCTGTGGCGCCTGCGCTTCGGTCCCGACGCCATTGCCCGCTCCTGCGGCGTCATCCCGGCGGCCTTTGTCGATCCTTTCATGGTCTCGGTCATGCTCGAAAAGAAGGTCGATCTGGAAGACTTCTCGCCGATTGCCCTCAATGGCGTCGGCGACCCGCCGGCCGACCTGATCGTGTCGCTGTCGACCGCCGCTGACCGGATGGCGAAAGAGTATGCCGCGCGCACCGGTGCCGAGTTCCAGGCCTGGCCGATTCCCGACCCCAGCGAGACCGGCGGCAATCGCGACATGAAGATCGCCGCCTATCGCGAAACCCGCGACGCCATCGCCGCCCGTGTCGCGCAGTGGCAACCAACGCCTAAAAGCGCTTGAGTCTCGACTTTTGCCCGCAAGGGGGAGTATACAGCGCGCTCCGGTGCGCGGGCTGCTTGGCAAGTCTGCGGTAGCACCCAGAATTCTAAGCCCCCACAGGGTCAGACCGCAGGGTCAGAAACGAGGAGCCGCATGGCGAAAGAAGAACTGTTGGAGTTTCCGGGCGAAGTCACGGAACTGCTTCCGAACGCGACCTTCCGGGTCAAACTCGAGAATGAACACGAAATCATTGCCCACACTGCGGGCAAGATGCGCAAGAACCGTATCCGCGTACTCGCCGGCGACAAGGTCCTGGTCGAGATGACGCCCTATGATCTGACCAAGGGCCGGATCACCTATCGCTTCAAGTAAGCTCCATTCAGGTGTGGTGACGCGATGACGCTGGCCGACCCGGCACTTCCCCGCCCGCGCCTGATTCTGGCCAGTGCCTCGCCCCGTCGCTTCGATTTGCTGAGCGGGGCGGGACTGAGCCCCGACGCGGTCGAACCCACCCATATCGACGAGCACGAGATCCCGGGCGAGCTGCCCGGGCCGCTGGCGTTGCGCCTGGCGCAGGAAAAGGCCATGGCCCATCCCGGCAGCGATGACGGCTATATCCTCGCGGCCGATACGGTCGTTGGCGTCGGTCGCCGCATCCTGCCCAAGACCGAGACCGAGGCCGAGGCGCGGCGCTGTCTGGATTTGTTGTCGGGCCGCAATCACCGGGTCTTCACCGGTATTGCCGCGCGGGCGCCTGACGGGCGGTTTGCCGCGCGGGTGGTCGAGACCCGGGTCAAGTTCAAGCGCCTGTCAAAGCCGGAAGTCGACGCCTACATCGCCTCGGGCGAATGGCACGGCAAGGCGGGCGGTTACGCCATCCAGGGCCGGGCCGGATGTTTCGTGATCAATCTGATTGGCTCCTTTACCGGCGTGGTTGGCCTGCCACTCTATGAAACCGCCAATCTGCTGACGGGGCTGGGCTATCCGGTCACCGCGCGGATCGGCGAGGGAGGTTCGGCATGAACCGGCAGATCCTGATCGAAGAAAACATCGGCGAGACCCGCGCCGCCGTGGCCGAGAATGGCCGCATCGTCGAGCTTTACCTCGACCGCTGGTCGGAAGCCGGTCAGCGGGTCATCGAGGGCGAGATCTATCGCGGCCGTGTCCGCCGCGTCGAGCCGGCCCTGAATGCCGCCTTTGTCGATCTGGGTGTCGGCGAGGAGGGTTTCCTGCCCTTCGGCAAATCGGGCCGTCCCAAAGGACTGCATGAAGGCGCCGCCATTGGCGTGCGCATTGCCCGCGAAGCCTATGCCGAGAAGGGCCCGAATCTCGGTCTGGTCGAGGTCGAGCCTGGTGAGGCGCCCGATTGCCTGGAACCGGCCGAGATCCTCGCCCAGCGCCTGGTCCGCACTTTCGGCGATGCCGAAGCGCAATGGGCCGACGAGACCGATTTCGACCTTGAGGCCGCCTTTGATGAAGCGCTTGAGCCACAGGTCGCCATTCCCGGTGGTGGTTCGCTGTATATCGAGACGACGCGGGCGATGACGACGATTGATGTCGATGCCGATGGCCGCAAGGGCCAGGGCAATGCCGCCCAGCTGGCTGTCCAGCTCAACAATTCCGCCGCCAAGGAGGCCGCCCGTCAGGCCCGCATGCGCGGCATTGGCGGAATCCTGGCCATCGATTTCGTACATATGCGCGGGCAACCGGACCGGAAGGCCGTCGAACAGACCCTGCGCGGGGCCTTTCGCCGTGACCGGGCCAAGGTCGACATCGCCCCGCTGTCGCAGTTCTGCATTGGCGAGGTTGCCCGTCAGCGGCGCGGTCGCACCCTGTCGGAAATCATGCTGGAGGCGAATGGCCGCCCGACTGTCGAAACCGCCGCGCTGACGGCCTTGCGCCGCCTCGACGCGGAAGCCCGGTCGGACCGCTCGCGCAAGCAGCGCCTGACGGTTGGCACCGAAGTCTTCAACTGGCTCGATGGCGATACCATCGCCTGGCGCGCCGCGCTGACCGAACGCATCGGGGCCCGCTTTGAACTGACCGAAAATCCGGAGCTGGCGCGCGATGCCTGCCGTGTCGGTCGCGCCTGACCCTATCCGCCCTGTCCGCCTCCCCATAAAGGAGACCCCGCCATGAAATGTCCGATCTGCCGACAGCCGGCCGACCCCGAATTCAAACCCTTCTGTTCCAAGCGCTGCGCCGATGTCGATCTGGGTAAGTGGGTCAGTGGTTCCTACGCCATTCCCGGCGAGCCCGCCGACGTCGCCGAAGACAATCCTCCGGCCGAGGAAGACCAGTAGGGGCACGCGCGGGCCCCTGTGGCGACCCGAGCTGCCACCGGTTGTGATTTCGCTGAAAAGAGCCATGGACACGCCTCCATGACCGACCTATAAACCGCGCTCTCGATTGGCTGCCGAGGCAGCTGCTCGACACGGTGCCCGGGTAGCTCAGGGGTAGAGCAGCGGATTGAAAATCCGCGTGTCGGTGGTTCAATTCCGCCCCCGGGCACCATTTATTTCCCATAACATTCCTGGTTGATGAGTTCGCACCCAGATCGGTTCGTGCTTCACGACGTGTTTACCAGCCTGACGCGACCTCCGTGTCCGGTCGGGATGACATGCGTATTGTTGCTGTACGAAGGTCACAGGAGTGGGTGTGTCGCAACAGACAGTCTTTGATGGGGCGGCCGCGAAGGATCGGCGACTGAAGGCGTTGAACCGCAGGTTTCGGCGAGTGTCCGGGCCGGCGTGGCGACGGTTCGGGATGCGTCGTGGGCTGAGGCGTTGGCGCAGGCCCGTTGGGGTGTTCGTGGTGTTGATTGTTTTGGCGCTTTGCGCCGTCGTCCTTGTCAGCCCATGGCCCTTGCCGGTGACGCTGCGCCACCTCGCCGCTGTTCGCAATTGCAGCGATGCCAGCGGCTTGGGGCTCGCGCCTGCACGTCGCGGGGAGCCAGGCTATTGGTCCCGCCATGACCGCGACGATGACGGCATCGCTTGTGAGGCCTGGCCGAAGCGCGATCAGTGAATGACGGGATGGCGCGGGTGCCGGTGTTCGCACCAGGACTCAGCCTGTCGAGCTTGGGTGGCCGACTTCCAGTCATTCCGGTGTTGCCAAGAAAAAACGCCCGACCAAGCGGCCGGGCGTTTTCGTGTCAGCTTCCGGTGATTGGCGTCACACCAGCTCCTTCAGCTTCTCGGCGCTGAAGTCTTCCAACTCGTCGAAGCGTCCGTCGCGGACCTTGGCGGCCCATTCCGGGTCGGAGATGAGGGCGCGGCCGACGGCGACGAGGTCGAACTCGTTGCGTTCCATCCGTTCGATCAGCCCGTCCAGCGAGGCGGCCGGTGAGCCTTCGCCCATGAAGGCACCGATGAAGTCGGAGTTGAGACCGACCGAGCCGACGGTGATGGCCGGCTTGCCGGTGAGCTTTTGGGTCCAGCCGGCCAGGTTCAGGTCCGAGCCTTCAAATTCCGAGATCCAGAAGCGGCGGGTCGAGGCGTGGAAGATGTCGACACCGGCATCGGACAGCGGACCGAGGAATTCGCCGAGCGCGTCGGGCGTGTCGGCGAGGCGGGCATTATAGTCCTGCTGCTTCCATTGCGAATAGCGCAGGATGAGCGGCAGGTCGGCCGGGATCTCGGCGCGGATGGCCTTGATGATCTCCTGCACGATGGTGGTGCGCTCGGTCAGCCCTCCGCCATAGCGGTCATCGCGCTGGTTCATGCCTTCCCAGAAGAACTGGTCGAGCAGATAGCCGTGCGCGCCATGCATCTCGATGGCATCAAAACCGATCTCGGCGGCCGCTTTGGCAGCCTTGGCAAAGGCGGCGATGGTGTCGGCAATGTCCTCGGCGCTCATCGGCTCGCCGACCTGTTTGCCGCCGGGAACAATACCGGACGGGCTGTCGGATTTGGCGTCGGGGTGGGGGCCGGTGCCCGGCTTGCGGGCGAGGCCGACATGCCAAAGCTGCGGCGCGATCTTGCCTCCGGCCTTGTGGACCGCATCAACGACGCTTTTCCAGCCGGCCAGTGAGTCGGGCTGATGAAAATTCGGTATGGACGGGTCGAAGCTGGCGCCGGGCCGGTCGACGGTCGTGCCCTCGGTGATGATCAGGCCGACCGCGTTCTCGGCGCGGCGACGGTAATAGTCGACGACAGGCTGGCCCGGAACGCCATCAGGGCTTTTGGAGCGCGTCATTGGCGCCATCACGATGCGGTTGGGCAATTGCAGGGAGCCCAGCGAGAAGGGCTTGAAGAGGGCGTCGGTCGAGGTCATTCAGTTTTCCTTGGAGAAACGGTCAGCGCTATCAAATAGGGAGGTTTTCGCGAAAATCGACCCTTGGGTATGTATCTGACCCATGCATTTTGCGGCGGTGCGGCATCCGGCGAACGTCATGCCGCTGTTTCCGCGCCTGCGGCGTGGATGTAGAAGGTCGACATGCAATCAATGGCCACTCCTGACCGGACCCCGTTCAATACCCGCCTGGTTCGCACGGTGTGCCAGCAGCAGGGTTGGCGCTTTGTCGATCTGGATGGCGACGAGGGTTATCTCTTTGCGGTCGAGGCCAATGGGCGCCGAGTCCATTGCGGTGCCGGCGCGATCTGTGCCTATCCCGGCAATCACGCCACCGCCTACACTGTCGCGCGCGACAAGGCTTTCACGGCGGCAATTCTCGCCGAAGCCGGCCTGCCTCACATGCCCACGGCCCTCTACTTCCTGGAAACGACGCGTCGACACCTGCGGGCGCCCGGGCGCGAGCGCAGCGATCTCGAGGCTTGGGGGGCGACGGCGACCTATCCGGTTTTCGCCAAGCCCAATCGCGGCGCCCATGGCGATTTCGCCGAACAGATTCGAGACCATCACGCCTTGCTCGACTATCTGGTCCGGGTCGCGCCTGTGCATGACCAGATTGTCGTCCAGCCCTATCTGGAGGCGCCGGAATTTCGAGTGCTGGTTGTTGCGGGCGAGGCGCGGTTCCAATACCGCAAGATCGCCGGCGGACTCGTTGGTGACGGCCGGTCAAGCTGGCGCGCGCTGTTCGATCGCCTCAACGCGCATTTGCGCGAGGACGCCTTGAGCCCGGTCCCCGTCACTGATTTCGCCGCTGGCCTGGATGCATGCGGGCAGGGCGCTGATGACATTTCCGCCGTGGGCGTGACCGTGCCACTCGCTGGCCGTGGCAATCTGGCGACCGGTGGTTATGCCGAAGGGTTCACCACCCGGGTCGAGCCGGCCCTGTCCGAACTGGCCGTCGCAGCGACGAAGGCGCTGGGACTGGACGTCGCCGGTGTCGATCTGCTGATGCCGGCTCCGGGCGGGCCTGTCGTGCTGGAGGTCAATGCCAATCCCAGCTTCGCCTCGCTCGAAACGATCGGCGAGCATGCGGTAGCCGAGGCGCTGTGGACCGACATCCTGGCTCGCGCCTTGGCGGGTGCGCCATGAAGACCAGCACGCTTGATCTGCCCCGCTTCGGCGCGGGTATCGGACTGGCCCGCACCGCGGCCATCGCGGCGCGTCTGGGACTTGATCTTCCCGTCATCGGTCGCCGTGCCGTGGTGATCGCAGGCAGTAATGGCAAGGGCAGTGTCGCCCGCATGCTGAGCGGGCTGTTCCAGGCCGCCGGCGAGCGGACGGGCCTGTTCACCTCACCCCATCTTCATGCCTTCAACGAACGCTTCGAACTGGCCGGCGAGGCGATCGCCGACGACATCCTGCGCGGCCTGGAGGCGCGGGTCGGGGCGGCAATACGCGACCATCTTGCCGAATATCCGGGCGACCAGGCCTGTGCCTTCGAGGCCGGTTTCCTGACAGCGTTGTTGTGGTTCGAACAGGCGGGCGTCGAGCGCTTGGTGATCGAGGCGGGCATAGGCGGGCGCTATGATCCGACGCGGCTCCTGCAAGCCCCGCTCATCGCCCTGGTCAGCCTGGACCGCGAACATATGCCGCTGCTGGGTCACACCTTGCGCGAGGTGGCCCTGGACAAGCTTGACGTGGCCCCGCCCGGCGCGCGCCTTGTCATCGGCCGCAGTTTTGAGGACGAGCGCGCCGCGCTGGCGGTGATGGCGGATCTCAAGCCGGTCCGCCCGCTCTGGGTCGCGGACCGCTACGACCGGTCGGTCAGTGACGACACGTTGGCGGGGCATCACATCACCGTCGACCAGCGACAGCGCGGCCCGTTGCGTGTCTCGACGCCTTTGCATGGCCGGTTCCAGGCCGACAATCTGGAAGTCGCACTCGAACTCTTTGCCGAGGCGCGACCCGACCTGTTCGCCAGCGGCTGGCCCGGCACAGTCACGGACGCCCTGGCCCGCTGTTGCAACCCGGCGCGGATGGAAGTCCTGCCGTCAGGCGCCGGAGATCGAGACGGCACACCAGGCCTGATCATCGATGCCGGACACACCCCGGCGGGTATTGCCGAAGCTGTAGCAGGGGTCACGACCTTGCTGGACGGGCGGCCGGCGCGGCTATTGCTGGCCATTTCGGCCGACAAGCCGGTTGACGACATGCTCGACCGTCTGGCGCCGGAATTTGACGATGTCGTCGTGTCGGCGCTGCCAGGCGGTGTGCCGGCGGCGTCGCTGGAGGCGGCCTTCCGTCAGCGCAATCCGCTCGCCCGGTTGCAGCTGGCGCAGACCGCGGAGCAGGCCATCGCTGCCGCGCAAAAGCCGCAGGATGGCCGGGTGCTGGTGGGGCTGGGCGGCCTGTTCTGGGCAGCGGCGCTTCGTGAAGCTTGGCTGATCACCCATTCCGGCGCTTGAAACGACTAGCAAACAGTGTTCACTTTTCCTACACTGCCGAAGACACGGTATGGGAGCAGACATGTCCGAGAACGAATTCGATGTCCTGATCGTCGGGGCCGGCCTGTCCGGTATCGGGGCCGCCTATCACTTGCAAACCCGTTCTCCCGGACGCAGCTACGCCATCCTCGAATCGCGCGATGCGATCGGTGGGACATGGGACCTGTTTCGCTATCCCGGTATCCGGTCCGACAGCGACATGTACACATTCGGTTATGCCTTCCGGCCCTGGACCGGCGGCAAGGCTTTCGCGGATGGTCCGTCAATCCGCCAGTATGTGCGCGACACGGCAAGCGAAAGCGGGATCGACCAGCATATCCGTTTCGGTCACCGGGTCGTCGCCGCAGACTGGCACAGCGCGTCGGCGCGCTGGCAAGTCACCGCAGTGGATGGAGATGGCCGGGAGCAGGTCTTTAAGGCCCGCTTTGTCATCCTGTGCTCGGGCTATTACCGCTATGAAAAAGGCTATCTCCCGGAATTCGCCGGATATGATGACTTCAAGGGCGAGATCGCTCATCCGCAATTGTGGGACAGCGAACTCGACTATGCCGGCAAGCGTGTCGTGATCATCGGATCCGGTGCCACCGCCGTGACCCTTGTGCCGGCGATGGCCGACACGGCCGCGCACGTCACGATGCTGCAAAGGTCACCGACCTATATCGCGTCGCGCCCGTCGATCGACGGGCTCGCGGTGTCGATGAGCAAGATGCTGCCGGCCAAGCTCGCCTACCTGATCGCGCGCATCAAGAATATCGGCGTGTCCATTCTGACCTATCAGCTCTCGAGGCGTTGGCCCGACTTCGTGAAGAAGGGCGTATTGAAAGCGGTCAAGGCGGAGCTGGGTGAGGGCTTCGATGTCGAGAAGCATTTCACGCCCAGCTATAATCCCTGGGACCAGCGTTTCTGCCTCGCTCCGGACGGAGACTTCTTCAAGACGCTGAAGTCCGGAAAGGCCGACATTGTCACCGACCATATCGAGCGTTTCACGCCGACCGGTATCCAGCTCAAGTCCGGCGAGGCCCTCGAGGCCGACATCATCATTCCGGCGACCGGTCTGGAGATGCAGCTGGCAGGTGGTGCCCGAATTTCGCGCGACGGCGTGGAGGCCGACCCGGCCGATCTCTACACCTATCGCGGCATGATGCTGGGGGATGTACCCAATCTGGCGCTCGCCTTCGGCTATACCAATGCCTCGTGGACCCTGAAGGTCGATCTCACCTGCGAGCGCGTCTGCCGGATGCTCAACCACATGGAAAAGACCGGGACCGACATCGCGGTGCCGCAGGTGCCGGACGACATCAAGCCCGAGCCGCTGCTCGACTTCTCGTCGGGCTATGTCCAGCGGGCCATTGCGCATCTGCCCAAGCAGGGCGATCGGGCGCCCTGGAAGACCTATCAGAACTATGTGCAGGACATGCTGGCGATCCGCTTCGGCAAGCTTGAGGACGGTTATATGACTTTCTCCAAAGCCCCCGACCCGGTCGGTCAGCGGGCAACCCGGGAAGCCGCGGAATGAGCGGCCGTTTCGACTATTCCGGCCGCACGGCGCTGATCACCGGCGCCGCCAGCGGGATTGGTGCAGCACTGGCGGCGGGGCTGGCTGCCCGCGGTGCCGGCCTCATCCTGGTCGACGTCAATGCCGACGGGCTTGAAGCCGTCGCCGCGCCCTTGCGGGCGGATGGATGTGCGGTCTCGACCTTCGTGGCCGACATGGCCGATGCCGCGGTCATTGCCCGGCTGGCAGAGGATGTCGACGCGACGGACACACCGGTCCACCTGCTCTTCAACAATGCCGGGATCGCGCTGGGCGGGATGTTCGAGGAGGTCGACATGGCCGATTTTGAACGCCTGCTCGATATCAATCTTTATGGTGTCATCCGCATGACGCGGGCCTTCCTGCCCAAGCTGCGCGCCGTTGATGAAGCCCATATCGTCAATATTTCCAGCATCTTCGGTATTGTCGCGCCAGCCGGTCAGGCCGCCTATTCGACGGCCAAGTTCGGCGTGAAGGGCTTTTCCAACGCCTTGCGGCACGAGCTCGCCGGCTCATCCATCGGGGTCACCACGGTGCATCCGGGCGGCGTGGCGACGCAGATTGCGGCGAGCGCCAAATCGCCACCGGGGGCGTCTCCTGAAGAGATGGAAGCGGCCCGAAAGCAGACCCAGCGCCTGCTGGTCATGCCGCCAGCCGAAGCGGCGCGGATCATCCTTGATGGCGTCGCCCGCCGGAAGCCCCGCATCTTTGTCGGCCGCGATGCGCACACCATGATGTGGATCGAACGGATTTTCCCGACCCGCTACTGGTCGCTCATGCAAAAAATGGTCGGTGCCAAGCGCGCCTCCTAGGGGATTGTCATGTTTGAAACTCTGATCGGTGTGATCACCGGGATCGTCGTCACCGGCCTGTTGGTGCTGATCATTGCCCTCATCATCGCCTGGCGCTTCAGCCACATGGTGGCGAAAAAGGTGTCGGCCGCCCTGCCGGCCAAGGGCCGCTTCACCGAGGTGTCGGGCGGACGCCTGCACTGGATCGAAAAGGGCGAGGGGCAGCCGGTCGTGATGATCCATGGCCTCGGCGGCAATCATCACAATTTCACCTATGCCATGACCGAGCGCCTCGCCGCTGCCGGCTATCGCGCCATCGCCGTCGACCGTCCCGGCTGTGGCTGGTCCGAGCGCGACAGTGACGAACAGGCCCGAATTCCGCAGCAGGCCCGCATGATCGCCGAGATGCTGGACAAGGAGGGCATCGAAAAGCCGCTCCTGGTCGGTCATTCGCTGGGCGGCGCCGTGTCGCTGGCCCTGGCCGTGAATCATCCCGAGCAAGTCGGCGGTCTGGCGCTCGTTTCGGCGCTGATCTCGCCGCCCGACGCGCCGTCGGAAGCCTTCGCCGGGATCGATCTCGCCAATCCCGCCATGCGCCGTTTCGTGGCCGAGACCCTTGCCATCCCGATGTCGATCCGCAATGGCGCCAAGACGCTGGCGATCATCTTCGGACCGGACCCGGCACCGGATGATTTCCGCGTCCGCGGTGGCGGCCTTTTGTCCCTGCGACCGGATGCCTTCTACGCCGCCGCGACCGACATGGCTGCCGTTGGCAAGGACATGCACGCCATCACAGCCCGGATCGGCGAGATCCAGGTGCCGGTCGGGATGTTCTACGGCATGGATGACCGTATCCTCTCCGCGCCCGAGCAGATCGCCGCGCTGACTGCAGCCGTACCCGATGCCGACGTCGAAACGATGGAAGCACGCGGGCACATGCCGCTGGTGATCGAACCGGAACGGCTGGAGGCGTTTGTTGTGCGCATGGCCGGGAAGCTGGGTTAAGGGGCGTTGCTCCTGAACCAACTCCCACATTGTCATCCCGGTCACCCGCCTCCGCGGGTGCCGGCTCCTATCCTGCGAAAGCATGCCGCAGGCGCCGCTACGCGGTTCCACCCTTGAGCTGAAGAAGCGGAGACGGCCTGCTGGTTGACAAGTGATCTATGGTTGGCTCCGCGCAGGGCGCCGCGCGTAAAACAAGGTGTTCCCTATCCTTGGGGAGAAGGACGCGCCGGCTCACTCCACCACGGCCAGCAAGTCCTTGGCGTCGACCTGGGCACCCGCGCTGATCGGCAGGCGCTTGACCGTGCCGGCCTGGGGCGCGGTGATGGAGGTTTCCATTTTCATCGCTTCCAGCGTCATCAACAGGGTGCCAGCCTTGACCGTATCGCCCTCCTTCGCGGCGACCGTGGCGATCAGACCGGGCATCGGCGCGGGAATGTGAGCCGCATTGGCCATGTCCGCCTTTTCATTGGCGACAACGGTGGAGGCGACTGACTTGTCGTCGACGCGGACCACACGCGGCTGGCCGTTGAGCTCGAAGAAGACCTCGCGCAGGCCGGCATCATTGGGCTCGCCGATCGCCATGAAGCGGATATTGAGCGCCTTGCCGCGGTCGATCTCGACCGAGATCTCCTCGCCCGGTTCCATGCCGTAGAAGAAGACGGGCGTGGGCAGGCGGTCGACGCGACCGAACTCGCGTCGGTGGTCCTCATAATCGGCGAAAACCTTGGGGTACATGATCGCAGAACACAGGTCGTTATCATTCACCTCGCGCTCGCCATGACCCTTGATGGTCTTGCGAACGGCGTCGAAATCGACCGGGTCGAGATGCTGGCCGGGACGGTCGGTGCGGGGTCTTTCGCCTTTCAGCGCCTTGGCCTGAAGGGCCGGCGGCCAGCCACCCGGCGGTTGACCAAGGTCGCCGCGTAACAAGCCGATCACGCTTTCCGGGAAATTGATCTCTGTATCGGGATCCAGCACATCCTCTGGCGTCAGGCCGGATGACACCATGTAGAGCGCCATGTCGCCGACGACCTTGGAGGAGGGCGTCACCTTGACGATATCGCCGAACATCATGTTCACCGCAGCATACATCTTGGCGACTTCATGCCAGCGCTCGGCCAACCCCATCGAGCGGGCCTGTTCCTTCAGATTGGTGAATTGCCCGCCCGGCATTTCGTGCAGATAGACTTCCGATGCGCCTGCCCGCAGGTCCGGCTCGAAAGCGGCGTATTGGGTGCGCACGTCTTCCCAGTAATCCGAGAAGCGACGGATCACCGCCGGATCGATCCCGGTGGCGCGATCGGTATCGCCCAGCGCCGTGACAATCGAGCCGAGATTGGGCTGTGAGGTCAGGCCGGAAAAACTGTCCATGGCGGCATCGACAGCATCGGCACCCGCCTCGCAGGCCGCCAGAACCGTTGCAGCGGCAATGCCCGACGTGTCGTGGGTGTGATAGTGCACCGGCAGGCCGGTCTCGTCCTTGATGGCGCTGACCAGGGTGCGGATCTGGGCCGGACGGCACAGGCCGGCCATGTCCTTGATGCCGATGATGTGGGCGCCGGCGGATTTGAGCTCACGGGCGAGGCCGAGATAATAGTCGAGCTGGTATTTTGGCCGCTCGGCATGACCCAGATCGCCAGTGTAGCAGATCGCCGCCTCGCACAGGCGGTCGGTCTTGAGTACCGACTCCATGGCGATTTTCATGTTGTCAGCCCAGTTGAGGCTGTCGAAGACGCGGAAGACGTCGATCCCGGTCTCGGCCGCCTGTTTCACAAACAGGTCGACGGCATTGTCGGGATAATTGGTGTAGCCGACGGCGTTGGAGGCGCGCAGCAGCATCTGCAGCATGACATTGGGCATGCGCTGGCGCAGATCGGCGAGCCGGTCCCAGCTGTCCTCTTTCAAAAAGCGTAGGGCGACATCAAAGGTCGCGCCGCCCCAGCATTCGACCGAGAACAGCTCGGAGAGGTGTTCAGCATAGGCTTCCGACACCTGCACCATGTCGTGCGAGCGCATGCGGGTCGCCAACAGGGATTGGTGACCATCACGCATGGTGGTGTCGGTGATCAGGACGCGTTTTTGCGCCAGCATCCAGTCGCGAAATCCCTCCGGGCCCAGCTGGTCGAGCAATTGCTTGGTACCATCCGGCGCTTTTCCGGTGCTGGACGGTGGTACCGGCGTAACGGCATGGCTGGGCGGCAGCGGCCGTCCGGCGACTTCCGGGTTTCCGTTGACTGACACGTCGGCGATGAAGCCGAGCAGGCGGGTCGCGCGATCACGGCGCTTGGGAAAGTCGAACAGGGCCGGCGTGGTGTCGATGAAGCGGGTGGTGATATTGCCCGACACGAAGTCCGGGTGATTGATGACGTTTTCCAGGAAGGCGATATTGGTCGAGACGCCGCGAATGCGAAATTCGCGCAGGGCCCGGTCCATCCGGCGTACAGCCTCTTCCGGTGTCGCCGCCCAGGCCGTGACCTTTTCCAGCAGGCTGTCGAAATAGCGGGTGATCACGGCACCGGAATAGGCGGTGCCGCCATCGAGACGGATGCCGAAACCGGTGGCGCCGCGATAGGCGGTGATGCGGCCATAATCCGGGGTGAAATTATTCTGCGGGTCTTCCGTGGTGACCCGGCATTGCAGGGCGTGGCCGTGCAGGGTGATTTTCGACTGTTCGGGGACACCGGTCTCTGACTCTATACCGATATGACCGCCACGGGCGATCTGGATCTGGGCCCTTACAATATCGATACCGGTCACTTCCTCGGTGACGGTGTGCTCGACCTGGACGCGCGGATTGACCTCGATGAAGTAGAATTTCCCGGTCTCGGCATCGAGCAGGAATTCCACCGTTCCGGCGCCGCAATAACCGGCATGGCGCACCAGGCGCAGGGCGGCGTCGCAGATGGCTGTGCGGGTGTCCTCACCCATGTCCGGCGCCGGGGCACGCTCGACGACTTTCTGGTTGCGGCGCTGGACGGTGCAGTCGCGCTCAAAGAGGTGGACCAGGTTGCCATGGCTGTCGCCGAGGATCTGGACCTCGATATGGCGGGCCTTGCGGATCAGTTTTTCCAGATAGACTTCGCCATTGCCGAAGGCCGCCTCGGCCTCGCGGCGTCCGGCTTCGGCCTGGGCGTGCAGCTCGCTGGCATCCTCGATCACCCGCATGCCGCGACCACCGCCGCCCCAGCTGGCCTTGAGCATCAGCGGATAGCCAACAGCCTCAGCCATCGACGCCCAGTCATCCGGTGCGTCGGGCAGGGGACCGGTAGCCGGCACAACCGGCACCTCGGCCTCGACCGCCATGTTGCGGGCGGCGACCTTGTTGCCAAGGGATTTCATGACGTCTGGTGACGGCCCGATGAAAGTCAGGCCGGCCGCGGCGCAGGCCTCGGCGAAATCGGGGTTCTCCGACAGGAAGCCATAGCCAGGGTGGATCAGCGTCGCGCCGCACTTCTTGGCAATCGCGATGATGCCGTCGATATCCAGATAGGCTTTCACCGGGCCCAGACCGGCACCGACCCGATAGCTCTCATCCGCCTTGAAACGGTGCAAAGCGAGTTTGTCTTCCTCGGCATAGATCGCGACCGTGCGCAGGCCGAGCTCGGTGGCGGCGCGCATGATGCGGATAGCGATTTCACTGCGATTGGCGGCGAGGAGTTTTTCGGTGGGCACGCGGCGTCTCCCGATAGGGTCAGGGGTGGCGCGCGCCGGTCAGCGCGCTGGTAACGTTACCATACAAACCGCTTCGCGCGGCCGATGGAAGCGAAATGTTGCACTGCGAAAGCAGAGGGTGACGCGTTTTGAGGTCGGCGGCAAGGGAGACCGGATCGGGGCGCGGACGAGGTTTTCGGTCACCTCGCCGACACAGGGATTTACCCCTCACCCTGACCCTCTCCCAGGGGAGAGGGAAGTCGCAGGGGCGGGATTATGTGATCTCGTCCGCCTTGGCCTGCGTCGGCCAGACGCGCGGTGCGCACACGCCGGCATACATGACTTGCCGGGAGAAAGCCGTATCCGGTTCTTGAGGTCAAGGGCGCCGCAGGCGCCGCTTCGCGGGCATGCCCCTTGAGCTCAAGAACCGGATACGGCCCACTGGCTGACAAGTCATGTATGGGCGGGTCCGCGCCGGGCGCCATACCAAAACGAGTCTCGGTCGATTTCGACAGTGTGGCGTCTCCAAGTCACAGTTACCAAGACAATCATCCCTGGCGAGATGTCCTGTCCAGAAAGACTCAATGCATCCAAAATATGTAAGGTATTTGCACGGTTTTTGTCGGATGAGAGTCGTTATTTCCGCTATGGCTTGCCAATTTGAACCTAATATGTAATATATTCATTACATGAGGTGATGAGATGATGTCTCCGGACACGATGGATGCGGTTTTTCAGGCGCTCGCCAGCACAACGCGGCGCGAGATGCTCGATATCGTCCGCAATGAGCCGGGATGCTCGGTCGGGGCGGTTGCCAGCCATTTCGATGTCAGCCGGATCGCTGTGATGCGCCATCTGACCGTTCTGGAAGAGGCCGGTCTCATCATCTCGGACAAGCGGGGTCGGACGCGGCATCTCTACATGAATGCCGTACCGATCCAGATGATCCATGACCGGTGGACGAGCGAGTATTCCGCGCTCTGGTCCGGTCGCATGCTGGATATCAAATATCTCGCCGAACAACGCCGTGCCCGCGACGGCGATGCGTCGGAGGCGGACGAAATTGCTCACACGAAGGGGGAGCCAGGATGAGTGAACCACAAGCCAAAAGCCTGTCCGGAGAAATCCGGACATCCATGTACCGGGTCGTGATCCGGGCGACGATTGACCAGGTCTGGTCGGAGCTGATCCGCACCGACCGGCCGATGCCCTTTTTCTTCAACGGTCAGTACGACACGCCCGGCCTGGGTGAGGGCGCGGCCTTTGCCATGCGTACGCCGGACGGCAAGCACACGCTGGTGATGGGCAAGGTGATCGAGTTCGAACCGCCGCACCGCTATGCCCACACTTTCCGCTTTACGACGTCGGATGATCCGGTTTCGATCGTGCGCTATGTCCTCAAGGAGGTCGAAGGCGGGGTCGAGTTCACGCTGATCAATGAGCATTCGGCGGCCGACGAGGTCTCCAAGTCCGAGAAGCAGATGGCCCAGGGCGCGAAGTTCATCTGTGAGAACCTCAAGGCACTGGTCGAGACCGGCAAGGCGACCATGGGCGGGCGGATGATGCTGTTCATGTTTTCCTTGATGGCGCCGATGACGCCCAAGGCGGCGCTGTCGAGCAATTGGCCGCTTGAGCGGGCGCCGGACCTGTCTGAAATTCCTGCGGCCACAGAGGAGGCCTGATCATGGCTGCATCACCGGAAGACATGGCGCGGTCAATGATCGCCAACATGCCGGAAAAGACCGGCAAGCCGCTCGGCGACTGGGTCGCCATCGTCAAGGCTAGCGGTCTGGAAAAGCATGGCGAGATGGTCAAGCTGCTCAAGACCGAACACGGCATGACCCACGGCTTTGCCAATCTGGTGGCGCATGAAGTGAAGAGCGGGGTCGTCTCGGCCCCGGCTGCCGCCACGGATCTGGTCGAAGCGCAATATGCGGGCGGCAAGGCCGGTCTGCGTCCGATCTATGACGCCCTGACCTCCGCCGCGACCGGCTTTGGCGGCGATGTCGAGCTTGCTCCAAAGAAGGCCTATGTCTCGCTGCGCCGGGCCAAGCAGTTCGGCCTGATCCAGCCCTCGACCAAGACGCGGGTCGATCTTGGCCTCAATCTCAAGGGGGTCGAGCCGGTCGGTCGGCTCGAGGCGTCGGGCTCGTTCAATGCCATGTGCACGCATCGTGTCCGCCTCGATGGACCGGCCGCGGTCGATGCGGAAGTGATCGGTTGGCTCAAACAGGCCTATGAGGCGGCAGGCTAG
The DNA here is from genome assembly GCF_048268525.1 of Maricaulis sp. Taxonomy (GTDB): domain Bacteria; phylum Pseudomonadota; class Alphaproteobacteria; order Caulobacterales; family Maricaulaceae; genus Maricaulis. Next base: position 57,649 of record NZ_JBLWVH010000011.1, on the reverse strand, counting down.
GTGGAAGGCGTCCGATTTGCCACTGGACAGACCTTGCGGGCGCGGGCATGTTGCGGGTGAAATTTTGTTGGAAAGAGACGTCATGCGTCTGTTGGCAGGTAAAAACGTGCAAATGACCGGGGCGAGGCACATGTGCGCGCCGGTCGGTGCCGTGCGCCGCCTTCCCATCATTTCGATTACCACCGTCATGGCGCCTTCAGGAGCGATGACAGCCACGACCTGACCCCTTTGACTTAGGTATCGTGCCGTTTCACCCCGCTCCTGGTCACAGGAGCGGGGTTTTTTCTGCGCGGTATTCCGGAGACCACCCATGTCGCTGACCGCCTCTTTGCGACACTGCCCAGCCGAGGACGCCGCCGCGCTCTCCGCCGCGTTCGACCATGTCGATGCCCTGCGGCGGGACGGGTTTGGCGGTATATTGCGCGCGCCGATGATCGCATCGCCGGTCCTGTCCGCGAGTGCGGGCTGCGAGCTGAAGGTCAAACTGGAAAACCTCCAGGTCACAGGCTCGTTCAAGGAGCGCGGCGCTTTTGCCCGCTTGGCCGCCCTCAGTCCGGATGAGCGCCGCCGCGGCGTGGTCGCGGCCTCAGCCGGCAATCATGCCCAGGGCGTGGCTCGCAGTGCCGGGGCGATGGGCATCGCGGCGCGGATCTACATGCCGATCGGAACGCCGACGGTGAAGGTCAATGCCACGCGGGCGCTGGGAGCCGAGGTCGAATTGGCCGGAGAGGACTTTGATGCCGCAAAGGCACTCGCTGTCGCGGCGTCGACGTCCAGCGGCGCCGTGTTCATCCACCCGTTCGACGATCCGGTCGTGCTGGCGGGGCAGGGCACGGTGGCGATGGAGATGCTGGAGGACCAGCCCGACCTGGATGTGCTGGTCTTCCCGGTCGGCGGCGGCGGGCTGGCGGCCGGGGCCGGACTGGCCGCAAGGCGGATCAAGCCGGAGATCGAACTGGTGGGCGTGCAGTCCGACCTCTTCCCGGCCTTCGCCAATATTTTTCACGGTACTGACCGGCCGGTCGGCGGTTTCACCCTGGCGGAGGGCATCGCCGTGCGTGAGCCGGGGACGCTCACCAGCGCCATCCTGAAAACCGTGCTCGATGATGTCCTGCTGGTCGACGAGCGCCAGATCGAGCACGCCCTCAATCTCTTCATCGCCCAGATGCGGGTGCTGCCTGAAGGGGCGGGCGCGGTCGGTCTGGCGGCCGTGTTGGCCAACAAGGCGCGCTTTGCCGGCAAGAAGGTCGGCCTGGTCCTGTCCGGCGGCAATGTCGATACGCGGCTTTTGTCGTCCTTGCTGTTGCGCGATCTGGCCCGGTCGCGCCGGCTGGCCCGCTTTCGCATCGAGCTGGTCGACATTCCCGGCCAATTGTCTGCCGTCTCGGAAATCATCTCGGCGGCCGGTGGCAATGTCACCGATGTCGCTTATCACAAGACCTTTTCCGACCTGCCGGCCAAGGTGACCTATATCGACATCTCGCTGGAGGCGCAGGACGGCGCCCATATGGACCGGATCCAGGCGGCGCTGCAGGCGGCCGGCTTCCGCGTCGAACTGGCGGGCTACTGAGCTGATCTGCCCATCGGGCTTTGAAATGTCACATCCGGCCGTTACCGGTAACGGCAACGAAATACACTGACCGACCGCGAGGAGCGCATCATGAAATTCTTTGTCGACACGGCCGAAACCGCAGAAATCGCCGAGCTGGCCGAAGCCGGTCTGGTCGATGGTGTGACCACCAACCCCTCCCTGATTGCCAAATCAGGTCGGGACTTCCTCGAAGTGGTCAAGGAAATCTGTGATCTGGTCGAGGGCCCGGTCAGCGCCGAAGTGACCGCGCTCGATGCACCGACGATGATTGCCGAAGGCAAGAGACTGGCCGAGTTGGCCGACAATGTCGTGGTCAAGCTGCCGCTGACCTTTGAAGGCCTCAAGGCCTGCCAGGCGCTGACCGCCGAGAATATCCAGACCAATGTCACGCTGTGCTTTTCCGCCAATCAGGGCCTGCTCGCCGCCAAGGCCGGAGCGACCTATGTCTCGCCCTTCATCGGCCGCCTCGATGATCTTGGCGTTGACGGCATGGAGTTGATCGCCAATCTGCGCCTGATCTTCGACAATTACGCCTTCGACACCCAGATCCTGGCCGCCTCGATCCGTTCGGCCGACCACATCCAGCAATGCGCCCTGATCGGCGCCGACGTCGCCACCGCTCCGCCCTCAGTCCTGAAAGGCCTGGTCAAGCACCAGCTGACCGACAAGGGCCTGGAAGCCTTCATGGCTGATTGGCAGAAGACGGGTCAGAGCATTCTCTAGCGGGGCGGTAGGTAGCGGGCCGGAGGAGCCTGCTTGGTCGCTGTGATGGAAAGCTTTGTGCACACATGCCGGTCATTTTCCCGCGCCTGGCGCAGCCTGATCCATAAATCCTTGTCAGCCAGCGGGCCGAATCCGGTTCTCGAGGTCAAGGGCGACCCACCTGATCACACCTTGATGCTGATCCCGTCCCGCGGCTTGGCCTTTCCGTCCAGCAGAGACTTGTAGACCGACAGCGCTCCCTCGCTACCCGCTTCGCTGCGGAAGTCGAAATAGCCCGGAGCCGCGTCGGCGAATTTGCGCCAGGCGCCCTTGTAGCGCTGGTCGAACGCTTCCGGTCCCCATTGCTTGATGAGGGTGCGTGCCGCGTCCGGTGCAAAGAAGAATTGCGGCTTCGGCGGCGGTAGGTCTCGGGGCGGTGCGGATTGCTCCCAATGGGCGCCGCCGACCCGGATATTGGCGGCGAGTTGGCGGACCAAGCCTTCATGGAGCTTGCGGTTGAGGTCGGCATCGCCGGCGAAGTCGACGATCACGGCCGGCGCCGCCGGATCGAGTGCGTCGAGCGCGTCATAGGTCACAACAGAATCATACAGGTCCAAGCCCGAGACAAATTCCGCATTGCCCTTCGAAGTCAGGCCGATCGCCTGGCGACCGCCGCCAGCCTTGAGCGCAAAGGCGAGGGCGATGGCGGTCTTGCTCGAGGCGCTGGTCAAGAGGACCGGGGCCTCGGTGAGGCCGTTGTCCGGGTCGCGCAGGAAGAAGTCGAGCAGCCAGGCGGTGATGAAGAGCGGCTGCAGCACCATCTGCGCAGCTTCGCCCTTGGATGACCAACCGGGATCGGCGGCGCAGCGGACATAGTTGTTGTAGGCCGGCGCCAGTTCGGCGCGGTGCTCGGACGTGTCGACGAAATTGGCCGGCGTCACCTTGCCCGGGCGGACAATCAGTTCCGATGCAGCGGGGAAATAGCCATAGATGCGCTCACCGGCGGTGAGGCCGTCGACCCGGCTCTCGGCAATGTCGGCGAAACCCCAGACCGGCAGCCGGCAGCGACCGTCATCGCCCGGAAAGAAGTCCCAATAGCGCATGGCATCGCCAAAAGCGGCATAGGTGATGTTGTTGGCGGTCAGCGCGAAACTGTCGACAGCGAGGCGGACTTCGCCATCGGCGAGGATGCGCGGCGGCGCTTCCACAATCGCGACGTCGGTAATGGTCTTGCGGTCGATGGACAGGGCCCAGCTCATGATCTCTCTCCCGTTGGTCAGCCGTCTTGGCGGCCTGTTGGGGGAAGAGTTGACAGGTTCACGCCGTGGATCAAGCCGGAGCGTCGGGTTCGGGTGGTAAAATATGAAGGCAACCATCTGACAACCCGCTCAACCTTGTCCGGGCGAGGCTTTTGCCAAGCCGAGCTGGATTGTTTCTAAGGACGCGACAAATTGCCGTAGATATTTTGTGGGAAACTGCGCTACACCCGGAAAATGAAAGCCAAACCGGGGGCACACATGAATTCCGCTCAAGGGCTACGACGGGCCGGATCCGACCCGAACACAGCCATCGTACTCCTCATCACCGTATTGGGCGCCCTGTGGTCGCTCTTTGCGGCTGCCTATGCACCGGACGCCGCGATGAAAGGGCAGGCCTGGCTTCTGCTCGGCGGCTTCCTGACCGGTATATTCCTGCTGGTCGGCTCGATCGCCGGCGGCGGTGTCATCACTGATGAGCGCGAGTATAACGAGAACCTGATCAAGGCCGGCGTGATTGCGTCGATGTTCTGGGGCGTGGTGGGATTGCTGGTCGGCGTCGTCATCGCCTTCCAACTGGCCTTCCCGGTTCTCAACATCGAAGAATTCGGCTTCACCAGCTTTGGACGCCTGCGCCCGCTGCACACCTCGGCTGTGATCTTTGCCTTCGGCGGCAATGTGCTGATCGCGACGTCCTTCTATGTCGTCCAGCGCACCTGCCGGACCCGGATCGCGGGTGGGATCTGGCCGTGGTTCGTGTTCTGGGGCTATCAGTTCTTCATTCTGATGGCCGCGTCGGGCTATGTGGCCGGCATCACCCAGGGCAGGGAATACGCCGAGCCGGAATGGTATGCCGACATCTGGCTGACGCTGGTCTGGGTGGTCTATCTGCTGGTCTTCCTCGGCACGCTGTGGAAGCGCAAGGAGCCGCATATCTATGTGGCGAACTGGTTCTACCTGGCCTTCATTGTCACGATTGCCCTGCTGCATGTGATCAATAACCTGGCTGTGCCGGTCTCCTGGGTGGGTTCGCACTCCTACTCCGCCTTTGCCGGCGTGCAGGATGCCTTGATCCAGTGGTGGTACGGTCACAACGCGGTTGGCTTCTTCCTGACCGCCGGTTTCCTCGGGATCATGTACTACTTCATTCCCAAGCGGGTGAACCGGCCGGTCTATTCCTACCGCCTGTCGATCATCCACTTCTGGTCGCTGATCTTCATCTACATCTGGGCCGGACCGCACCACCTGCACTACACGGCGCTGCCGGAATGGGCGCAGACGCTGGGCATGACCTTCTCGATCATGCTGTGGATGCCGTCCTGGGGCGGGATGATCAACGGCCTGATGACGCTCTCGGGCGCCTGGGACAAGCTGCGCACCGACCCGGTCGTGCGCATGCTGGTGATGTCGGTCGCCTTCTACGGCATGTCGACCTTTGAAGGTCCGGTGATGTCGATCCGCGCCGTGAACGCCCTGTCGCACTATACCGACTGGACCGTCGGGCACGTGCATTCCGGAGCGCTCGGCTGGGTCGGCTTCGTCTCCTTCGGGGCCATCTACTGCCTCGTTCCGTGGCTGTGGAAGCGCAAGGGCATGTTCTCCAAGGCCCTGATCGACTGGCACTTCTGGGTCGCGACGATCGGTATCCTGCTCTACATCACCTCGATGTGGGCGGCCGGCATCATGCAGGGCCTGATGTGGCGGGCCTATGACAGCCTCGGCTTCCTGGAATACTCCTTCGTGGAGACGGTCGAGGAGATGCATATCTCCTACATCATCCGGGCTGTCGGCGGGCTTCTCTTCCTCGCGGGTGCCCTCATCATGGCCTACAATGTCTATCGCACCATCAAGGGCGATGTGACCGAGGTCGATGAGGACGTCGTCGACCAACCTTCACTCCAGACGGCGCAATAGGAGGTCCTCATGTCAGGGAAAAAATCTCTCTGGAGCGATCTTCACAAATCGCTCTTCGAAAAGAACTCGCTGATCCTGACGGTCGGGGTTCTGGTGACGGTCTCGATCGGCGGCATCGTCGAAATCGCGCCGCTCTTCTACCTCGACTCGACGATCGAGGAGGTTGACGGCATGCGGCCCTATACGCCGCTCGAGCAATTGGGTCGGGACATTTATGTTCGCGAGGGTTGCTATAACTGCCACTCGCAAATGGTCCGCCCGCTGCGCGACGAGGTCGAACGCTATGGCCACTACTCGCTGGCGGCCGAGAGCATGTATGACCACCCCTTCCAGTGGGGCTCGAAGCGAACCGGACCGGATCTGGCGCGCGTCGGCGGCAAGTATTCCGACGAATGGCATCGCGATCACATGCGGCGGCCGCAATCGGTGGTGCCGGAGTCGATCATGCCGGCCTATGGCTTCCTGGAAACGTCCGGGCTCGCCTTCGACAATGTCGAGGCCAATCTGCGCGCCCTGCGCACGGTCGGAGTGCCCTATGACGACACGATGCTCGCTTCGGCGGTGTCGGACGTCGAGACCCAGCTGGATCCGTTTGCCGATGATTATGACGGCTTCCAGGAGCGCTATCCGGGAGCGGTGATGCGGGACTTTGACGGCAATCCGGACCAGGTGACCGAGCTTGATGCGCTTATCGCCTATCTCCAGGTCCTCGGCACGATGGTGGATTTCTCCACCTATGAGGCCGAAGCCGATGAAAATCTGAGGTAGGGCGATGTACGCAATCCTCTCAACTTTCGCGCAGACCTGGGGCCTTCTGGTCTTTGTCGGCCTGTTCGGTGCGGCTCTGGTTTACGCGCTCTGGCCGCGCAATCAGGCCCGGTTCGACGCCGCGGCCAATGCCCCACTTGTTGAAAATGACGCTCCGGCTTGTGCCGGCGAGACCGAGGACGAGACCCATGTCCGAGCATGAAGAAAAGCGCGAAACCGACGCGCATTCCGGAACCGAGACGACCGGCCACGAATGGGATGGCATCAAGGAACTCGACACGCCCCTGCCGCGTTGGTGGCTGTATGTGTTCTACGCCTGCATTGCCTGGGCCGTGGTCTATTGGGTCTTCATGCCGGCCTGGCCGGCGCTGCCGGGACTGGCCGGGGAGACCGATCACACCCGCGGCCTGCGCGACCATTCCGAGCGTGCCAATGTCGCGCTGGCGCTGGATGCGCTGGCGGCCGAGCGGGCAGACGGATTTGCCGCTCTGGAGGGCGCCTCGATCACCGAGATCGAGAATGACCCCGAGCTGCTCGGCTTTGTCTTCGCCGCCGGTGAGGCGGTGTTCGGCGATAATTGCGCCACCTGTCACGGTACGGGCGCGCAGGGATTTGTCGGCTATCCCAACCTGAATGATGACATCTGGCTTTGGGGCGGCAGTTATGACGAGATCCGCACCACATTGACCGTCGGCATCCGCGCCGAGCATCCGGATACGCGCTTCTCGCAAATGCCGGCTTTCGGGCGTGATGAATTGCTGACGCGTAGCGAGATCGCCGATACGGCGGATTATGTCCTTTCGCTTTCGGGTGGCGAAGCAGACAGCGACGCGATCGCGCGCGGAGGCGTCATCTACGACGCCCAGTGTGCCAGCTGCCACATGGCGGACGGAAGCGGCGACCGGACCCAGGGAGCCCCCAGCCTGGTCGACCAGGACTGGCTCTATGGCGGCAGCCGCGAGCAGGTCATGGCCAGCATCCATCGCGGCCCCTATGGCGTCATGCCAGCCTGGGAAGGGCGTCTCGACGAGGCGACCATCGATGTGATGGCGGCCTATGTGTTCCTCCTGGGAGGCGGCGAGGATGCGTCAGAGCGTCCCACCGGGCAGTAAGTCGCATGTGAGCCGCGATCCGGCTGCTGTATGAAACCGACATGACCCAGCCAACTGACCAGCAACAGGCCGCGGCCGGCATTCCCCGGTCGCAGGCCGAAGCCGTCAATGCGGCCGAGACGCGCGAGCTCTACAAGAAGCGCGAGCCGATCTATCCCAAGCTGGCGCATGGCAAATTCCGCCTGGCCAAATGGGCGGTAATGGCGATAACGCTGGGGGTCTATTATCTGGTTCCCTTCCTGCGCTGGGACCGGGGTGAGGGGGCGCCTGACCAGGCGGTCCTGATCGATTTCGCCGGCAGTCGTTTCTATTTCTTCTTCATCGAGATCTGGCCCCAGGAAATCTACTACGTCACCGGCCTGCTGATCATTGCCGCGCTGGGCCTGTTTCTCGCCAGTGCCCTGTTTGGACGGGTCTGGTGCGGCTATGCCTGTCCGCAAACCGTCTGGACCGATCTCTTCATCATGGTCGAGCGCCTGTGCGAGGGCGACCGCAATGCCCGGATCAAGCTGGACCGCGCTGGCTGGACAGTCGACAAGGCGTGGCGAAAGGTCGGCAAGCACGCGGTCTGGCTGCTGATCGCCTTCGCCACAGGCGGAGCCTGGATCCTGTATTTCCACGATGCCTGGGACACGCTGGCGAATTTCTTCGCCGGAACAGCCGCGCCATCCTCCTATGTCTTTGCCGGTGTGCTGACCTTCACCACCTATGCCTTGGCCGGCACCATGCGCGAACAGGTCTGCACCTATATGTGTCCGTGGCCGCGCATCCAGGCTGCGATGACGGACCGGGAAGCGCTGAATGTCACCTACCGCGTCGATCGCGGCGAACCGCGCGGCGCCCACAAGAAAAACGACAGCTGGGACAATCGCGGCGACTGCATCGATTGCAAGCAGTGCGTGGCGGTCTGCCCGATGGGGATCGACATCCGCGACGGTGCCCAGCTGGAATGCATCCAGTGCGCTCTGTGCATTGATGCCTGCGATGACATCATGGCCAAGGTCGACCGTCCGACGGGGCTGATCACCTATGAAACCGATGACAATATCGACCGCTTCGTGGCGGGTGAGAAGCCGCGCTACCGGTTCATGCGACCACGTACGCTGGTCTATGCAGTGACGTTGGCGATCGTGAGTTCGGTCATGCTGGCTGGTCTGGTTATGCGCACCGAGCTCGACCTGAATTCCCAGCGCGACCGCAATCCCAATTATGTGCGCTTGTCTGATGGTTCGGTGCGGAACGGCTATTCGCTGACCGTTATCAACAAGGCGACTACCCCGCGCGTGCTTCAGCTTGCCATCGACGGCGACGCCGCATTCCAGACCCGCGTTCTGGGCGCTCCGGCGGATGCGCCAGGGCAATTGTCGGTCGGCGCCGACACCACACAGGACTTCGTCATCTACCTGACCCTGCCGCGGGCGGAGATCGATGGTCCGCGCGAGGAGTTCCGGTTCCGGGTCACCGACCCGGAGACCGGAGAGAGCGCGTCAACACGATCCGTCCTGATCACAGGAGCCGACTGAGCCATGCGAAATCCGTTCAACCCGCTGCGTGGCTGGCACGTCCTGATCCTGATCCTGCTGTTTTTCGGCGTCACCATCGGTGTGAACGCGACTTTCGTGACGCTGGCCCTGTCCAGCCATCCCGGCGAGGATGTGCCGCGCTCCTATGTGCAGGGCCTGAATTACAACGAGACCCTCGACCGCCGGGACGCGCAAGCGGCCCTGGGCTGGTCGGCGCGGGTCAATCTGGTCGAGGGCGATCTTGTCCTGGCCATCGATGATGCGGACGGTGTGCCGGTTACGGGGCTCGACCTCGCCGCCCGGCTGATCCACCCGGCAGATACCGGGGCCGACTGTGATCTTGATTTTGCTGAAGCGCGACCCGGTGTCTATCGCTCGACGCTGCCTTGCGGTGATGCCGGCGACTGGCGATTGCGTGTGCACACGGTCGACGGGCCGCCGTTCGAGATGGTGCACGCCCTGAGGCTGCGATGAGCGCGTCGGTTTCCGGAGCCGCCTTGGCGGGCCATGCCGACCCGCAGGCATTCGTGCGACAAAGTGATGGCCAGGCCAGCCTCGACCTTTTGGTCCGCGGCGCTACCTGTGCCGGCTGTATTGCCCGCATTGAAGGCGGCCTGAAAGCTGATCCGCGTGTCACCGACGCCCGTCTCAACCTGTCCACCGGTCGCTTGAACCTGCGTTGGCAAGGCGCTGCAGACCTTGCGCGCGATTATGTCGAGACGCTGGGGCGCCTCGGATATCCGGCGACGCCCTATGAACCGGAAAGCGAGGCCGATCCGCAAAAGGAAGACGAGCGCAAACTGCTCTATGCACTCGCGGTTGCCGGGTTCGGGATGGCCAATGTCATGCTGCTCTCGATCTCGGTCTGGGCTGGCGGCGAGGAGATGAGCGCCAGCCTGCAAGCCCTGATGCATCGCGGCTCGGCCCTGATCGCCCTGCCGGTCGCAGCCTTTGCCGGCCAGCCCTTCTTCCGCTCGGCATTGACGGCCCTGCGCGGTGGTCACGTCAACATGGACGTGCCGATCTCCCTGGCGGTCTTGCTGGCTTGCGGCCTGTCGGTCTGGGAGACCTTTATCGGTCATGGCCAGACCTATTACGACGCCGCCGTCATGCTGCTCTTTTTCCTGCTCATTGGCCGCTTTCTCGACATGCGCCTGCGCGCCCGGGCTGGTGAGGCGGCCCGCGGCCTTGCGGCGATGCAGGCCGCCACCGCCAATCGTCTTGAAGCTGACGGACGGATCCGTGCCATCCCGGCCCGCGATGTGAAAGCGGGCGACCGGCTGGTCCTCGCTGCCGGTGACCGGGTTCCGGTCGATGCGATCATTTGTGAAGGCGAGGGGGCGCTGGATGGTTCCCTTGTGACCGGCGAGACCGCTCCTGTCATCGCCAAGCCGGGGCTCGATGTCTATTCCGGCATGCTCAATCTCGACGGCAAGCTGGTGCTGGAAGCGCGCAGTGATCGCGACCATTCGCTGCTGGCCGAGATCCCCCGGCTCGTGGAAGCCGGCGAACAGGCCCGCTCCCGTTATGTCCGCCTGGCTGACCAGGCAGCACGCCTCTACGTGCCAGTCGTGCATGGTCTGGCGGCGCTGACACTGATCGGCTGGCTGGTGATCGGGGGCGAAGCACGTCCGGCCATCATCAACGCCATTGCGGTGCTTATCATCACTTGTCCCTGCGCGCTGGGATTGGCGGTTCCGGCCGTCCAGGTCGTGGCGTCGGGTCGGCTCTATCGCGAGGGCGTGCTGGTGAAATCCGGCGATGCGCTGGAGCGTTTCGCCGGCATTGATACCGTGGTGTTCGACAAGACTGGCACGCTGACCGAAGGGCGCCCGCGCCTGATCAATCAGGACCAGGTGCCGGACGGTATGCTGGAACAGGCTGCGCGACTGGCCCGTACCAGTCGTCACCCGCTCTCCCGCGCCATCGCCGATGCAGCCGGGATGGGCGCGGCCGCGGACGGGGTTCGCGAGATACCGGGCGGCGGTCTGGAGGCGGATCGCGATGGCGTGCTGATCCGTTTCGGTGCGGCCCAATGGATGGGCATCGACGCCGTCTCCGGTCCCCACACTGAAGCCTGGTTGCAGGTTGGCGAGGACGCGCCGGTCCGTTTCTGTTTCGAAGACAGTTTGCGCCCGGGCGCCAGGTCAGTGATTGCCGGCCTGAAGGAGCGGGGTTGCGGCGTTGTCCTCTTGTCGGGCGACCGGACCGGCCCGGCCAATGCTGTGGCCGCTGAGCTGGGCATTGAGGATTGGCACGCCAATCTGCAGCCGCGCGACAAGATTGACCGGCTGGAGGCCCTGAAAGCGGACGGCCGGGTCGTGGCGATGATCGGCGACGGGATCAATGACGCGCCGGCCCTGGCGGCTGCTCACGTCTCGGTCTCACTCGCCTCGGCGGCCGAGATTTCCCAGGCCGCGGCCGATTTCGTGCTACAGGGCGACCGTCTGGCGGCCTGTCTGGTGACGCTGGATGTGTCGCGCGCCGCACGGCGGCGGGTGCTGGAAAACTTCGGTCTGGCGGCCGCCTATAATGCGATCGCGGTGCCGATGGCTGTGGCCGGACTGGTGACACCGCTGATCGCCGCCATCGCCATGTCGGCTTCCTCGGTCCTGGTGACGTTGAACGCGCTGCGATTGGCGCGGAGGGCGGGCTGATGTCGGTTCTGATCTGGATGATCCCGGTCGCCATCGCGATGGGTGCGCTTGGGCTGGCGGGCTTTTTGTGGAGCCTGCGCTCGGGTCAGTATGACGACATGGACGGCGCTGCCCAGCGAATGCTGATGGATGATGATGCACCGCTGCCATCGCGCAAACCCGGCACGGACCGGGATGCATCGGCGCATTCCGACGCAGGACAGGACCCGGATCCGGGTCCGTGAACCCGGTGGCGGGGCTAGTCTGCAGGCAGGAAGTCCCGATAGGCGTGCCAGGACGCCAGTGCGATCCAGGGGAATGTGATGGCGAGGCCGATTCCGAACGCCGCAATTCCGGCGCCGATGGCGAATACGATCAACCAGGCCCAGGTCAACATCACGAAAGGCTGGCTCGCCACCGCCTTGAGGCTGGTCACCAGCGCCGTGATGGCGTCGACATCACGATCGACCAACAGCGGGAATGCCAGAACGGAAATCGAAAACGCGAGGGTTGCCAGCACACCACCAATCAGTGTTCCGACCGCAAGCAGTGTCAGTCCGGCGCCATCGCTCAACAGGAAGTCGATGAAAAGGCCGGGTTCGAGCGGGCTGACGGGCGCGATGAGCACCAGGAGGAATTGCGCGATCCGAACCCACAGGAGCAGCAGAAGCAGCAGCAGCAAGCTGAGAAAACCGATCTGGGAAAGCCGGTCGGGCATGCGCGAGATGACGACGCGGAAACGCGGTGTCTCGCCGCGCTCAAATGCCCGGCTGACCTGGTACAAGCCGATGGCGAAGGCGGGGCCCACCAGAGCAAAACCGCTGAGGGCGACGGGAATGGCAGAGGCGAGGCCGATACTGGTCAGACCGGCGCTGACCGCAAGTCCGATCAGGACGAAGATCGCGCCGTACGCCAGGCAAACCTGTGGCGCCTTGACGAAGTCCTGCCAGCCGGCACGCAGCCATTTCCATGGCGCATCACGTCTGACATGCTGCAATTCCATCATCTTGAGCTCCCCCTTGATGACTAATCACTAAGCGCAATCGGACGTCGCGGCAATATGCCATACTTTTTTTGGGGCTTTGACGCTGCCATCGCTTTGTCGAGGGCGGGATCCGACAGGACAGAGCGGTCCCTGGCGGGCGCAAACGGGTAGTGGTGGCGATGCTTGGTGAGATCAGCATGGCGGGCGGATTTCTGGCGGGCCTGGCCTCAAGCCTGCACTGTGTGGGCATGTGTGGCGGCATCGCCTCCAGCCTGACCCTGTCGCTGACGCCGAACGGGACTCGCGGTGACCGGGTCCGCACCTTGCTGCTGGCCCAACTGGGCCGGGTCATCGCCTACACACTCGCCGGCGCAGTCCTGGCGGCGATCGGATCCGGTATCTATTTCGGCTTTGACCGCGCTGAAGCCCACCATGTCATGCGGTGGGCCGGGGCGTTGGTGCTTGTTTATATCGGACTGTCGGTCATGGGTTGGGCGCCCGCACTCTCGGGATTGGACCGGCTCGGCCAAGGGGTGACCCGTTTTCTCGGCGCGCGCCTGGGCGGAGCCTTCCGGTCCGCCAGCCCGGTCCTGGCGGGTCTGGTTTGGGGGCTGTTGCCCTGCGGTATGGTTTACGCGGCGCTGCTGTACGCGCTGTTGTCTGGCAGTGCCGTTTCCGGGGGGATGATCATGCTGGGCTTCGGATTGGGGACGCTGCCGGCGGTGACGGCGGCAGCTCTGGGTCTGACCCAATTCCTCGCGCTCGCCCGACGGCCCGGCACACGATACTGGGTCGGTTCGGTCATCATCCTCGTCGGCTTCGCTTCGGCGGCTATTCCCTGGCGCGCCCTGGCAGCGCTTTGTGGAATCCCGCTCGACTGACCGGCTCGGCCCGTCGCACCGCCAGGCGAGCGGCGCGGTCGCGAAAACACAAAAGTTTCAGACTGTTTGTGGGTGCGTTTCGCAACGGCATGTCCTAAGGTCCCGGTCGCTTCATTCAGGGGAGAGGCATGATGGCGACGCGATATGCAGTCTGGTTGGCCGGGGCTTTGGCCCTGACATTGGCAGCGTGTTCGGGCGGCTCCGAGGAAACGGCAAGCGGTCCGCAATTGGAGACCCGAGAAGCCAGCGCGCCGCGCGCCGAAGAGGCCACGCCCAGCCAGTTCGCCTTCCTGCGCTATTCCATCGATGTCGAAGATGACGCGCCCCGTCTGTGCCTGGGCTTTACCCACCCGCTCGATCCCCAAGCCGACTACGCCTCCTACGTCGCCGTCACACCTGAACGCCCCATCGCCCTGGATGCCAGCGGGCAGAGTTTGTGCGTTGGCGGTCTCGGTTTTGGCGAAGGGCAGTCACTGACCCTGCGTGCCGGCTTCCCCGCGGCCAATGGCGATGGCCTGCTGGTCGATGAGACCGTCGAGGTCGATTTCGGCGACCGGCCCGCCTATGTCGGCATTGCCGGCGACGGGGTCATCCTGCCGCGCCTCGACGCTGACGGTCTGGCCATCGAAACCGTCAATGTCGACAGCGTCGCGGTCACCCTTCGCCGCATCAATGACCGGGCCCTTGCTTTCCGCTCCATCACCTCGGGCGCCAACATTGCCTCCGGCGATTATTACTGGTCCGGCGAAGAGGAAAATCCTGACGCGGTCGGCGAGGTCATCTGGCGCGGTGAGATGGACACGGAAGGTCTGCTGAACACGCCGGTGACGACCGTTTTCCCGGTCGCCGAAGCCATCGGTACGCTGACACCGGGGGCCTATCACATCACCGTGGTTGACGCCGCCGAGGCCGATGACGACTACCGCACGCCGGCCCGCGCCAATCGTTGGCTGGTGATCACCGATCTGGCCCTGACCGCCTATCGCGGCAATGACGGCGTCGATTTCGTGGTCCGCTCGCTACAGACCGCCCAGCCGGTCTCCGGTGTGCGGGTCGAGCTGATTGCCCGCTCCAACGAGGTCCTGGCCGGGGTGACCACCGATGCCAGCGGCCGGGCGCGCTTTGAGGGGCCGTTGACACGCGGCGAGGGCGCCATGGCGCCGCGCCTGCTGACCGCCTATGGCCCCGACAATGATTTCGCCGTGCTCGATTTCCAGCGCAATCCGGTCGATCTGTCGGGACTGGACACGTCGGGGCGGCAGCGCCCGGACGGAGCCGATGGCTTTGTTTATCTCGACCGCGGCATCTATCGTCCCGGTGAGACGGTCCATGTGTCTGCCCTGTTGCGCGATGCCGAGGCATTCGCCGTCACTGACCGCCCCGTCGATCTCACCGTCTATGGTCCCAACGGTATCGAGGCGGCCAATGTCCGTTTCCCCGCCGCTCCGGATGCGGGCGGTGTCAGCTGGGCCTGGGATGTCCCGCGCACCGCCGCACGTGGCGAATGGCGGATTGTCGCCGAGATGGACGGCTATGGCCGTGTCGGACAGGTCCGCTTCTCGGTCGAGGACTTCGTGCCGCAACGCGTCGGTCTGACCTTGTCCGGCGATGACACGACGGCGATCGGTGCCGGCGAAGTCCGCGATATCGAAGCCAATGTTCGCTTCCTCTATGGTGCGCCGGGCGCAGGTCTGGTGGTCGAGGGACGGGTCCGTGTCGAGGTTGATCCGGCGCCGTTCTCCGAATTTGCCGACTTCCGTTTCGGTCGCAGCGATGAGCCTTTCCGCGAGTTTACCCGTGATCTGGCCGACACGGTGGCCGACGGTGCCGGTCGCGCGGTTCAGTCAATAGATCTGGGCGAGGCCGGCCGTGATGCCACCCAGCCCTTGCGTGTGCGGGCTGTGTTTTCGGCCATCGGACCGGGTGGCCGGCCGGTCTCGGACGCTCTGCGCATTCCCTCTCGCCCAGCCGATCTCTCTCCCGGCCTGCGTCCGCAATTTGACGGGCGCGCCCAGCGCAATCGCGAAACCGCGATTGATGTCGTGGCCCTGGATCCGGTTGGTGACCTCGTCGCCACACCGCTGGAATGGCAATTGGTGCGCGTGGACTGGGAATACGATTGGTACCGCGTCGGATCCGGCCGCTGGCAGTGGCGCCGGACGCGCAATATCGTGCTGGTCGAACAGGGCGTGGTGAACAGCGTCGCCGACGGGCCGACTTCCGTCGACATCCGGGCCCTGGACTGGGGCAGCTACCGTCTTGTCGTCACCGAGGCCACCAGTGGCCAGACAGCCTCGACCGATTTCTGGGTCGGCTGGGGTGCGACGGCAGAAGCCGGCAGCGAAGCGCCAGATCGTGTCGCCCTGTCGACACCGGACACGCCGACCCCGGTCGGTGGCGAGGTCACGCTCAGCCTGCTGCCGCCCTATGCCGGCGAGGCAGAAATCGTCATCGCCAGTGATCATGTGATCGAGACACGTTCGGTGACCATTCCGGAAAGCGGTGCCGAGTTGTCCTTCCGCGTCACCGAGGAATGGGGCGCGGGCGCCTACGCCATGGTCTCCCTGTTTACACCGCGCCATCCGGTTGACCAGCCGGCGCCGCGACGGGCGGTTGGCGTCGCCTATCTGCCTGTCGATATGGGCAGTCGGACATTCGAAGTGACACTGGATGCGCCCGATCGTGTCCACCCGCGCCAGACGCTGGAACTGGGCGTGACTATGGACGGGCCGGTGCGCGAGGGCGCCTGGCTGACCGTCGCAGCGGTGGATGAGGGCATTCTGGCCCTGACCCGCTTTGCCTCACCTGATCCGGTCAGCTGGTTCTTCGGCCAGTCCTCGCTCGATGTTGATTTGTATGACGATTACGGTCGGCTGCTCGATCCCAACCAGGGCGCTGCCGCGGCGGTGCGCTCCGGTGGCGACCAGATCGGCGGTGCCGGTCTTACCGTGGTGCCGACCCGCACGGTGGCGCTGTTCAGCGGACCGGTCTCGGTCGGCCGCGATGGCCGGGCGACTGTCGCGCTGGAAATTCCCGACTTCAATGGCGAGCTGCGCCTGATGGCTGTGGCCTGGAGCGAGAGCGGGGTGGGCGGTCTCTCCCAACCACTGACGGTGCGTGATGATGTGCCCGCCGAACTCATCCTGCCGCGCTTCCTGGCACCGGGTGATGTGTCGACGGCGACGCTGACCATCGACAATGTCGACGGCGCTCCCGGTGACTATCTGACCACCATGACAGCCGATGGTGCCGTGACCGGTACCGCATCGGACACCATCCCGCTGGACCAGGGCCAGCGCGCTGACCGTCGCTACGCGCTTGAGGGCGCCGATGCCGGCCTGGGCTCCGTGGCGCTTGATGTTGCCGGACCGGCTGATTTCGCCGTGTCTCGCAGTTATCCGATCGAGGTCCGCTCGGCCTGGCTGCCATCCTCCACAGTGACGCGTGGCCGAATGTTGCCGGGTGAAAGCTGGACGCTGGGCTCTGATGCGCTGGCGGCCTATCTGCCGGGCGGGTCTGACGTCACGCTGAGCTTCTCGCCAACACCATTGGACGAGGACGCGCTCCTGCGCTCCCTGTCGCGCTATCCCTATGGCTGTACCGAACAGATCACCAGTCGCGCCATGCCGCTCCTGATGGCGGACCCGCTGGCACAGGCGGCCGGAATTGACGGTGTGGATGACACGCGGGTGATTATCCAGGACGCCATCTCGACCCTGCTCAACCGTCAGGCCAATGACGGCACGATCGGCCTGTGGCGGATCGGCGACCGCGGCAGCCGTCCGTGGATCGGCGCCTATGCCGTCGACTTCCTCGAACGGGCCAAGGCGGCCGGTTACACCGTGCCGCAGGCGGCTCTGGACCGGGCCTATGCGGTGCTGGAACATGTCGCCGCGCAGGAGACCTGGCGGGTCAGCGGTTACACCACCACCATCTATTCCTGGCGCGGCCAGACCGACACGGCCGAGCGCCTGTCCGACCGGAGTGCGGCCTATGCGCTTTACGTGCTGGCCCGGGCCGGCCGTGTTGACCGCTCGCGCCTTCGCTACATGCATGACGAACGTCTCGGCGAGATCGACAGCCCGCTGGCCCTGGCGCAACTCGGCGCGGCGCTTCACCTGATCGGTGACCGGGCCCGGTCGCTCAGTGCCTTTGACGCCGCCGAGGCGCTGATCGGCTATGAAAATCCGGGCGATTGGTATCAGTCCGCCCGCCGCGACCTGGCCGGTGTCGTCGCCTATGCCGCCGAGGCCGGCGATGCCGAGCGTGTCGCACGCCTGGCCGAACAGGTCGTGACCGATCTGCCCGAACCCGCCCGTCTGACCACCCAGGAGAAAGCCTTCCTGTTGATGGCAGCCCAAGGCCTGTCGGGCGGTGCGGATAGTGTCGTGATCGAGGGGCCTTTTGCTCCGGCGAGCAACGAACGTCCCGTCTTCACCGTGCAGCCGTACATGCTGGATAGCGCGCTGACCTTCACGGCCGCGGGCGACGGGCCTGTCTGGGTGACACAGCTGGCCCATGGTGAAACCCGCCAGGCACCGGACGTCGCCGCCGAAGGCCTGTCCGTGCAAAAACGTGTGCTCGGTCTTGATGGCCGGGCTGTCGATCTGGAGAGCCTTGTTCAGGGAGATCGGCTTGTTATCGACATTACCGTGTCACCGCACGAGCAGCGTCTGATTCCGGCCATACTGACCGACCTTCTGCCGCCGGGTTTCGAGATCGAGACCGAGATCAGTCCGGCCGAGGGCGCGCCGCGCGGGGCCTATGCCTGGCTCGGCCAGATCGTCTCGCCGTCGATGAGCGAAACGCGGGATGACCGCTATGCCGCAGCATTGGACCTGACCCAGCGCCGGCCGCGCCGGCTGGCCTATATCGTCCGCGCTGTGACGCCGGGTGAGTACACGCTTCCCGGAGCCGTGGTCGAAGACATGTATCGCAGTGATGTCTATGCCCGGTCGGCAACCCGCCGCATCGTGATCGCGCCGCGCGACTGATCATGTTCGGACTGGGGCGGGCATACTGGGTCATTCTGGTGACGCTGTCGGGCTTTGTCGGACTGCTCGGCCTCGAACGCATGCTGCCGCCGCCCCTGCCGGAAGTCGGGGCGGTGTCGGCTGTGGTCCGGGATCGCGATGGCGGGGTGTTGCGGGCCTTTCCGGTCGAGGATGGCCGCTGGCGTTTGCCCGCCAATATCGACACGCTCGATCCGGATTTTGTGACGGCCCTGCTGGCTTACGAGGACGAGCGCTTCTTCCGGCACTGGGGTGTCGACCTGCCGGCCCTGGTCCGCGCTTCACGTGACAGCCTGGCTGCCGGGCGGATCGTCTCGGGCGGATCGACCATCACCATGCAGCTGGCCCGGCTGATCGAGCCGCGCGAACGGACCTTCGGCGCCAAGCTGATCCAGATGGCGCGCGCTATCCAGCTGGAGCTGCGCCTGACCAAGCGTGAAATACTCGAACACTATCTCACGCTGGCGCCCTATGGCGGCAATCTGGAGGGGGTGCGGGCGGCCAGCTGGGCCTATTTCGGGCGCGAGCCGGATGATCTCACCATCGACCAGATCGCCATGCTGATTGCGCTGCCCCAATCGCCCGAGGCCCGGCGTCCGGACCGGCGGCCCGGGCAGGCGGTGCTGGCCCGCAGCCGTGTACTGGACCGTCTGGCGACCGTCGGGCTGGCCCGCGACACCTCGGCCGCCGATGCGCTGGGTGATCCGGCGCCGCAGCGACGTGCCTTCCCGTCCGATGCCTGGCATGCGGCAGAGGAATTGCGCCGGGCTCGGCCGGACCAGTACGATCATGTGAGCACGCTGGACGGCGCCCTGCAGCGAATGCTGCAAGAGCGTCTCGCGACGGAATTGCCGGAGACCGGTGAAGACGTGCAGTTTGCGGCGATGGTGATCGACACGCAGAGCCGTGCCGTGCGGGCCATGGCCGGATCGGCCAGCCGGTCGCGGCCGGGTGGCTGGATCGATTTGACCGACCGGCCGCGCTCACCCGGTTCGACGCTCAAACCCTTCATTTACGGCATGGCATTTGACGATGGGCTGGCTGCGCCCGGGACGCGGATCGCCGACCTGCCGCGTCGCTATTCCGGCTACCAGCCCGACAATTTCGACCGCCGGTTTCGGGGCGACGTGACGATCGCCGAAGCGCTTCAGCATTCGCTCAACATTCCCGCCGTGACGACGCTGGATGGCGTCGGCGCGCGGCGGTTCAACGCCGCGCTCGGCTTTGCCGGAGCGCGCCCCTTGCGACCGCGCCAGGCCGGGCAGGACAGCGGTCTGGCCGTGGCGCTGGGCGGCGCGGGACTGACCTTGCGCCAGGTCGGTGTCCTCTACGCCGCGCTGGGTGATGGTGGCGAGGCACGCCCGCTTGTCTGGTATGAGGATGAGCTGGCCTCCGGGCCCCGGCCCGGCGGTTTCCGGCTGATGTCAGGGGAGTCGGCGGATGAGATCATGGCGGTATTGCGCCGGGCGCCACATCCCGGTGGCCGGGTCCCGGCGCTGTTGGCACGGGATGCGCCCGATATCGCGTTCAAGACGGGGACGTCCTACGGTTTTCGTGACGCCTGGGCCGCAGGCATTGTCGGCCGCTACACGATTGTCGTCTGGTCCGGCCGCGCTGACGGCGCCCCGCGCGACGGCATGACCGGGCGGGAAGCGGCCCTGCCGCTGCTGTTCCGCATCGCTGACGGTGTCAGCCAGGTCGAGCCTGGTGACGCGACCGGTGAAGCGCCGCCCGAGGCTCTGCCGGACGCGCTGCCCGAAACGCTGACGGCCTTCCAACAGGATCCGGCGCCTCACATCCTGTTTCCGCCGGATGGCGCAGAGATCTGGTCCGATCGGGCCGGGCGCGGCTTCATTCTTTCGGCCCAGGCGGCGGGACCGCTTCGCTGGTACGCGGATGGGCAACGCGTTCCACAGAATGCGCTGGGCGAAGCGTTGTGGACGCCAACCGGGCCGGGTTTCTACTCGGTCAGCGCGATCGACGAGACCGGGCGCGAAGCCAGCGCGTCGGTGCGGGTCCGGGGCAGCGCAGTTCGTGCCGAATGATCGCCCTCCAGCGCACGCGCTTGTGATTGATGAGTGTGCGGACAAAGCGGTCCTGATTGCCTAGTCTGCATCATCAGGAGGCGATGAACCCATGTTGACGACCTTTGTCGTGGCGATGCTGGTGTCGTTCGGTGCGATCGGCGAAGGTGAGGAGATGGTGGTCGGCCAGACCACCGATTTCCACACCAGTCTGATCGCCGAAACGGGCCATGATTTCTACGGGCTGCAGATTGCGGTGCGCCGTGACCGGCCCTGCCAGGTCCGCGCCTTTTTCCGCGGCGCATCCCCGCGTACAGCCCAGTTCTGCACCCGCCGCATGACCCGCCGTCAACTGGCCGGCGCCGGAACCGCGACCCTGAGGGCCGGCGAGCGGGTCAATGGCGTGGCTGCCTGCTTCACCGATGATGAGCGGGTCGGAGCCGTACGCCTTTACACATTTGCCGATGAGGCGGCGACGGCGGAAGCCGGGGATTGCGTCACCGAGTACCGGACCGTCTGGTGCCAGCGCGGTTGGACGGTCCAGGGTGTCCAGCTCTATTTCGACCGGGCCGCGGTCGGCCCCGGACAGGCCAGCCTGGTCGGGCTGCGTCCGCTGTGTGTCAATTCCGCCTGAGACGTCTTGCCAGACCGGCACGGTCGCGGGAACCTGTGAGTGGATCACGGGGAGATTTTCACATGCTTCGTTTCATGATGACGGCCGTCACGGCAGCCGGTGCCTTGCTTGCAACCGCAGCCAGCCAGGCGCAATCGGAGGGCCGCTGGGCCCTGGTCATTCACGGCGGTGCCGGCGTCATCCAGCGTGGCGCCATGACGCCGGAGCGTGAGGCCGAGTATCGCGATGCGATGAATGCTGCACTCGTTCGCGGTGAAGCGGTGCTGGAGTCCGGTGGAAGTTCGCTTGACGCAATCGAGGCGGTCATCCACGGCATGGAGGACGACCCTCTGTTCAATTCAGGGCGCGGCGCCGTGTTCACCGCCGCCGGTCGCAATGAGCTGGACGCCTCGATCATGGATGGTGCGACCCTGGAGGCCGGCGCGGTCGCCGGCGTGACGCAGGTTCGCCACCCGATCTCTCTGGCCCGGGCGGTGATGGACAATTCCCGCCATGTCATGTTGCAGGGCGAGGGGGCCGAGACCTTTGCCCGTGAGCAGGATCTGGAAATCGTGCCGCCGGCCTTCTTCTTTACCGAGCGTCGCTGGGCCGCAATGGAGCGCTCGCTGGGTAGCCAGGGGCTGCCAATTCCGCCCCGTCCCGAGGGCGCGCCGGCACCGGTCGGGGTTGATCATGGCGAGCTTGATCGTGACGCCCGCGAGCACCGCTTCGGGACGGTCGGCGTGGTCGCACTGGACCGCGCCGGTAACATTGCCGCCGGCACCTCGACCGGCGGAACGACTGCCAAGCGTTGGGGCCGGGTCGGCGACAGTCCGATCATCGGCGCCGGGACCTATGCCAACAATGCCAGTTGCGGTGTTTCAGCCACGGGAACGGGCGAATATTTCATCCGCCTGACCGTCGCCAGCCGGATCTGCGCCCTCGTGGAGTTCCAGGGGCTCGATCTGCAGGCGGCGAGCGATCAGGTCATCGGCGACGAGCTGACGGCGATGGGCGGCGATGGCGGCATCGTCGCGCTCACGCCCAGTGGCGAAATTGCCTGGAGTTTCAATACGCCCGGCATGTACCGGGCGCGCTTGAGCGAAGGCGGTGAGCCGGTGGTCGCAATTTACGGGGATGAGGACTGATGGCGGACTGGAATCTGGCGTCGCGCAGCCGCATAAACCGGCTGTTCGCGACGCCCCTGATCGAGATCTGGCCGCAACAGGCCCAGTCATGGATCGAGCCGCTGCTTGGACGGGTCCGCGCCCGCCGGGCCGAGCATCCCGGGATTTCACGCTCGAACATCAATGGCTGGCACTCGGACACCTCGATGCTGGAATGGGGCGGCGACGCCGCTATTGCCCTCGCGCGCGAGACGATGGCGGTATGTGCCCGTCACACCAGCGATGTCGTCGCGGCCCAGGGGCAGTCCCGTTACGAAATGGACATGGAGATGTGGGCCAATGTCTCGCCGGCGGCGGCCTCGAACCAGATGCATTGCCATCCGGGCTCGTTCTGGTCGGCGAGCTTCTACCTGGACGATGGCGGCGACAGCGAGGACGGGTTTTTCGTGGCCCAGGACCCGCGCTTTCCCAGCGTGCGCATGAATGCGCCCGATCTGGTCTTCCAGGACGAGGACGGTACCAAGCAATTGTCCCAGCACCGGGTCAGGCCGGAGCCGGGCAAGCTGGTGATCTTTCCGTCCTGGCTCATGCATGCCGTTCGGCCGCACAACGGTCCGCGGGATCGTGTTTCCATCGCCATGAACATTCTCGCCATACCGGCGCGACCGTCCTGACGGCTTTGTTCCGGGGCTAGAGCGTCGACGGTTCGCCGCGGCTGAAATAGGCCGCGTCGGCTTTCATCTGCGCGATGATGTGGTCGTAGGCGGCGCGCACGCGGGCGCTCTTGCGGACGGTTTCATGGGCGACCACCCACAGGTCCAGCGAGCTTTCAAAGTCCGGCAGGATGCGCTCGAGATACTGGCTGCTGCGGGCGAGGCGGTGGGAGGTCACGCCGACCCCGAACCCGGCTTCCAGGCCTTTGACGTGAGAGGCCGGGCTGTTCGACTTGAACGAGACATGGCGGGGCAGGACCGGGGCACCAGCCTGCGTTGACGGCCAGCCGAAATAATCGCCGATCGACCAGCCGACACCGGCATGGTCAGCGAGATCTTCCACAGTCTCGGGGCGACCATGCTTGTCGAGATAGCGCGTGGCGGCATAGAGGCCAGCTCCGACGGTGGCGCCGCGCCGGCCGACCAGGCTTTGCTGGGTGCCCGGGCCATTCCAGCGCAGCGCGATATCCGCCTCGCGATCGGCGAGGTTGGCGGAGTTGTTCTTGATGGTGATGTCGATCCCGATGCCGGGATTGTCGGCCTGGAAACTTTCCAGCGCCCGTGGCAGCCAGTCCGCGCCAAGGCCTTCGGACGCCGATACGACGACCAGGCCGGACAGGGACTGGTCCTGGGCCATGGCAGCGCGCTCGATGGCCGAAGCCTCATCGCGCATCCGGGCCGCATGGGCGGTGACCTTCTGTCCAAGCGGGGTCAGGCGCGTCTGGCCTTGCTCGCGCTCGAACAGGGGTTCACCGAAACGGGACTCCAGTGCCTGCAGGCGCCGAGTGACCGTGGGTTGGCTGACGCCGAGCTCATGGGCCGCGGCGGTCAGGCTGCCTGCTTCGGAAACAGCGAGGCAGACGAGATAATCAGACCAGTCATCCATACGAATATGTATTCCAAGGATGATGATATCGTCAATTCCATTCGCGGAACTTCGTTCTAAATATGAACAGTGTTTACCGCATCGCTCATATCGGAGGGATTGATCATGCGCTCAATGATTCTTGCGGCCGCCCTGGCCGCCATCGCCACGCCTGCCGGATTCGCCCAATCCTGTGACGCCGAGCCGACCCTGGTCGGCCACCGCACTGCCAATGGCACTGTGCGCGCCCAGTACAACGCTGTCGAGCGTGGCGAATGGCCCAACGCAGTCCTGATCGGCGAAGGTCTGGTCGAGACCGGCCTGTCATCGCGCAACAAGACCGCTGCCTGGTCCAATCTCTGCGCCGGCTATGCCGGAAGTGGTGAGTACGAAGCGGCTGTATCGGCTTGCGACGAAGCGCTGGCCCTGCGCGGCAATGCCTGGCGGGCGCTCAATAATCGCGGTGCCGCCCACTGGCTGGCCGGCAATACGGAAGCGGCCCTGGCCGATTTCCGCGCTGCTGACGCCGCCTCGTCCGGCGAGGATGAAGTGATCGCGAATCTCGCAATGGCCTCGTGCACCTCGGCAAACTGATCCTCCCAGACAGGTTTGCATGCTGCACAGACTGGCGGCCGGGGCGTGTTGTGCTCCGGCCGCTTTTTTGTGCGCGCTTCGGACTGGCTGCGGCGCCGGGCTTCTAAATGGTTTCTGTTGCAACTAAAACGGCGCTATCGATGTGACCGACCATGTTTGCTGGACAGACGCAGGGGCGACGCCATGACCATCCTTCCTCCCAAACCCTTGTTGGACGGCTATCGCGACTTTCGCCGCGATGCCTACAAGACCCAGCGGGCGCACTATGCCGAGCTTGCCAAGGGGCAAAGCCCGCACACGCTGATCATTGCCTGCTCCGACAGCCGGGTCGACCCGGCGGTCGTCTTCAGCGCCCGTCCGGGCGATCTGTTCGTGGTCCGGAATGTCGCCAATCTCGTCCCCCCGATGGATGATGATGGTGGACGCCACGGTGTGTCGGCGGCGATTGAATTTGCGGTCAGCGCCCTGGGTGTCGATCACATCGTGGTCATGGGACATGGCCAGTGCGGCGGCGTCGCGGCCTGTGTCTCCGGCCTCGATTCGCTGTCCTTCAAATATGTTGGCCCCTGGCTGGAACCGCTCGAGCCGGCCCGCGCCGAAGTGCGGGCCCGTCATGGCGATGCCGACAGCGAAACGCTCTGCGACGCGCTCGAACTGAACTCGATCCGCCACTCCATCGAACGCCTGCACCAATTCCCCTTTGTCGAGCAGGCGATCGCCGATCGCGGTTTGCAGCTGCACGGTGCGCGTTTCTCGATCCATAACGGGATATTGGAGTGGATGGGGGCAGACGGTGAATTCCATCCGGTCTAGCCTCACCGCCTGACCCGTGTCCGGCGCCGCGTCCGGACGGAGCTGCGCCCGTCTGTTTCATTTGCTGCGAAATGGGCGTCAGCCTTTTACGCCACACTCAGCCGGCGGCTCATCACGCCGGAACCACAATCGATGCACAGGGAAGTGACAGGATGAAACTCGCAACGCTCAAATCCGACAGCCGCGATGGCCGGCTGGTTGTTGTCTCGAAGGATCTCGCCTGGTGCGCTGACGCCGGACAGGTTGCGCCGACGCTGCAGGCGGCCCTGGACGACTGGGAGCGCTGCGAGCCGGAGCTTCGCTCACTGTCCGATGAGCTGGAACGTGAAACCATCCCGCGCGAGCGCTTCCATGAACGTGAAGCCCTGTCGCCGCTGCCGCGGGCCTTCCAGTGGGCCGACGGCTCGGCCTACGTCAATCATGTCGAACTGGTCCGCAAGGCCCGCAATGCCGAGATGCCGGCCACCTTCTGGACCGACCCGCTGATGTATCAGGGCGGCTCCGACGCCTTCCTGGCCCCACGCGCCGACATCCCGCTTGGCGACACGGCCTGGGGCTGTGACATGGAGGGCGAGGTCGCGGTCATCACCGGTGACGCGCCAGCCGGTTGTTCGGTCGAGGACGCTGCCAAGACCATCCGCCTCGTCATGCTGGTCAATGACGTCTCCCTGCGCGGGCTGATCCCCGGCGAGCTGGCCAAGGGGTTCGGATTCTTCCAGGCCAAGCCGCCGAGTGCCTTTTCGCCGGTCGCCGTGACGCCGGACGAGCTGGGCGACGCCTGGGACGGCAGGAAGCTGCACTTGCCTTTGCTGGTGAAATATAATGGCGAGCTGTTCGGCAAGGCCGAGTGCGGCGTCGATATGACCTTTGATTTCGGCCAGCTGATCGCCCATCTCGGCAAGACGCGCCCGGTCACTGCCGGCACGATTGTCGGCTCGGGCACAGTGTCCAACAAGCTCGATGACGGCCCTGGCAAGCCGATCGGTGAGGGCGGTGTCGGCTATTCCTGCATCGCCGAGATCCGCATGATCGAGACGATCAATGATGGCAAGCCGACCACGCCCTTCATGCAATATGGCGACACGGTCCGCATCGAGATGAAGGATGCCGACGGCAAGTCCATCTTCGGCGCGATCGAGCAGGAAGTGGTCAAGGTCTGAGGGTGGGCAACCATCCCGACTAGACATGAAAAGGGCGGGACCGATGATCCCGCCCTTTTTCGTTTCGGGCAGCGATCTGCTGGGTCGCGTGGGGAAGACACGGACTCGCATCCAGAATCCGGCGCGCCCGGCGCGAACCCATCCATAAATCCCATGTCAGCCAGCGGGCCGTATCCGGTTCTTGAGGTCAAGGGCGCCGCAGGCGCCGCTTCGCGGTTGAAACCCTTGAGCTCAAGAACCGGATACGGCTTTCTTCCCGCAAGGGATGAATGGATCGCTGGGCGCGCTGCGCCAAGTCTTGTTTAACCCGAAATTTCCCCAAACGCCGTCATCCCCCGGCTTGTCCGGGGGACCTCGTCCACCCGGTCGATGGGGATGGCCGGGCTGGAGGGAAAACGAGGCCGAGGCGCGTTGGCACTCGGATGGACGCCCGACCTTAGTGCGCCTGGTCCGGCGTCATTTTCAGCTGGTAGCGCGTGCCATCGAAGCCCTCGAACGCCTCGGCGATCTGCGGGTGTTCGACCGGGCCGTTCTCGGCGTCGGGCAGGAGATTGCCCTCCGAAACATAAGCGCCGTAATAGCTTTCATCATTCTCGGCGAGCAGGTGGTAGAAGGGCTGGTCCTTGGACGGTCGGACATTTTCGGGAATGGACTCGTACCATTCCTCGGTATTGGCGAACTCGGGATCGACATCGACCACCACCCCCCGGAACGGGAAGAGCCGGTGGCGAACCACATCGCCCAGTCCGAATTTGGCGTCGCGAATGATCATGACATCTTACTCTGGCACACACTCTGGCATATTCGAACGCGCGCGGACCATCCTCGCGCGCCGGGACCCTATCTAGGGTGTTTCTTGCAATAAGCTACGGCCTGCACTGCCAGACGTCACGCATCCTTGCAGGTCAATCACTTCCTTGTATTCTGCAACCAACAGGAAAACAGCCCGATTCGAGCCGCGCCTCCCGAACCCGGATGTGGCGCGCCGGTCGGCAAGAGGTAAATCATGGCGGAGCCATCGTCCCGGTCTGATCCGGGCAGTGATGCCGCCGCACGCAAGCGGAGAGGGCGCAAACGCGCGCCAGCTCCCGTGTACGGCGCGATCGATCTGGGAACCAATAATTGCCGCATGCTGCTGGCCCAACGGTCCGGGAGCAGCTTTCATGTCGTCGACGCGTTCTCGCGCGTTGTGCGGCTGGGCGAGGGCATTACCGGGTCGGGGGCGCTGTCGCAGGGGGCCATGGATCGGGCCGTCGAGGCGCTCAAGGTCTGTGCCGACAAGATCCGCCGCCAGAACGTCGTCAAGCACCGCTCCATCGCCACACAAGCCTGCCGCATGGCCGACAATGGTGCCGAATTCCTCGACCGCGTCGAGCGCGAGACCGGGCTGACCTTCGACCTCATCTCTGCGGAAGAGGAAGCGCGTCTGGCCGTACATGGCTGCGTCGACCTGCTCGATGAAGAGCGCGACGCAGCGCTGGTGATCGATATTGGTGGCGGCTCGACCGAACTGTCCTGGGTCGATCTGGCCGAATGGCGCCGCCGTGGTGGCCGCGGGTCAGGCGGGCGTCCGCCGATGAAGTCCTGGACCTCGACGCCTGTTGGCGTGGTCACCCTGTCGGAGCGCTTTCCCGAACGCGAGGACCGGGCCGACTGGTATCAGGAGATGAAGACCTATGCGCGCGACCTGATGAAGACCCCGCGCGGCGCCAAGGCCATGCGGCCGATCTTCAATGAGGGCCGCGCCCATCTGGTCGGCACGTCGGGAACCGTCACCTCGATGGCCGGCGTGCATCTGCGCCTGCCCCGCTATGACCGGTCCAAGGTGGACGGGTTGTGGATGAGTGGCGAAGAGGCGCTCGATGCCTGCAAGCGCTTGCGGGAACTGGATTTTCACGGTCGCTCGCAAGAGCCGACCATCGGCGCCGACCGGGCCGAGCTGGTGCTGGCGGGCTGTGCGATCTATGAGGCCGTGGCCGAGATGTGGCCGGCCGACCGGTTGCGGGTCGGCGACCGGGGCTTGCGCGAAGGCATGTTGCTCAATCTGATGCGAAAGTCCAAGAAGCGCAGGCGTCGCCGCAAAAAGGCGGGCGATGCAGCGCCGGACGTGACAGGATCAGACGCATGAGCGATGACGATCAAAAACCTGAAGACGGCACGCCGGACGGTGAAAGCCCTGACACCAACCAGCCAGGCGATGAAACGCCGGCGGACGGTGAGGGCGCGCCTGACCAGGCTGGCCTGCCCGGTTGGGGCAGTAGCGACAAGCGTCGCGGCCGCCGCTCCGGTCCGATGAAAAAGGGCGGTGACGCCCGCGCTGCCAAGCAGATGTTCGAGCGCGTGAAAACCGCGCGGGGACGCAAATCCTCTTCGACACGCTGGTTGCAGCGCCAGCTCAATGATCCCTATGTGAAGAAGGCCCAGATGGAGGGCTATCGCTCGCGCGCGGCCTACAAGCTGCTGCAGCTGGACGAGCGTTTCAAACTGCTCAAGCCGGGCATGCGCGTGGTCGATCTCGGCTCGGCGCCGGGCGGCTGGGTGCAGGTGGCGCTGAAGCCCGGCGCTTCGGAAGTGGTCGGCATTGACCTCTTGGAAATGGAAGCCATCGCCGGTGCGACCTTGCTGGAAAAGGATTTCACCGACGACGACGCCCCGCATCTGGTGAAGGCGGAAATGGGCGGCGCCGCCGATGCTGTTATCTCCGACCTGGCGCCCTGGACCACCGGCCACAAGACCACCGACCATTTGCGCATCGTCGCCCTGGCCGAACTCGCCGCCCATTTCGCGGTCGAAACCCTCAAGCCCGGTGGCTTCTTCATCGCCAAGGTTTTCCAGGGGGGATCCGACAGTGAGCTGCTCAACTTCCTCAAAGCCAGTTTCGAGAAAGTCCGCCACTTCAAGCCCGACGCCAGCCGCTCGGAAAGCGCCGAGACGTTTGTTGTCGCGATGGGGTTCAAGGGGTAGGGGTTCAGGTGTCGGCCTCCCACGCGCGTTGAAGTGATGTTGGTATCCGGTTGGCGGTCAATTCGTCCCAGATCCTGACCACAACGCCGTGACTGCTCTCGTCATGGACTTCCAGCAGCACAGCATTGTTCGGTTCTTCGGCGAGAATCCGATCAAGCGCCGCCATGAGCCGATCGATGTCGATTCGGTCGCGATCGACGAATACCTGGTTGTCGCCGTCGATCTGAACAAGGATTGGTATTGGGCAATCACATATGGCGCCGGTCGCATCCGGCTGGCGCCAATCGATGCCCTCTTCCGTTGGGAAAGTCATGGAGACGATGAAGAAGATGAGCAGGATGAAGGCGATATCCAGCATCGCGGTCATATTGACCCCTGCCTGATCGTCGCGCTTGCGAAAGCGTCTACGCATGTGGGCCTCCCCATTGGCCGATGGAACGCGCCAGCCTCACCCGGCGCACTGTCAGTGCAGCCGTGCCGCAGGGCAAGAGCGGGGAGGCGGCAAGGTCATTTGCGGGCGGAAATGGGGCCGCGTGGCGGGCGCGGGGTCGCCGCAGCTTGCCCGACACTCGCAAGGTGCCTAGCGTGACCACATGGCCGCAACAACGGACAATTCGACCTTGCAGTGCCTGTCAGACGGGATCTGGACCGCGTCCGGCGATGTCGTCACAGCCGCAGCGGGATTTCACTATCCAACCCGGATGGTCGTTATCCGTCTCGATGACGACCGGCTCTGGGTGTGGTCGCCCGTGGCGCTGAACGAAGCCTGCAAGCGCGAGATCGACGCGCTCGGCCTGGTCGCCCATATCGTGGCGCCCAACAGCCTGCACCATCTCGGCCTGTCCGACTGGCAGTCTGCCTATCCAGCCGCCCGCCTGCACGGCGCGCCGGGCATGGCGGCCCAACTCCAGAATCTGAAATTCGACACTGAGCTGACCGACAGCGCCGATCCGGCCTGGGGAGGCGAGATCGACCAGGTCGTCGTGCGCGGCAATGCGATCACCACCGAGGTCGTCTTCTTCCATCGGGCCAGCGGCACGGTGATCTTCACCGACCTGATCCAGCACCTGCCGGACGACTGGTATTCCGGCTGGCGGCGCTGGGTCGCGCGCTGGGACCGGATGACCGGCCCCGAACCCGCCGTCCCGCGCAAATTCCGTCTCGCCTTCCGCGACCGGAAGCGGGCGCGCGCCGCCATCGAGCAAATCCTTGCCTGGCCGGTCACAACCGTCCTGTTTGCGCATGGGGAGCCGGTCAGGGACGATGCGCTCGCTTTTCTCAAACGGGCCTTTTCCTGGTTGCGTTAGGGCGAGTTGGACGTTTTGAAGACAGGCGCCGCAGCGCGCGGGTCGACCCATTCTTTTCTTGCAGAGATTTCGCCGCAGTGAGTTCGCGCCGTCAAGGCGCATGCCCGCTTCGCGGCGCCGAAGGCGGCCTTGACGGCGCGAACTCACTGCGGCCTGCTGGCTGGCAAGCAAAGTATGGCGAGGCCTGCGCCGTGCGCGTTTGGTGAAGTTAGGTGTTCGGGCTCGCTCCACGAACGCGTATTAGGCATCCCATACCGCGACAATTCTGCGACCGTCCGCATCCCTCCCTTGCCACGCGCTCGAATCCGGCTTATTGCCGCGCCGCAAGCAGCAATGAGGAGTCTCCCATGGAGATTCGTGAAGGTCTCACCTTCGATGATGTGCTCTTGCAACCGGGCCCGTCCGAAGTTCTTCCCGCCGATGCCAATGTCGCGACGCGCGTGGCCAGCGATGTTTCGCTGAAGATTCCCATGCTCGCCGCCGCCATGGACACCGTGTCCGAGAGCGGTATGGCGATCGCCATGGCGCAGGCCGGTGGCCTCGCCGTCATCCACCGCAATCTCACCATCGCCGAGCAGGCCGAGGAAGTGCGGCGGGTGAAGCGCTATGAAAGCGGCATGGTGGTCAATCCGGTGACGATCTCGCCGAATGCGACGCTGGCCGATCTGCGCGCCTTGATCGCCCAGCACCGGATTTCCGGCATTCCCGTCGTCGAAGGCGCCACGCCGTCGCGCCCGGGCAAGCTGGTCGGCATCATCACCAATCGCGATGTCCGTTTCGCCGATGACCCCAATGAGAAGGTCGGCAATCTGATGACCCGCGACGTGGTCACGGTGAAGGTCGGTGCCTCCCAGGACGAAGCCCGCGCCAAGCTGCACAAGCACCGTATCGAGCGCCTGTTGGTCGTCGATGACAGCGATCGCTGTATCGGCCTGATCACCGTCAAGGACATGGAAAAGGCGCAAGCCTTCCCAAATGCCGCCAAGGACGCCCAGGGTGCACTGCGCTGTGCGGCGGCCACGACGGTCGGTGACAGCGGTTTCGAGCGCGCCGAGGCGCTGATCGATGCCGGGGTCGATGTGATCGTGATCGATACGGCGCACGGCCAGAGCCAGTCGGTTCTCGACCAGGTGACCCGGGTCAAGAAATCCTCCAGCCTGGCCCGTGTCGTGGCCGGCAATGTCGCGACCTATGACGGCGCCAAGGCGTTGATCGAGGCGGGGGCGGACTGCGTGAAAGTCGGGATCGGGCCAGGCTCGATCTGCACGACGCGGATTGTCGCCGGTGTCGGTGTACCGCAGCTGACCGCGATCATGGATGCGCGCCGCGCCGCTGAGGGTACCGATGCCTGCATCATCGCCGATGGCGGCATCAAGTTTTCCGGAGACATGGCCAAGGCCATCGCCGCCGGGGCCGATTGCGTGATGGTCGGCTCGCTTTTGGCCGGGACCGAAGAAGCGCCGGGCGAGGTCTTCCTCTACCAGGGCCGCTCCTACAAATCCTATCGCGGCATGGGGTCGCTGGGCGCCATGGCGGCTGGTTCCGCCGACCGCTATTTCCAGAAGGACACCGAGCGCATGAAGCTGGTGCCCGAGGGGATTGAAGGCCAGGTGCCCTACAAGGGCCCGGTCGGTCCGATCCTGCACCAGATGGTCGGCGGTCTGCGCGCGGCGATGGGCTATACCGGATCGAAGACGATCGCCGACCTGCACCAGCGGGCGCAATTCGTGCGCATCACCAATGCCGGCCTGCGCGAAAGCCATGTCCACGACGTCAAGATCACCCGCGAAGCGCCGAATTATCCGACCACCAGCTGATGATCCAATCGGGCAGGGCAAGCCGCCATCTTTGCATGGAGGTCATGCCTGGGCAGTGATTGCCGGGCGGCGGCGGGGTGGCTACCCCGCTTTCACCCATTCGTTTCAAGGAGAAGCCTGATGTCTGATGCTTTGATCCACCCGCTGCTGGTACAAGTCGCCCTGACCTTCGTGCTGTTGTTTGCCACCGCATTCTTGCGCACGGGTTCGATTGCCGCCGGCAAGGTCAAACCGGCTGACATCATGCTCGGACAAATGGCCTGGCCGAAAAAGGTCCAGCAGGTCTCCAATGCGTTCCACAACCAGTTGGAAACGCCGATCCTGTTCTTTGTCGGTGTAGTTTTGGCGATTGTGCTGGAGGTCGGCGGGCCGGTCCTGCTGGCCCTGGCCTGGGTCTGGGCTGGTTTGCGCATCGTCCATGCGATCATCCATACGACCAGCAATCACCTGCGCTGGCGCTTTTACTGCTTCGCCGCCAGCGTCTTCGTCCTGCTGGCTTTCTGGATCACACTCGCCATCAGGATCGTGACGCGATGATGC
This sequence comes from Maricaulis sp., assembly GCF_048268525.1. Taxonomy (GTDB): domain Bacteria; phylum Pseudomonadota; class Alphaproteobacteria; order Caulobacterales; family Maricaulaceae; genus Maricaulis. Next base: position 24,732 of record NZ_JBLWVH010000011.1, on the reverse strand, counting down.
AGGATCAGCCTGACATTGAGACCGGCCAGGACATCCTCTTCCTGCTCACGGGCGCCTGGGATGATGCCGATGGTGGTCCGTGGCTGTGCGCCGATTGCTGCACGATCGAGGGCGCCATGACGGTCAATCCGCACTGGGCTGAGGCCATCACCCTGGTGCGGGTCGATTATGCCCGTCCGCGTGCCGAGATCATCGCCCTGCTCGACGCAGACCATCAAAACGCGCCGACCCTGATCCTCGCTGAGGACACCATCGCCCATGTCGAACCGGAAGCGGTCGTCGAGGGCCGGCGGATCTATACAGACCCCAAGGCCATCTGCCGCCAGTTGGCGGCGTGCCATACCGGCGCCCAGCCGAAATAAACCTGCGCCATCCCGGCGCCCCTACAAGACGGATATCCGACATGAGAGACGGCGCTCGCATTGCTGCAGCCATCGAAATCCTTGAAACGCTCCAGACCCAGCACCAGCCGGTGAAAGACGCCGTGCGCGATTGGGGCAAGGCGCACCGCTTTGCCGGCTCGGGCGATCGTGCCTGGATCGGCGGGCTGGTGCTCGACGCGCTGCGTCACCAGTCCTCGACAGCCTATGCCATGGAAGGCGACGCGCCCCGCACCCTGGCCATCGGGACGGTCGGCCGGGTCTGGGGTGTCGAGGCCGACGCCATCGACGCCATGTTCGAGGGGGATGATCATGCGCCGGACGCGCTGACCGATGCCGAGCGTGAGGGTCTGGCGCGCGACATTTCCGACGCGCCGCTGCACATTCGCGGCGATGTCCCGGAATGGCTGGAAGAGAGCCTGGTCCGGGCCTTTGGCGAGGCCGCCGCCGAAGAGGGCCGCAAGCTCTCTTCGCGGGCGCCGGTTGATCTCAGGGTGAATGAAGCCAAGGTCGATTTTGATCGTGCTTTCAAAGAGGTATCGTCGAAACTGAAAGCGGCTGAAAATAGCCCCTTGGTCCGCTCAGGTATTCGCATCCCGCAGCGCGACCCGCGTGGCAAATCAGCCGCTGCCGAGAGCATTCCCGCCTATGGCAAGGGCTGGGTCGAGGTGCAGGATATCGGTTCCCAGCTGGCGGCCCTGGCCTCGGGCGCCCGTGCCGGCGAGCAGATACTGGATTATTGCGCCGGTGCCGGTGGCAAGACGCTGGCCCTGTCGGCCCTCCTGCACAATACCGGACAGGTCCACGCCTGGGACATTGACTGGCGCCGCCTGCGTGCCATCTGGCCGCGCCTCAAGCGCGCCGATGTGCGCAATGTCCAGGTCCATGACGACAGCGAAGACAAGGCCTTGGGCGAATTTGTTGAGAAGATGGATGTCGTCTTCTGCGACGCCCCTTGCACCGGAACCGGCACCTGGCGCCGCCGTCCGGACGCCAAATGGCGTCTCAAGCCGGCCGCTCTCGAGCGTCGCATGAAAGAGCAGGACATCGTGCTGGAACGCGCCCATCGCTATGTGAAGCCGGGCGGCCGTCTGGTTTACATCACCTGCTCGGTCCTGCCGGAAGAAAACGGCGACCGGGTCAATGCCTTTCTCGACACGGTCGAGGGCTTCAAACCGGTGCCGGTGATGGACGCGCTGATCCAGTCCGGCGGACTGGGCGACGGCGCCGAAGTGCTGCTCGATTCCTGCATCACCGAACACGGCGCCCTTCAGCTCTCGCCGGGACGAACCGATACGGACGGGTTCTACATCTGCGTGATGGAGCGCACGGACGTCTGAGCGCGTCACGGGCTAGCCTTTGGCATGCCCATCGTCTCCGTCTTCTTCGGCATCACGATCCGGATGTATTTCGGCGATCACCCGCCGCCGCACATACATGCGGCCTATCAGGGACAGGCGGCCCTGATCTCCATCGAGACCGGCAAGGTGTTGCGCGGCAGCTTGCGGTCGCGCGCGCTGCGATTGGTGCAGGAGTGGATCATGATCCATCGCTCGCCTATTCTCGCGAACTGGGAGCGCTGCGAAGCGCTGGAACCCTTGGAGCGCATTCCGGGACTGGATGATGAGTAGGCCGTTGGTGACAATCCAATCTGTCGAGGTCGCGGGCGCGACCCGCCTGGCACTGGTCTTCTCCGACGGCGCACGCGGCGAGATCGACCTGTCGCGCGAGATCAAGGCTGCGACAGCCATGACCGCGCCCCTGTCGGATCCGTCCTATTTCGCGCGCGTCTTCCTGGAGGAAGGGGCGCCAACCTGGCCGAACGGTTTCGATCTGGCACCCTGGGCGCTCTATGACCGCTTGCAGGCGAGCGGTGAACTGGACGTCACGCGAAGCGTGGGCTGACGCAGCTAGACCCGCATTCGCACCCGCAAAGGCCACACCATAAACCGCTCGCCGCGAGTTCGCTGATTCCGGCCCGCTGGCTGACAAGCGATTATTGGAGATCGCTGCGCCGGCCGCGGCTTCGTGACTTTTGGGTTGCTGTCCACCTCTGGCCGTTGGATGCTCAATCCGGGTGTCGCAAGGAACGGGGTGCCGGGTGATGGTTGAACTGGCCAGCTATTTGACGGTGATGATCCTGGTCTGCGGCTTGTATTTCGGCCTGTACTGGCGGCATCGGGCAGACCGGGGCCGCCGCCATCCGGGGTATCAGTTTCTCGAAGGTTTCCCGATCCCGGTTGCGGTGGGCTTTTTGTTGCTCAATAGCGTCCTCATCAATGTTGTCATTGGTCCGGTTGGGGTGAAGAGCCAGGAGGGGTTCGCTGCGGGCATTGCCATTCTGGCACTGGGCTATTTGCTGACGGGCGCTTTGCTCTATCTGACCCGGTCAGAGATCCGGTGGTCGGATGACATCCTCGCGGCGCGGCGATGGCCCGGCGCGGACATCCAGCTGGCCTGGGACGATATCCGGCAGGCGGGTATCTCGGAGATGTTCATGCGCGTGTGGGTCACCGATGCCCAAGGACGAACATTCGTGATCGGCAAGGCGGCAAGGACATCAAGCGTCGCGGACGAAATGGCGGCGCGTCTGGGCGACCGCTTCATCGGCATCCGAAAGCCGCAGGCTGCGCCAGCGGAATAGTCGGCATACTCACTCTCCGACATCCGTCATCAGCAACATCTGGCGCACCTTGAACTCGCGGTCTGTTCCTTGTGTCCACCCGTTCACCGCGCACCGACACGTCGCCGTTTGGTACCGGTCGGCTGCGCCCCATATCCCAGCTCGTTCAGCCTTTGCCTGGTCGGCGCCGTGACCTGCCCGTCCAGTCCCGCGCCCGCGCCGACCCGGCGCCGGGTCAGGGGCTGGTTGATGAGGGGGGCGCTGTCATGCTCCAGGCCGTGCAGCTCGATACTCCGTGTCGCATAGTGCAGCTGGGCGGGCTCGAATTTCAGGCCGAGGAAGCGCATCAGATCGGTAATCGTGGCCTTGGGCCGGGTCGCCAGATCTTCATAGCGGATCCGGATGATGCGACTGGCGAGGCTGCGTTCGGCGGCGAGGCCGATACCGGTCAGGTCGGTCCAGTATTTCAGCGCCGCGCCCGGATCGCTGACATGGGGGAAGGGGCGCCCTTGCGGGTCGCGCCAATTGCGGGCGAGCAGGGAATTTGCGACGTCGCGACCATCACGCACGAGATGGATGAAACGGGCCTGCGGAAGGAGCCGTCCCAGTGGATCAAAGGCCGCCACATTGAGCGAGGTCTTTTCGACCAGCACCTTGACGGGCGGTTGATCCAGCGGGGCACCGATCATGCCGGTCAGCAGGTCGGCCATGGTGCGGCGCATGTCCTCGGCGCCCAGATCGAAATCCTGCGCGTGCAGGGGGCCCAGCTCGCGGGCAAAATTCTGCCATTGCATGGCGATCGAAGGCGGCAGGCCTGTGTCCGGGCCGCAATGGACATGGCGGTGAGGTTCCAGCAGACGGCGCAGCAGGGTCAGGCCGGAGCGCGGGCAGCCGCCGGCAAAGACCAGGCCTTCGCCATCGCTGCGTCCGGGCTCGCCCTCGCTGTCAGACATAGCCAAGCTGTTCCAGATGGCTGCCAGCGACACGCATGACGGTGGCCAGCTGGGTATCGTCTAGATCGGTCTGCCAGCGATCAATGGCCCGCCGGTCCACCGGACGGGAGACACGGTCGGCACTGGACTCCGCAATGCCCTGACGGCCGTCGAAGGCGTCTGCATGATCGAGCGCGCGGGCCTTGGCGTCATCGTCCTCGCCCAGCGCATCGAACAGGCGGGAGATCGTGCCGGCCGTGTCAGCCACCAGGTCCTCATAGCGCAGCTCGAAATAATTCGGGTCCGCCTGCACGCGCCAGCCGGCCTCGACACTGGCGCACCACAGCTGCGCCGCGGCTTCGGCGTCGCGGGTGATGGCCATTGGCTGACCGGTTCTTGCGTCCGTCCAGTCCATTGACAGCAGGGAGGCGACCACGTCGCGCCCGTCGCGGACGATGCTGATCAGCGGGCTGTCCGGGAAGATCTGCCGCAGGCGATGGAAGTGAAGGATGTTGGCGGGCGTCTTTTCGGCCACCCGTGCCCCGGTCCGGGCGTGAAGCGGCGCCAGAAGCTTGTCGATGGCACGCGCGAACTGGTCATTCACAGCCTGGCGGTCGAGACCATAGCCGCGCTCCAGTACGTCCGACTGTCCCGCTTCGATCTGTTCGGCCAGATGGCACAGGGCCGGGATGACCCGCATCTCCGGTCCGCAGACGATATTGCGGCTGGCATTGACCATGGCGCGCAGCAATGTCGTGCCGGATCGAGGCGCGCCGCCGATGAAGATGGGAGATTTGCCGACGGCGTACTGCATCACTGATCCGGAACAAGGCTTCCATCACAGGTATCAGGCCGGTTCGATCTCTATAAGTTACATTAAATCAATCAATTACGGAAATTTAATTTGCTGGAGACCAAGGGCTGGAAACGGGCGTCAGGGCCGGTTATCCGGCTGCCGGTCGCCGAAATACCGGCGGATCAGCGACTTGCCCGCGGTCAGCTGGGGGGTCTCGACGAAGCGATGGACCAATAGTCCCAGTGCAGCGCTGGCAGTCAGGCCGGTCGCGAACAGGACCAGGGTCGCGATCAGCCCCTCCGGCATGATGGCGGCGAGGAAGCGGGCCAGAACACCAATCACCAGCAAGTGTCCCAGATAGATGGCGTAGGACCAGTCGCCGATCGACGCGGCGAGGCTCGGCCAGCGCGGCTGCCAGGCCAGGATCGTCCAGACCAGCCCGACGGCCATGACCGAAAAGGCTGCAACCCGGATATCGGCGTCTGCCAGCCCGTCCAGGCCATGCCGGAAGGTCCAGGCAAGTGCCAGGCATGTGCCAATGGTCAGGACGATCAATGCAGGCCACCGCGTTCGGGACAGCTGGTCCCGGAACTCCGCCAGCACGATGCCGGCGAGGAATTGCAGGTTGAACCCGCTCAGGACCAGGGCGCTCCAGGCAGGGCCGGTATCGATCAGACCGGTCATGGCTAGAACCGTCAGGACAGCCCATAGCGCGGCAACGGGGCGGCGCCAGCGCGATGGCAGGAACAGGACCAGCCCGTAAACGAGGTAGAAGTAAAGTTCGTGCGTCAGGGTCCAGCCCACGAGGAGCAGCGGGGGTTGCCCCGTCGGCAGCAGTGTGAGGCTTGCCAGCCAGTCCAGGTCATCGAGATCGCGTGTCAGGGTCTCGCCGAACATCAGGTAGCCGAGCACTGAGAGGCCGGTGAACAGCCAGTAGAGCGGAAAAATCCGGTTCAGCCGCTTCAGCGCATAGCCCGGGCTGGGCTTGGTCGCCGTGCGGTAGAGCGTATGGATGATGAAGCCGGAGATGACGAAGAAGATGTCGACGCCTGCATAGCCGAGATAACCGACCGGGCCCAGCAGGTCGGTCCCCAAAAAGCGCATCCCGGCCTGATGCAGGTGGCCGATCACGACCATCAGCACGGCGATGGCCCGCAGATACTGCAATTCGACAATCTCGGCGCGGGGGCGGGCGGTCGGCATCAACTCTCCGGTGGATACTGCCGACCAATTTGGGGCCGACGAATGAATGCCAAGAGTGACCTGCCGCCACGGCTCGAGCCAAGTCTGATGATCAGCTGCGGGTGAAGATCAGCGAGAATGTCACCGGCACGACCGGTGTGATCGATGGCAGGCCGGCCAGATCCTGCAGGGTCAACAGACCATCAGCGAGGTCATGGTCGGCGGCGTGGATGAGCACGGGCGCCCGGCTTTCGACGAGCACGGCCTGATCATCGATGCCTGTGACCATCACCTCGGCTTCGATAGTCACGGCGACGCCATGCAGGTCCAAGGTTGCGGGTAGCGTGATGGCGCGGCGTTCGCCGGTACCAAGGTCTGCGAGCGCGGCAAGGTCGAGCGTGGTGGTCACGCGGGCGTCGGTAAAACGCCCGGTTTCGAACAGGTGTTCGCGCATCCGCTCATTGCGGATGTCGATGCCGGTCTCCACCGTCGCCAGGTCGATGACCAGTTCAGCGCGGCCATCGGGCATGACCGACCCGGTGAAGCCGGAAAATCTGTGCGTCTCGGCGATGTCGCCGGATTTGATGGAGACGAAGGCAAGGGACGACTGGTCTGCATCCAATCGCCATGGGCTGGCGGTGTCAGCCTGCGAGCACGACGCGGCGAGGCTGGCGATAAGGGCTGTCAGGGCAAGACGCATGGCGAAGCTCCATGGATTGGCTGGCCCCCAGACTTGCGCGCTGGACGGGCTGCGGACAAGCCTGTCGTGATGATTTTCCGGCAAATCCGGCCAAAGCGCAGGTCAGGCGTGGCGCGGGACTGGTCAAGCGCGCTGACTCGCGCTATCGGGCCACATGCTGACAGATGTTTCTGCCATCTCCCTACAATCTGACCTCCGGGACACCTGCGCGCGCGGGTGCGAACGCCCATGACCGATCAACACGACAAACTCCTCATCATCGATTTCGGCAGCCAGGTGACCCAGCTCATCGCCCGCCGTGTCCGCGAGAGCGGGGTGTTTTGCGAAATCCATCCCTATAACCGCGCCGACAAGGCCTTTATCGATGCCTATGACCCCAAGGCGATCATCCTGTCGGGCTCGCCGCATTCCACCCATTGGGACAATTCCCCGCGCGCCGATGCGTCGGTCTTCACGCGCGGTATTCCTGTGCTGGGTATCTGCTATGGCGAGCAGACCATGTGCGCCCAGCTGGGCGGCCGGGTCGAGGCCTCCGAGGAGCGCGAGTTTGGCCGCGCCGATATTACCCTCACCGAGGACAGTCCGCTGTTTGCCGGCTTCGGTCCGGTTGGTCACGAAGAACGCGTCTGGATGAGCCATGGCGACCGGGTCGCGGCGCTGCCCGAGGGGTTCAAGGTCATCGCGACTTCGGGCAATGCCCCCTTTGCCGCCATCGCCGACGAGACCCGTCATTTCTACGGTGTGCAATTCCACCCGGAAGTCGTGCACACGCCGCGCGGCGCCGCCCTCTTGCACAATTTCACCCACCAGATCGCCGGCCTCACCGGTGACTGGTCAATGGCCAATTTCAAGGATGAGGCGATCGCCAAGATCCGCGAACAGGTTGGCGACAAGCGGGTGTTGTGCGGCCTGTCCGGCGGCGTCGACAGCTCGGTCGCGGCGGTGCTGCTGCACGAGGCTATCGGCGACCAGCTGGTCTGTGTCTTTGTCGATACCGGCCTGATGCGCCAGGGCGAGGCTGATGAGGTCGTCACCCTGTTCCGCGAGCACTACAATATCCCGCTCGTCCATGCTGAGGCCGAGGACCTTTTCCTGTCGGCCCTTGAAGGCGTCGACGACCCGGAGAAGAAGCGCAAGATCATCGGCAGCCTGTTCATCGATGTCTTCGACGAGAAGGCCAAGGAGGCCGGCGGCGCCGATTTCCTCGCCCAGGGCACGCTCTATCCCGATGTGATCGAAAGCGTCAGCTTTGATGGCGGCCCCTCGGTCACCATCAAGTCGCACCATAATGTTGGCGGCCTGCCGGCGCGCATGAAGATGAAGCTGGTCGAACCGCTGCGCGAGCTGTTCAAGGACGAAGTCCGCGCCCTGGGCCGTGAGCTCGGCCTGCCGGACGCCTTTGTCGGCCGTCACCCCTTCCCGGGACCGGGCCTCGCCATCCGCATTCCCGGTGCCGTCTCCAAGGAAAAGGCCGACATCCTGCGCAAGGCCGATGCGATCTATATCGAGGAGATCAAGAAGGCCGGCCTCTATGACGAGATCTGGCAGGCCTTCTCGGTCCTGCTGCCGGTCAATACGGTCGGCGTCATGGGCGATGAACGCACCTATGACGCCGTCCTCGCCCTGCGCGCCGTGACCTCCGTCGACGGCATGACGGCGGACTACTACCCCTATGAGCACGACTTCCTCAGCCGCGTCGCCACGCGCATCATCAATGAAGTGCGCGGGGTGAACCGCGTGGTTTATGATGTGACCAGCAAGCCGCCGGGGACGATTGAGTGGGAGTAGGGGCGAGCACGCCTCCTTCGGGATGAACGGCTTCCGTGCGCCGCGCGCCCGCTCTCAATGCTTTTCGCCAGCCTCGCATTCACACACTCCATTTTTCCCGGGCGAAGACCCGGGACCAACCGAACCGGCCTTGTAACGCTGAGTCTCCCGTAAGCCCCGGATAGCGCTGACGTGCTTCCGGGGAAAATGGTGATTGAATTCCGGGAGTGCGGGAGTCCCTGCGCGCCGGGCTTGGGGAATTGAAGACGCACACCCTCAACCGAATTACCTTGCAAAAGACACAATCGCCCCCCATATAGCGCTTACTCGATCTTGAATGCCGAATCTTCTGGGGGCGATCTGTCGCCCCGCTGACGCTCTTCCTTTCAAATTTCGACACACGGGTACTTTCCGGCACGCGGCCGGGCAGACCCATATCTACGTGACTGATTGAAAGGAAATCGTCATGGCTACTGGTACCGTAAAATTCTTCAACACCACCAAAGGTTTTGGCTTCATTCAACCGGAAGACGGCTCCACGGACGTTTTCGTCCACATCTCTGCCGTTGAGCGTTCGGGCATGACCACGATCTCCGAAGGCCAGAAGCTGTCCTTCGAAGTCGTTCAGGACAAGCGTTCGGGCAAGAACGCTGCCGAGAACCTTCAGGCTCTCTAAGCCATACTGTCAGTCCTGGGGCCGGATTGCCGCGCCCCGGACAGGCAATCAGAAAGGCCGGGCAATTGCCCGGCCTTTTTGTTTTTCCGGCCCATTTGCCCTATTGTCAGCGCCAAGGAGACATGCCCATGAGCGAACCCGTCTACAGTGACCTTCTGAAAGTGACCCCGGTGGCCCCGAAAACGCGGGCCGAAATCACCGACACCATGGTCCGCACCAAGCTGGACAAGGAAACCGACGAGCGGCAAGCCAAGATCCGCAAGCTGCGCCAGGCCCGTCTGGCGATGGAAGCCAAGGCTGCGGCTGCCGCAGCCAAACCGGCTGCGCCGAAAAAGGTGCGGGCGAAGCCGCCGAAATTCGCCAACAAGGGCTAGTCGTCCCTGACGGCCGATACGGGCTGTCACCAAAGCGCCGTCAGACTTGATCGAAGGCGGCTCTTTGCGAAGTCGAGGAAGCTGCGCAGCTTGGCCGGCAGCACGCCGCGGCCGGCATGAACAAGATGCACGGGCAGGGGTGCCGGTTCGAACTCCTCCAACAATACATGCAAAGACCCGCTCTTCACGGCGTCAGCGCATTGATAACTCAATACCCGGGTTACACCGACACCATCGCAGGCTGACCAGACCGCGGCATCGGCGCTGCTGACGGTGAGACGGGGCCGCGGCGCGCTGTCATGTGTCTGCCCGCCGGGGCCTGTGAAGGTCCAGCGGCCGGCTGGCGACAGGATGTCGAAGTGCACGCCGGGCATGCCGGGCAGGTCCTCCGGCGATTGCGGCTTTCCGTGGGCCGCCAGCAGACCCGGACTGGCCACCACGACCGTCCGAATCGATCCGACTCTTGTCGCCACCATCGAACTGTCCGGCAGGGGCCCGATCCGCACAGCCAGGTCGATATGTTCGTCCATCAGGTGAAGATTGCGGTCGGACAGGACCAGGCGGACATCGATCTTGGGATAGGCGATAAGAAAGTCCCGGATTACCGGCAGGACCAGAAGGCGCCCGAAAGCCACCGGAGCGGTCAGGATCAGCTCACCACGCGGCGAATGATATTCGCCTGCCGCTGCCCGTTCTGTCTCGTCAACATCGTCCAGGATCCGCCGTGCGGCGGCGAGATAGGCGGTGCCGGCGTCAGTCAGGGCGAGCTTGCGGGTGGTTCGCGTCAGCAGTTTTGTACCGAGATGGGCTTCCAGCTCTGTCACCTGACGGCTGATCGTGGCCAGGGGTATGCCGAGGGCCCGGCTGGCGCCGGAGAAACTCCCGCTGTCGACGACCTGCACGACAATGGACATGGCTTTGAGACGGTCCATTTTTGTTCCATTTATTGGAAAAGAATTTCTCGATTATAGCTGATTATCATTTTTTGCGGAACGCCCAATTCTCCCCGGCAGAACGCGATCCCGGACGGATCGCCCCAATTCCTGAAGGAGAAACCAATGTCCCGCCTGCCCATTCCCGATCTCGATTCCGCCCCCGCAGCCTCCAAGCCGATCCTGGAGGCCGTTCACAAGCAGCTCGGCGTCGTCCCGAACATGTTCCGTCTCATTGCCACCAGCCCAGCCGCACTGGAAGGCTATACCGGCAATAACGGCGCGCTCTCCAGGACGCTGGATGTCAAGACCCGCGAGCGCATCGCCCTTGCCGTGGCCCAGGTCAATGGTTGTGACTATTGCCTGTCGGCCCACACCTATCTGGGTCTGAACCTTGCCAATCTCACGCCGGAAGAGGTTGCCCGCAACCGCACCGGGCGGTCCGGCGATGCCAAGGCTGATGCCGCTGTCGGTTTCGCAGCAAAGGTGGTGCGCGAGCGCGGCCGCGTCAGCGACAGCGATATCACCGGGTTGCGCGAGGCGGGCTATACCGACGGCCAGATTGTCGAGATCGTCGCCCTGGCCGCCGAAAACGTCTTCACCAACCTGATCAACAACGTTGCCAAGACCGATATCGACTTCCCCGTCGTTACCGCGTCGCAGGCCGGCTGATCACGAGCGGGCAGGCCGTCCTGTCGGTCTGCCCGCTCCCGTTTGCTCGAAAGGACCGGAGCGGCATCATGAGCTACCGATTTCTCGACATCGCCACCACATCCAGCGTGCGGGCGGTCCGCGAAGACATGGGCAGTGCCCATCTCTGGGAACGCTTCGAAGGAGACCGCGCGACCGATAGCCTGACACAGCACGAAGCAGATTTCATAGCGGCACGCGATCATTTCTACATGGCTTCTGTTTCGGAGTCGGGCTGGCCCTATGTCCAGCATCGCGGCGGACCGAGAGGATTCCTGACCGTGTTGGATGCTGCCACACTGGCATTCGCGGATTATCGCGGGAATCGCCAATACATCTCGGTCGGTAATACGCGGGCGAATGCCCGTGTGGCCCTGATCCTGATGGACTATGCCAACCGCACACGCTTGAAGGTCTTCGCCACTGTCGAGCTTCTGCCGGTTGAAGCCGAGAGCGATCTGGCCGGGCGTGTCCTCCCGCAGGGCTATCGCGCCCGCCCTGAGCGGATTGTGCTCCTGCATGTGGTGGCGTTCGACTGGAACTGTCCACAGCACATCACGCAACGCTTCACCGAGGACGAGATCATCGAGACGATGCGCGGGGTGAATGAACGCTTGTCCGGACTGGAAGACGAGAACGCCCGGCTGCGCGCGGACCTCGCGCTGGCCCGGGGCGAGGGGGCGAGCTCATGACCGATCAGACCCGGCCGCCCGTACCACCTTTCACGACGTTGGCCGCGGCAGCGCGCAAGGTCCGTCTCGCGGAGGACGCTTGGAATTCGCGCGACCCGGAACAGGTGGCGCTGGCCTATACGACCGACAGTGAATGGCGCAATCGCGATGTTTTCCTGCGGGGGCGGGGCGAGATCATCGCCTTCCTGGCGGGCAAGTGGGAGCGGGAGCTGGATTACCGCCTGATCAAGGAGATCTGGGCGTTCCGGGACAACCGTATCGCCGTGCGCTTTGCCTATGAGTGGCACGACCTGTCCGGCAGTTGGTACAGGGCTTATGGCAATGAAAACTGGGAATTCGCGCCCGACGGTCTGATGCGGCGGCGCATCGCCAGCATCAACGATGCCGTGATCCGCGAGGAAGATCGAAAATTTTTCTGGCCGCAGGGCCGACGTCCGGATGATCACCCCGGTCTGGCTGAGATGGGCCTTTGACCGGGGCCGCCTGACCCGGTCGCAGATTGCTTGCGCGGCCATGCCAGACCAACCGCCTTTGGGACTGGGAACCTGATCGGGATCGGATAGATTGCGACCGGAATGTCACGTGGAGTCCAGAATGATAGATACCCTTCAGGCCCGCCTCGATGAGGTCGAGGCCCATGCCGCCCATCAGGACAAGACCGTGGATGATCTCAACGCCGTCATTCTTGCCCAGCGTGAGGAACTCGACCGGCTGACCCGCCGGGTCAATGTCATGCTGACCCGTCTCGAGGCGCTGGAGGCTGCTGCGCCGGGGCCGGAGGTGACCAAGCCGCCGCACTATTGAGGCGGGCGCTTCTCGGCGAGTGCCGAGCGGACTGTCGGCAGGATGCGGCGGCTGACGGGTACTCGTGCGCCGTTCGACAGGATCAGCTCGCCGGTGCCGCCGGCATCGCGCTCCAGAGCCGATACAAACAGTGTGTTGACGACATGCGACCGGTGCACCCGCAGGAAGGCCGGCGGCAATTCATTCTCCAGCCCGCCCAGCGTGCCGGTGTAGAGCGTCGTGCGGCCGTCCTCGAAATGAAGTTCCACATAGTCGCCGGCGGCCTTGAGCTGGACGATCCGGTCGGTCGAGACATAGTCGACGCGACCGGCGCTGACGAGCTGGATCTGGGCCGGGGCCGACTTCTGCCGGGCCTGGTCGAGGGCCGTCTCCAGCTTCAGGGCGCGTCGGGCTTCAAGGCGTCTCTGGCGGCGCTCGGCGACCAGCGACTGGGCCTGCTGGTACATGGCGAAGGCCAGCACACCGGCGGCGGCGTAGAAATAGCCGACGTCGAGGAAGTATGAGCCGACCTGGTACAGGACCAGCAGGAACAGGGTGAAGGCCGCAGCGAGGCCGAGCGCGCCGGGTTTCCTCTGGAAAGCCCACAGGGCTGACCAGGCAAGTCCTGCCAGGGCGCAGGTGGTCAGGACGCCGACCGTCTTGCCGTCAAAGCCGGGCATGATGATGACCACCGGGACGAGGACGATCAGCACCGCCAGGACGCGCACCAGTCGCGACTGCCAGCCCAGCGATGTCATTCGTTCCAGCAGGTAGGCGAAGACACAGATGCCAAAGCCTGCCGCACACAAGGTGATAAGCACAAGCCTGACATCGTGGAATGGATAGGGATAGGCGACGAGGCCGCGCGCCGTTTCGACCAGCAGCTCGGTTCCGGCGAACAGGGCGGCCGCTGCCAGCAAGGCGGAGGTCGAGCGGTCTTCATTGCGCCAGGTCGTGACCCCGAAGAAGACCAGGCCGACCAGGAAGACCCCGAATGTGATCAGGCTCGGCCAATATCCGGTTATGATGATGCGGGTCGGGTCCTGATACCGTCCGAACTGGACTGCGTGGACAGGTGACGCCAATTCCAGCCAGCCATAATGGGAAGACATGCGGATATCGATGGTGTTGTCGCCTGTCCTGACCAGCGTGTGCGGAACGAACAGGCTGGCATCGATGCGTCCGGCGGTTTCGGAGCGGCGATCATCGCCCGGTTGTCCATTGGTTCCGACAAGGTGCTCATTGACGTATATCTCGCTGGACATCTTGCCCATCACCATCAACCCGAAAGGGCCGTCGCCCCGCAAATTTTCCGTGCCGAGGGGCAGGCGGAGCCGGGCCCATATATGGGTGCCCTGCGGATCGAGTTCCTGGATCGGGACGCTGCGGCATTCCGCGGCGCTGTAGTCGGGCGGGGCGGTATCGCCATTGTTTGCCGGACAGACCCGCACATCCTCGATTGCGACATGTCTTGGTGCCTGACCGGAGGCGTCAGGGAGAAGGCAGCAGGCCACCGACAAAACGGCAAACAGCTGCGCGATCAGGCGCAAGGGGGCGTGACGAGCGGTCATGTTGGCAAGACTAGCGGTTGTTCGGCTCACCGTCCCGCCGCTTGACGGCTGGAGGCCGCCGCCGGTCGATTGGGGCGTGATCGAGCGGTGCCATGACGCTCTGCTGTAGCTGTGCCGGGGGGCACGACACAGTGGAGCATGATCGATGAAACGACTGACCTTGGCCCGTGCCGGTTTGCTGGCGGGCGCCCTCTTCGCGTCCCTGCCGGCGGCTGCCGGTGCGGCGCAGCCGAACCCTGAAACCGGTATCGTCTTTACCGCCCGGAGCGGCGACACCACGGACGCCTTTCGCGGTGAATTCCAGGTGCCGGAAAACCGCGCCGATCCGCACAGCCGGATGATCACCATCAGCTATGTGCGATTCCCGGCAACCGGCGAGCGCGCCGGGCCGCCTATCGTCTATCTCGCCGGCGGTCCCGGCGGTTCAGGGTCCGGGACGGCGCAGGGCCAGCGCTTCCCGCTCTTCATGGCGATGCGCCAGCATGGTGATGTGATCGCCTTTGACCAGCGAGGGACCGGACAGTCGCAACGACCTCCGCGTTGTGTCAGCAGCCAGTCCGCCGACGACAGTGCGCGGGTCAGCGATGCCGACATCATCGCCAGCCAGCGGGCGGCCCTGAGTGAATGCCTGGCCTTCTGGGACAGCGAGGGCGTGGATATCCTCGGCTATACGACGCAGGAAAGCGTCGCCGACCTGTCCGACCTTCGCGCCCATCTCGGTGCCGACCGGATGTCGCTCTGGGGTATCTCCTATGGCAGCCACCTGGCACTCGCAGCCTTGAACGCGATCCCGGACAAGATTGACCGGGTGATTATCGCCAGTGCCGAGGGGCTCGACCAGACGGTCAAGCTGCCGGCCCGGACCGATGCCTATATCGCCCGCCTGCAGGCGGCGGTGAACACCCAGCCGGCCGCCGCCGCGCTCTATCCGGACATTGCCGGGCTGATGCGGCGTGTTCACGCGCAGCTGGAAGCCGAACCCATCCTGATGCAGGTGCCGCAGGAAGACGGCACGAGCCTGCCCTTTCTCCTGCAGCGCCATCATCTCCAGCAATTCGCGTCCGGGCTGATTGCAGATCCGGCCAATGCCGGCTTGTTGCCGGCGCTCTATGCCGGGGTGGAGCAGGGCGATACCCAATTGCCGATCGCGTTGCTGCAGTATTTCTGGACGCCCGGCGAACCGATCTCGATGAACGCCATGCCGACCGCCATGGACCTCGCCTCGGGTATTGATGCGGATCGACTGGCCGTCGTCGACGAGCAGGCGCAAACCTCGCTTCTGGGCGCCTATCTGAACTTCCCCATGCCGCAATTGAACGAAGCCGTTCCCGGCCTTGATCTGGGTGCGGATTTCCGTCGCGGCCCGACAGGAGACACGCCCGTGTTGTTGCTGACCGGTACGCTCGACGGGCGGACTTATCCGCAAAGCCAGCGCGAAGCGGTTGCCGGGCTGAGCGATGTCACCCGGGTCACGGTCGTCAATGCCGGACATAATCTCTTCATGACGACCCCTGAGGTGGGTGAAGCGATGCACGCCTTCATGCGCGGTGAGCCGGTCGCCAGCGAAGAGATCGTGATCGATCTGCCTGACTTCCTGGCCAACCCGTTCGAGCGATAGGCGAGAGCCTGCCGGCACACAATGCGCAAGAACGGGACCGCGCCGGCTTGCGCACCGGGCTAGACCGGCATCATGGTTCATCGTGAAGGAGACACGACCATGATGCCGGACAGCCGTTTACGTCATGCCGAACGCATTGAGCGGGTACTGGCGCAGATTGAGGCCAGCGATGGCGAAGCAGGCACCCTGTCGCTGGAGGCACTGGCCTCGACGGCCGCCTTGTCGCCCTTCCACTTTCACCGGGTCTATCGCCTGATGACGGGGGAAACGCTGGCGGAGACCCTGCGCCGGGTCCGGTTGGCGCGCACCCTGCCGGAGCTGGAGGCCGAGGGGCAATCGATCACCCGGGCCGCAGCGGGGGCCGGCTATGGATCATCACAGGCCTTTGCCCGGGCCTTCCGCGCTGCGACTGGCGGGTCGGCCAGCGAATTGCGCGCCGGCCGCACGGAGTTGATCGACCGTCTGCTCAAACCGGCACCCGGCGGTGATGGCGACGTAGCCCTGGAGGTCGAGATCGTCTCGACCGATCCGCTGCGTTTGCTGGCGATCCGCAATGTCGGCGCCTATGCCGAGTTGAACCTGACCTATGAGCGGTTGTTCGAGGCGGTTTTCAGCCAGCACCCCATAGATGCCCTGCAGGGGATCTACGGCGTCTGGTACGAAGACCCGCGCTCTACCGAGCCCGACGCCCTGAGTTTTGATTGCGCCATCGCCGTCGGTGACATCGTGCCGCCTGAGGGCATTGGTTGTCTGGAACTCGCCGCCGGGTGCCACGCCCGACTGCGCCATGTCGGCGACTATGACAGTCTGCATGAGAGTATCGACCGGCTGTACGCAACCGTCATCGACCAGGGCCTTGGCGGTTTTGCCGACCGGCCGCTTTTCGTCAATTATGTGGATGATCCGAGCGGTCGCGTCGCCGCCGAGCTGCGCTCCGACATCTATCTGCCGCTGGATCAAGGCCACTAGGGTCAACGGGCCCCCGGGCCGCAATTGCCCCGATCTGGACAGGCCGGGGCAATCGGTTCCACATCGATCCTGCACTTTTTTTGTGTCCGTCGCATCCAAACCGCGTCGCGGCGGCGACACAGGAGCAAAGACCCGCTGAATGCCGGTGCATCCAGGGGCGTGGAACAGGAGATCGAGCCGATGGTCGAGTTGTTTGAGAGTTACTGGTGGTTGCTTTTCCCGCTGGCGTTCTTTGTCGCTGCCGGTTGGGGCAGCTTCATGCGGTACAAGCGTACCCAGGCCAAGATCGACCTGTTGAAGACCTATGCCGCATCCGGCAAGGAGCCGCCCGCCGACCTGATCGCCAGCCTTGATGCGGCCGATGATGGTCGCCCGGACTGGTCCGATCTGGACCACAATTCCGGCAGTGGCCACTCAAACTATGGCACCGGCAGCAATGCCTTCCTGGTGATCCTGTTTGCCGGTTTTTCCGCTGTGTTCGCCTATGAGGGCTATAGCGGTCTGATCGGAATGGGTGAGGTCGCCTATTTCGTGGCGATGATCTTCGCCGTCCTGTCCTTCGCCTTCCTGGTGTCGGCCTTCTTCAAGGGCAAGAAGTCGTCGGACTGATGCGCTCGCAACCGACGGACGCGGCGCTCGTCGCAGCGGCCCGCTCGGGCAATGATGCGGCCTATGCGCGGATCGTCGACCGGTATCAGGGGGCGATCCGCGCCTTCCTGCGCCGGATGAGCCCGTATGATGCGGATGCCGATGATCTGGCCCAGGAGGTGTTCCTGGCCGGATGGACCGAATTGCGCCGGCTGCGCGAGCCCGAGCGATTGAAGACCTGGCTGTTCTCGATCGCCTGGCGCAAGGCCAGGGGGCGGGCCCGGAGCATGGCCCGCTCGCGCCAGCGCGACCATGACTGGCAGTCGATGCGTCCGGATAGCGAGACGCCGCAGACAGAACGCGCCATCGCGCTGCGGCAGGCGCTGGGGCAGCTGCCGCCCGACCAGCGCGCCGCCGTCTCCCTGTGTCTGGGGGAGGGGTGGTCGCATGGCGATGCCGCAAAAGTCTTGGAAATGCCGTTGGGGACTGTAAAATCACATGTGTTGCGAGGGCGTGCGCGCCTCGCCGAAATCCTGGGAGTGGGTGATGGACAAGACTGATCCGCTTGCTGACTTCTTCGCCGCCGAAACCGTACCGTCCAGTGACCGGGCTTTCCGGACCGGCGTCATGGAGCGCGTCGCCCGCAGGCGTCTGCGCATCGAGCTGGTCCTGCGCCTGGTCGCAGGCTGCCTGCTGGTGCTCGGCCTGGCCCTGGTCTCACCGGCCTTGCAGATCATTGCCGGGACGCTGGGGCAGGAGATGTCCGCAGCGCTTCAGATCATCGCCATTGTCGGCGGTGTCGCCTTTCTGGGCCATGGCTGGCTGACCCGGACCATCAACCTGCCCCGCTTGCGCATGTTCTGATCTCCGCCGCCTGGGTCCCATCCGGTTTTCATCCACGACATGGCGATGAATCGCCTATAATCACCGGACGAGCTCGGGGAGGCGTCGATGCTGCTTTTATCTGTCGGACTGGTGATGTTCCTGGGGGTTCACGGCCTGCGCCTCGTGCCCGGTTTGCGTGACACGCTGGTCGTCCAGCTGGGCGCAACGCCCTACAAGCTGGCATATACGGCGATATCGCTGGTCGGCTTCGGCCTCATCATCTACGGCAAGATCATCGCTCATCCGACGCCGTCGGTCTGGACAACCCCGGGCTGGGGACACCAGGCCGCCCTGTTTGCCGTGCCGCTGGGGATCATCCTGCTCGCCTCGGCCTACGCGCCCGGACATATCCGCCGCTGGGTGCGCCATCCGATGCTGGCCGGCGTTGTGGTCTGGTCCGGCGCGCACCTGCTTGCCAATGCGGAGGCGGCCGCCGTGCTGTTGTTCGGCAGTTTCTTTGTCTGGTCGCTGGTCACCTTCATTGCCGCCTGCCTCCGCGAAACGCCGCCGCCGGTCGTTAAAGGCTGGGGTGGCGATCTGACCGCCATTGTGCTGGGTTTGATTGCAGCGCTCATCATATTGAATTTACATGGATATTTATTCGGTATAGCGGTTATCGGCTGACCGCTGCATCCAATCCCGATGCTGGCCGCATCTCATGGTCAAAGCCGGTGCACGGAGCACCCGGGCCATACGCAGGAGAAAGATCAT
Organism: Maricaulis sp.; assembly: GCF_048268525.1. GTDB lineage: Bacteria > Pseudomonadota > Alphaproteobacteria > Caulobacterales > Maricaulaceae > Maricaulis. The sequence continues at coordinate 5,863 of NZ_JBLWVH010000011.1, read as the reverse complement.
GGACCTTACGGTTATGTTGGTATCGTTGGCACCGTTTGCCATGGTGTTGGGCATTGTCTGGGTTGCGGTGAATGCCGGTACCCAGAAACGGAAATCCACGCTGAGCACAATCGAAACGGCCATTCAGGCGGGCCAGACCATGGACCCGGACACGATCCGCGCTTTGGGCATGCCCCGCAAGGACAGCAATGGCGACCTGAAATCGGGTCTGATCCTGATCGCTGTCGCAGCCGCCCTGGTCGTCCTGGGATGGACCATTGGTGCCGTCGAAGGCGAAGAAGAAGCGGCTTATATCATGCCCGCCATCGCGGCCTTCCCCGGCTTTATCGGTCTGGTTCTCGTCGGCTTCGGCCTGCTGGGTCGCAAGAAAGAGGGCTCCGAGTAATCGGAGCGGGCTGATGAAGGCGTCGGACGAAGAACTCACAGCTCTGGTGGTCGCCACGAAGAACCCGGCGGCCTTCGGAGAACTGGTCCGGCGCCACCAGGGTCTGGTTCGCGGCATGCTGAACCGCATGTGCCGCAACCACGCCCTCGCTGATGACCTGGCCCAGGATGCCTTCATCCGGGCCTACGAGAAGATCGGCAGCTTCAAGGGCACGGGGACGTTCAAGTCCTGGCTGTGCTCGATCGCCTACACCCAGTTTTTGATGTCGGCGCGCAAGCGCAAGGCGACCGAGCGGGTGCTGGAGAAATTCAAGGCCGATGTCGAAGAGAGCGAAGCCCCGCGCGACATGGGCAATGTGGTTGATCTCGATCGCGGGCTCGCCACATTGAAGGAAGACGAGCGGATCGCGGTGGTGTTGTGTTATTCATGCGGCATGTCGCATTCGGAAGCCGCTGAGGCGACCGGCATGCCGCTGGGAACGGTCAAGTCGCACGTCAATCGCGGCCGGGCCAAATTGCAGGCGTTCTTCACGGACGCGGAGGTAATGGTGTCATGACCATGGATGATGCATTTGATGCACGGCTCAAGGCCGCCTTCGCCCAGGCATCCGAGCCGTTGGAAACGGAAACCGAGGCCGAACGGTTCTCGCAGCGTGTGATCAAGCAATTGTCGAACCCTGATCGCAAGCGGATCCTGCTTCTGGGTGGTGCCGGTTCGACCGGGTCGGCGATTGCCGGTACGCAACTTGAGTCCGTACTCGGCCAGGTGCAGATCCCCACTGAAGGCTTGCTGTCCAATGTCGGCTTCCTGATGGGGCCGGAAGTCATGGCCGCCGCCGCCATGGCGGTCGCCGTCGGCATGGTGGCGATGGTACTGCCGCGCCGACTGGCCTGAGGCTTTTGCAGCGCAACATGCTGCGCTAGGGTCCGGCCACCTGTCGTCACAAAGGCCATCCGCCATGTCTGCTCAGTCAAAGACCCCGACCAAGGGCCGCCGCATCACCGCTCCGGACATCCGTGCCCGCAAGGGCGGTGAGCCGCTTGTCTGCCTCACCGCCTATGACGCGCCGATGGCCCGCATCCTGGATCCCCATTGTGACCTCCTGCTGGTCGGCGACAGTGTCGGCATGGTGGTGCACGGCCTGGACAGCACGGTCGGTGTGACCCTGGACATGATGATCCTGCACGGGCAGGCGGTCATGCGCGGCGCCAGGCAGGCACTGGTCGCCGTCGACATGCCGTTTGGCAGCTATGAGCAGTCACCCGAGCAGGCCTTTGCCAATGCCGCCCGCGTTATGGCCGAGACCGGTTGCCAGGCCATCAAGATCGAAAGCGGCACCTATGCCGCCGACACGATCCGCTTCATGGCGGCCCGCTCGATCCCGGTGATCGGTCATATCGGACTGCGTCCCCAGGCGGCGCTCGCCGATGGCGGATACAAGGCCAAGGGGCGAACGCAGGCCGAGCGTCAGCGCGTGATCGACGAAGCGCTGGCCACGGCCGAGGCCGGTGCCTTCGCGATCGTCATTGAGGGCGTGGCCGAGGACCTGGCGCGCGAGATCACAGAAACTGTGGATGTTCCCACCATCGGCATCGGCGCTTCAGCCGCCTGTGACGGGCAGATACTGGTCACCCAGGACATGCTGGGCGTGTTCGACTGGACCCCGAAATTCGTCAAGCGCTATGACAATATGGCCGAGCGTACCGATGCTGCCGTGGCGCAATATGCCAGCGATGTCCGAGATCGCAGCTTTCCCTCGTCGCGCGAGGTCTACACCATGAAGCGTTCGGACGGCTGAGGTCTGTTGCGGCAGTGGGGTAGGGACGCTAGGGTCCGCCGCACATTGATTGGAATTACGGAGCCGCTTCGACGTGGTCGATATTTTTGAAGAAGTCGACGAAGAACTTCGCCGGGACAAGTATCAGGATTTGTTGCGTCAATGGGGCCCTTGGGCACTGGGCGCAGCCTTGGCGGTGATCGCCGGATCCGTGGCCTGGCAGAGCTTCGATGCCTGGCAGACCGGAAGCCGCCAAACGGCCTCCGATGCCTTTATCGCGGCAATGACGCATTCCGAGTCGGGCGAGCTGGCGCTGGCTGCGGCCGGGCTGGAAACGCTCGCCGAAAATGGCACGCCCGGCTATGTGTCGCTGGCGCTGATCCAGCGCGGCAATGTGGCGATCGAGCAGGGTGACAATGCGGCAGCGACCGGGTTCTTCGAACAGGCCGCAGCGCATGCCAACGATCCGCTTCTTCGGGACATGGCCGAGATCCGGGCCGTCTGGGCCTCCTGGGACAGCCTGTCCTTCTCCGACATTGATCTGCGCCTGAGCCGCTTGGTCAATGCGGATTCGGCCTATCGTCATATCGCTCGCGAAACGATTGCGGCCGCCGCGTTGCGCGCTGACAATATCGAGCGGGCGCGGACCCATTACCAGTTCCTGGCCTTCTCCAGCGATGCCCCGGCCGGCGTGCAGCGTCGCGCCCAGGAAGCGATGGCCCTGATTGCCCAGCGCACGGCCCTGGCCGAGCCTGCCGCTGACGAGGCGACCACCGACGACGCAGTGACGGGGGCTGACCCGTCAGCACCGGTCGACGGCGCGGCTGACGCTGCTGCCGAAGAAGAAACCACCGATGCCGGGGATGCAGGCGATGATTGATGTAAAGCGTATCCGCACCCTTCTTGGTGTGGCCCTGATTGCCCCGCTGGCGGCGTGCTCGTCTGTTCCCAACCCGCTCGACATGATCCCAGGGCGTGGCAATGACAACGACGCCGAACGCCTGAATGGTGATGCGCCGACCGATGGCCGTGTTTCCATTCTCAATTTCGAGCAGGGTCTGAACCTCGACAATGATGGCGAGCCGCGGGTCGTCGACCTGCCGCCGGCCTACGTCAACACGGTCTGGCCGCAGCCGGGCGGGTACCCGACCAATGCCGTCCAGCACACCCAGGCCAGCGGCCCGCTCGCCATCGCCTGGCGCGAAGGCTTCGGCAACGGCTCCGACAATGACCGCCGGCTGAATGCCCGTCCCGTGGTGGCTGGTGACACGCTTTACGCCATCGATGCGCGCGGCGAAGTCGTCGCCATGAATGCAACGACCGGCTCCGTCGTCTGGCGCCACCGCATCGAAGCCTCCGAGCGCCATGACCGGATGTCCTTCGGTGGCGGCATCGCCTTCGATGGCGGGCGTCTCTACGTCCACACGGGCCTGAATTTTTTTGTCGCGCTGGATGCGGCATCGGGCAGCGAGATCTGGCGTTCGGCCACACTCGTACCATTCCATGGATCGCCGACGGTCGCGGATGGTCGTGTCTTTGTTTCCAGTGATGACAACGAGCTGCTGGCGCTCGACACCGATAGCGGACAGGTCCTGTGGACCTATCAGGGCATCGTCGAATCGGCCCGCCTGCTGACCGCACCAAGTCCGGCCGTGCTGGGCGATATCGTTGTGGCTCCCTTCGCCTCCGGCGAGCTGATCGCCCTGCGGGTCCAGAACGGCAACCCGATCTGGCAGGACAGCCTGACGCGCGCCGGTGGCCTGACCGCCATGTCCGAGATCAATGACGTCGCCGGCAGCCCGGTCGTTGTCGACAACACCGTCTATGCGATGAGCCATTCCGGTCTTTTGGCCGCGATCTCGCTGCGTACAGGCGAACGCCTGTGGAGCCAGCCGGCTGGTGGCCTGCATGCGCCATGGGTCGCGGGTGATTTCCTCTTCGTCACAACCAGCGAAGCCGAGATCGTCTGCATCAACCGTCATGATGGCGAGGTCTACTGGATCACCCAATTGTCGCTGTTCGAGAATGCGCGCGAGCGCAAGAACCGACTCGCCTGGACGGGGCCGGTGATGGCCGGTGGTCGTCTGGTCGTGGCCTCCAGTCGAGGCGAAATGGTGGTCCTGAACGCCGTCGACGGGAGCATTGTTTCCCAGCGTGATCTGCCGGGCGATGTGTTCGTCCCCCCTGTCATTGCCAATGAAACCGTATATGTCGTCACCGATGATGCGCGGATGATCGCGCTCCGCTAGGCGCAAATGCATGACTGCTCACTTGCCCCGCATCGCCGTCGTTGGACGGCCCAATGTGGGAAAATCGACACTTTTCAATCGATTGGCCGGAAAACCACTGGCCATTGTCGATGACCGGCCCGGTGTAACCCGCGACCGGCGCGAGGCGCGTGGGCGTTTGGGCGATCTGCCCTTATTGCTGATCGACACCGCCGGATACGATGATTCCGAGAAAGACGGTCTGGATGCGGAGATGCGCACCCAGACCGAAATGGCTATCCATGACGCCGATATCTGCCTGCTGCTGATCGATGCGCGGGCCGGCGTTACGCCGCTGGATGTGGTCTTTGCCGATGTGATCCGCCGATCGGGAAAACCGGTCCTGCTGCTGGCCAACAAGTGCGAAGGCAAGGCTGGCGAAAGTGGCCTGATCGACGCGTTCGAACTGGGCATGGGCGAGCCGATTGCCTTCTCTGCTGCGCATGGTGCCGGAATCGGTGATCTGTACGACGCCGTGGTCGAGGCCCTTGGTCCGCTGGCCAAGGCCGCGCGGCGCGGCAACAAGGATGATGGCGATCCGCCCTTGCGCATTGCTGTAATCGGGCGCCCGAACGCCGGCAAATCCACCCTGATCAACACGTTGATCGGAGAGGAGCGATTGATCACCGGACCCGAGGCCGGGATCACCCGTGACGCCATTTCGGTGGACTGGGTCTGGGATGGTCGACGGGTGCGCCTGCATGACACTGCGGGCCTGCGCAAGCGCGGCAAGGTGGCGGACCGGCTCGAGCGCATGAGCGCCGCCGACACGCTGCGCGCCGTCAAGTTCGCCGAAGTGGTGCTGCTGCTGATGGATGCCGAGCATCCGCTGGAGAAGCAGGACCTGCACCTCGCCGACATGGCCTACAAGGAAGGCCGCGCCGTCGCGATCGCCGTTTCCAAGATGGACCTCGTGCCCAATCGCGAAGCCTATCTCAAGGAAATCCGCCTGGAGTTCGAACGTCTGCTGCCGCAGATGACCGGTGCGCCCGTACTGCCGATGTCGGCCCTGAAGAAAAAGGGTCTCGACGCGATCATGCCGACCCTGGCCAAATTGCACGAGAACTGGGACGCCAAGGTCAAGACGCGCGACCTCAATGACTGGCTGCACGAGATGACCGAGCGTCATCCGCCGCCCGCCGTCAATGGTCGCCGCATCAAGCCGCGCTACATGACCCAGACCAAGGGCCGTCCGCCGACCTTCGTGCTGATGTGCTCGCGCGCGTCAGATTTGCCGGAAAGCTATAAGCGCTATCTGGTCAATGGTCTGCGCGAAGCCTTCGACCTGCCCGGCGTGCCGATCCGTCTGATCGTCAAGGCTGGCAAGAATCCCTATGTCGACGGGGATCGCGGTGGCAGCGGCACGGGCGAGAAAGCCGGCAAGCCGTCGCATCCGAACCGGACGCCGGGGCGTCCCAAGGGCCAGCGCCCGTC
>NZ_JBLWVH010000010.1:0-91870 GCF_048268525.1 Maricaulis sp. | reverse complement strand
CGAGCGCGCGTTATGTCACGGGGATTCGGACCGTGCAACGCTGTGGAGCGGTTGGGGCACATTGCAGCACATAGTCCGTGGGATATCGACGCGCTCGTGCGGCACGCCCAGGCCGCGCAGACGGCACTGCGACCCGGGACCCACAAGCCCCGGATGGTGCGGATGGAGGGACTCGAACCCCCACGCCTCGCGGCACCAGAACCTAAATCTGGCGCGTCTACCAGTTCCGCCACATCCGCATGTCGGGCGCGCGTTATGGCGTGGGTTTGGAGGCTGCGCAAGCGCCTCTTGTGCTTGCCGACCGAGGGGGGCCGCTGCGCGCAGCGTGGTCAATTGAGCCTTAAGCATTGCACGCCACCTTGATCAGGACGCCTGCTGCCGAGACGATTGCTGATCGAGACTAGATGACTGCCGACCTGAAATCCTTCATCCGCCGGGCCCTCGCTCGCGGCGAACGCATTGATGCCGGCCAGTTCCGATTGCTCAATCTGGATGCGGTTCGCGAGCAAGCCGGGGAGAACTGGCCTTCCGCGAGAAAGAAAATCATGACGGCGGGGCAGCAATTCCTGTCCAGGCGTTTGCATGACGACGACGCCGTGATCCCCTGCGAGGAGGGGTTTCTGGTCCTGTTCGCGAGCCCGCCTGACGATCCAGCTGCCTTCCTGGCCGAACTCGGTAACGCATTGATGGCCTTTTTCCTTGGCAGTCCGGAAACCAAGGCGATGGCGATCGAAACGCAAGCTTCACGTGTCAATGCCAGCGAGATTTCGCAACTCGCCGCCTCGACGGCCTCCCCTGCGAAGCCGCCCGTACCGTCCCCGCCACCCCGGTCTGCGCCGGATGAGGACAATATCCCCCTGCCCCGATCCCGACCCGTTTCGGAGTGCGAAGAGGAAAGCGTGATCGCGCAGTACCGCCCGCTGTGGGACGCGCAGCGACAATTGCTGGCCGCGAATGCCTGCCTGGCCAAGGTCGTTATCGGCGGTCGCGCCCTGGAGGGAAGACGCGCCATCGCGACGCGAATGTCGACCGCCCGGCAATTCGATCTGGACCAGTGCGCCATCAACGCGGCTATCGAAATGATCACGGCCCTGGTCCGCAAGCAAAAACGCATGACCCTGCGTGTTGGCCTTCATGCCGACAGCTGGAGGGATCGCGACCAGCGCGCCGCTCTGACAGGCGCCATCGAGCGTCTGCCAGTCCCATTGCGGAAATCCTTGCTGGTCCGTATTGACGGACTCAGCGACCAGCCACGCCTGCAGGCCGAAGCCTTGGCCGCACTGGCACCGCTAGGCGTCGGCCTGATGGCTGAAATCCCGTTTGGCGAGTGTGAGCTGGACGATTACGCCGGCAAGGGCGTCAGCCTGTTCTCCTGTGCCTGCCCACCGCCGACCAATGCCAATTCCGAAGGCATGATGGACCATGATGCCCGGGCCCTGAACCAGATGGTGAAAGCCGCCGCGGAGCTCAAGGCTGGTACCTATCTCCACGACGTGCGCGACCTGCTGGTTCTCAAGGCCGCGATGGCAAGCGGCGTCCGATTCTTTTCCGGGCAGTCCGTGGTTGCCGACCGTGCGACACCCGCACCATCGCAATCATTGTCGATGGTCGACCTCTATCGCATGCACAAGGCCGCCTAGACGCGGCGTCGATCGGCACCGATAGTTGCGGCCATGACACATGACGAAAACCGGTCCGCCTTCGACTGGGAAACCCGATTCATCGACGATGACACGCCCTGGGAGCGGGGCGGGCTGCACCCCGCTTTCAAGGCCTGGCGCGATCAAGCCGCATTCGCGACCGGTGAGCGGGTCCTGATTCCCGGCTGCGGGCGGTCCCCGGAGCTCCTGGCGCTGGCTCAAGCCGGACTGACCGTGACAGGTGCCGATCTGTCAGCGACCGCAATATCCTGGCAGCGAGAGGTTCTTCGTGAGGCAAACCAGTCCGCCGACCTGGTTACCGGCGATGTACTGGACTGGGCTCCGGATCAACCGCTTGACCTTGTCTATGAACAAACCTTCCTGTGCGCGATCCACCCTCGTTTGCGGACGCGTTACGAACAGGCCCTGTCGCGCTGGCTGAGGTCTGGCGGGAGACTCTATGCGCTCTTCATGCAGAAACCGGAGCGCGGCGGTCCGCCCTTTGACTGCTCGCTTGATGCCATGCGGATACTTTTCCCTGCCGAGCGCTGGGTCTGGCCCGATGATGGCGAGATACGAGTCTGGCCCCACCCCCAACTCAACGACAAAGCCGAATTGGGAGCGGTTCTGACCAGACGCTAGGGCGTATCCTGGGCTGCCGCCGGGTCGGCCAGCGGGTCCACACGACGCTTGCGCTGACGACCGTGCTTTGCGGTCATCGGCGCCCGGACCAGCACGAACAGCGCCGTCGCGGCTCCGGCGAGAACATTGGCAAAGGCGACACCCCAGATCACCCCGACCGGAGCGTCTAGATAATAGGCGCCAATGATGACCGCCGGGATCATCAGGCCCAGCGCCCGGCCAGCCGTGATCACCATGCCATGGGCCGGCCTGCCCAACCCGTTGAAACCGGCAGAAGCGGCAATCGTGATGCCATAACCGGCTATGGTCACGGGGACGATGCGCCAGTAGGCAATGGCCGTTGACTGCCCCGCCTCACTGGGCAGGAACAGGTCCGCCAGCCAAGGTGCGGCGATCCACAGGATGGCCGCGATCGAGACGCTCCACCCAATGCAAAACAGGAAGCTGGACCGGAAGGCCTCGCGAACCCGGTCGAGCCGGTCCGCGCCACCATTCTGACCGGTCACAGCGCCGATACAGGCCGACAGGGCAAACAGGGGCACAATGGCGAAGGCCTCGATACGTCCGGCGACACCGAGACCGCCGACCGCCGCATCCCCGAACCGCGCCATGGCGAGCCCGGACATGGCGACCGTCATTGCCAGCGGGTTGAAGATATTCGACAGACAGGCCGGCAGGCCGACCCGGGCCACATCCATCCAGTGATGCCAGACTTCGCCCAAGTCCTCGGGTTTGAAATCAATCAGCTTTTCCTTGAACGCCAGGTACCAGGCCACCATCAGGAAGGTCATGGCATTTGAGGCGACGGTGGCGAGCGCCGCGCCGGACACCCCCCAGCCAAGCCCGGGAAACAGGCCGAAGACATCATCCAGTATGAAAATCGGGTCGAGGATCAGATTGACCACGGCGGCTGCGATCATCATCAGGCTCGGAATCACCGCATTGCCCAGGGCTCGCAGGATATTGCCGGCGACCATCGGGCCGACAATCAACACGATTCCGGAGAACCAGACCGTCATGTAGTCAACGACGTGCGGCATCATGGTTGCGCTGGCGCCAAGGCCGGCGAAAATCGGTTCAACGAAGATCACACCGAGCAGGGACACCGAACCAACGGAAATCAGGGCCAGTGTCATTGCATCGGTGGAAATCCGGGCGATGGTCGAACTGCCATCCTTGCGCCCTGCCGCGCGCGAAACAGCCGAAACGGCCCCTGCCCCCAAGCCGATCGACACGCTCATCACCAACATGGTGACCGGGAAGCTCATCTGCACGGCGGCTTGCTCGGCAGTGCCGAGGGTGCCGACCCAATAAGTATCGACAATGCCGACCAGCATCATCGCCAGGATGCCGAAGCTCATCGGCATGATCATGCGCAGGATGTGTCCGAATACCGGACCTTCCGTCATGTCATGGGCTGCACGTCCGGCCATCTTGTCCCCTCTTCACTCACGCCGGAGCATAGATAGGGGTCCGGGCGGTCGTCTGCACCCTTGTGACGTCAATTCGCTGTGAGTTTCAGTGATTGATCACTGCGTCCGGGTAAAAGTCACACTATCGGCTGTCACATCGGGCATCGCACAGCCGGGGATTTCCTCACCGACCTCGGGGATTTCCATTCCTAGACATGACGGGCTCCCGGATGCCCGGGCCGGCTGCTCGAAGGGTGTCCCGCCCATCCCGCCGCTATACCAGCTCGGATAGGGAAAATCATAGCTGAAGCTCAGATCAGCCTCGGTGGGCCGAGAGCCATCCAGACCAGTCACCGCGTACTGCGACGAGCAGCTGCCAAAATCGAGCGGTGTGTCGGTGCTCGTGGATGTCATGGTGATGCATCCGTTTTCTTCAAAAACGAACTCTACCGACCCGGTGACGTAATATGCCCCGATATTGAAGTGGGTTTCGAGCGTCCAATGCTGGCCTGCCAAGGGATACCCCGCGCCTTCAGCCATGGCGGGCGCTCCGACCCAGCAAGCCCCGGTCAACGCGGCCAGAATCGCTGCACACGCGCCCTGTGTATTCCGTGAAACAATCCTCATGCCGATCCCCATTTCGAGCCCTGAACCATCTCAGGACTTATGGGGCAAAGGTCTTAATTCGCCGTTCCGGTCGGAAGTAAATAATGAAATTCAGCCTGTTACCCGATTGAGATCGTAAGCTGCGATCCCTGCCAGATTGACGATGTCGGTCACATTGGCTCCCAGTCGCGCGATCTGGACCGGCTTTTCCAGACCCACCAGCATCGGACCGATCACCGTCGCCCCACCCGCCGCTTTCAGCAGTCGCACCGCGATCGAGGCCGAGTGAATAGCCGGCATGATCAGCACATTGGCCGGCTGCGTCAGGCGAGAGAACGGGTAGAGTTTGTGATGATCCGGATCGAGAGCGACATCGGCGGCCAGTTCGCCTTCATATTCGAAATCCGCGCCTTCGGAATCGAGAATTTCGACCGCTTGCTGGATCTTGGCAGTCCGTTCACCAGGAGGGTTGCCAAAGCTGGAATAGGACAGGAATGCGAGATGCGGGGTGATCCCGAAACGACGGGCCGCATTGGCAGTGACGACCGCGATTTCAGCAAGCGCCGAAGCATCCGGAAATTCGGTCACCGACGTATCGCCGATAACGAGGCTTCGTCCCCGTGTCACCGCGATCGTGACCCCGACAGGCCGACTTCCCTCGATCGGATCCAGGACCAGCTCAACCTCGTTCATCACCACGTTCGAATGCCGCGTCACACCTGTGACCATTCCGTCGGCATGGCCCATTTTCAGCATGCAGGCTGAAAAGACATTCCGGTCATTGTTCACCCGCCGCTGCACATCCCGCCGCAGATAACCTTGTCGCTGGAGGCGCTCGTACAGGTAGTCGGAATAGTCCGTATTGTACTCGGACAGGCGCGCATTGCAGACTTCGAGCGAACCCGACGGAATTCCCAATTCCTTCATGTTGGCAGCCACGACGTCTTCCCGGGCGACCAACACAGCCTTGCCGAGACCCTGGACCTGGAAGGCGTGTGCGGCCCGGATCACGGCCGGCTCCTCGCCCTCTGCGAACACGATGGTCTTCTGCTCCGCCCGGATTGACGTGGATATCCGCTGCTGGATTGCGGCGGTGGGGTCCAGCCGGCGCGCCAGGACCTGCCTGTAGGCTTCATTGTCGTGAAGCGGCAGACGCGCCACGCCGCTCTCGATAGCTGCCTGGGCCACAAACGGCGGAACCCAGGAAATCAGTCGCGGATCGAACGGGGTCGGGATGATGTAGTCCGGCCCGTACTGTAGCCGGTCGACCTTGTAGGCTTGGGCCACCTCGTCGGGCACATCTTCCCGGGCCAGCGCGGCAAGCGCTTTCGCCGCCGCGATCTTCATCTCTTCATTGATCGTCCGGGCCCGAACATCGAGGGCGCCCCGAAAAATGTAAGGGAAGCCGAGGACATTGTTGACCTGGTTGGGGTAATCGGACCGACCGGTCGCCATGATCACGTCATCGCGAACTTCCTTGACCTCTTCCGGCGTAATTTCCGGGGTCGGATTCGCCATCGCGAAAATGATCGGGTTGGGCGCCAGGGAGGCAACGATTTCCTTGGTGAAAACACCGGCAGCGGACAGGCCGAGCAGGACATCGGCGCCTTTTGCCGCGTCCGCAAGGGTCCGCTTGTCGGTGACAATCGCGTGCCGGTTCAAGCGTTCATGACCACCGGGCCGGCCTTCATAAACAACCCCGTCGATATCGACCACGATCGTGTTGGTGGATTTGACGCCCATCGACTCGATCAGTTCCAGCACCGTCAGTCCAGCCGCGCCGGCACCACAGAGAACGACCTTGAGGTCCTCCATGCGCCGCCCCGTCAGGTCGCAGGCATTGATCAGGCCCGCGGCCGCGATGATGGCTGTCCCGTGCTGGTCATCGTGAAACACAGGAATGTCGAGCTCTTCGCGCAAGCGCGTCTCGATCTCGAAGCATTCCGGCGACTTGATATCTTCCAGATTGATCCCGCCGAACGTGTCGCCAAACCCGCGCACACAGGCGATAAACTTGTCCGGGTCGGTATAATCCACTTCGATATCGACCGCATCGATGTCAGCAAAGCGTTTGAACAGGACTGCCTTGCCTTCCATGACAGGTTTCGACGCCGCCGGTCCGAGGTTCCCGAGCCCGAGAATCGCTGTCCCGTTGGACACCACCGCGACCATGTTTCCCTTGGAGGTGTAGTCGTAGACCGTGTCCGGATCCGCCGCGATAGCCCGCACCGGCGCCGCAACACCGGGACTGTAGGCCAGCGCCAGATCGCGCTGGGTCGCCATTGGCTTGGTTGCCGCCACAGACAGTTTGCCAGGGGTCGGTTTCATGTGGAAGGCGAGCGCATCCGCATCGAGTTGTGTGTCAGCGCGATAGGTCGATTCAGCCATGATTTATCCCGGGAAAGGTGTATCTGCGAACATGTACCGCTCCGGCGCCAGTGCCAAGTCCCTCAAACGCCTAGCTTCCATGCGCCAGGAGATGGCTGTGCACCGCGGCCTGCCGCCGCCGTCTTTGCAAGCCTTGCAACACGTCAGGCAGGGCGTCCGGCAAGTCTTCTGCTGTCAGGCCGGCGCCCAGTCGCAAAGCGGCATCGCCATGGATCCAGGCGGCACCGGCGGCGGCCTCGTGTGGCTCCATTCCCGCCGCAAGTCCTGCCGCGATGATGCCGGCCAGCACATCGCCACTGCCCGCAGTGGCGAGCCAACGGCTGGCGTGCCGATTGATCCAGGGTGTCTGGCCGGGCGATGCCACCACGGTGGCCGGTCCCTTCAACAATACGGTACAGCCGCACCGGTCAGCGGCGGCCTGGGCCTGCTCGACCTTGTTCCAGTTCGCCTCGCCAGTGCCGAACAATCGTGAGAACTCACCGGCATGCGGCGTCAACACGCACTGTCCATGCAGCCGGCCTATCAGGGCGTCGGGATCATCCTCGAAACTGGTCAGGGCATCCGCGTCCAATACCAGCGAAATCCCGGCTTCCAAGCCGGCCAGGACGAGTTCACGACTGTGCTCGCCCACGCCCATCGCCGGCCCCATGACAGCGGCCTGGGCCCGCAACCCCATCAGCCTGTCGGAAACCTCATCCGCCCCACCACAGCGCGCCAGCATCACAGCGGTCAGATGGGCGGCATTGACCATCAACGCGGATGGCGGCGCACAAAGCGTCACCACCCCCGCCCCCGCCCGCAAGGCAGCTGCGGCAGCCAGGCGCGCGGCGCCGGACGACTGACTGCCGCCGCTGAACACGGCAACCCGACCCCGGGCATGCTTGTGCAAGTCAGCCCCTGACGAAGCCATGCATGCTCGCCAGGCTGGCGCCAAAACCTCGTACGCGAGCGGCGAAACCAGATCAGTCCAGCCGCCAGGAATTCCAATGTCTCGACAGATGACTTCACCGCAGGATCCGGCAAAGGGTTCGATCAGGTGTACCAGCTTTTTGCGATGAAATGTCACCGTCAGAGCCGCCGTCAGATGCGGCCCGTCCAAAGGCCTGGCATCGCCGTGCAGTCCACTGGGAATATCCACAGAAACCACCGGAACGCCGCGTTCCCCTATGCTGGCGATCCAGTCGGCGAGCAGCCCTGCAATCGGTCTCGACAGGCCCGCGCCGAACAGCGCATCGATTACCAGTTCCGGAGCCGGTCCAGCGGCGTCCAGGTCGACAGGTTCCGCAGTCTCGAGCGGTCCGGACCATCGGCTCAATGCAATTTCGGCGTCAGGGCCAAGAGTTTTGCGCGCCGCGAACAGCACTACCCGAACCGGCCAACCCGCCTCGCGCAACAGACGTGCCGCAACCAGACCATCGCCACCATTATTTCCGGGCCCGGCCAGTACCAAAACCGGGCGCGGTGCCCAGCGGGTCCGAATCGCGTCTGCCGCTGCCGCGCCGGCAGCTTCCATAAGCTGTTGAATTTCAATACCGCTGTCGACCGCCAAACGATCGCAAACAGCCGTGTCATCGGTCGCCAGAATTTCCATCGTCAACTGCGCACCATTGTGTAGCATCCCTGCCTGATTGTTGGGCAAATCCCCGATCGGCTGTCGAGGAGTCCGATTTCCGGCTTGTATCCGACAGCGCCGTGCCTAGCGTCCCGTCGAGATCATGGAGTCCGTGATGAAGAAAATCGAAGCGATCATAAAACCCTTCAAGCTTGATGACGTGAAGGAGGCCCTGCAGGAAATCGGGGTACAAGGCCTGACTGTTATCGAAGCCAAGGGCTTCGGTCGACAAAAAGGGCATACAGAACTCTATCGCGGCGCCGAATACGTCGTCGATTTCCTGCCCAAGATCAAAATCGAGCTGGTCCTGCCGGCCGACCGGGTCGAGGCAGCGGTTGAAGCCATCCAGACCGCGGCCCAGACCGGGCGTATCGGCGACGGCAAGATTTTTGTCAGCCCGATTGAAAGTGTAATCCGCATCCGGACCGGCGAAACCGGTCGCGATGCCCTCTAGTCAAATCTGATCAAATATCTGGAGCCTGGCCCATGTCAGACGCAATTCTCAAGAAGCTCAAAGACGAAGACATCAAGTATGTCGACCTGCGCTTTACCGACCCGCGCGGCAAGCTGCAGCACGTCACCTTCGACCGTTCGGAAGTCAACGAGGACTTCTTCGAGGACGGGGTGATGTTCGACGGCTCATCGATTGGCGGCTGGAAAGCGATCAACGAGTCCGACATGGTGCTCAAGCCGGATGCCAGCTATTGCGAAGTGGATCCCTTCTACCAGCAGCCGACGGCCGTCCTTTTTGCCGACATTCTGGAACCGGGTACCGGCGAAGCCTATAATCGGGATCCGCGCACGACGGCCAAGAAGGCCGAGGCCTTCCTGAAATCCACCGGCATCGGTGACACCGCCTATTTCGGGCCGGAAGCCGAATTCTTCGTTTTCGACGACGTCCGCTACACAACGAGCCAGCACGACACCGGCTACAAGCTCGACAGCGAGGAAATGCCGCACAACACCGGATCGAAATTCGAAGGCGGCAACATGGGTCACCGCCCGGGCCCGAAAGGCGGGTATTTCCCGGTCAATCCGGTCGACAGCGGCCAGGACATGCGCACCGAAATGCTGACGGTGATGGAAGAGCTGGGCCTCAATCCGGAAAAGCACCACCACGAGGTGGCACCGGCCCAGCACGAGCTCGGCATGAAATTCTCGTCGATGACGACGATGGCCGACCGCCTGCAGCTGTACAAATACACCGTCCACATGGTCGCCCATGCCTATGGCAAGACCGCGACCTTCATGCCGAAGCCCGTCTGGAACGACAACGGCACAGGCATGCATGTCCACCAGTCGATCTGGAAGGACGGCAAGCCGATGTTCGCTGGCGACCGCTACGCCGACCTCTCGGAAACCTGCCTGCACTACATCGGCGGCGTCATCAAACACGCCCGTGCGATCAATGCCTTCGCGAATGCCTCGACAAACTCCTACAAGCGTCTCGTGCCTGGCTTCGAAGCGCCGGTTCTGCTTGCCTATTCGGCCCGCAACCGGTCGGCCTCGATCCGCATCCCATGGGTCGGTTCGCCAAATGCGAAACGCCTGGAGACCCGCTTCCCGGATCCGGCCGGCAACCCGTACCTCACCTTCGCCGCGCTGCTGATGGCCGGCCTCGAAGGCATCGAGAACCGGATCGATCCGGGTGATCCGATGGACAAGGATCTCTACGACCTGCCGCCGGAAGAGCTCAAGGACATTCCGACGGTCTGCCGCTCGCTCCGCGAGGCGCTGGAATCGCTCGACACCGACAGGGCCTTCCTCAAGAAGGGCGGTGTCATGGATGACGACCAGATCGACGCCTATATCGACCTCAAGATGGAAGAGGTGCTGCGGTATGAAATGCACCCGCACCCTGTCGAGTTCGATATGTATTACTCCTGCTAATTCAAGAGCTTTTGACCGAGTTGTGGTTGAAAAGAACGGTCGGGCTTCTGCCCGGCCGTTTTCTTTTGCCCCGAGAACACCTGACAAGGTCGACGAGCGCCCGGGCATTCGCTACAAATCGTGCACCAATCGACCCAACCTTTGTTGGGAAGTCCTGTCAGGAGTTCGTATGCGTCGCCGTTTCTTGTTCGCCAGCGCCCTTGTTTCGCTGACCGTTACAGCTCCTGCCGCTTTTGCAGATCGCGAAATCACGGACGAAATCACCACGCCGCTCGTGACGTCCACGGCAGGCGATGGCGGGGGTGCCGACAACATCGTCATTTCCACTGGTGGTCGCGTGACACTCGTGCCTGGCGCGACTGCGGTGACGATTGACAGCGACAATGACGTTACCAACAGCGGCAGTATCATCATTGAAGGTGACGATGACGGTGGTGTCGGTATTCACGCGATCGGCGGCAATTCCGGGACCATCACCCATACCGGGTTGATCCAGGTCCTGGCCGAGACGCGCGCTGGCGACACCGACGATCCCGCCGATGGCATCGTCGACGGTCCGATCGCGGTCGGTTCAAACCGGGTCGCGATCCTTGTCGACGGCAACGCCGTATTTACCGGGGACATCATCGCATCTGTCGGCAGCACCATGACCGTCATTGGCAATGATTCCGCTGGTCTGCGTGTGCTGACCGGCCTGGCCGGGAACATCGACCTGGCCGGCAATGTTCGTGCGATCGGTGACAACAGTTTTGGCGTGGAAATCCGCGGCGACGTTACCGGCAATGTGGATATTGACGGGCGTGTGGAAGTACAGGGCGAAGACAGCGGCGGTATCCTGATTGCCAGTGATATTGGAGGTGCCATCACCATCGGCGCTACCGTGAACGCAACGGCTTACCGATTCTCCGGTCGCCCGACCGAAGAAATCCGTGACAGCCTCGAAGCAGAAGACGTTGCCGATAGTACCTCCGCTGTTCTGATCAACGGCAATGCGACCGGTGGAGTTTTCTTCAGCGGTTTTTCCGAGGATCGTCCCGGGACCCCGTCGGCCAACATCTCAGTGCGCGGCTCGGCGCCAGCAGCCCATATCCTGGCCAATGCCAGCTCAGGCGACATTGTTCTCGGCGAAGTCGTTCTGGAAGCGATCCCGGATGATCCGGACACCGCAGACGTGGACGAAAGTGTCGCCGCCGAATTGATTGGCTACGCATTTGTCAATCGCGGCACCATAACCGCCCAGGGAAACCTTGACGCTGTCGACACGATTACAATGGAAGTCAGCGGCGCAGACGGTCATAGCGTCACCCTCTCCGGTGGCCTCCTGAATGACGGCTTCATCAACGGCTCGGCCTGGCGGGCTACGGCGACCGGCTTTGTACTGGGCGCCGGAGCTATCATCCCGACCTTTGCCAACACCGGTGACATCCGGATCCGATCCAATGAAGAAGGATCATTGGCCCGCGGTATCTACATCGATACCGGTGCCAATGTGCCCATGCTGATCAACTCCGGCGTCATTGATGTGACGACACTGAATGGCGGCGGAGGCGTTGCCATCACCGACGTCTCGAACACGCTTACGACGATCGAGAACACGGGTGAAATCGCCGCCTATCACCTGAACACGCTGGTTGGAACCGACCCCCAGGTCGACGATCTGGTCGCGATTGACCTGTCGGCGAACACTGTGGGCTCCACCGTTCGGCAATACCGCGCGGCCGACGCTGCGGACACCCATGTCGAGGAATTGCTTGGGGACATCCGGTTCGGATCCGGCGACGACCTGCTGCAAGTCGAGTCCGGCATCGTGGATGGCGATCTTTCTTTCGGTGACGGCGCGGATCAGCTGATGATTTCCGGTGGCAGTGTTTCCGGCGCGCTCAGTGATTCCGACGGCAATCTCGCGATCGAGGTGGACGGCGCGCAGCTCGACCTTGCCGCCACTACCAGCGCCAACATCACGACCGCCCGTTTCGGCGACGGTTCAGTCATCCGTTTCCAGGTCGATGACGAGGCCGGTACAGCTGCCAATATAACCGCCTCGGGTGACATCACCTTCCAGTCCGGGTCGCGCGTTGCAGCCACGCTGGCCAATCTGATTGGCGATGGCGCAACTTTTGTGGTCGTGTCCGCGAACAATCTGGTGATCGAGGAAAGTCTCGATATCCTTCAGGATACCGAAGCCCCCTGGCTCTACGAATCCAATCTCGAATTCGATCCCAACAATGCCAACGCCCTCATCCTCACGCTTCGCCGGCGCACCGCCGAAGAGCTAGGCATGAATGCCAACCAGGGCGCAGCCTACACTGCCGCTCTTGAGGGCTGGCAGACCAATGACGAGCTGGGTCAGGCAATTGCGTCGCTGCTTACGCAGGAAGAGTTCTTCGCTGCCTATGACCAGTTGCTGCCGGAATACTCCGCCAGCGCAATCCAGTTCGCACTGGCGGCGAATGACAGCGCCATCGGCGCACTCGCCAACCGCCTTGAAGCCGTCCGCCGCAGTCCCGAAGAATCCGGTGGCCTCTGGGTCCAGGAATTCGGTTACTTTGCGGACCGCGCCGGCAGCGCTTTCGGTCCCGGATACCGTGGACATGGTATTGGTGTTGCGGTCGGTTTCGATCGCCCTGTCGGCCCGTTCTACGCGGTCGGACTCAATGTCGTGGGCGCAGCAAGCGAAGTCTCGGAGGTCAATGGGGTCGACGAGCCCATGAGCGCCATGACCGCACAAGTCGGCACCTATGCAGGCGCCCGGGTCAGCGGTTTTGATTTCGATGCCTACGCGGCTGTTGGCTATGACAGTTTCGAGCACAATCGCCGCGTCCTGATCGGCGCATTTGACGCCTCGCCGACGGCGGACTGGACCGGCTGGCACACCTCAGCATCAGCCCGCATCTCACGCGACCTTGCGGTCGGTGAGCGCTGGTATGTCCGGCCGGCACTCTCGGTCGACTATCTTCGTTTGAGCGAAGGCGGTTATACGGAGACAGGCGGCGGTGCCGGTGTCGACCTGGCGGTCGGCGATCGGGAAAGCTCAAGCTTTTCTGGTACAAGCCTCCTAACCTTGGGCGCCCGCTTCGAGAGCACCAACAGCTGGTGGTCGCCGAGTGTCCGTGTTGGCTTCCGCAATGAGTTCGGCGGTGGTGAGTCGGAAACAATGGCGAGTTTCGTCGACTTCGATGACACCTTCACCCTGCGCTCACAGTCAATGCCTGGGACGGGAGCCATTTTTGGTTTCGGTATCGCAGCCGGCTCCGGCTACTCGACATTCTCCTTCGATTACGATGCCGATGTCCGGGACGACTTCATCCGCCACACCGCACGCCTTGTGATGCGGATGGTTTTCTAGACCACAGGCAGACACGTTGCGATCAATGCCCTGGCAGCCCGCTGCCAGGGCATTTTTCTGTGGATCATCCTCATCCTGAGCACCCGGGTCTGCACAGACAGGCTGATCATCCGACAATCCCTGCGTAGACTTCCCTCCTGACCGCCGACTCGTGCAAAGTGGATTAATGTCGAACCAGAATTCCGATTCCGACCTGTTCGCAGGCGCACCAGCGCCGACGCCGTCAAAGGCGCCGGCCCCCGGCTATTCGGCCGCCCATATCGAAGTCCTTGAAGGCCTCGAAGCGGTTCGCCGGCGCCCGGGGATGTATATCGGCGGAACGGACGAGCGGGCCTATCATCACCTGTTCGCGGAGATCCTCGACAACTCCATGGACGAGGCCGTCGCCGGTTGGGCTGACCGGATCGAGGTCGCCGTGGACGAGGACGGCTACATCACTGTCACCGACAATGGTCGCGGCATTCCCGTCGATCCCCACCCGAAATATCCCGACAAGTCTGCCCTGGAAGTCGTGCTGACCATACTTCACGCCGGCGGCAAGTTTTCCGACAGCGCCTACAAGACCTCCGGCGGACTGCACGGCGTCGGCATCTCGGTCGTCAACGCCCTCTCCGAAGTACTCGACGTCGAAGTCGCCCGCGAGAAGACCCTTTGGACGCAGTCCTATTCGCGCGGTCTGCCGCAAGGCCCACTGGTCAAGGTCGGGCCGGCACCAAATCGGCGCGGCACGAAAATCCGGTTCCTGCCGGACACGCAGATTTTCGGTGACAAGATGTCGGTCAAGCCGGCCCGCATCTACGCCATGGCCCGCTCGAAGGCTTTCCTGCGTCGCGGCGTGAAAATCCAGTGGCGCTGCGCGCCCAGCCTGGTGGAAGGTACCGATATTCCGGCCGACGACATTCTCTGCTTCCCGGGCGGGCTCGCCGACCGGATGGCGGAGCTGGCGGACAAGCGGGCGCTGATTACGGCAGAGTCCTTCAGCGGCCGGGTCGAGCGTGAAGACGGTGCGGGCGGGGTGGAATGGGCAATCACCTGGTCAGGCAATGGCTATGGCGGCGATGCTGACGGGTTCTGCCAGTCCTACTGCAACACGGTCCCCACCCCTCAGGGTGGCACACACGAGCAAGGCCTTCGGGCGGCGCTCTCGAAGGGCCTGCGCGCCTATGCCGAACACACCCACGCCAAGAAGGCGAGCCAGATCACGGCGGAAGACGTGTTGGGTGGTGCGGGTGCGCTGGTCTCGGTCTTCATCGGAGACCCTGAATTCCAGGGCCAGACGAAAGAACGACTGGCCACACCGGAAGCGACCAAGCTGGTTGAAACGGCTGTTCGCGACCAGTTCGATCACTGGCTTGCCGGCTCGCCCAAGGAAGCCGCAAAGCTGGTCGAATTCGCGATTGAACGCGCCGATGACCGCATGCGCCGACGCAAGGAAAAGAACGTCAAACGGCAGACAGCCTCACGACGCCTTCGTCTGCCTGGAAAACTGGCGGACTGCTCGCGGGCTGATGCCGACGGAACCGAGCTCTTTCTGGTCGAGGGCGACTCGGCCGGCGGGTCGGCCAAACAGGCCCGCTCACGCCAGACCCAGGCCATCCTGCCCCTGCGCGGCAAGATCCTCAATGTGGCCTCGGCGACGGCCGACAAGATCTCGGCCAACCAGGAAATCAGTGACCTTCTGTTGGCGTTGGGCTGCCTGACCGGCAGCAAATTCAAGCTCGAAGACCTGCGCTATGAACGCGTCGTGATCATGACCGACGCCGATGTCGATGGCGCCCATATCGCTGCGCTGCTCATCACCTTCTTCTATCGTTCGATGCCGGAGCTCATTCATTCCGGACGCCTGTTCCTGGCCCAACCACCCCTTTACCGGCTCACCCAGGGCAGCCGAACGCTGTACGCCCGCGACGATGCCCACCGGGAGCAACTCATCCGCGACGAATTCAAGGCCAACAGCAAGATCGAAGTTGGCCGCTTCAAAGGTCTGGGCGAGATGACACCATCGCAACTCAAGCAGACAACGATGGATCCGGCCGTTCGCACCCTCGCCCGGGTCGTGATTGATGAGCATGACATGCCAACGCTGGAAGCCTTGGTCGAGACGCTGATGGGCAAGAAGCCGGAAGCGCGGTTCAAGTTCATCCAGGACAATGCCACCTTCGTGACCGAAGACCTCGACCTCTAGGCCGGCTGGCCCGGGGCCACCAAAGTTGCGTTACCGGACTGTCCGGCGAGTGGACAAGCACAACCAGCGCGCTAGCCTCCTCCCCTGAGATGATGGACAGAATCACGAGGGGAATCCGATGATGATGCGACGCTCTATTCGTTCAGGACTGGCCAGCTGCGCGCTCATGGCCACCGGCGCGGCCGGATTGGTCGGGGCTGCAAGCGCCGAACCGATTGAGTTTTTCCAGGTCGAAGGCGTCACATACGACAGCTCGGTTCCAGCACCGGAAGAGGTGATTGGATGGGGCGTGGGCGACCGCCCAGTCCGCCACGACCAGCTGGTTGACTACCTCTCACAGGTTGCCAACGGTTCCGATCGCATTTCGATCGAGACGATCGGCTACACCCATGAACACCGACCGATCCTGTTCTTTGTCGTCACATCACCAGAAAACCATGCCCGTATCGACGAGATCAGGGCGGCTCACCTCGCCTCCCTTTCTCCCGACGCCCCGGCGAGCGAGGGGCCGGCAGTAATCTGGTTGAATTACGGCGTCCATGGTGCCGAATCGGCGGGGATGGACGCCTCGATTCCGACGCTCTATCACCTCGCGGCCGCGCAAGGCGACGAAATCGAAGCAACGCTCGACAACAGCGTCATCCTGATCACCGCCATTTTCAATCCGGACGGACACTCGCGGCGCATCAATCATGTCGAGACCTTCGGCGGTGATGTCCGCACGACCGATCCTGACCACGAACAGCATAATCTGTGGACCGCCGCCCGCACCAATCACTACTGGTTCGACCTCAACCGGCAGTGGTTGCTCCAGACTCAGCCAGAGTCGCAGGCATGGCTGGAACAATGGCACGAGTGGAAGCCGCAGGTTTCCGCCGATTTCCATGAAATGGGGACGGAAAGCACCTTCTATTTCCATCCTGGAGAACCGCTGCGCCGCAATCCGCTCATTCCGGAACAGGCCCGCGAGCTGACCCTCGGCATCGCCCGTCATCACATCAGCTTCCTGGACAGCGAAGCCCGCCTTTACACATCAGAGGAAGGTTTCGACAATTTCTATGTCGGCAAGGGTTCGACCTATCCCCAGGTGAACGGGTCACTGGGCATCCTGTTTGAAATCGGTGCCGCTCGTGGTGGCCTGATCGAGGCCGAACGCGGGCTGGTCAGCCATGGCGACAATGTCCGCACCCATTTCCGGACCTCGCTGACCACCATCGCCGGGGGCCTGGCCGGACGGAACGAGATTTCAGCATACCAGCGCGCGTTTTTCGCCAACTCTATGGAAGCAGCCGCACGGGACCGTGATCGCGGATTCGTATTTACGGCCGAAGGTGACCCGGCCCGAGCCAACATGTTTGTCGACTTGCTCAACCGCCACGACATCCGGGTAAACCGGCTTGCGCGTGATGTGCGCAGCAATGGCCGGACCTATTCCGCCGACGACAGCTTCGTAGTCGCGCTGGCGCAGCCGCAATACACGATGATCCGGTCACTGTTCGACCGCGTCACATCCTTTGAGGAAAACGTCTTCTATGACGTGTCCGGCTGGACCTTGCCCCTCGCCTACGACCTCGACTATGCCGCGCTTGGCCGTAACTGGTCGGCGGATCTGGTAGGCGCGGAAGCGGAGCCGGCCGCACTCGCGGCGGTCGCACCTCCGCGATCAAATTACGGCTATGTACTGCGCTGGTCGGATTATTATGCACCCCGCGGTCTCTATCGCCTGCTGGACGCCGACATCCGCGTTCGCGTCGCGACCGAACCGACCACCATCGCGACCCATCTGGGTGCGACGGCCTTTGGACCGGGTGCCGTATTCGTACCGCTGATCGGTCAGGAGGCCGACAATGACACGATCCACCAAATGGTTTCGACCATCGCCCGGGAAGACGGCGTTTCCGTACACGCGGTGACCTCCGGGTCGACGGCTGCCGGTTCGCCGGACCTCGGCGATGGAAACGGATTCCGGGCCGTCCGACGGCCCGAAATCCTGGTCCTGTTCGACGACGGCCTGGCCAGCTATGACGCCGGCGAAATCTGGCATCAGCTGGACCACCGCATGCAGATGCCTGTCACCTTGCGACGCAAGAACGAGCTGGGTGGCATGGACTGGTCCCGCTACACGCACCTGATCATTGTGGGCGGCGGCAATACCAGCCTGTCCGACCGCACCACCGAGCGGGTCAATCAGTGGATCCGGGAGGATGGCGGTGTGCTGGTAACGATGCGACAAGCCTCCCGGATGGCGCAAGCAGCCTTCCTCGGCATGGAAGCCGCGGATGACGACGAAGAGGACGACAGCGATACGGCAACCGAGCGTCGCAACTACGCTGATATGGGCGTGGACGATGCAGAGCACGTCATCGGCGGCGCCATTTTCCAGACCGATCTCGACCCCTCCAACCCGATCGGGTTCGGCTATGCCGACCGCGACCTGCCGGTGCATCGCAATACCAGCTTCACGCTGCAGCGGCCCGAGGGCAATCCGTTCGCAGTCGTGGCGGAGTACACCGACGAACCGCTGTTGTCGGGCTACGCATCGCAGCGCCGCCAGGATGAAATCGCCGGGACACCTGCGATCATCGCCCAGCGCCATGGGCGCGGGACGGTGATCATGTTTGCGGACAACCCGGCGTTCCGCGCAACTTTCCGCGGAACGGAACGCGCCTTCATGAACGCCATCTTCTTTGGCGGGCTGATCGATCGCCCGTTTGGCGACTACGAGGAAGAATAGGCTGACCCCGGCGTGGACGCGCACGTCCACGCCGGGCCGGCCGGCTCGCCATGCGCCTGTTCGAGATCGACCGATCAGGGTTTGACGGCCCGGTCCGGAAAGCGTTCAATCAACTGTCTCATCCGGCCCCGTCACGCCGGACTCAATGTGGGGAACAACTATGACTTTCAAGGCATGGATGCCAACCTTGGCGGCGACAGCCGCTCTGGGTCTGGCAGCGTGCAGCTCGGGCACCGAAAGCGACGGTCCCGAAGCTGCCTCGTCAGATACCGATATCGTACGACACAGTCTCGATCCCTATCCCTCGACCTACACGCCACGTCCCAGCGGCGTCACCCTGATCCAGGGCGGCACGGTGTTTGACGGTCTGGGCGGTGAGATCGAAGGCGGTGATGTGCTGATCGAGAATGGTCGGATCGTAGCCGTCGGCACCGGTCTGGAGGCGCCGGAAGGTGCCACCGTCGTTGACGCGACCGGGCGTTATGTGACGCCTGGCGTGGTCGACA
The DNA here is from genome assembly GCF_048268525.1 of Maricaulis sp. Taxonomy (GTDB): domain Bacteria; phylum Pseudomonadota; class Alphaproteobacteria; order Caulobacterales; family Maricaulaceae; genus Maricaulis. The sequence goes on along the minus strand of NZ_JBLWVH010000010.1, from coordinate 72,909 downwards.
TCCACTCCCATCTCGGTGCCTACCCCTCGCCGAGCGTCAGCGCCCACAGCGATGGCAATGAAGCGACCCAGCCCGTGACATCGGAAGTCTGGGTCGAGCACAGCGTCTGGCCACAGGATCCCGGCTTCGAAGCGGCCCTCGCTGGCGGCGTCACCACGCTGCACGTGCTGCCCGGTTCCGCCAACTTGTTCGGTGGCCGCGGCGTGACATTGCGCAATGTATCCGCTCGCACCGTCCAGGAGATGAAATTCCCCGAGGCGCCCTACACGCTCAAGATGGCCTGCGGCGAAAACCCGTCACGGGTCTATGGTAATCGCGGACGCTCGCCGGCAACGGACATGGGCAATATGGCCGGTTACCGCACAGCCTGGATCGAGGCCTCTGAGTATCGCGACAGCTGGCAGGAATACTGGGACGCTGCAGAAGCCGGTGACGACGTTTCCGCACCGACACGCAATCTGGAGCTGGAAACCCTGATGGGCGTGCTCGACGGTGAAATCCTGATCCAGATGCATTGCTACCGCGCCGACCAGATGGCCCAGATCATCGATCTGTCGCAGGAATTCGGCTATCAGGTGACGACTTTCCATCACGCCGTTGAAGCCTACAAGATTCCGGACCTCCTGGCCGAAAGCGGCACCTGTGCGGCAGTCTGGGCCGACTGGGGCGGATTCAAGATGGAGGCCTATGACGCCATCCGTGAAAATCTGGCCATGACCCACGCCAACGGGGCCTGCGCCATGATCCATTCCGACAGCGATATGGGTATCCAGCGGCTCAATCAGGAAGTGGCCAAGGCCCTGGGCGATGGTCGCCGTGCCGGCCTCGACATTTCCGACGGCGAAGCCTGGCGCTGGCTGTCATCCAATCCTGCCGAAGCCCTTGGCATCGCAGATCAGACCGGCAGCCTGCAGGCCGGATTGCGCGCCGATGTCGTGCTTTGGTCGGGCAACCCCTATTCAACTTATACACGGGCTGACCTTGTCTGGATCGACGGAGCCTTGAGCTTCGATCGCCGCGACGAAGACCAGCAGCCGGTCCGCGACTTCATGCTCGGACAGCCGGGTGAAGGAGACCAATGATGAAAACCATCCTTCCAACGCTCGCCCTGGTTCTCGCCAGTGCAGCGCCGGGCTTGGCCCAATCCTACGCTGTCACCAATGGCCGCGTGGTCACCAATACCGAGCAAGGCGTCATCGCCGACGGCACGGTCCTGGTCCGTGACGGCAATATTGTCGCTGTTGGCGCCGATGTGAGCATCCCTGACGGCACCGAGATCATCGACGCCGATGGCGGTTGGATCACGCCGGGCCTGTTCGCACCATTTACCCAGATCGGCCTCACCGAGGTCGCCCTGGAAGGTTCGACGACCGATTCCGGAGCCAATGACTCGCCCTACTCTGTGGCGCTCGATGTGAGTGACGGCTTCAACCCGGCCGGGACCCACATTGCCTCCACCCGCATGCGCGGTGTGACCCGGGCCGCCATCTACCCATCGACTGGCCACAATATCTTTGCTGGCCAGGGCGCACTTGTGGAAACAGGTGGCGAAGGCGACTCACTCTTCCAGAGCGGCAGCTTTGTTTTCGCCGATCTGAGCCAGTCCGGCGCCTCCACTGCCGGCGGATCAAGGCCTGCGGCCTGGGCCTATCTGGAGGCGGCCTTCAATGATGCCCGCGGCTACCCGGGACGCTTCTCGGCCGACCACGAGGGTGACGCGCTCAACCGTTTTGACGCGCAAGCCTTGTTGCCGGTAGTTCGCGGTCGCATGCCGCTCGTCCTGAACATCGATCGCGCAGCGGACCTGCGCCGTGCGATCCGATTCCAGGCCGACAACGCACCGGTTCAGTTGATAATCGAGGGCGGTGCCGAAGCCTGGATGGTTGCTGATGAGCTGGCGGCGGCCGGAATTCCCGTCCTGCTGGATCCGCTCCGCAACCTCCCGGCCTCCTTCGACGAGATTGCCGCCACGCTGGATGGGGCCCAACGCCTGCACGCAGCGGGCGTGACCGTTGCCTACACCACGCAAACATCAGACGGGTACTACAATGCCCGCCTGATCGCGCAACATGCCGGGAACGCGGTTGCCAACGGAGTTGCGTGGGATCAGGCCTTCCGCTCGATCACGCTCACCCCGGCCGAGATTTACGGTGTCGGTGAACGGTATGGCGCGCTGGCCACTGGCTATGCCGGCGATGTCGTTGTCTGGGACGGTGATCCGCTTGAAGTGATGAGTTCGCCCGTCGCGGTGCTCATCGATGGAGAAGTGACGCCGATGGATTCACGTCAGTCGCGCCTTCGCGACCGTTACATCAATATCACGGACGAGACGCCATTCGCCTATCGGCGTTAGCGGTTCAGCCTTGTTGCGTTGACTTGCAGCGGGGCCACCGTATTTTGCGCTCACCAAGCGGCCGCGCCACCACGGCGCGCCCGTCCTGATTTCAGGTCAAGCCAAAGGATGCCATGACGTTCGCAGAACTGGGTCTGAGCCCAAAACTACTCGAAGCCATCCACGAGGCTGGCTATAGCGAACCGACCCCGATCCAGGCCGGCGCCATTCCTGCGGCGCTTGCCGGGCGCGATGTGCTTGGCATTGCCCAGACCGGTACCGGCAAGACCGCGTCCTTTACATTGCCGCTGATCGAGCGCCTGTCGCGCGGTCGCGCCAAGGCCCGCATGCCGCGCTCCCTGATCATTGCGCCAACGCGCGAGCTGGCCGCCCAGTGTGCTGAAAATTTCGAGACCTATTCCAAGGGTCAGAAGCTTTCGATGGCACTCCTGATCGGCGGCGTGGCCTTTGGTCCCCAGGAAGAAATCCTGAACAAGGGTGCCGACGTCCTGATCGCGACTCCCGGTCGCCTGCTCGATCATTTCGGCCGTGGCAAACTGTTGATGACCGGCGTTCAGATGCTGGTGGTCGATGAGGCCGACCGGATGTTGGACATGGGCTTCATCCCCGACCTCGAGAAGATTTTCTCGCTGGTGCCACCGGCGCCGCGCCGCCAGACCCTTTTCTTCTCGGCCACCATGCCAAAAGAGATCCAGAGTCTGGTCGATCGCTTCCTGCGCGACCCGGAACGCGTCGAAGTGTCCCGCCCGGCTCAAACCGGCGCCAATATCACCCAGTTGATGATCCGCCTCACTGACAACTCCGCCAAAGCCAAGCGCCTGGCGCTGCGCCAGGCGATGTCGCGCGACGGGGTGAAGAACGGCATCATCTTTTCCAATCGCAAACGCGATGTGGATGTTGTGGCCCGGTCACTCCAGCGCCACGGCTTTTCGGCGGCGCCCATCCATGGTGACCTCGATCAGTCAGCCCGGACTGCGACTCTCGCAGACTTCAAGGCCGGTACGCTGCGTTTCCTTGTGGCCAGCGATGTGGCCGCACGCGGTCTCGACATTCCGGATGTGAGTCACGTCTTCAATTACGACATGCCCCATCACGCCGATGACTATGTGCACCGTATTGGTCGCACTGGGCGAGCCGGCAAGTCGGGCGAGTCGGTCACGATTTTTGCGCCAGGCGACGAGAAATCACTCGCTGCGGTCCTCAAGCTGATCAAGGAAGACATTCCCGAGCTGGTCCTGGACGGAAGCAGCAATGCCGCGTCGGAGTCTGCGACAGCGCCTGACGGTGACACCGAACCGGCCAAGCCGCGCTCGACCCGCACCCGGTCGAGAAAGCCCAGAACGCCGCGCAAGACGAATGACGCGGATACGACAGCGACGCCGAAGCCCGCCGCGGCCGAGACAGAACCGGAAAACGCGCCCGTTTCGGAACCTGCGCTATCACAACCGGTCACAACCGACGATCCCAAACCGGCCAACAAGCCCCGAGCAAACACGCCGTCTCGTGACTCCGGCAATGACAACCGGAAACAGTCCCGTCGTGGCGGGTCAAAGCGGGATCGCGGTCCGGTCAATGACCGGTCTATCGTCGGATTTGGCGACCATGTACCAAGCTTCATGAACGCAGATCGATAGGGCTGTCAGGGGCGCGTTTCGACCCAGAATTGGATCGGGTAGAATTTCAACTCATATGACATGACTGATTTTTACCTCTTCTTTCCGTTTGCCGGTTAGGTTCAGGATCAACCGCTGGGCGAAGTCATTCGTCCCTGCAGGAAAGGACTTTCTGGTGAACGGTCGATTGCTTGGCAAAGAAGGACGTGAGTACGCGCTCAAGGCGCTGGATCTCATGGATCAATTCGGCATAGCGCCGACCCCGGAAAACTATTCCGTCTGGATCTGCTTCGCCAGCGATACCAATCCGGAATTGTGCGAGACGCTCAAAGGCCATATCGAGGCCGGTGGAGATTTCTCGGAGTCGGTCAATAACGAGCTTTTTGAGCAGTATTTCCAGTGGAAAGCCATCCAGGACGCGGTCCTCGAGAGTGGTGGTGCGATGTGTCGCGAGCTGGGCGTCGTCCAGGAAACCCTCGAGGCTGCGGAACGTGATACGGCGGCTTACGGCAAAGCACTCGAGGGTGCGAGCCACGAGCTGACCGCAACACCGGACGCCCCCGGCATGAAGAAACTGGTCGAGAGCCTTGTTTCGGCGACCGCCCGCATGCAGCGCCGCAGCCAAGCACTTGAAGACCGGCTGCAGGCCACTTCCAACGAAGTGACCCAATTGCGGTCGCACCTGGAGAAGGTCCGCGAAGAAGCAATGACCGATGCCCTCACCGGCATCGCCAATCGCAAGCGCTTCGACGAGTCACTGCGCCGCGCCCGCCGCGACGCCGACACCAAGAAGCAGCCGCTGAGCCTGATTCTTTGCGACATCGATTTCTTCAAGCGGTTCAACGACACCTGGGGCCATCAGACGGGTGACCAGATCATCCGTTTTGTCGCCGGCTGCCTCACCCGACACGCCGGTGAGTCTCACCTTGTTGCCCGCTATGGCGGCGAGGAATTTGGCATCGTGATGCCGAACACAGCTCCGAATGTCGCCGAACAGGTCGCCGAAAAGATCCGCAAGACCGTCGAGTCGAAAAAGCTGCTCCGGAAATCTACCAACGAAGATCTGGGCAATATTACCGTTTCGCTCGGGATCGCCACCTACCATGAAGGTGAATCGATCGAGGAATTGATCGAGAGATCCGACACCAATCTTTACCGGTCAAAGACCGAAGGGCGCAATCGGACCACGGTCGACAACAGCCGTAGTGCATCGCGCAGCGCTGCCTGAGCCCAACGCCCTACCACGCAATGAAAGACCGCTCTTCGGGGCGGTCTTTTCGTATCAGGTATCCGAAGGTGGGGCTGTCACCGCGAAACTGGTTCGTTGCTGCCACGCATCGAGCAGGCCCGCCAGCTGCGGGCGCCCTGTCCGCCAATCGCTCTCCGGGTAGCGAAAGTCCATATAGGCCAGCGCGACAGCCATTGTGAGAGGCCCTTGGGCCTCAATGGTATCAAGCGCACCGACGGCCGTTTCCAACTCGTCCACCGCGCGCATGATCCCGCGCTCACGGCGACCGATCCAATAGGCCGATTGAATGCCCTCATCCCGTACCATCTCGACGCGACGGGCGACCGTCAGGTCAAGCAGACCATTCCCAAGCGCTTCCAGGCGGCGGTCATTCCAGTCGCGCGGCCAGTTCCGGTCAGCCTGCTCACACAGGAAATCGGCAATCAGCGCACTTTCGGTATAGGCCTGACCATCATCGAGAACCAGGCATGGTACCCGGCCGAGCGGATTGGCCTTCAACAGCTCCGGATCGTCATCAAATGGATGGGATTCGACTTCATCTATCCGGCTACCAAGACCGAGTTCCCGGATCATGACCCGGCATTTGCGGGAATAGGGAGATGTTGTCGAGATGATGAGTTTCATGGCAGGTCAGACTTCCTTGACAGGAACAATCGTCACGCTTTCCCCACAGCCACAAGCGTCGGTCTGATTGGGGTTGTTGAACACGAATTTTGCATGAAGCGGTGAAATTTCATAATCGATCTGGGTACCCAGCAGAAACAGGAGCGCTTTCGACTCCAGCACGATCTCGACGCCCTGGTCCTCGACACGCTCGTCGAGCGGTGCCGGAGCGTCGACATAGGCCATCTCGTATTCCATGCCGGCACAGCCGCCATTCTTGACGCCGACGCGCAGGAAGCCGGCGCCACGCTGGGCCATCAACGCCTTGACCCGCTCGGCCGCAGCTTCAGTCAGGCTCACAGCCTTGGGACGTTCACGAACAGCCACATCAATCTCCTAGAACATGTTGAGCGCAAGACGCGCTTCATCCGACATCCGATCCGGCGTCCAGGGCGGCTCGAACGTCAAATCGACCAGGGCCTTGTCGACCCCATCCACCTTTTCGACGGCATCCTGTACCCAACCGGGCATTTCCCCGGCCACCGGACAGCCCGGCGCGGTCAGTGACATCTGGACCTTGAGGGTCCGGTCGTCTTCCAGGTCGACCTTGTAGATCAGGCCGAGCTCGTAAATATCAACCGGGATTTCCGGATCATAGACGGTCTTGAGCGCTTCGACGACGGCGTCGGTGATGCGGGCCAGCTCGTCGGCCGGGATCGCGCCGGTCCCGTCCGCCGGAACAGCAGGACTGGCCGCCTGCCCGTCAGCGGGCGCGGACAGATCAATCACGTCGCGGGTGGTTTGTTCGGTCATGGTCCTACCTAGATGAGGAAGTCGCGGGCCTTTTTCAATGCGTCGACAAACGCATCGGCCTCTTCAATGGTGTTGTAGATGGCAAAACTGGCGCGTGCGGTCGAGCTGACGCCCATGCGCCGCATGAGCGGTTGGGCACAATGATGCCCGGCCCGCACCGCCACGCCGTACTTGTCGAGGATCTGCGCCACGTCATGCGGGTGTGCGCCGTCGAGGGTGAAGGATATGATCGCGCCCTTGTCCTGGGCTGTACCGACCACTCTCAGGCCGTCGATCTCCGCGATCCCCTGCATGGCGCGATCCAGCAAAGCCCGCTCGTGCTCGAGTATCGCCATCCGGTCATGCCGCTCGACCCAACGGATCGCTGCGCCCAGTCCGATTGCATCGGCGATCGCCGGTGTCCCGGCCTCAAACTTGTGCGGCACATCGGCGAAAGTGACCCGGTCCTCGTAGACGTCAGCAATCATCTCCCCGCCGCCCATGTAAGGGGGCAAACGGTCCAGCCAATCACCCTTCGCGTAGAGCGCACCGATACCGGACGGGCCATAGAGCTTGTGACCGGTGAAGACGAAAAAGTCACAATCCAGCGCCTGGACATCAATGGGCAGATGCACCGCGGACTGTGACCCATCCAGCAGGACCGGCACGCCGCGGGATTTCGCGATTTCGACGATCCGTGCGGCGTCGTTGATCGTGCCTGTGACATTCGACATGTGCGAGATGGCGATCAGTCGCGTCCGCTCATTAACCATGTCTGCCAGTTGTGGATAATCCAGCTCACCACTGTCGGTGACCGGTGCCCATCTCAGCAGCAACCCTTTTGAATCAGCAAGTAAGCGCCAGGGCACGATATTGGAGTGATGCTCCATCTGCGAGATGATGATCTCATCCCCGGCTTGCAGAAGCTGGCCGAAAGAGTGGGCCACCAGATTGATCGCTTCAGTGGAGCCGCGGGTGAAGACGATCTCCTCACTGCGCGACGCGTTGAGAAAACGCCGCACATCCTCGCGAGATTTCTCGAACTCCTCGGTCGTCTCATTGGCCAGCGTATGCAGGCCGCGATGCACATTCGCGTAGGATGCGCGGTAGACGCCGGCAATGCTCTCGATCACGAATTCCGGCTTCTGTGCCGAGGCCGCATTGTCGAGATAGCGCAGCGGATAGCCATTGATTTCCCGCTGCAGGATCGGGAATTCCGCGCGGATGGCCTCGATGTTCAGCGGCGCTGTGATGGTCGACTGGGCGGTCATGACACAGCTCCCAGTCGCTGGCGCAGGATCGACTTGAGGTCCTCGCGCAAGGCTTCATCGCTGACCTGGTCGAGCGGCTCGGCAAGATAGCTCTCGATCAGCAGGGCGCGCGCCTTGGCTTCGGGTAGGCCGCGCTGGCGCATGTAAAACAGGGCCGTCTCATCCAGCGTTCCGAGCGCGTTGCCGTGGGCGCATTGCACGTCATCGGCGTAGATTTCCAGTTCCGGCTTGGCATCGATCTCGGCCTTCTCGCCGAGCATCAGAGCGCGGTGGGTCATCCGCGCATCAGTCTTCTGGGCGATACGGTCGACAATGAATTTTCCCTGGAAGACGCCGTGCCCGCCCGACGCGACAGCGCCCTTGACGAGTTGCCTGGTCTGGCAGCCGGGACCAGCGTGGTGGACAGTTGTCGTACTGTCAGCGTGACGCCCCGCCGCGAGGACATAGGCACCACCCAGATCGACGGTCGCGCCCTGCCCCGGATGATGGATATGGGTCTCGTTGCGAGACAGTTTCGCCCCGGTATCGATCATGGTCTGGTTCAGATGAGCGCCCTCTGCCAGCGTGATTTCAGCCGACCCGACAAACACCGCAGCCTCATGATGATCAGCAACAACGATGCGGTCGAGCCGTGCGCCGGCCTCGATCCGGATGCTCATATGCCAATTGCCCAGCGACCCGGCCTCACCGGTGAGGCGCTCGATCAGGACAAGCCTGACGCCTGCAGGCACGACCAGTTCGGCCTCACCCGCACAAGCGCCGCCCGAGGCCGTGACGGACAGTTCGATGCGATCACCGTCCGCAATGGTCGCCAGGGCATCGGCGCCCGCAACTTCGAGCGTCCCCGCCGTCGTCACGTCATTGGCAGCGCGGCGCAGGTCGGACCATTTCCACAATTCATGGCGACGGGTTGGCAGGCCATCCTTGCGGGTGGCCTCGCGCAATTGCGCACGCCAGCCTGTGGCACCATCGAGGGCGTCGATCAGGGCCTGTTCGGCCGGAGTATGGGTCAGCGTTGCGGTCATGCCTCAGGCCGCCTCCCCGAGATATTTGTCATAGCCTTCGGCTTCCAGCTCGCGCGCCAGTTCCGGGCCGCCGGACTTGACGATACGACCATTGGCCATGACGTGGACCACGTCCGGCGTGATGTGGTCGAGCAAGCGCTGATAGTGCGTGATCACCAGCATGCCGCGCCCAGGCGAGCGCAGGGCGTTGACGCCGTCGGACACGATCTTGAGGGCATCAATGTCGAGGCCACTATCGGTCTCGTCGAGGATCAGGAATTTGGGTTCCAACACCAGCGCCTGGAGGATTTCCATCCGCTTCTTCTCACCGCCGGAGAAGCCGACATTCACCGCCCGTTTCAACATGTCCATGGAGACGTTGAGCTGTTTGGCCTTCGCGCGGATCAGCTTCATGAATTCCGGTGCCGAGACCTCCTCCTCGCCGCGCGTCGCGCGCTGGGCATTGAGGGCTTCCTTGAGGAAGGTGATGGTCGGAACGCCGGGAATTTCAACCGGATACTGGAAGGACAGGTAGAGCCCCAGGGCGGCGCGCTCTTCCGGGGCCAGCTCGGCCAGATCCTCGCCGACAAAGCGCATCTCCCCGCCGGTGACCTCATAGCCATCGCGACCGGTGAGCACATAGGACAGCGTCGATTTGCCCGAGCCGTTCGGCCCCATGATCGCATGGACCTCGCCCGCCGGCACTTCGAGCGACAATCCTTTCAGGATCGCCTTCTCCTCACCGTCCTGGGTTTCGACTTTGCATTTGAGGTCGTTGATCTTCAGCATCTTGGTCTCGATCTTCTTGTCGCGTGTCAGGTGTGTTCAGTCGGCGTCGCAAAAGCGCGCTGTGGCGTCGTCGAGGGTCATTCCGGCTTCGGCCAGTCCGCCATCCCAGTCATTGACCGCACAACTATCGTCGGAAAAGTCGGTGGAGACGCTGAAAAGGCCAATCAATCGGTTGTCGCGGGCGATGTAGTAGGTTGTCTCCCACTCGGCTGCGCTGGATCTGGCGTGGACCGCCATCAGACCGCCGCCTACGGGGTCAATGCCGACCCCGTTAATGCTGCCCGCCGCGATAAATTGCGCGCCGTCCTGCAGCCAGACGTGGGAGGTCGTGTTCACATTGCCGGTTTCCTGGGGGACCAGCAGATCGACGTCACCATCGCCGTCCACATCTGCCAGCGACGGATAGACGAAGCTGCGACCCGCCGTGTCCGCAAAGGTTTGCAGTACCTGACCTTCCGCGCCAGCAAGGGTGATGTCGACGGACTCGATCCGCTCGCCCCACTCATCGCTTGCGGCATCGGCGGTGAAGTCGAAGACCATCTGGCGGTCATCCTCAAACGCCAGCCGACAGTCCGCATGTGTACCGTCATAGTCCAACGCACCACAGTCAGGCAGGACGGCGATATCGCGAGCGCCCGCATCATCCCCATCGGCACAGGCTGTTGCCGCGACCAGGCTGGCCAGGCACAGGCCGAGCATGGGTTTCCGGTAGAGTTTCATATCAGTCTTCCCCTTCCCAGTAATCGACCGGTTCGGCGGCGAAGGCCCGTAGGCGGAAGGCCGGTTCATCGCCATCGGCTTCGGACCAGCGCACGGCGCCAACCTTGTTCGAATCCGGATACTCGACCACATCGACCGGCTGCATCGTCGAGACGCAGATGTATTTCAGATCGGCATCACCGGTATTGAGCAATTGATGCGCAACGTCGCGGCCACCGGTCGGTGCCGCCAGGACATGCCCGGCGCGCACGGCGTGACGGTCCTCGCCAAAACGATAAGTGCCCTCGCCTTCAAGGATGATGATCGCCTCCTCGATGGCGTGGTGATTGTGATAGGGGAAGGCCGTCTTGCCCGGCGGCACGATGGTCAGGCAGCAGCCCAGCTGCTGCAGGCCGATCAACGGCCCAAGCCGTGCCAGGTCGGCGGAGAAGGTCTCGCCATGGGCCAGGTTTTCCAGCGGCGCGTCGTCTATATGGGTGACTGGGTTAGGGACCATTAGCGTTGCTCCTCCTCTTCCGTCGAAGTGGTACCCGTCTGCCCGAACAAAATCGCGTCGCCACTCCTGCCGGGATACATCAAGCCTGGCGGCGGAGCTTGCTCACAGCCATCACGGCGTTTGAACTCGATTTCGACATTCAATCTAACCGGACTTGATATGGACTCCGGGTCAGTCCTCAAAGTGATCGCATTAATCATCGAACCGAGCCGGACACCGCAATACGTCACGATCGCTCGATCTTCATCCAGCCATGCGACATCAAGCCGTTCATCCTGCTCAAATGGCAATAATTCGTCGTTCGCCGCGACGGACATGTAAGCGACGGGATGTTCTGTATCGTCTGCGACAAGCGTCAGGACCGACACAGGATCCGACCAGCTCGTTTCGCCATCTCTGACAATCCCGTTTGTGACTGTGCGTGCCCGCAACGAAAGCAAACCGGACGGCGACATGACCTGTCCAAGCTCATCGGCCCGGCGTTCAAATTGGAAACCCGGCTGCCAGAGCACTTCGAAGTACAGCCATTGGCCCGCCAAAGCGCACAATACCAAAAGCCCCCAAACCGGAAGCAATCCTTGCCAAATGATGCGCAAAAGCCGCTTCACTAGCCCACACTCCCCTCGAGCGAGACCTTGAGTAACGCCTGCGCCTCGACCGCAAATTCCATCGGCAATTGCTGCAACACATCACGGACGAAGCCATTGACCAGCAGGGCCGTCGCCGCTTCTTCGCCCAGCCCGCGCTGGCGGGCGTAGAAGAGCTGATCTTCGGACAGCTTGGTCGTCGTGGCCTCGTGCTCGAGGACCGCCTTGGGCGTCTTGCACTCGACATAGGGGACGGTGTGAGCACCGCACTGATCACCGATCAGCAAGCTGTCGCACTGGGTGAAATTGCGGGCGCCCTCGGCCTTGGCATGGACCGAGACCAGGCCGCGATAGGTCTGGTCGGAGCGGCCGGCAGAAATGCCTTTGGAGATGATGCGGCTGGTAGACCCCTTGCCCAGATGGATCATCTTGGTGCCGGTATCGGCCTGTTGATGACCATTGGTCACCGCAATCGAGTAGAACTCACCGCGCGAGTTTTCACCGCGCAGGATGCAGGACGGGTACTTCCAGGTGATGGCGGAGCCGGTCTCGACCTGGGTCCAGGAAATCTTCGAATTCTTGCCCCGGCAATCGCCGCGCTTGGTGACGAAGTTATAGACCCCGCCCTTGCCGTTCTCATCGCCCGGCCACCAGTTCTGGACGGTGGAATATTTGATCTCGGCATCGTCCAGTGCGACCAGTTCGACCACTGCGGCATGAAGCTGGTTTTCGTCGCGCATCGGCGCCGTACAGCCTTCCAGATAGGACACGTAAGCGCCCTTGTCAGCGATGATCAGCGTGCGTTCGAACTGGCCGGTGCCTTGCGCATTCATCCGGAAATAGGTCGACAACTCCATCGGGCAGCGCACGCCCGGCGGCACATAGACGAAGGACCCGTCCGAGAAGACGGCGGTGTTCAACGTCGCAAAGAAATTGTCCGAAGCCGGCACGACCGAGCCGAGATACTTGCGCACGAGATCGGGATGCTCGCGCAGGGCTTCGGAGATCGAGCAGAAGATCACACCGGCCTTGGCCAGCTCGGCCTTGAAGGTCGTGACCACCGACACCGAGTCAAACACCGCATCAACGGCAACGCGATTTTCCGAACCTTTGACACCTAGCAGGACTTCCTGCTCTTTCAGCGAGATGCCCAGCTTGGCGAAGTCGGCGAGGATTTCCTCGGGGACATCGTCAATGCTGTCATACTTGGCGCCGTCCTTGGGCTCGGCATAGTAGTGGATGTCCTGATAGTCGATCTTGGGATAATTGACCTTCGCCCACTCAGGCTCCCGCATCGCCTTGAAGCGCTCGAGCGCCTCCAGGCGCCATTGCAGCATCCACTCCGGCTCGCCCTTCTTGGCAGAGATGAGGCGTACGATCTCTTCATTCAGCCCCTTGGGGGCGAGATCCTGTTCGATGTCCGTCGTGAAGCCGTACTTGTACTTGTCGGCTTCCAGATTGCGGACGTCTTCGATGGTTTCCTTGACTGCGGCCATGTTATCCTACCGCCTCTTCAGGCATTTGCTTTGATGGCAATGCGGCGCGCGCATACGCCGCCGTCCACGCCTTGATGAAGGCGTCTGCATCATCCGGTTTTGAATTCCAACCCAGGCTTACACGCACGAAGCCCTGTGACGCGTCTTCGGGCAGGCCGAGCGCGGTTCCGACCTTTGACCCTTTGGACGATCCGGACGAGCAGGCCGAACCGGCACTGATCGCCACACCGTCCAGATCAAGCGCCATCACCTGGGTCGCACCGGGCCAACCGGGCAAGCTCATTCCAAGCGTATTGGGAAGACGCGACGCCCGGGCGCCGATCTCGATCATCTGCGGTGCCACCGCACGGATTGCGACCGCCATCTTGTCGCGCTGGATTGCGAGAGACGCAAAATCATCAAGCGATGAAACGGCCTCCTCGAGCGCCGTCGCCAGCCCGACAATGCCTGCAACATTGAGCGTGCCGGCCCGGCGGCCCTTTTCCTGGCCACCACCATGATGATGTCGGGCCATGGGCGCGTTGCACGCCGCGAGCAGGGCTCCAACGCCCTGCGGGCCGCCAAACTTGTGCGCCGAGACGGCGAGGTAGTCACACCCGAGGCCCGCAAAATCCACGTCAATCTTGCCGACGGCCTGTATCGCGTCGACCACCGTCAGCCCACCGGCGTCGCGCACAAGGGTCGCCGCCTCCTGCACGGGCTGGATCGTTCCGGTCTCATTACTCGCCAGCATCATCGCCAGAACCGGACGGCCATAATCACCTGAGCAAGAGGCCAGACGGTCGGCGAGCCAGCTGATTTCGACGACACCGTCGGCATTGACCGGCCAGGTCTCCACCGGAAGCCCACTGGCCCGCGCCGTCGCAGCAACGGCTTCATGCTCCAGCGCGGTGACAATGATACGGTCGACACCGCCGGCGCTGATCGCGGCATGGAGCGCCAGGTTCAACGCTTCGGTACCACCGGATGTGAAAATGATATCTTCAGGCCGCGCGCGCAGCGCCTTGCCGACTACGCGCCGCGCAAGCTCGACCCGCGCCAGGGCACCCTGCCCGTCAGCGTGCACGGACGACGGATTGCCCACCCGCGCCATGACCTCGGTCATGGCCGCCACCGCGTTGGGCCGGACCTGTGTGGTCGCGTTGTGATCAAGATAGGTCCGCATGAAGTTTATTCCGCCGCGTGGGTGGCGTTGCTGCCCGCCGGCTTGAGACGCCCTGTGGCGCCATTGGCAGACCCGAACAGGCGCCGCTCCAACACGTCATCCAGCGTTACCGACGACAGGTAGAGATAGATGTGCCGACCCAGCTCGTCCCACAGATCATGCGTGATACAACGTCGCCCGTCGCTCAGGCAGCCCTTGGCCTCCGAACAACGCGTGGCGCGCAAAGGTTCGTCCACTGCCAGGATGATGTCGGAAATCCGGATTTCGCTGGCCGTTCGGCTGAGCCGGTAACCACCGCCCGGCCCCCGCACGGACGACACGATGTCGGCGCGGCGCAGCTTCGCGAACAATTGTTCGAGGTAGGACAATGAAATCGACTGACGAGAGGCAATGTCGCTCAAGGTAACCGGGCCAGCCTCGGCGGCGTCCGCCAGGTCAGCCATTGCCATCACGGCATAGCGGCCTTTAGTGCTAAGCTTCATGTGTTTACCTCCTTAAACACTCGCATCCAGCGGGCTGATCATGCTAAGACCCGCCTTTCCGGAGGGGGAGCCGATCTCGATACGAGTGACGCACGTCCAATATCCGAGTGAATTAGTCAAGAATATGGGCGCACATCTGTGCACATGCAACGGACGAAATGCCGCATATTCTCGGGACCCAGACGCAACGACCCAAAAAGGCGAGATTGAATGCCTGACGTGATCATCCCCGGCCCGGCTGGCCGGCTTGAAGGGCGCTACAGCCCGAGCGAAGACCCAACCGCACCGATCGCCCTGATCCTGCACGCGCATCCGCTCGGCGGCGGCCATATGGAAAACCCGTCCGTCGACATGATGTACGACGTATTCCGCAAGCGCGGATTTGCCACTCTGCGGTTCAATTTCCGCGGCGTTGGGCGCTCCCAGGGCAGCTATGATCAGGGCCTTGGCGAGCTCTCTGACGCGGCGACGGTTCTGGACTGGGTTCAGGGCTATAACCAAGGCGCCCGCTTTTGCTGGGTCGCCGGTCACTCCTTCGGCGCCTGGGTCGGCATGCAGCTTCTGATGCGCCGCCCCGAGATCGCCGGTTTCATTTCCGTCGCCCCGCCGACCAACATGTACGACTTCACCTTCCTGGCACCCTGCCCGGCATCGGGCATCATCGTGCACGGGTCTGCCGACAAGATCGTGCCACCGGATGATGTTGAGCGGGTGATGTCGAAGGTTCGCGTCCAGAAAGGCATCGAGATCACGACCGAGGTCGTCCCGGATGCCAACCACCTGTTCTCCGAACATCTCGATGTGCTGGAAAACCATATCGAGACTTATCTGGAGTCCCGTTTGCCCCTGGTCGAGAAAGAGCGCTCCGAGCGCACCATCACCGGCAAGCGCTGAGCGTGACAGTGCTTTGATTGAACGAAGCCCCGACCGATCGGTCGGGGCTTTTTCAATGATCCCTAGGGGTCGGCGCGCCGGCCGCCGCAGACCGGCTCACTGGCGCCAGTCGTTGAGGGCAGACTTGTCGGCAGACCGGCCACAACTCGGGCGGCCAGCCACGCAAATGCCTCGGCTTCCAACAGGTCTCCACGCCAGCCCACAGCTTCCACCGGCTCCGGCTCGAGGCCGATCGCCTCACCGAGCGCCGCCATCAAGACCGGATTGTGACGGCCACCACCGGTGACCAGAACACGTTCGGGACGGCCCAGCGCCGCAATCGCGTCGGCAACAGTGCGCGCCGTGAACGCTGTGAGGGTCGCGGCGCCGTCTTCGGCGGCAAGGTCAAGCACCGGGTCGAGTGTAAAATCCCAGCGGTCGAGCGATTTCGGTGGTTTCAGCGCGAAGAAGGGATGCGTCATCAAAACATCGAGCGCGGCCTGATCGATCCTGCCACGCGCCGCCAGCTCGCCACCATGATCATAGGCCTGTCCGATCATGCGATGGCACCAGGCGTCGATCAAGCCATTGGCCGGTCCGGTGTCGAAGGCGACGGGATCCGGATCGGGCGCCAGCCAGGTGACATTGGCGACGCCGCCCAGATTAAGCACGGCCAGCGGACGGTCGAGGCCAGACTGGCGCGCCAATGCGTCATGATAAAGTGTGGCCAGCGGCGCGCCCTGCCCGCCCCTTTCCATATCTGCGGACCGAAAGTCATGGACAACCGGAATGCCGGTCGCAGTGGCGAGCGCCTGCCCATCGCCGATCTGCAAGGTCTGGCCGTTGCGGCCATCGGTTGGCGCCCTGTGAAGCACGGTCTGGCCGTGAAAGCCGACCAGGTCGATATCGGATGCAGCCAAGCCGGCCGCGTCCAGAACACGCTGGACTGCGAGGCCATGGCGCAAGGTCAACACCCGCTCGGCAGCGGAGAAATCAGGCCTGTCCCCCGCAAATCCCCAGGTCAGCGACCGATCCACCGCATCCTGCAATACGGCCCGATCATCCTCTGAATAGGGCTGCGTTTCGCCAGGACCAAAGCGACGAACTTCGTCCCCATCCGTCTCAAGCAAGGCTGCATCAATGCCATCGAGCGAAGTGCCGCTCATCAAACCTATGATCCGCTTCATGCAGGCCCCCTCTTTTCCCGGCGCGCCAGTCGACCTAGAAGCGTCCTATCAGGAGACATCTTCATGAGCGATTACAAGTCCCAGCTGGTCCGCGATCTCGTTGAACGCGGCTACCTCAACCAGGCCACCGATATTGAAGGCCTCGACAAGGCCGCCATGGATGGCGTGGTGACGGGCTATATCGGCTTTGACGCGACGGCGACCAGCCTGCATGTCGGCTCACTCGTACAGATCATGATGCTGCGGCGGATCCAGCAGGCCGGTCACAAGCCGATCATCCTGATGGGCGGCGGCACCACCAAGATCGGTGACCCGTCGGGCAAGGACAAGTCGCGCTCGATGCTCACGGACGACGCGATCGACGCCAACATCAACGGCATCCTGCAAGCCTTCCGGCCGCTGGTTCAGATCGGCGACGGACCAACTGACGCCGTCCTCGTCAACAATGACGAGTGGCTGTCGGAATTCGGCTATATCGAATTCCTGCGTAAATTCGGCCCGCATTTCACGATCAACCGGATGATGACGTTCGACTCGGTCAAGCTGCGCCTGGATCGCGAACAGCCGCTGACCTTCCTTGAGTTCAACTACATGCTCCTGCAGGCGGTCGACTTCCTTGAGCTCAATCGGCGCTATGGCTGCACCCTGCAGCTGGGCGGTGGCGATCAGTGGGGCAATATCATCAATGGTGTCGAGCTGTGTCGCCGCGTCGACCAGAAGGAAGTCTACGGTTTCACCACGCCGCTGATCACCACGTCATCAGGTGCAAAAATGGGCAAGACCGCCGATGGCGCAGTCTGGCTCAATGCCGACATGCGCAGCTCTTACGAATACTGGCAGTTCTGGCGCAACACCGAAGACGCGGATGTCGGCCGGTTCCTGCGCCTGTTCACGGACCTCCCGCTCGATGAGATCTCTCGCCTGGAAGCCCTGGAAGGCGCGGAAATCAACGACGCCAAGATTCGCCTCGCCAATGAAGCAACAACCCTGCTTCACGGCGCCGATGCAGCCAGCGCGGCCGAAGCCACGGCACGGCAGACCTTCGCCCAGGGCGGCAGTGGGGCGGCACTCCCGACCATCGAGTTCGAACAACTCAACACAGGAGAGGTCACGTTGATGAGCCTGTTTGTCGCCGCAGAGCTGGCCGCATCGAATGGCGAGATGCGCCGACACATCAAGGCGGGTGCGGCCAAGGTGAATGATCAGGTCCTGACTGACCCTTTCGAGAAGGCGAGCGCGCAGCACGTCGTTGACGGTACAATCAAGCTGTCGATCGGCAAGAAGCGGCACGCCCTGGCCAAACCCGTCTGATCAATTGTCATCAGGGGCTTCGTCTGCATGGCCCGGCTCCGGATCGGCCTGATCACCATCTGAGAGCCCGGGACCAGACGGTTCGTCCGCAGGAATCTCGGGCCCGCCCTCCGCGGGCACCGCGGTCCCGGCCGTGGCATCCGACTCCTCGGTGGCCCGCTCCCGGGCCGCACGCTCGGCAGCGGTGCCTTCAAACATCCGTCGGAACACGCCCGGGGCCAGCGCAGAAAGCGGATTGGCGAAGACCGTCAGGCTGTCGAAGGGGCCTTCAACCGAATAGGTGATGCCGATCACGCCCTCACCCGGGCGGGAAACAAGAACCTCGCCGATCACCGGCAGACCGCCCAACATCGAGTTGATCACGTAGGACGGTGCCAGATTCCCGTCGATAGCGGCCTGACTGCCAGCGAAATCGACGGTGCCCGCAGCCGTCACGCCCAATGCACTGCCCTGGGCCCGGCCGTCACCAATGGTCAACAACCCGTCTTCATAGGCTATGTCCGCATCGACGGCGTCAAAGCTGATCCCTTCGCCATTCAGCAACGCGCCAAGCCCCTGGAAGGAGCCGGCGGCCAGGATCCTGGCCAGCACCGGAACCCGGACCAGGGTGAGATCCCGGACTTCGACACGCGCGGTGAGCGGGCCGTCAGTCCCGAGCGGCGGCGCGCTGCCAAGCACGGAGACCTGACCGCCCAACGCATACCCTTCAATTCCCAACAGGGCCGAGATGCGTTGCAACGACTGCGCTTCGATGTGGAAGTCCCGCTGTTCGCCGGCCTCACTGGCGCCAAACGATGCCTGAAAAGGTCCGTCGGTGGCATTCCCCGAAACCGAAACCGCACGAATGCCGGCAGCTTCGCTGTGCCAGATCAGGTTGAAATGATCGAGAACGCTCTGTTCGGACAGGATCAGGCGACCGATATCGGCTCGCAATGACAGGGGCAGCGTGATCCCGCCTTCTCCACCGATCGTCGTGAGCTGCGGTATGAAAGCGCTGACATCCGCATATTGCCCGGTCAGCCGAACCCGAAGTGGATCACCGGGTACGACCGATGGCGATATCTCTCCCGCCAGGTCCAGCAAGCCGTCCACGAACAGCCGTTCGATAGCGATATCTTCGAGAGCTCCAGCAGCGCTCAGACCGGCCGTGGCCTGCAGACCGACTCCGCTGGCTTCGAGACTGATCGAGTCCAGGTCGAACCCGCCGCCTTCCCGCTCAGCCAGGTTGAGTGCCGCCATGCCCGGTTCGCCAACCTCTTTCGCCCAGACATCCCCGGGAATTTCCACAAGCGCGTCTCGTAGGTCGGCTTCAATCTGGACCGAGCGGAAGTCGAGACCATCGGACACCGCTTCAGCTGCGATACGGATGGACCCATCGAGAAAACGTCGTACCGGCATGTTGAAGCGGTCGAGGGTCCGCGCGTTGATCACCGTTTCCAGGCCGATACGGGTCGACGGCTCATCGTCCGGCAAGCCGAAGCTCTCGCGCCAGTCGATCCGCACGGGAGCGTCGAACAATTGCGCGGTACCGATAGCTTGAAGCCCTGCCTGGCTCGCCTCCAGCTCGACCTCGCCCTCACTCAACGCATAGTCGGTACCCGGAATGTCGAGCGAGGCCTCATGGAAGCGCCCGGTGATGAAGAAAGGAATGTCCTCCGGTTCGACGTCGGTGAGCATGGCGCGATGGATTTCAAACCGCATTTCGCCCTGGCCACCCACCAGGGCAGGGTCCAGCCCATAATCCGAAACCAGAAAGAGTGGATCCTCATCGATCAGCGCCAACAGGTCAGACGCCGACCCGCGCGCCAATCCGCCATACCGGGCCATCGCCCCTTTCGGGTTCAGACGGGGCAAATCGACAAAAGCGTCGACGAGCTCGATGTCTCCAACCCAGCCGTGCTCCAGCGTTACTTCGAATGAATTGCCATGCAGGACCGCCGAGCCTCGGCCCGCCGTCACCGGGGTCATGGTCGAAATATAGCGCACATGCGCGTCTTCAAAATCGAAGCCCAACTGCATGCGATCATTGTCGAGCACACCGGCCTCAATCGCGGCTCCGGGCAGGTCCAGGAAAAACCGGGCATTGTAGAAACGCCCACCCAGAATGCCCTCGCTGACCCACTCGCGGCCGCCATCGGCAAGCTCCACCGGCCAGTAGGCCAGAACGGTTTCGGGCTGGATGTCGCCGGCAATCGGGCCCTCCAACTGCAAATTGGGCAACCAACTACCGTCAGGTCGCTGTTCCAGTTGAATCCCGCCGGTCAGCTCGGCCCGGATGGTGTCGATCTCGACATCCAGTCGATCCAGGGTCAGGGCCAGCTCGTCCAGCCGGATTTCTCCCGACGCCGCCAGCAGGCCCCATTCGGGCGCGCGCTCGAAAACCGGCCCCACATCGACGAATCCCGGGCCAAGCGCCAACTCGAAACGCGCCCTTCTAGGCAGGGCCCCGTCATAATTGCCGATTTCGGTCAATCGACCCTCGATCGATGCAGCGAACAGCTCGGACCTCGCCTGCCCGCCATGCAAGGTCATGACCCGCTCGACCGGGTCAAAACTGGCATAGAGATTGGCCCCTTCGAATGCGTGCGTCTCGCCATCGACCAGAATCTGGCCGGCCCCGATATCGAGCTGTAGTGACGCCGTGCGAATACCGTTCTCGCGGGTCGCATCGACCACGAAATCGAGCGCGATCGGGGCGTCGAGCGCCCTCAAGGCAGAGGCCGGGCCGGTATCTGGCAGAATGCCCGCCGGCGACAGATCGCTGAAGCTCATTTCGAGCAACAAACTCTCCAGCCCTGTGCCGGCCCGAAGCCTCAGATCAACCGGCGCAAAGCCGGATGGGGTGGCCAGTCGCCCCTCCACTTCGGCCAGGATTCGCGCGTCATCCCGGTCCAGCGACACGCCTGCGGAATCAATGAACCAGGCCAGGCCCGCCACATCGTCGACGACCCGCACTGCCGCATTGGAAATCCGGACATGCCGGAGGCGATCCAGTTGAGCCGGAGCATCGGACGACGCCAGGATCTCGAACAGGGATACACTGTCATCGCCGCCCCGCTCGGGCAGTCGGGCGGTCGAAGATATCCGGTCGACACCACCCAGGCCGGCGCCCACAGCCCCGTCAGCGCGCCGCACAATCGACACCGAGCCACCATCAATGGTCAATTCAACCGGTTCGATCCGCCCGAAGATCAGGGCATCGGCAGCGAGACCCGCTTCGATTCGCGGTGCCCGGGTCACAACCTCGCCGGAGGCCTCGGCGACCGTGACATCGGTCGCGACCAGCACAATCGCACGGGTTGACGGTTCAAAGCGCGCCTGCAGCGAGCCGAGCGCAACCACTTCACCCTCAAAGGCGGTGGCCAGCATAGCCTGCGCATCCTCACGCAGGAATTCCAGCTCCACCGGTCCTGACGACAACCTCCAAAGCACAAAGCCGATCGCGAAAATCGTCAGCGCCAACAGGGCCGCGACGGCCTCCAGCAGATAGATCAGGGTCCATTTGGCGGACTTGCGCAGCATTCAGACCTGCCTTCCCGCAGTCGGCGCACTGGACGCAGCGACCTGGAACCGCACATTACTCGCCATTGACGGCCTTGCAGGCGAAACCAGACGGGGAAATGACATGAGTGAACTCAAAACCGGCGACCTTGCTCCGACATTCAAATTGCCCGCCGACGGCGGCGGCACGATCGACCTCGCGGACCTGCGTGGCCAGATCGTCGTCCTGTATCTCTATCCGAAGGACGACACTCCCGGCTGTACCACGCAGGCGCTCGATTTCACTGCCGCCAGCGCAGCTTTCCGCGACGCTGGCGCTGTCATCATCGGCCTGTCGAAGGATAGCGTCAAAAGACACGACAATTTCAAGGCCAAACATGGGCTTGAGGTGAGTTTGGTTTCGGATCCCGAAGCCGAAGTGATCGAGGCTTATGGCTCCTGGGTCCTCAAGAAGCTGTATGGACGCGAGTACATGGGCATTGATCGCTCGACCTTCCTGATTGATCGCGAGGGGCGCCTCGTGCGCATCTGGCACAAGGTCAAGGTCAAGGGGCATGTCGAAGAAGTACTCGAAGCGGTCCGCGCACTTGGCTGACACCACAGACATAACGGCGCTCGCCCGGGCGGTGCTCGAAACCGCCGACCCGCATGAAAAGGCCAAACAGGCCCACGCGGTCGCCGCGCTCTGGCGCGGCGGGGCATGCACAATCCCGGAGACCGCCAAGCCAGTCGCGGATCGGCCGGCCCGACCGACCCGGCCTGAATTGGTAGCGCCGGGCGATGTTCCGAGGCGGCGCCTGAACGGACCCGCTGGCCGGATTGCCCTGCTGCATGCGGTTGCCCATATCGAGTTGAACGCGGTCGACCTCGCTTTTGACCTTGTGGCCCGTTTTGCCGCCGACAAGGCAATTGCCGATGAACGCCGTCATGACTTTGTCAGCGACTGGATTTCTGTCGGCGATGACGAAGCCCGACACTTCAGGCTCATTTCCGATCGATTGGCGAAGTTGGGCGGCGCCTATGGCGACATGCCGGCACATGACGGCCTCTGGGATGCCGCTACCGCGACCCGGGAATCACTCGCCGCGCGCATCGCCATTGCGCCCATGGTCCTCGAGGCCCGCGGCCTCGACGTGACACCCGGAATGATCGACCGGCTTGTCTCGGTCGGTGATACCGATAGCGCCGACTGCCTGCGTGTCATCTACACTGAAGAAATCGCACATGTCGCAGCAGGCGTTCGTTGGTTCAGACATCTGGCCGCTCGCGCGGGGAAAGATCCGGCGAATTGGTTCAAATCCCTTGTACACAAGCATTATGGTGGCGCTTTGAAACCGCCATTCAATGACGAGGCGCGTGCGTCAGCCGAGCTTTTCCCGGAATTTTACCAATCCCTCACCTAGTCCGGCGCATCTCTTGCAACGGACTTGTTGATATTCGGGCTGATTTTGTGTCACATGCACGCCTTGGGGCCCGGGGCAAACGGAACAAAGCGGCGTACTGCATGTTCACACGAGTGAAAGAAGCTGTTTGGGGAACGGCTCAACGCTGGTTTCCAGACCGGCAGATCTACCATCGTTCCGATGGTCAGGTCCGCTATTTTGCGATTTCCACTACGGTACAGATTTCGGCCCTGCTCGGTGCGACCGTGCTGGCTGGCTGGTTGTGTTACTCGACCGTTTCGGTGGCCTTCCATGGCCAGGCCATGGCCGCCAAGGAACACGAGATAGAGCTCGAACGGGTCGAATCCCATCGCCTGGTCGCTGAAGCGCGGGCCACGGAAGCGACTGCCATTTCGCTGATGGAATCGCGGATGGAAGAGTTTGATCGCACGGCCTACGAATTCCAGATGCGCCACGAGACCTTGCGTCAGCTGGTCGAATTCGCGGAGCAGCTGACGGGTCAGGAGATGGAGCCCTCTCCCGCACTCGCTGACGGGCGCATCCTGATGGCGGCGACGCCGGCTGACCCCACGCCGCGGGAATCCCGTGATCCGCTGATCGCGATCGCCGCAACAGCGTCAGGCGAAGCCGAAGACCAGATCACCTATCTGATGGGCGAACAGGACAGTGTTCTCGCCCAGGCTGAAGATGCCACCGAAGCCCGCTTGCAGAACCTGCGCGCCGTCTTGCGCCTGACCGGTCTCGACCTTGAAACCGTCATCGCCGACAATCGCGACACGACCGAGACCGGCGGCCCGTTCATCCCGATTTCCGAATCCGGCGCCTTCGCGTCCTCATCCGTCAATCTGGACCAGGCGTTTTCAAGCCGCATTGCGCGGATCGCGTCGCGCCTGTTGGAAGTCGAAGAGCTGGAAGATTTTGTCGAAGCCGGGCCTCTCGGTGAGCCTGTTGGCGACACCTATCGGCACACCAGTGATTTCGGCGTTCGGATCGATCCGTTCAACGGCCGACCGACCTCCCATCGCGGGATGGATTTCGCTGCCTATCGGCGAGCACCGATCGAGGCAACCGGACCGGGCCGTGTCATTTACGCCGGCTGGCGGGGCGGTTATGGTCGGACTGTGGAGGTCGACCATGGCTATGGGTTTGTGACCCGCTATGCACATCTCCATGAAATCGACGTGCGACGTGGTGATACTGTCGAACGCGGCCAGCGTATCGGGGGCATGGGGTCGACAGGACGCAGTACCGCCACACACTTGCACTATGAAGTCTGGTATAACGGATCGGCAATCGATCCCGAGCGTTTATTGAGAGCTGGCCAATATGTTCAACAAGGGTAACAAAGACTCTTCGTCTCCCGAGACCGGTGCGTTCAGCGCCTCCCCGAAAAGGACTGCCATGAAATCGAAAGCCCCCTCCATTCTCTCCGGTGATCTGGTTCTGACCGGCACCATCGTTTCCGACGGCGAAATCCAGCTGGATGGCACGGTCGATGGTGATGTGCGTGCGGGCTCGCTGATCATTGGTGAAGACGCGACCGTTTCAGGCGAAGTTCAAGCTGAAACCGTCGTGATCCGCGGCCGGGTGACCGGCAGTGTTCGCGCCCGCCAGGTGCAGCTCGCATCGACCGCTCGCATCGAGGGCGATATTGTCCATGCGGCTCTCTCCGTCGAGAGCGGCGCATTCTTCGATGGCCATTGCCGCCATTCATCGGACCCGCTGAAAGACAGTTCCAGCACGACGAAGCCGGCCGCCAAGGACAATGGCGTCAAGTCAGAACCCTCTGCCAAGGCCGACAGCAAGCCGCCCGCGCCGTCCAAGGATCAGGATCCGCTGGGATCGCTCGAGCCGCCAGTGGCGTCCAAGTCGGGCTTCTAGGCTCCGCGACATGTAAGTGAAAGAAGCCGGTTCCCGATGGGTGCCGGCTTTTTCTTTGGCCGCTTACCACGCCGCACCCACCTTTTTTTTCGGGACCAGATCCTGCCCGGTCATCCTGGCTGGCCTGTTTCACCCTGTTCCGAGGGAGTTCAAAAACAAGTTTGTATTTTAAACTTGTTTTTGATATACCGCTCCCAATCACAATTCGGAGCTTTCCATGGCCAACCTTTCACCGCCCCGCATCCACGCGCTTGATGCTGTCAGAGCGATCGCGCTCTTCCTTGGCGTTATCCTGCACGCCTCGATGTCCTTCATCCCGGGCATCCCCATCTGGATTATCCAGGACAGCCAGGCCGCGGCGCCCTTCAGCCTTGCCTTCTATGTCCCCCATATATTCCGGATGGCCCTGTTCTTCCTGATTGCCGGCTATTTCGGGCGCCTTGTCCTGCAACGCCGCGGCCTGCCGGGATTCATCGCTGATCGGGGCCGACGTATCGCACTCCCGCTGGTGACCTTCTGGCTCCCGGTTTTCGCGGCCATTGTGGCTGCGCTGATCTGGGGCGCGGTCAAGGCCAATGGCGGAGAAATGCCAGAGGGCGAGTCGCCGCCTCTCACCCTGGCGACCTTCCCGCTGACCCATTTGTGGTTCCTGTATCTGTTGTTGATCTTCTATGCCGTCGCGACACCGATTTCCGCTGTCATGGGACTGGTGGACCGCCAGGATCATGTCGGACGCATGATCGACCGCCTCACCGGACTTCTGGCGCGTTCGCCGCTTGGTCTTCTTGTTCTGGCGGCTCCGCTGGCGGCGTGGTTCATCATGACACCCATGTGGATGAGCTGGTTTGGCATCCCGACGCCTGACACCGGCTTCCTGCCCAACACCGGCGCATTGATCGCCTATGGCACTGCGTTCGCCGCCGGATGGGCCATCCATCGGCGCAGCGACCTGGTCCTGAAAGCCTGGAAAAACATGTGGCATCTCAACCTTCTGGCCGCCATCGGGCTGACCAGCTGGTTGGTCATGGAAGTCGGGATGACGCCGAATTTCATGCCCGTCGTGGCCGGGATGGACCGTGCCCCCGTCGCAATCGCCTATGCCATGGCAGTCTGGACCTGGGGCTTTGGCCTGACCGGCGCGGCCCTGCATGTTTTCGCCAGGGAGAACCGCGTCTGGCGTTACCTCGCCGATGCGTCCTACTGGGTCTATCTGCTTCACCTGCCGCTGGTCATGGCACTCCAGGTCGCGGTCTCCGACCTTGAATTGCCGGCCTTGGTCAAATTCGCGTTGATCCTGGCGGTGACATTCACGGTCTTGCTGGCAAGCTATCAGCTCCTGGTGCGCAATAGCTGGGTCGGTGGCTGGTTGAACGGGCGACGCCACGGACCGTCCCGCAAGACCGCAACAGCCCTACCCGCAGACGCGACGACCTGAATCACGCCACACTGCTGGCACGCCACTTGTCTGGCGTGCCAGCCCGAACCCGAGGGAACAGCAATGTCTGATGATCTGGATAGTGCCCGCGCCGACCTGGCTTTCCTGCGAACGCTCGCCGAAGGCGATCCGAGGCCGTCACCCGGTTTCGGTCAGCTGCTGATGGCCGCAGGGCTTTTGTATGGCGCTCAGACCCTTGTTCATTGGGCGGGAGCCAGCGGCCTCTTTCCGGTTCCCGGCTGGATGCACCTTGCAGCGGCGATCGGGGGGACGGGCGGCTTTCTGGTCATTCTGATCATCGTTTTGTGGAATGACAGGCATCAACCCACCGGGACAACAACGCGAAAAGCCTATGAGGCGGCCTTCCAGGCGACCGGACTGATGAACCTCGCCATGGTGTTTGTGTTCGGCTTCAACGCTATCCGCTTGGACGACTTCTCGCTCTGGCTCTACTACGTCCCGGTCGTATTCGCGATCCAGGGCGGGGCCTGGTTTGTCGCGGCGAGACTGCAAAAACGCCTGTGGTACGGGTTGGTCGCATTGGGCTGGTTTACCGCCGCGGCGGCGCTGGGCCTCACTATGGGTCAGCCCCTGTTCAATCTGGTCGTCGCCCTGGCCTTGTTGCTGCTGATGGCATTGCCAGGCTTCGTGCTCCTGCGCCTTGCGCGTGCGGCAAACTGAGCCCAGCCGATGAGCACGCCCCCGATCGGCCAGATTGACGAAGTCATCCACGGACGCCTCCGATTGGGCGTGATGACTTTTCTCGTCCAAGCTGAAGCCGCCGATTTCAACGAGCTCAAGGCAGCGCTCGAGGCAACACAGGGAAATTTGTCAGTCCACCTGCGCAAGCTCGAGGACGCCGGATACGTGACGATCGAGAAAAGCTTCCTTGGCCGAAAACCGCTGACCCGCGTGCGCATCTCGAAAGCCGGTCGCGCCGCATTTGCCCGATACGTAAATGCGATGTCAGACCTGCTGGCTGCAGGCCGCGCAGATAGCGATGAGGACTAGTCCTTGTCCTCTTCGCCACCAACCCGCGCCGCCAGGGCAGCGGCCATGAAATCATCCAGATCACCGTCCAGAACACCGCCGGTATTGGAGGTTTCGACGTTGGTCCTCAAGTCCTTGACCATCTGATAGGGCTGAAGGACGTAGGAACGGATCTGGTGGCCCCACCCGATCTCGCTTTTGCTGTCCGCTTCGGCCTGGGCCGCGGCCTCACGGCGCTGCAGCTCGATCTCGTAAACCCGGGCTCGCAGCATCTCCCACGCGCGAGAGCGGTTCTTGTGCTGCGAACGGTCATTCTGGCACTGGACGACGACCGGCTTTTCCTCTCCGGGCATGTCATAGGTCAACCGGACAGCGGAATCAGTCTTGTTGATGTGCTGGCCGCCAGCCCCCGAGGCCCGATAGGTGTCAGTGCGAACCTTCGAGACATCGATATCGACATCAATCGCGTCATCGATCTGCGGATAGACGCCGACCGAGGAGAAACTGGTGTGACGACGGGCGCTGGAATCAAACGGTGATATTCGTACCAACCGGTGCACGCCGGCCTCGGTTTTCAGCCAGCCATAGGCGTTTTCGCCCTTGACCAGGATGGTGGTCGATTTGAGCCCGGCTTCTTCCCCGGCCTGCTCTTCCATCACTTCGACCTTGTGGCCGTGGGCATTGGCCCAGCGCGTATACATGCGCGCCAGCATGGCCGCCCAATCCTGGCTCTCGGTACCGCCGGCGCCCGAATGGATTTCGACAAAAGCGTCATTGCCGTCCGCTTCTCCGGAGAGCAGCGTCTCCAGCTGGGCCCGGCGCATGCGTTCGGCGAGACGTGACAGACCGGCAACGGCCTCCTCGACCATGTCGGAATCGTCTTCCATCTCGGCCAGTTCGATGATTTCGATACTGTCGGAGAGGTCCTGCTCGGCCTCAACGACCGTGTTTATCGCCGCCTCCAGCCGGTTGCGCTCACGCATCAGGGCCTGGGCCTGCTGCGGCTCGTTCCAGAAGTCCGGAGCCTCCGACTTGGCGTTCAGCTCGTCGAGGCGTTTTTGGGCGGTATCCCAGTCAAAGACGCCTCCTCAGCAGGCCAACTGCCTGCTGGATTTCGTCGGACAGGGTCTGGATGTCTGCGCGCATGGGCAATCAATCCTGCGATTCGGCAAAGAGATCAGTCACAAGGAGATAATCAGAGCGGCCTGCTGAGACAAGCCGCTCCATACAGGCGAGCCCCGGATGTCTCAGTAGAGACCGCCAAGTTCATCGTCCTCTTCTTCTTCCTCGTCTTCCTGCTCATTCAGCAGAAAAGCGAGCGGGTCATCACTGACCGAGGACCGTGCAAAGCTAAGCCCGCTTTCTTCCTCATCGGTCTGGCGCGATGGCTCCGTGCCGGGCCGGAAAGCTTCGAGGATCACCCCGGACTGACCCAGCACGCCCGGCTCACCGGTCACCCGGTGGATCGGCACCAGGCGAACACCCGGCGGCACGCGGAAAGGGGCGACGGGATAGCCTTCCAGTGCAACTTCAAGGAAATCACGCGCAATCGGCGCCGCAACCCGGCCGCCGGCTTCGCCGGACCCGAGCTGGTAGGGCGTATCAAAGCCGACATAGACACCGACGACGAGGTCGGGACCGAAACCCATGAACCAGGCATCGCGGAAATCATTGGTCGTGCCGGTCTTGCCGGCCAGGGTCCAAGGCAGCGGCCGCAAGGCTGTACCGGTACCGCTCTGGACAGCGCCTTCCAGCATGTGCACGACCTGATAGGCGGTCACCGGATCGATC
Source organism: Maricaulis sp. (assembly GCF_048268525.1). Classification (GTDB taxonomy): domain Bacteria; phylum Pseudomonadota; class Alphaproteobacteria; order Caulobacterales; family Maricaulaceae; genus Maricaulis. The sequence continues at coordinate 43,917 of NZ_JBLWVH010000010.1, read as the reverse complement.
ACCTCTTCACGGGTTTCCGGGAAAAGCGGTTCCAGGACGTCCTGCTGGTCCCAGGCTTCGGCATCGCAGGTTTCGCAAGGCAGGACTTCGTGGGCAAAAATCGTCGACCCGCTGCGGTCCTGAACCCGGTCGATGATGGTTGGTTCGACACGCCGTCCGCCATTGACCATCGCGGCATAGGCCGAGACCAGCCGGTACAGCGTCGTCTCACCGGCGCCAAGCGACATCGCAAGCACCGGCTCCAACTCGTCATAAATGCCAAAGCGCGTGCCATACTCGACAACCGGCGCCATGCCCATTTCCTGGGCGAGCCGGACCGTCATCACATTTCGCGAGAGTTCCAGCCCGAGCCGCAATGTCGACATGCCGTAATAGCGTTCGGAATAGTTGGACGGCATGTAAAAACGCTCATCCGCGCCGCCGGTGGCGATGAAAGGCGCATCCAGAATCAGGCTGGCCGGCGTATAGCCATTGTCCAGCGCCGAGGCGTAGACGAAAGGCTTGAACGCCGAACCGGGCTGACGACGGGCCTGGGTCGCCCGGTTGAACTGGCTGTGCTGGAAGGAATAGCCACCCATCATCGCCAGCACACGGCCGGTATGCGGGTCCATCGCCATGATGCCACCATTGATCGCGGGCACCTGACGCAGGCCATATTGGCCTTCAACGAAGCCTTCCTGATCGGCGATGCTCTCCACCAGGATCACATCGCCCGCTGTCAGGACTTCGGCGGGACGTGAGACCGGCGGCCCGATCTCGCCATCGGGCAGATTCTCGCGGGCCCATTCCAGCGCGGCCATCGGGATCACGCCCTCTTCGCCGCTCAGCAGGCCGATCCGGGCATCGCTGCCCGTTGTCTCGAGGACGACAGCTTGCAGCCAACCTTCATCGAGATCGCGCGGAATTTCGGCGGCGGCGAGGCGTTCCATCCACCCCTCGCCCAGTTCGATGGATTCCAAGGCACCGCGATATCCATGACGGCGATCATAGGCTTCCAAGCCGTTGCGCAGGGCGCTACGGGCGGCCAGTTGCATGCGGGTGTCGAGCGTGGTCCGGATCGACAGCCCGCCATCATAAAGCTCGTCCTCGCCATAGAGAGAGAAGACCTCGCGTCGGACATTCTCGACGAAATATTCGGCGGCCGTATAAGTGGCGCCGGACAGCCGGTCGACGGTCTCGAGCGGGCGCGCCATGGCTTCGCGAGCCGCTTCCTCGGTGACATAACCATTATCGGCCATGCGCGAGAGCACCCAGTTGCGGCGTTCCAGCGCGGCTTGATGATGGCGATCGGGATGATAGTTGGCAGGGCCTTTGGGCAAGGCTGCGAGATAGGCGATCTCGTGCAGTTCGAGCTCGTCAAGCGAGCGCCCGAAATAGTTCAACGCCGCTGCAGCAACGCCATAAGCGCGATTCCCCAGGTAAATTTCGTTCAGATAAAGCTCGAGGATCTGGTCCTTGGTGAAAGCGCGCTCGATCCGGCGTGACAACACCATTTCGCGCACCTTGCGCTCGAGGCGTTGCTCGCTCGACAGCAGGAAATTCTTGGCCACCTGCTGGGTGATCGTGGAAGCGCCTTCCAGACGGCGGCCCTGCAATACATTGGAGATATTGGACAGGCCCGCGCGAATGATGCCGCGGAAATCCAGCCCGCCATGCTCGTAGAAATTCTTGTCTTCGGCCGAGATGAAGGCATGGACGACATTCTGCGGGATATTGGCGATCGGCACGAAGACACGATGTTCGCGTGCATATTCGGCGATCAGCAGACCGTCACCGGCATGAACCCGGCTCATGATTGGCGGCTCGTACTCGGCCAGTTGCTGATAGTCGGGCAGGTCGTCGGTCACACGCACGACGTAAACCGCCACGGTGATAAAGCCGATGACGGCCAGAACGGCCGCTGCGACACCGCCCCACAGGGCCGCCCGCAACACATTACGCAAGGTGAAGAGTTTCATTTTGCCCTCTGGCCGCTCTACCCGCTGGTCAGGGTGTCGTTTGAGCATGACGACACGGCGGCATTATGGCCGCGCTTGTACCGAGTTGAAAGGGAGTCAGCGAGCCGGAAGTGCAATCGCCGTCTGGTCCAACAACTCGCCATCATCACCACGACGGGCGAAATAGCTGTCGATGCCCCGCGTCACCGCTTCCATCTGACGGCGACGGGCCGAGGCGGAGTTGAGATTGTTCTCATCGGTCCGGTTGGTCACGAAACCCATTTCCAGCAGGACAGCCGGCACGCGCGGATCGAGCAGGACGAACAGATTGGCCTGACGGTGCGGGTTGGCCAGAAGCGGGCCAGCATCGTCGAGATGCTCCAGCAGGACTTCGGCGAAGGCCGAGGACTGGTTCCGCTTCTCGCGCAATTCCAGCTCGACCAGGATATTGTTCACGTCGGCCTGCTGGGTATGGCTCGAATCTTCGCGGGCACGGGCGCGGGCACGGTTCTCGGCCCGGTCGTTCAAGGTATAGACAGCCGCGCCCCGGACATCGGCATTGCTCGAACTGTCCGCGTGGATCGACAGGAACAGGTCGGCCCGGGCCTCTTCCATGACACCGACACGCTCTTCCCAGGACGGGTAAATATCGCGATCACGGGTCATCAGGACTTCATATCGACCGGTCGCTTCCAGCTGCCGGCGCAATTCACGCGCGGCTTCCAGATTGACCTGGCTTTCATGCGTTCCACTGCGGCCGATGGAGCCCGGGTCGCGGCCGCCATGGCCCGGATCGATCACGATCACCCGGCGATCACGCTGCGGCGGCACGTAAACCGCCTCGACGCGCTCGGCGATCAGCGAATCAAGGGACTCGGCCCGCGTATGGTTGAAACCGGAGGCCGTCTGGAAACTGTCGACGCTCGTGCGCTCGACATCGATCACCAAGCGGTGATTGCCGCCAGGCGATGCCGGGTCGAGAGCGAATTGGTTGACGATGACAGCGGGGTGGTCCAGCTCGAACACCACGCGGGAACTCGACGTCGAATTGTCAAAGAACCGGAATGCATCAACGAGGCCGTGACCAACACCCTCACCCGATACAAGATTGGCGACCGACCACCTCGCTTGCGGCAGATCGACAACCAGGCGATCAGACAGGCCATCGAGCGTGAAGGCGCGGAACTCTGTCGGCTCGGACATCTCGATGACCACGCGGGTCGTCGCGACCTCCACACCGAAGCGGACGTCCCGGACCTCCTGATCCGCAAGGCCGGCGCCACAGAGCGCCAGACCGGCTGACATAGCCAAAAATAACTGTTGAACCCGCATCACTACACCATCGCACATGCCGCGGTTCTGTCCACGGCTTTTGCGTAACGCTAACGCATGGAACTTGACGTTTGGTTGATGCCCGGCAGAAAGTTCCCGTTGTTTTCGCTCACGGCGCGAAAGCCTTTTCTTCCGCATTCGAATGTTGCATGTTGCCAACGCCTTGGCGTCGCACCATCGGATTTGCCGGTCGAGTGCGTCTGCGAGGCGCGAAGCGGCAAAGCAATATGCATCTGCCAACACGCTAATCGTCGCCCCGGTCCGACCGAAGAATTTTCCGGGGCCCCGACCGCCGCGTCCTCCCATATTGGTGCGGGACGCTAATGGTAACTGCCGATGCGCGGGGGAGCGCCTGATGCCCAGAGCACTGAAAACAGGCCGCACCCCGTCCATCTCGCCCCCGCCGCCACTCTCCGCCCTGTCCCGCCTTCTGGCAGGAAACAGGCGAATGTGCGCGGGTGCAGGAGACGACTTTAATGTCCAAGAAAATGCTGATCGACGCTGGTCATCCCGAGGAGACCCGCGTCGTCGTACTCGACGGTTCGAAAGTTGAGGATTTTGATTTTGAAGCGGCCGCCCGCCGCCCCATACGCGGCAACATATATCTCGCAAAAGTAACGCGGGTCGAACCATCGCTTCAAGCGGCGTTCGTGGAGTATGGCGGCAACCGCCATGGCTTCCTCGCCTTCAATGAAATCCATCCGGACTACTATCAGATCCCGTTCGAGGACCGTCAGGCCTTGGCCGAGGAAGAAGCCTCGGCGGCCGATGATGAGGACGACGAGGTCGAAGAGGCCAAGTCCGAATCAGCGCCATCTGCCGACGGTGATTCCGACGATGGTGACGGCGAATCTGAAACGCCCGAAACCATTGGCGATGATAGTGAAGACGACGACATCAGCGACCAGCAGGCTGCCCGCCGCCGTCGCCAGATGTTCCGAAAGTACAAGATCCAGGAAGTCATCAAGCGCCGGCAAATCCTGCTGGTACAGGTGGCCAAGGAAGAGCGCGGCAACAAGGGCGCGGCCCTGACGACCTATCTGTCGCTGGCCGGCCGTTATTGCGTGCTGATGCCCAACACGCCCCGCGGCGGTGGCATCTCCCGCAAGATTTCCAACGCTTCTGACCGCAAGCGCCTGAAATCGGTGGTCTCCGAGCTCGAACTGCCCAAGGGCGTCGGGCTGATCATCCGGACAGCCGGAGCCTCGCGCACCAAGACCGAGATCAAGCGCGATGCCGACTACCTGCTGCGCCTTTGGACGAATATCCGCGAGCTGACCCTGAGTTCGGTCGCGCCGTCGCTGATCTATGAGGAAGGCAATCTGGTCAAACGGGTCATTCGTGACCTGTACGACAAGGAAATCGATTCCGTCCAGGTGGAAGGCGAAGAGGCCTACAAGGAGGCGAAAGCCTTCATGAAGATGCTGATGCCGAGCCATGCCAAGAAGGTTCAGCATTACAAGGAAGCCGTACCGCTTTATCTGCGTCACCAGTGCGAAGCCCAGCTCGAGGCGATCTATTCGGACGTCGCCCCCCTGAAGTCCGGCGGCTATCTGGTGATCAACCCGACCGAGGCCCTGGTCTCGATCGACGTCAACTCGGGCCGCTCCACCCGCGAGCGCAATATCGAGGCGACCGCGCTGAAAACCAATCTGGAAGCGGCCGCCGAAGCGGCGCGCCAGATGCGCCTGCGTGACCTGGCCGGCCTGATCGTCATCGACTTCATCGACATGGACGAGAACAAGAATAATCGCGCCGTCGAGAAGAAGATGAAGGACATGCTCAAGCGTGACCGGGCCCGCCTCCAGGTCGGCCGCATCTCGCAATTCGGTCTGATGGAAATCTCCCGTCAGCGGCGGCGGTCGAGCCTGCTCGAGGGCTCCACAACGACCTGCCCGACCTGTAAGGGCAGCGGCCATCTGCGTTCGACCGAATCGAGCGCCCTGGTGGCCCTGCGTGGCCTGGAAAAGGAAGGCACACGCGGTCGCGCCAAGCGAATCCGCATTTCGGTGCCAACTGCCGTCGCAATCTACCTGCTGAATGACAAGCGTGATCATCTCCTGATGATCGAGCAACGCTTCTCGATGAGCATTGCGGTGACCGCAGACGATTCGATCCTGGCGCCTGAATTCTCCATCGAGGCACTGGAAAACCGTGAGCCCGGTGAAGAGCTCGTCATGGCCCCGCTGTCCGTCGAATCGATCGAGGAGATCGAAATTCCGGACGCTCCGGAGGAAGACGACACGGGCACTGACGACGAGCAGGAAAGCCGCGAGGCCTCCGGTGGACGCCGTCGTCGCCGTCGTCGCCGCCGCAAACCGTCATCCGACGACACCGCGGCAGCCATGGAAGTCGTCAATGTCGAGGGCGATGACAGCGACGAGGGTGACAACGCCGAGCAGTCCGAAAGCCGACGGGACGCGTCTGGTGAGGACGATGACGATCAACCCCGCCGTCGCCGCCGTCGCGGTCGTCGCGGAGGTCGTGGCCGTCGCCGGACCGAAGGCGAGGCCAATGCCGAGAACGCGGTAGCCGGCGAAGCGTCGGCAGACGCACCATCTTCAGACGCACCGGCCGCGGACACCGCCGACGCGGAAACGTCAGCGACCGAGGCATCGTCCGAAAGCGAGCCGACTGCGGACGCGGTCGAGGAAGTCCCCAAGCGCAAACGCGCGCCACGGCGCCGTTCGACAAAGGCCGCGACAACCGACGTGGCCGCGACTTCGTCCGATTCGGAAACCGGCACCGAGCCTGCGGTCGAGGCCGCCCCGGCCGACGCAGTGGCGGAGGACACGCCGAAGAAGCGGACCCGCCGCCCGCGCAAGAAGGCTGTCGATCCGGCGCCCGAGGCTGCGGCTGCGGCTCCAGCTGCGGATGCCGAGACTGAAGACGCCCCCAAGCCCAAGCGTCGGACACGCCGCAAGAAGGTTGAAGAGCCTGTCGTAGCGGAGGAAGCCCCGACTGAAACGCCCGCGCCGGAACCAAAGGCGGAACAACAGGCTGAACCGCAGGCTGAACCGACGGAATCCGAGGCCGAGCCGAGTGCTACCCAAGCCGACAAGGCCGATGACGCTGCCGACGATGATGGCAAGCCGAAACGCCGCGGATGGTGGAACCGGACCGGGTTGTTCGGAAACTGACCAGGAACAGGGTTGCCCGGCCAAGCCGGGCAACCCATCTTGGTGTTATCGGGTGGCGTCTTGGGGTGACGTCGCTATCATGGGCCGAGCGGGGGCCGATCAGTGGAGGCAGGATGTCGATCCTGAAAACCGTCGCCGCAGCCTGCGTTCTCGCTGTGGCCACACACGCACCGGGTTTCGGCCAGTCCCTGATCCGGGATACCGAGATCGAGCACATGCTGCGCGATTATGCGGACCCCATTCTCACCGCCGCAGGCCTGCAACCGGCCGATGTCGACATGTACATTGTCGCCGACCCATCCCTGAACGCCTTTGTGACCGGCGGTCAGAACATTTTCCTGCACACCGGCATCATCCTGGAGTCGGGCACCCCCAACCAGCTCAAGGGCGTTATCGCCCATGAAACCGGGCATATTTCCGGTGCCCATCTGGCGCGCGTCAATGACGGCATCTCGGCTGCCCAGGCTCCGATGTATGTGAGCCTCGGCCTGGGCGTCCTGGCGGCCCTGGCCGGCGAAGGCGGTGCCGCAAGCGCCCTGCTCGCATCATCGCAGCAGTTTGGCGCCCTCTCCTTCATGACCTATAGCCGTGCCCAGGAGGCATCTGCCGACCAAGCCGGCTTGCAGTTCATGGAAGCCACCGGCCAGTCTGCCCAAGGACTGGTGCAGTTCTTCGAGCGCTTCCGATACCAGGAAGTCATGTCGAACGCCCGGCGTTTCCCCTATTTCCGATCACACCCGCTATCGTCCGAACGCATCGCGAACCTGCGCGGCGGCGCCACCAGCTCTCCATTCTACGAGACGCTCGACAGCCCGGAAGAAGTCGCCCGACTGCAACGGATCCAGGGCAAGATCTATGGCTTCCTCGCCGAGCCGGAATTCGTGTTCTACCGCTATCCGGAGAGCGACCGGTCCCTGCCCGCTCGCTACGCCCGGGCCGTCGCCTACTATCATGACGCCAGACTGGATCGGGCCCTCGAGGAGATTGCCAGCCTGTTGGCCGAGGAGCCGGACAATCCGTATTTCCACGAGCTTCACGCGCAGATGCTGTTCGAGAGCGGACGGGCAGAACAAGCCATCGTGCCCAATCGGCGCTCGGTCGAGCTGGAGCCGACAGCGCCCTTGCTGCGGGTCAATCTGGCCACCTCGCTGATCGCGACCGACGATCCGGACCATCTCGAAGAGGCCGAACAAAACCTGCGGGTCGCGCTGGATATCGAACCCGACAACGGCTTTGCCTGGTACCAGCTGTCGATTGTCCATGAACGCAATGGCGATACGGCATTGGCCCAACTGGCGATCGCGGAGCAGTCCTATGCGGCCGGAAACCGGCAGCGGGCCCATCAATTTGCATCGCGCGCTCGGACATCACTCGAGATCGGCACTCCGGCCTGGGTCCGGGCAACAGAGATCGAGTCGGTATCGCTGCCCACCGAAGCAGAGATGCGTCAGATCCGTCGGCAACAGCGCAACTGACCGGCGCGAGGATGGCGCCTCCGGCGGATGACGGCGACCAATCGCCTGCCATGACCGTGCAGCCTGTCGGCTCGCTCGACGATGTCGAGCGCGACGACTGGGACCGTTTGGCAAACCCGCCCGGCGCCGAATACGACCCATTTGTCAGCTGGGATTTTCTGCAAGCCCTGGAACAAAGCGGATGTGTGGGAGAAGAGACCGGCTGGCTGCCGCGCCACCTGCTGGCCCGGGATTCGGAAGGCCGACTTCTGGGGGCTGTCCCGCTTTACGCAAAGTCTCACTCGATGGGCGAATATGTGTTCGACCATGCCTGGGCGGAGGCCTTTGAACGCGCCGGTGGCCGGTATTACCCGAAGCTCCTGTCCGCTGTTCCCTTCTCGCCCGTCACCGGCCGGCGCATCCTCGCCCCGACAGCGGACGTGCGCCTTGCCCTCGTTCAGGCGACCTGCGACATCGCGCGGCGATGGGGCGTTTCCGGCTGGCACATCAACTTCCCGGATCCGAACTCGCTTTCGGAGCTGAAATCCGTCGGCCTTCTGTCACGCGTGGACCGCCAATATATCTGGCAGAACCGGGACTATGGAAGCTATGACGATTTTCTGGCCGACCTGTCCTCGCGCAAACGCAAGGCCTTGCGCAAAGAGCGTGCTGCGGCCCGGGCCGACATCACAATCGAGCATCTCGGCGGGGGGCGACTTACCGCGGAACACTGGGACTTCTTCTATGCCTGCTACCAGGAAACCGGCTCACGGAAATGGGGCTATCCCTATCTGAACCGAGCATTTTTCGATCTGCTCCATCAACGCATGGCCGACCGGGTCCTGCTGATCATGGCCAAGAAAGACGGACGGTATATAGCCGCCGCCCTGAACATGATCGGTTCCCACGCCCTGTACGGCCGGTATTGGGGCAAGCTGGATGACCACCCCTTCCTGCATTTCGAACTCTGCTACCACCAGGCCATCGACGCCGCGATCGACCGTAGTCTGGCAAGGGTGGAAGCCGGCGCACAAGGTGAGCACAAGCTGGCGCGCGGCTATGCGCCAACCGAGGTCAGCTCGGCGCATTTCATCCTGGATGAAGGGTTCCGCCGGGCGGTAGGCGAATATCTCGACCACGAGCGCGCCGCCATACAGTCCGATATCCGCGCCCAAGCCGCCGACGGCCCGTTCCGCCAGGATCTGTCGACCTGATCCCGCTGACACAGCCCTCGCCAACCATGGCTGCAAGCTGGACGCACTCACCGGGATCGCGCTACCCAGTTTCCGACACTGCCAGCAGCGGAGCGACCTCATGAGCCTCGACGGCCACTATGACCCGGACAATATCTTTGCCAAGATCCTGCGCGGGGAGCTGCCCTGCGTGAAGGTCTATGAGGACGCACATGTTCTCGCTTTCATGGACATATTCCCGCAAGCGCCCGGCCATGTGCTGGTTGTTCCGCGTGAGGCGGCCCGCAATGCGTTGGAAATGACCGACGGTGCCCTGCAGGCGGCCATCGTGCGGGTTAAACGCATCGCCAATGCCGTCAAATCAGCGCTGGCGCCTGACGGAATTATCCTGACCCAGTTCAATGGCGCACCAGCAGGTCAGACCGTCTTCCACGTTCATTTCCACATTATTCCGCGACATGATGGTGTCGAGTTGGGAGCCCATGGCACCGGACAGGCGGACATGGCGGTTCTCGAGGATCAGGCCAAGCGGATCGCCGCGGCGATCACGCAGCCCTGACAGCCCGGCTCAGCGCAGCCGTCCCTCGAAACGCAAATATACCAGCAGGGCAATGATCGCGCCCTGCAGCGTGAAGGAGAACAGGGCCCAAGTATCCACGTCGACCAGGATCGAAAACACATTATTGCCGCCCATGATCACCCAGTCCGCCCGGTCGAACACAAATGAAACGACAAAGACCGGCAAGGCCCAGTGCCGACCGGCGAGCGTCAAGGCCAGCGCCACGCAATTCATGACCACATGCGAGAAGAAAAAGACTTCCTGCAACAAGGTCAGGCTCTGAACAAAGGCAATCGCCAGTTCCGGACTGTCCCACAGGCCGAGACGCGCCGAAACGTCGTATCCTGCCCAGTAGAGTCCATAGGCTACCTGAACCGAGAGCAGCCCGATCAGGACGTAAAATGGCGTATCGCGATTGTTCATCAACACCTCTGACACCGGTCTGGCGCGCGCCGATATCTCTCCATGATTTTTGTCGGGAGTCACCCATCTGGAACAGACCTGGATCTGTCAGGCATGCTCGCCCAGAACATCGAGGAATATCTGCCCGAAGGTCTCGAGTTTCTTCGGCCCGACGCCATTGACCGACGCCATAAGCTCGAGACTGGTTGGGCGGAGCTGAGCCATGTCGATCAGGGTCGCATCGGAAAAAACCACATAGGCTGGCACATTGCGCTCCGCCGCGAGCTCACGTCGCCTCGCCTTGAGTGCGGCAAGCAGCGTGGCATCCACTGTCGACGGATCCACGCCAGACGCTCTCGGCTTGCGCTGCGGCTTGGCTGGCTTCGTGCTGATCTCCCGGATCTGGAATGTCTGCTCGCCCTTCAGCACCGCGCGAGCGTCATTCGTGAGCTTGAGCGCCCCGAACCCCTGGATATCAATCTCTATCAGTCCAGCCGCCACGCTCTGCCGGATCAGTCCCTGCCAGAAATGTTTGGGCCGGTCAGCGCCCACGCCATGCGTGGGCAGATTGTCATGACCTCTTGCCCGGATCTTTTCGGTGTCGGCACCACGCAGAACATCAATGACGTGAGCGGCCCCAAACATCTGACCCGTCCTGAGGATCGCCGAGAACAGCTTTTGCGCGTCCAGACTGCCATCAACCAGGACCGGCGGATCGAGACAGAGGTCACAGTTCCCGCAGGCCTGCCCACCGCTCTCGCCAAAATAGGCCAACAGAGAGAGACGGCGACAGCGGGTCGCCTCACAATAGGCCAGCAGGCTGTCGAGTCGTTTGTGTTCGCGGCGGATGTGTTCGCCGTCCTCGCCATCCTGGTCGATGAACTGGCGCCGCATGCGGGCGTCCGCCAAACCGAACAGCATCATCGTCTCGGCGGGCTGGCCATCGCGACCCGCACGGCCGATTTCCTGGTAGTAGGCCTCCATCGAACCGGGCATGTGGAGATGGAAAACATAGCGGATGTCCGGCTTGTCGATTCCCATGCCGAACGCGATTGTCGCCACCATCACCACCGCTTCCTCGGCCATGAAGCGCTCCTGGTTCTCGCGCCGGGTCTCCGGGGACAGGCCGGCATGATACGGCAGGGCGTTGAGCCCTTCCTCGCGCAGCAGGCCGGCGACCTCCTCGGTCGACTTGCGCGACAGGCAATAGACGATGCCGGACTCAGACCGCCGACCGTCGAGAAACTCCAGGAGCTGGGATTTCCAGGATGCCTTGGCTGCGACCCCGAGTGTGAGGTTTGGACGGTCAAAACCGTGAACCACGATCTCGCCGCCCTCCCCAAACAACTTGCCAGCTATGTCCCGGCGCGTCGCTTCGTCGGCGGTTGCGGTAAAAGCCGCCAGCCGGGCTGACGGGAAGCGCGCGCGCAACTGGGCCAGGTCTTCATATTCCGGCCGGAAACTCGCGCCCCATTTGGAAATACAGTGCGCTTCATCGACGACGAACATGGCCGGGTCCAGCGCGTCCAGCGCTGCCAGCATGCGAGGCGTCATGAGGCGTTCCGGAGACAGGTAGAGCAGTTTCACATCGCCGGCCTGTACCTGCCGCCAGGTCTCGACATTGTCGACGCGATCACGGCCGGAATGGATCGCAGCGGCCGCGACACCATTGGCCTGTAGCGCGGCGACCTGGTCATCCATCAGGGCTGTCAGCGGCGAGATCACTATCGTCATGCCGTCCAGGATCAACGCCGGAAGCTGGTAACAGATCGATTTACCGGCCCCGGTCGGCATTACGCACAACGTCGGGCGACCGGCGAGAATGAGGTCGACAATGTCCGATTGCCCGGGTCGGAAGCCAGGGAAACCGAACGTCGCGCGGAGAATGTCATCGGGCGTGGTTTGGGGCATGAGGTCGGTCCGGTCGCGAGCCCCCTGTTCTGCGTGACTTCACCGCCCGCTTCAATCCGCCGGATACACGAAATCATGCCGCCTGGCCGGTGGTGTCGCCTTCCTGTCGTGGTCCAGGCCGACCAACTGCGGTATTATCACCCCACGAATTCAGGACCGGATTACGAAATGAGCCTCAAGACACTTCGACTCTCACGCGGGTGGTCCCAATCCGAATTGGCGCAGATATGCGACCTGAGCGAACGTACGATCCAGCGGATCGAAGGCGGCCGAAAACCTGGGTTGGAGGCCCTCAAGGCGCTGGCATCCAGCTTCGATATGACGCCTGACGCGATTGAGCGCCATCTCGCCACCCCCCAGCCAACCCGGACGAGTTGGCGCCGGTCGGGTTGGAGGGAATTGGGTTGGCACGGCGTCGGCTACGTCGCCTATGCACTCCTCGTCGCGGCATTGGTTTCCCGGTTTGACGCCGACAGCCGCATCGCCGCCGGGATAAGCTTGTTGGGAGCAGCCGCCCTGCTGATACATCTAGCGATCCAGCTGCTTCGCACAGAAAATCGACGCCACCCGGTCCATGGGCCGGGCGACATCAATCGCCTGCGACGTTAACCGATATTCGGTGACCACATCATCATCCAGGCTCCGAACAGGCCAAGCGCAGTGACGCCCGCGCCAAGCAGGATGGCGACAGTCACCGCCAGCTTGAAACCGGACGACCGACTGTCTCGGGCCCGCATGTAGAGTTCGAGCAGAACGAGCGGAACCAGGAAGGCGGCGTAGGGCATCGCGATGTCGGCCGGTCCATTCAAGCTTCGGCTCATGCCGGCCCCGCCACTGGCGATCGCCCAGGCCATATAGCCGACCCGGACAAACCACACGCCATTAACGACGACGAACAGGCGCATGGCCCAGCGGCGATGCTGGTCGATCCGCCGCGCGATTGCATGGCGCAGCGTGAAACCGGCAGTCACCAGGATCAACAGACCGTCAATCGTGGTCCCCATCGCGGCGAGATCGTTCATGCGCGTCCCACGCACCCAGACCAGCAGGATGCCGCCGACCGCCAGAAAAGCGGCAACGGACATATAGGCGCGTCCGTTCCAGCGGTGGAATGTCGGGAAGCGCCGCCGGATGATTGGCAGGAGCTGCATCACGCCCGCCACACTGACGAAAGCCGCCAGCAAGACGTGAGAGATAAAGCCGAGATTGCCGATCAGATCGCCCTGGGCATAGCCCTCAATCAGGCCGGTCTCGTTCCAGCGCTCGAACTCGCCCGACGCGGTGCGCGGGACGTAGGCGCCGATGATGTAGTAAGCGAACAACCATTGTCCGGCTGCGGCGATCGAGAACCAGAGTACGCCGCTGCCGGCCAACAGGGTTTGCGGAGTGAAACGTTGACGCCGGGGTGGAGCGGCAATGGTGTCGGACATGATCTAACCCTTGGAATCATTCGAAAAAGACGGCCACTCAAGGCCATGCCCCTAACCAATACGCTCGAACGCCAGCCGTCTTGCCGATTTGGAAATCGGCCAGTTTTTATGCCCTCACCCGTGAAAAGCTTGATCCTGGCCCGGAATGTGCGACACCTTGGGCTGCGCTCGGGGGCGCGAGAAGACAAGGACGCGCTGCCAATGCTCGAAGTCGCCAACGCCATCAAATTTGCCATTTGCATCGCGGCGATCGCCTCCATCCTGATCGTGGTCTCCCGTCGGCAACGCAGCGGATTGCAAATTGTCTGGGCTATGTTCTGCTGCGGTCTGGCATCGGTCATGATCCGGGATGTTTTCGGATCCACGCCCGCAGCGATCACCCCTCTCCTTGTCATCGCCGGATGTGCCAGCTGCAGCTGTCTCTGGCTGGTCGCCCGCGGCCTGTTCCGCACCGATGTCGGACTTGGTTGGCCGCAAGCCTTGGTGGTCAGCGGCATCTTCCTGCCCGCGATACTGGTCCAGTTCCTGAATGCCGTCTCAGCGGCGCAAATCTTTGGTGCGGCGGGCTTGGAGGCGATTACGGCAGCGGCATACGGATTCCAGGCCATGTTGTCCTCCACAGTACTGGTTCTGGCATTTTGGGAGGGCCTGCGTGGCTGGTCGCAATCGGCCCCGGTCGCGGAACGTCGTCTGCGCGTCGCCTACCTTGGCAGTTTCGGGATCGGTGTCGGGATTTGCGTGATGTTGCTGGATCACGGCGACTCAACCCGTTTCGACCCAGGTCTGATGGCGCTATTGCAAGCGGGCTGTGCCGCGACCCTTTTCCTGATCGCCGGATTTGGCGTGATCTGGCGCGGTCGGCATCCGCTCCAGGTGCCCGGCCAGTCGCCGGTGGCGTCGTCGGAAACGGACCGGCGCGCCGATAGGGAATTGGGGAAATGGATCCGAACGCGCGTGGAATCCGACGCCCTTTATCTGGATCCGGATATCAAGGTTGCCTCCCTCGCCCGACAATTGCGCGAACCTGACTACCGGGTCAGCCGCGCCATCACCGCCGGACTGGGTGAGCGCAATTTCAATCGCTTCATCAACCGCTACCGGATCAATCACGCAAAGGAATTGTTGCGCGGTCATCCGCAGGACACAGGCAGCATCCTCACCATCGCGCTGGAAAGCGGATTCGCCTCGATCGGTCCGTTCAACCGGGCGTTCAAGGAGAGCACCGGTATGACACCGCGGGATTACCGCAGCGGCATGGTTGGACAGCCGACCCCACAAACCGGCCTGGCACAGCCGACAGCGCGCTGATCACTTCACTTGGACCTGGAACGAAAAACGGCGCCCGGAAGGGCGCCGTTTCTCGTTGAACAGCAAGGTGAGGATCAGACCTCTTCCTTCTTGTCTTTCTTCTTGGCGTTGCGCGGCAGCAGGCGGTCACCGGGCGTGACGTGGAAATCAAGGCGCTCACTGTCAGCCGCATCGACATCAACCTTCACAAGCCCACCCTTCTTGAGCTCACCAAAGAGGATCTGATCGGCCAGGGGCTTCTTGATGTGCTCCTGGATGACCCGGGCCAGCGGACGGGCACCGAAACGGCTGTCATAGCCCCGCTCGGCCAGCCAGGCCGTGGCGTCCGGTGTCAGTTCGAAGGTCACGCCACGATCGATGAGTTGCGCTTCCAGTTGCAGGACGAACTTCTCGACCACGCGACCAATGGAGTCCGGCGACAGCGGTGCGAACGGAATGACCGCATCGAGACGATTGCGGAACTCCGGCGTGAACAGGCGTTCAACAGCCTTGTCCGCCTCGTCCGTCTTCTTGCCGCGGCCAAAGCCGATGGCTTCCTTCTGCGCGTCGGAGGCCCCCGCATTGGTCGTCATCACCAGGATGACATTGCGGAAATCGACCTTCTTGCCGTTGGTATCCGTCAGCGTGCCATTATCCATCACCTGCAGGAGAATGTTGAACAGGTCCGGATGGGCCTTCTCGATCTCGTCCAGCAGCAGCACACAATGCGGATGCTGGTCGATACCGTCGGTGAGCAGGCCACCCTGGTCGAAACCGACATAGCCCGGAGGGGCGCCGATCAGACGCGAGACGGCATGACGCTCCATGTATTCCGACATGTCGAAACGCTGCAGCTCGACACCCAGCGTATCGGCCAACTGCTTGGTCACCTCGGTCTTGCCGACACCGGTCGGGCCCGAGAAGAGATAGCAACCGATCGGCTTGTTCGGCTCACGCAGACCGGCACGCGACAGCTTGATCGCGGTAGACAACTGGCCGATGGCATCATCCTGGCCGAAGACAACATGCTTCAGTTCGGATTCCAGATTGCGCAGCGACTGCTCGTCATCCTTGGATACCGATTTCGGCGGGATGCGGGCCATCGTGGCAACAATGCCCTCGACCTCTTTCACGCCGATTGTCTTCTTGCGTTTGGACACCGGCTGCAGGCGCATCTGGGCACCCGCCTCATCGATCACGTCGATCGCCTTGTCCGGCAGTTTGCGGTCGCCCATGTAGCGGGCCGACAGCTCGACTGCCGACTTCAGCGAGTCATTGGTGAAGCGAACATCATGGAAGTCCTCGAAATAGGATTTCAGTCCCTGCAGGATCTTGATGGCGTCGGGCACGGACGGCTCGGCAACATCGATCTTCTGGAACCGGCGAACCAGGGCGCGATCCTTTTCGAAATGCTGGCGATATTCCTTGTAGGTCGTCGACCCCATGCAGCGCAGATTGCCCGACTGAAGTGCCGGCTTGAGCAGATTGGACGCATCCATGGCACCGCCCGAAGTGGCGCCGGCACCGATGACGGTGTGAATCTCGTCGATGAAGAGGACGGCATTGTCCTTTTCCTCGAGTTCCTTGACCACCTGCTTCACCCGCTCTTCGAAATCACCGCGATAGCGGGTTCCGGCCAGCAGAGACCCCATATCCAGCGAATAAATGGTAGCGCCTTCGAGAACATCGGGAACCTGGTTCTCGACGATCTTGCGCGCGATCCCTTCGGCGATGGCGGTCTTGCCAACGCCCGGATCTCCAACCAGAAGCGGATTGTTCTTGCGGCGGCGACACAGGACCTGAACGCAACGCTCGACTTCCGAATCGCGACCGATCAACGGGTCGACACCGCCATTGCGGGCCTTCTCGTTCAGATTGACCGTATAGGCGGTCAAAGCATCACCGTCTTTCTGCGGCTCCTCGGTCGGTTCGGTTCCGCGGACGGCCCGTTCTTCAGACGCGCCCGGCTTGCGGCCGATCCCGTGCGAGATGAAATTCACCGCGTCGTAGCGGGTCATGTCGCGCTCGGCGAGGAAGTAGGCCGCATGGCTCTCACGCTCGGCGAACAGGGCCACCAGCACATTGGCGCCGGTCACTTCTTCGCGTCCGGCATTCTGGACGTGGATCACGGCGCGTTGGATGACGCGCTGGAAGCCGGCTGTCGGCTTGGCGTCCTCATCGTCGTCGACGACCAGTTCGGAAAGCTCGTTGTCCACGTATTCGGTCAGGGTTGCGCGAAGTTCATCGAGATCGACATCGCAGGCCTTCATGACGGCGGCGCCGTCCTGATCGTCCACCAGAGCAAGAAGGAGATGCTCCAGGGTGGCAAATTCATGCCCACGCTCATTGGCGTAGCCCAGAGCGCGGTGCAGGCTGTCTTCCAAGTCTGAAGAGAATGAGGGCACCACTCTATTCCTTTTCCATTGTGCACTGGAGCGGGTGTTGAGCCCGCCGTGCGGCGTCCATGACCTGGGCTACCTTTGTTTCGGCAACCTCATATGTGTACACGCCACACATCCCGACACCGTTCTGATGAACATGCAGCATGATTCGCGCTGCATCTTCGGGCGACTTGCGGAAAATCCGGGCCAAAACTTCGACCACGAACTCCATGGGCGTGTAGTCATCATTGAGTAGCAAAACACGGTAAAGCGAAGGTTTCTTCGTGGCTGGCCGGGTCTTGGTCGCGAGGCCTGTGCCCTCTTCTACGCCGGTATCGTCATGTTTTCGTTCGGTCATATTTTAAACGTGCTCGAATATTACTTCGCTACTCATCAGCACAGATAGGAATCTGCGCCGGACTTGGAAAGGGACGGTCCGCAGCACCGTCCGGGAACAAGAATAACACGCCAGGCAATTTCGTGCTTCCCGTTTCACCGTGGAAGGCCTAAAAAGACGCTCCCTGCTTTTTGCCGGGAGCCGCCGGACCACAACGGGCCCGGTCGGGGAGGACGCCAGCGTTTCGCTCTGCAGCCGGAAAACCGGCGCCGAAACGCACCGGACGCCGGATGTATTTCATCCGCCATCCCAAGACGGCCGACAAGGCCACGCCGACAAGGCAACACAGCCCGCAACAGGGCGACGCCGACAAAAAAAGGGCCCGGTGACAGATCACCGGGCCCAGTCGGGGAGGAAAATTCAAAATCAGTCGAAGCGCGACAATCAGCGCTGGACCTGTGCGAGTTCCATGGCGGCCGCAACACGATCGTTCAGCGGCTTGACGGAGTTCTTGAGCAGGTCAGAAAAGAGATCCGAGGTCTTGTTGATCTCGGCAAGGTAATTGTCCATCGCCGACTTGGTGAACGCGGACTGGATCTCGAAGACTTCCTGGACCGACTTCGCCGAGGCGAATTTCTTGGTCGCGGCAACACCGTCTTCCATGGCCGACTTGGCATAGGTGACGGCGTTGGCATTGACGGTCTCGAAACCCTTGCCGGCGACCGTCGCCGAAGCGATCAGGGCGTCAACGGTCTCTTTCTGGAAGTTGCTGGCCTCGGTGACCGATTTCAGCGTTTTCTCGAAACCTTCCTTGAGCGCGTCATTGCTCGCGGCGGTCATGCTCTCAATGGTATCGTTCATGGCAAAGCTCTTTGTGATGCGGGCGGCCGATGTGGCGTTTTGAGCCGGCTTGGCAGCCTTGGGGGCAGGGTTGGACGGCGCGGTCTTCCGGGCCACCACCGATTTCGGCTTGGACGCCGCTTTCGGTTTGGCCGGGCTCGCCTTGGCAGTCGCTTTCACCGTCTTCGCTTTACCCGGCGCGCGTTTCGGTGCGGACGGGGCGGTCGCTTTTGCAGCGTCCGCCTGCTTGGCGGTGGAAGTTTTGACGACGTCACTCATATCGGGTCACAGTCTGGTTGCTATCCGTGCTGCGAACGCTCTTCGCAGTCGCAATATAAATACGAGTCGCGGGCCCCCGGGTCAAGCCAAAAATTGTGCACCGCACAAAACATATCTGATGACGCCGCCCAGGCCTTAACGCGCTGGCAATACGCGATTGGCAGGTTGGCTCCATGATCATGTCAGCCCGCCTCGTCATCCTGTCCTGCAGCCTCGCCCTCGCCGGCCTCTCATCGCCTGTGTCCGCGAACAATTCCCGCTACGCCGCGTTCGTCGTAGAAGAAAATTCTGGTGTGGTCCTGCATTCGCGCCGCTCGGAGGCCGAACGATTCCCGGCCTCACTGACCAAGATGATGACGCTCTACATGCTCTTCGAGGCGCTCGAGACCGGCGAGATCGGTCTCAACGACCCGATCCGTGTCTCGGCAAATGCAGCCAATGCCAGCCCCTCAAGGCTCGGACTGGCCGCGGGTTCGACGATTACCGCCGAAAACGCCATTCGCGCGCTGGTGGTCAAGAGCGCAAACGATGTAGCGGTGGCCGTCGGTGAACGCCTCGGTGGCGGCGAAAGCCGGTTCGGCGAGTTGATGACCGCCCGCGCGGCCGAAATCGGCCTGACCAATACGACTTTCCGCAATGCGTCGGGCCTGCCCAACAGCCGCCAGACGACCACGGCTCGCGACATGGCCCGCCTGGCGATCGCCCTGCACCGCGATTTCCCCCAGTATTTCGACTACTTCAACGAAGAGACCTTCCGCTATAACGGCCGCACCTATCGTAACCACAATTCGCTGGTGGGACGGGTGCGCGGTGTCGACGGCCTGAAGACTGGGTATATTCGGGCCTCGGGGTTCAATGTTGTTGTTTCGGCCGAGCGCGATGATCACCGATTGATCACCGTCATCATGGGCGGCCCGAGCGCCGCGGCACGGGATGCCCACGCCGAGGAATTGATCGAGGCCGCCTTCGCGACCCTTGAACAGCGTCAGGACACCCGCCTGTTCGCCGCCCTCTCCTCGCCGCGCATCAACCCGGTGCGGCAGCAGGACCTGATCGCTCGCGATGTCGCGGCGTTGCACCTCAACGAGCCGGTCGAGATGGGATCGGCGGGCCAACCGCCCGCCCTTCAGATTGTCCTGGCCGATGAAGACGAAATGAGCGCCGATGCCGCGCCCCGCACATCCGCCAGCGCTGACCGCTCCCATTCGTCGCCGGCAACAGAGCCCAGCCTGATCCATGGTGCCTGGGCAATCCAGGTCGGCGCCTACAATACAGCAGACGCGGCTCACGACCGTCTCGCCGAAGTGGCGATCTATTCCGGCGCTCTCGGCTCGGCCCAGCCGGCGGCCCGGGCCGTCACCATCAGCGGTGACCGTCTGTGGCGGGCCCGGTTTGAAGACCTGACCGAGGACAGCGCCCGCCTGGCCTGCCGCGATCTGGCGGCCCGCGATCACCCCTGCTTCGCGGTCGCTCCCGGTCGCTGATCCCGGTCACATTGCCTGAAATTCCCTGACATGTGCGCGTCGGACTGGAATCCTCCGGTCGGTTGACACAACCTTTCCGCTCGAACACTTTCGCGCGCCTTGGCCGCCGCTGGGCGGTCCCTGCCACATGTCTGGAACCAAGCACCGATGAATGTTGTCGTCGTAGAATCCCCGGCCAAGGCCAAAACCATCAACAAGTATCTCGGTGCGGACTACACGGTTCTGGCGAGTTTCGGCCATGTCCGCGACCTGCCCGCCAAGGATGGATCCGTCAAACCGGATGAAGACTTCGAGATGGCCTGGGAGATCGATACCGCTTCCGCCAAGCGCGTGAAGGCGATTGCCGACGCAGTGCGCGAGTCGGACCGCCTGATCCTCGCGACTGACCCGGATCGCGAAGGTGAAGCGATCTCCTGGCACTTGCTGGAAGCGCTGCAAAAGCGCCGCGTGCTGAAAGACGTGACGGTCCAGCGTGTGGCCTTCAACGCCATCACCAAGCCGGCCATCCTGGAAGCCATGGCGCATCCGCGTGCCGTCGACATGGAGCTGGTCAACGCCTACCTGGCGCGCCGGGCGCTCGACTATCTGGTCGGTTTCACCCTGTCGCCGGTGCTGTGGCGCAAATTGCCCGGGTCGCGCTCGGCCGGCCGTGTGCAATCGGTCGCCCTTCGACTGATCTGTGATCGCGAACTGGAAATCGAGAAATTCCGCTCCGAGGAATACTGGACCGTTGATGCCGACCTGACCGCCAACTCGGATTCCTTCCGGGCCAAGCTGGTCACGCTCGGTGGCAAAAAGCTGCAAAAGCTGACCATCAAGGACCGCGCCAGCGCCAATGCGGCGGTCGAAGCGGTCAATAGCGCCACCCTGTCGATCACCGGGGTCGAGGCCAAGCCGGCCAAGCGCAATCCGCCGCCGCCCTTCACCACCTCGACGCTGCAACAGGAAGCCGCGCGCAAGCTGGGCTTCTCGGCCACCCGCACCATGCAGACGGCGCAGAAACTCTATGAGGGTGTCACGCTCGGCGGCGAGACCACCGGCCTGATCACCTATATGCGGACCGACGGCGTCACCATGGTGCCCGAAGCCGTCAGCCAGGCCCGCGACGTAATTGGCAAGGAGCACGGCTCGCTCTACGTCCCGTCCGCACCCCGCCACTATGCCTCCAAGGCCAAGAACGCACAGGAAGCGCACGAAGCGATCCGCCCGACCAGCTTCTCGCGCCTGCCTGAAAAACTGTCGCTGGATGCCGACATGGCGCGCCTTTACCAGCTGATCTGGCGCCGGGCTGTTGCCAGTCAGATGGAAAGCGCCCGCTTCGAGCGCACGACGGTGGATATCGCCAGCGCGGATGGCCAGACGGCGCTGCGCGCAGTTGGCACGGTCCAGCTCTTTGACGGTTTCCTGGCCCTTTACCAGGAAGGCCGCGACGATGAAGAGGATGAAGGCGAGAACCGGCTGCCCAAGCTGACACAGGGCGCTGTGGCAACAGTCTCCAAGACCCATGCCGACCAGCACTTCACCCAGCCGCCACCGCGCTTTACCGAAGCTTCCCTCGTCAAGCGCATGGAAGAGCTGGGCATCGGCCGTCCCTCGACCTACGCCTCGACGCTGCAGGTGCTGCGCGACCGCGAATACGTACAGATGGAGAAGAACCGCTTCCACCCCTTCGACAAGGGCCGGGTGGTCATCGCCTTCCTGGAAAACTTCTTCGCCCGCTATGTCGAGTATGATTTCACCGCCTCGCTCGAAACCCAGCTCGACAAGGTCTCGGCCGGTGAGCTCGACTGGAAACAGTTGCTGCGCGATTTCTGGACTGATTTCCGGGCTGCCATCGACGAGATTGGCGAGCTGCGCATCACCAATGTGCTCGATGCCCTCAACGAGGCCCTGGCGCCGCATATCTTCCCCGAAAAGGACGACGGCACCGATCCCCGCCTCTGTCCTTCGTGCAAGGAAGGCACGCTGAGCCTTCGCCTTGGCAAGTTCGGCGCCTTCCTGGGCTGCTCGAACCATCCGGACTGCTCCTTCACGCGCCAGATGAGCCCGCCCGGCGAGGATGATGCCCAGGGTGATCGAGTGATCGTCCAGCATCCGGAAACCGGCAAGGATGTCGAGCTGAAGAATGGCCGCTTTGGCTGGTATCTCCAGATGCAGCTCGATGGCGAAGAGAAGCCGAAACGCTCCTCCATCCCTAAGGGCTGGGATGCGGCGACCCTGACCGAGGAACAGGCGATCAAGCTGATCGACCTGCCGCGGACTGTTGGCGAGCATCCCGATGACGGCCAGCCAATCACGGCCAATATCGGCCGCTACGGTCCCTATGTTCACCACGACAAGACCTACGCCAACATCCCGTCTGTCGAGGAAGTCTTCGAGATCGGCCTCAATCGCGCGGTCTCGGTGATCGCCGACAAGCGGGCCAATGGCGGACGCCGGGGTGCCACGGCCTCGGCGCTCAAGGAGCTGGGCGAGCATGATGGCAAGCCGGTCCGCATCATGTCCGGACGCTATGGTCCCTATGTGAAATACGAGAAGATCAACGCCACCCTGCCCAAGGATACCGATCCGGAAAGCGTGACCCTGGAACAGGCCATGGAATGGGTCGAGGCGAAGGCAGCAAAGGGCGGCAAGAAGAAAGCCCCGGCCAAGAAAAAGGCCCCTGCCAAGAAGAAGGCCGCGGCCAAGAAACCCGCCGCGAAGAAACCAGCGGCCAAAAAGCCCGCAGCCAAGAAGCCCGCAGCCAAGAAGACGGCCGCCGCCAAAGACAAGGCGGAATAGACCCGATGGCCGGCAAGACTGAGTTTGATGCCGGCCTGACCCGCGAGGCGGTCATTGATGCCGTCCGCGAGGGTGGTGGCGAGTTCGGAAAGCGCGAGCTGGCGCGGGCGATGTCCCTGAAGGGCAGCGATGCCAAGCGGGCGCTCAACGACGCTCTCGCCGCACTGACCGAAGACGGCACACTGACCCGGTCGAACAGCAAGACCTATTCCCTGCCCGGCGCCCTGCCAGCGGTTTGCGTCGTCCAGCTGATTGGTCGCGACAATGACGGCGAGCTTCTGGCCGAGCCGGTCCGTCCGGACCGCCAGGCACCCGTGATCCGCCTGGCGCCCGGTGAAGGGGCTGGCGGCAAGGGTACGCCCGCCATCGGAATCGGCGACAAGGCGCTGGTCCGCCTCGCCCGACAAGACGATGGCAGCTATGAGGCCCGGCTGATCAAGAAACTCGGCCAGAGCGCGCACAAGCTCCTGTGCATGTTGCGCAAGCCGCAATCGGGACCCTTCCGCCTCCTGCCGGTCGACCGACGGTCACGTCATGAGCTGGTCCCGGCGAAAGGCGAGGCCGAGAAGGCCCGCGATGGTGATCTGGTCCTGTGTGAGATCACCAAGGATCGCCGCCATGGACTGAAAACGGCCCGGATTGTGGAAGTCGTCGGCGATGCCAGCGCACCCGGCGCCGGCAGCCTGATCGCGCTTTATTCGCATGGGGTTCCCCAAGGCTTTTCCGAAGCCGAACAGCGCGAAGCCGACGAGGCCGCGACAGCGAAACAGGGCAATCGCGAGGACCTGCGCGCCCTGCCGCTGATCACCATCGACCCTGACGACGCCAAGGACCATGACGACGCCGTTTGGGCCGCGCCTGACGATGATCCCAAGAACCCCGGCGGCTGGCAGGTCATCGTCGCCATTGCCGATGTCGCGGCCTATGTGACGCCGGGCAGCGCGCTCGATCGCGGCGCCTTCAAGCGCGGCAATTCGGTCTACCTGCCCGACCGGGTCGTGCCGATGCTGCCCGAACGCCTGTCCAATGACCTGTGCTCGTTGCGCGAGAAGGAAGACCGTCCTTGCCTGGCGGTGCGGATGGTGCTCGACAAGTCCGGCAACAAGCGCTCGCACACTTTCATACGTGGCTGGATGCGCTCGGCTGCCAAGCTGTCCTATACACAAGCTCAGGACGCTATTGACGGCCGCGATGGCGGTCCCGCCAATGCTCTGCTCGACGACGTGCTCAAACCCCTGTGGGGTGCCTATTTCGCCGCCCGCGAGGCACGCGGTCGCCGCGAGCCGCTGGAGATCGACGCGCCAGAGCGCCGGGTCCGCGTCGGCGAGGACGGCCAGGTGATCGGCGTGGAGACCCGTCAACGCTTCGACGCGCACAAGCTGGTCGAGGAGTTCATGATTCAGGCCAATGTCTGCGCCGCGGAAACGCTTGAGCAAAAGCGCACGCCGTTGATCTATCGGGTCCACGAGCCGCCTTCGCGCGAGAAGATCGACGCCCTGTCCGACTTCCTGCCAACCGTCGGCATGAAATGGGCGAAAGGCAACAAGATCGAGACCGGTCGCTTCAACCAGCTGCTCAAGCAGGCCAAAAGCTCCGAGCATTACGAGACCATCAATGTGGTGGTTCTGCGCAGCCAGTCACAGGCGGTTTATGACACCGAGAACCGGGGGCATTTCGGCTTGAACCTGCAGCGCTATGGCCATTTCACCTCGCCCATCCGTCGCTATGCCGACCTGACCGTCCACCGGGCCCTGATCCGGGCACTGGGACTGGGCGATGACGGCCAGAGCGATGAAGAACGCAGTCGCCTGACCGTGATCGCGGAAGAAATCACCCATGCCGAACGACGGGCCATGGCCGCCGAGCGCGATGCGGTCGACCGGTTCATCGCCGCCTATCTGGCCGACAAGATCGGCGCCGAATTTTCCGGCCGCATCACCGGGGTGACCCGTTTCGGCTGCTTCGTGAAGCTTGACGAGACCGGCGCTGACGGTCTGGTACCGATCTCGCGGCTGGGCGAGGAGCGTTTCGAACACGACGAGAAAATTCACGCGCTGGTCGGCTTGCAGACCGGGTCGCGCTACCGGCACGGCATGCCGGTCATGGTGCGCATTGACGAAGCCCAGCCGGTCACCGGTGGATTGCTGCTGGACATGCTGACCGAGGCGGAAAAAGGCGAGCGACCGAGCGGTCGCCGGCGTCCCAAATCCGGCGGTCCGCCGAACGGTCGCCGCTCCGGCAAGCCGTGGAAGAAGGGGCGACGCCGGTGAGTGACGAGCATCACCGCAAGGATGTCAGGCCGATGCGCCCGCGCCTCGCCGCCTCCCTGATCCTCACCCGGCGCGAAGGCGACCGGATTGACGTGCTGATGGGGCGGCGCTCGGCCAGGCATGTCTTCATGCCCAACAAATACGTCTTTCCCGGCGGCCGGGTCGACCGGGCCGACAGCTCGGCCCCTCTGGCCCGGGATCTGGATGCGCGGGTGCTGGATGTGATGTCACGGACCATGGCCGCCACTCGCGCCCGAGCCGCAGCCGCAGCCGCAGTCCGTGAAACCGCCGAAGAGACCGGCCTTCTGATTGCCCGCCAAACACCCGTGGCCAGCCGCCACGCCAATTGGCGGCCCTTCCGCGACGCCGGCGCCGCACCGGATCTCGCCCCCCTCAAACTGATCACCCGTGCCATCACCCCGCCTGGCCGCACCCGCCGTTTCGATACCTGGTTCTTTACCGCCGACGCCTCGGCCCTGCTCGACGACCGGGCGCCTGAGCCGAGCGACGAGCTGGAAGATGTCCAATGGGTCACACTGGCCGATGCCCGCCAGCTGGACTTGCCCTTCGTGACCCATTTCGTGCTGGATGAACTCAAGCGCGTCCAGCCGCCGGCTCCCGAGCCTCCGCGCTGCATGCGGGCCGTGCGCGGCAAGATGGTTGTGGAAGCACTCTGACCACCGCGAGGCGGCCCGCCTGCCGCCTGAACAAGACGTCCGGACCGGCCAGCGCTATAGCTGAGCCATGACCAACCCGCTCACCGATCCACGCTTCGCCAATAACCGCTCGCTAATCGCCGCAATCTGCTGCGCCGCCGTGTGTGGCATCGTGTTCGGGCTTTCCATGCCGCTGATCTCGCTGCGCCTGGAGGGCATGACCTCATCGGGTATGATTGTCGGTCTCAACGGGGCCGCGGCGGCAGCCTCGACGCTTGTCATGGCCCCGATCGTGCCACGCCTGCTGTCCCTGATGCCGGGACGCGTTCTGATCGTGATCAGCCTCATTCTGGCCGGCACGCTGCACGCCCTCTTCCCCGTCTTCGACAATGTTCCCGCCTGGTTCATCCTTCGCTTTGTCATGGGTAGCTTCATGACAGTGATCTTTGTGGTGTCGGAGACCTGGATCAACCAGATCGCCACGCCGCTGCGCCGCGCCACAATCCTTGGCATTTACGGGACGGTCCTGTCCGGCGGCTTCGGGATCGGCGCCTTCCTGTTCGGACAGCTGGGCGCGGTCAACAATGCCGGCTTCTATGTCGGCGGATTGATTTTCCTGATCGGCGCGCTGCCCATTATTTTGCTGCAAGGCCCCGCCGCCCAGGCCCCGGACAAGGAGGAAGCCGCGCCGCGCGCCATTCTGGGCGCCGCAAAGGCTGCGCCGGCGGCGATAGGGGCGGCCCTGGCTTTTGGCGCCCTGGAAACCGTCCTTTTCTCCCTGGCACCGGTTTATGGCGACCGCCTCCTGCTCGATGAGCATGGCATCTCCCTGGTGGCGATGGCCGCCGCGGCCGGCGCCCTCGCCTTCCAGATTCCGCTGGGCTGGATCGCTGACCGGACCGATCGCCGCGAGGCTCTGAAATGGATCGCCACCACGGCCGCGGTCACACCGCTCGCGATCTGGGCTGTGGGCGACTACCTGCCCGGAATGATGCTGCTCTTCTTCATCCAGGCCGGCGTCGCCTCGGGGCTTTACACGGTCGGCCTGGCCCTGCTCGGAGAGCGCTTCTCCGGTGGCGGGGTCGCCGCCGCCAACGCGGCCTTCATATTCGCCTACGGCGCCGGCTCGCTTTTCGGACCGCCGACATCTGGGACAGCCATGGATATGGTGGGACCACACGGTCTGATGATCGTCATGTCGCTCATCGCGGCGGTCTATGCAGCACTGGTGTGGCGGCGTGCATCACAAACAGCCGGCGACAGTTGACACCGGCGCTGCCGTGCGTATGTTCGCGCGCTCTCGCATCGGCACGGGGTCGATCGCGCGCACACACTATGCACCAGGACATTTAGAGCCATGGCGAAGCCGACAACCATCAAGATCCGCCTGAACTCCACGGCTGGTACGGGTTATTTCTACGTGACGAAGAAAAATGCGCGCACCATGACCGAGAAGCTCGTGCTCAAGAAGTACGACCCGGTTGCCCGCAAGCACGTCGATTTCAAGGAAGCGAAAATCAAGTAGGACGGATTTTCCGTTCGAACGGTTTTCCCCGCTCGACCATCAAGTTTTGTCAGGCCGCGGCGTTGTCCGCGGCCTGAACTTGATTCCGGCCGGCATTCTTGGCCGCATAGAGCGCCTCGTCAGCACGCCGCAGCAGGGCGTCCAGCGCCTCGCCGCGATGGGCTTGGGCGATGCCGATACTGACCGTGACCGGCACGCCTGTGCCATCCGGCAGATCAAAACTCGCGCCATCAATACTGCTGCGCAGGCGTTCGGCCGCGATGCGCGCCTCGGCCAGCCCCGCCCCTGGCATGACAACGACGAATTCTTCGCCGCCATACCGTGCCGCCAGATCTAGCGCCCGCAAGCCGGTCAGCAAACGCGATGAGAAATCGCGCAGGACACGGTCACCGGCATCATGCCCGTAGGTGTCGTTGATGTGCTTGAAGTGGTCGATATCAGCAAGCAACAGGGAAACGGGCGCACCGCCATTGCTGGCGCTGTCCATCGCCTGACGCAGACGCGACGAGATGTAGCGACGATTGTGCAGGCCGGTCAGCGCGTCGGTGACCGCCATCTCCATGCCTTCATCGAGATGCGACCGCAACTGGTCGGCATAGCGTTTGCGGCGCAGCTGGGTGCGAGAGCGCGCCGCCAGCTCGCCGGCGTCGACCGGCCGCTGGATAATGTCATTCACGCCGAGGTCGAGCGCCCGCACGGCCTGCTGGACATCCGCCGGCCTGACGACAGCCAGGATCGGCAGCTGGCGCGTCGCAGCGTCGGACCGGATCCGCGCGCACAGACGCAACCCGTCATAGTCCGGCGAGGTCAGGTCGACGACCAGCAAGTCCGCGTTATTGCGAGCCGAGACGACTGCCTCGGCGGGATCATGGACTTCGACGATTTCAGCCTTCGACGGCATCGCCGCAGCAAAGCGGCGGGTCGCACGCGGGTCGGCGCTGACGACAACCACGCGGGCCGGTACATCGACATCATCATGGACATCACCGGCGATGCCCGACATTGCAGAATTGGACTCGCGAAAGCGCAATTCGTCGAGCACCTCCTTGAGGCGCAACAGGCTGCGGACGCGGGCGAACATGGCCACATCATCGATCGGCTTGGTCAGGAAATCATCGGCGCCGGCTTCCAGCCCGCGGATACGGTCCTCGCGCTGATCGAGCGCGGTCACCATCACGACAGGGATGTGCCGGGTGGCCGGATCATCCTTGATCCGGGAACAGGTTTCATACCCGTCCATGCCCGGCATCATGACGTCCAGCAGGATGAGGTCGGGCTGCTCGGCCTTCGCCACAACGAGCGCATCGGCGCCGTTGGTCGCCGTGCAAACATCGAAATATTCAGCCTGGAGACGGGCTTCAAGCAGCCTGACGTTGGCGGCTTGGTCGTCAACGACAAGAATTCGCGCACTCATCGACGACCACCCCTAGTCGAGAAACTGACGAACCGTCTGGATGAAGGTGGCAACCGTGATCGGCTTGGAAAGATAGGCTTCGCATCCGCCCTCACGAATACGTTCCTCATCCCCCTTCATGGCGAACGCCGTCACGGCGACCACCGGAATCGCTGCCAGGGTATCATCGTCCTTGAGCCATTTGGTGACCTCAAGACCGGACACTTCCGGAAGCTGTATATCCATGAGAATCAGATCGGGCGTGTGCTCACGCGCCATTTCGAGCGCCTTGAACCCGTCCTTGGTCTGCAGGGTCTCATAGCCATGAGCCTCCAGCAGATCATTGAACAGCTTCATGTTCAGCTCGTTATCTTCGACAATCAGGACCTTTTTCGGCATGACCTGCAGCATGTCGGTGACGCGCTTCCCGTTGTTTGCACGTATTTTATCGTGCTTGTTGAACCCCACCTGCAGTTAACCCGACTTTCCTTAACCAACCATGAGTCACCGGCCACTTTTCGAGCGATCCAGAACAAGATAAGAACAAAAGCGGGCCATCCCGAATATAGTCCGAAATCAAGGGAATGACAGGATGAACCGGATCGGCATCGACCTCGGCGGCACCAAGATCGAAGCGCGCTTGTTCGCAACCGGGGGCACCGAGCTGGGTCGTATCCGCGTTCCGACTCCGAGGAGTTATGACGGTTCGATCAACGAAATCGAGCGTCTGGTGCTGGCCCTGGAGGCGCAGCACGGCACCGCGAGGGTCGGTCTGGCACACCCGGGATCGAGAAGCCCGGAAACCGGCCTCATGCGCAATGCCAACTCGACCTGGCTCAATGGACGCCCCTTTCGGGAAGATCTGTCGGCCAAGCTTGAGCGACCGGTCAGAACAGCGAACGATGCCAACTGCTTCGCCCTGTCAGAAGCCTGTGACGGAGCCGGTCGCGGCGCGTCTGTAGTCTTCGGCGTCATCATCGGGACCGGGGTCGGCGGCGGTGTTGTCGTGAACGGACACCTGATAGACGGGGCCCAGGGAATCGCCGGCGAATGGGGCCACACGCCGCTGCCCTGGCCGCGACACGACGAACTGGACCCGCCGGCCTGCTGGTGCGGAAAGACCGGCTGCCTGGAGACATGGCTGTCCGGGCCGGGCCTGGCAGCCGACCATGCCCGCCAGCACCACCGGGAAATGACCGCCGCCGAGA
The DNA here is from genome assembly GCF_048268525.1 of Maricaulis sp. GTDB lineage: Bacteria > Pseudomonadota > Alphaproteobacteria > Caulobacterales > Maricaulaceae > Maricaulis. The sequence goes on along the minus strand of NZ_JBLWVH010000010.1, from coordinate 14,118 downwards.
TATTCGAGGAGGCCGCGACCGGAAACGCACTGGCCCTGGACAGCGTCGAACGGCACGCGGATAGGCTGACGCGCGGCCTCGCTGCCGTCATCAACATACTCGACCCGGACGTCATCGTGCTCGGCGGAGGTGTCTCCAATGCCGACGGGTTGATCGAGCGGATAACCAGCGCCCTTCCCGACTGGCTGTTCTCGGACATCTGCCGCACCCGCATCGTCCGACACCATCACGGCGACGCCTCCGGTGTGCGCGGCGCTGCCTGGCTTTGGGATGAGGACGGGGTGCCGTTGTGAGCGATCCCGGCGAACCCGGCTATTGCCGCGCCTGTCTGGCGCCATTGCCGGTCGGGTCGGACGCCTGCCCGACCTGCGGCAGCCACAAGCTGCTGCGCCACGCCGAGCTGGACACGCTGTCGATTGCTCATGTCGATTGCGATGCCTTTTTCGCCGCCGTCGAAAAACGCGACAACCCGGCGCTCGAGGACAAGCCGGTCATCATTGGCGGCCAGCAACGCGGCGTGGTGTCGACCTGCTGCTATGTCGCCCGGCTTTATGGCGTCCACTCGGCGATGCCAATGTTCAAGGCCTTGCAGGCCTGTCCGGATGCGGTGGTGATCCGCCCGGAGCACGGCAAATACACCCGCGAGGGATACCGCATCCGCGACATGATGAAGGACATCACACCGCTGGTGGAACCCCTGTCCATCGACGAGGCTTTCCTCGACCTCACCGGCACCGCCCGGTTGCACGGCGCCTCACCCGCCCTCTCCCTGCTGCGGCTTCAGCGCCGGATCGAGGTCGAGGTCGGCATCACCGTCTCGGTGGGGCTGTCCTTCAACAAATTCCTCGCCAAGACCGCTTCCGATCTCGACAAGCCCAACGGGTTTGCGGTGATCGGCGAGGCCGAGGCGCTGGACTTTCTGGCGCCGCGACCGGTGCGTTCGATCTATGGCGTCGGTCCGGCCTTTGCCGCCAAGCTGGAACGGGACGGCATCCGCACCCTCTCCGACATCCGCCGCCAGGGCGACAAGCGCATGGCCGGTCGCTATGGCGATATGGGTTACCATCTCTCGCGCCTGTCACGCGGCGAGGACCGACGCCAGGTCTCGCCGGAACGCGAGCGCAAGAGCGTGTCCTCGGAGACCACCTTCAACGCCGACCTGAGTGACCGCGAGGTTCTGGAAAAACACCTCTGGCACCTGTCCGTGAAAGTCGCAGACCAGATGAAGGCCAAGGCGATTTCCGGGCAGGTTGTGACCTTGAAGTTGAAGACGTCCGACTTCCGGTCGCGAACCCGCCGCCGCACCCTCAACGAACCCAGCCAGCTGGCCGACACCTTGTTCCGGGTCGGCCAGCAATTGCTGGCGCCGGAACTGGACGGGACACGCTTCCGGCTGATCGGTATCGGTTTTTCGGGGCTGCGCGACGCCGTTGGCGATGCCGGTGATTTGCTTGACCCGCAGGCTATCCGTCGCGCCACCGCCGAACGGGCCATGGACAGGGCGCGGGAGAAGTTTGGCAGCGACGCGGTGGTGAAAGGGCGGGGCCTCAGTTCGAAATCGAAACCGGGCTCGAAGCCGAAACCTGATCAAACCAGTTGAAGATCATCGGCCAGAATGCGGCTGCCTCCTTCTTGAACGCCCCGTGATGCGCCACGCGAGTGGCGCCTATGTCGCACGGATCCGGCCGCAAATGCTCGGTCGGCGCCTTGGGGTAGAGCCTGAGCAGGTCCTCGGCCGACCGCCGGGCGCACAGCCGGTCGTCACTGAAGCTCCAGGAGCGGATCGGCGCCGCGATGTCATCGAAGGCGTGCGGCTTCAGCTGATCAAGCCAGGCACCGAAATAGTCCGGCTTTGACGCCCATTGACGCCATTGTACGAAGACATCGCGAGGCAGCGCCGTGCCGCCCCACAGTCCGCCAGACGGTATATGCCCGCTCAGCGCCAGACAGGCCGGCCCGTAGACCAGCCAGAAAAACAGGGCCGAGGGTCGATAAGACAGCTCGTGGGCACCCCAATACCCGGTCCCGACAGTGATGAAAGCGTGGGCGCTGGCCAGATGGGCATTATCCGCAAAGCCCAGAAGATGCCCGCCAACCGAATGGCCAATCGTGTAGAGTGGTTTTCCCGGCGCCAGCTGCGCCGCGCGGTCGAGCGCAGCGGAAAAGTCGAGGCGCCCCCAGTCGACAATATCGGCCTTGAAGCCGCGCAACTGCTGCGGTGCCGATCCGCCAATGCCGCGATAGTCATAGATAAGGCTGGCGAGACCGAGTTCGGCACCAGCCAGGGCCATACGGCGATAAAGCCCCATCGGAAAACCGGTCCCGGACGATATCAGCACGGCGGCACGCGGCGCCTCCGGGGTGATGATCCGGCCGTTCAGGGAATAACCGTCGCGGGCGTCGAATCGGATTTCTGTCTCGTGGATCATCGTCATCATGCAAACACCCTGCCCGATGACGCGCGCGTCAAGTCAAGCGAGCAGATTGCATGAGCGCGATACGCCGCTAATCTCCCGCCGCAATCTGACTTTTGGAGCCAGCCATGTCTGACATCGACGCCCGCCTCGCCGAGCTTGGAATCACCCTCCCGGAACCGGTCGCCCCGGTCGCGAACTATGTGCCCTTCGTCCAGAGCGGCAGCCAGGTCTTCGTTTCCGGTCAGGTGTCGATCGGCGCCGATGGCCTGGTCAAGGGCACCCTCGGACAGGGCATGGACGTGGTAGACGGCCAGGCAGCGGCCCGGCTGTGTGCGATCAATCTCATTGCCCAGTTCAAACAGGCCTGCGGCGGCGATCTGAACCGCGTCAAACGCGTGGTGAAGCTGGGCGGCTTTGTTGCAGCGGTACCGGGCTTCACCGAGATCCCGCAAGTGATCAATGGCTGCTCCGACCTGATGGTCGAAGTCTTCGGCGATGCCGGTCGTCACGCCCGATCGGCCGTCTCCTGTCCCGCCCTTCCTCTCGGCGCCGCTGTTGAAGTCGATGCCGTGATCGAGATCGCCTGATGAAACGTCTCCGCGCCCGCGACTTCACCGCGAATCGGGCTTGGGGCGCCGAGCGCCTCGCCCTGTTCGGCTCCACCGGCGTCAGCCTGCACTGGACCGACAGCCCCTATCGCTGGCACCGCAATACCGGCGACGAGGTCTTCGTGGTGCTCGATGGCCGGGTCGAGATGAGGTATCGCGAGAACGGCGAAGAAAAATCCATGCAGCTCGAGGCCGGCGACGCGTTGACCATCGGCGATGGCGAGGAACATGTCGCCCATCCCGTGGGCGAAGCACGCATCCTCGTGATTGAGGACATCAACAGCGAGTAATACCGGTCACCCGACGCTGGAGGGCCCCGCGAGCGCCCAGCGGTGACTGCACCAGATGCGCCAACTGCTCGTCGCGTCACACAATGATTTTACACACGAAACGCTCGCCGCGCGCCACCAGGTCCGCTAGATATCGCGAGATACCGATGCAAGGGGTTTTCGATGTTGATGCGATTTGCCGGGGCGTTCGCCGCCGTACTGTTCTTGATGGGCTGCCAGCAGCCGGCCGCTTCGGCTCAGCTGACCGAACCGGAGCGCGACGAAGTCCGCGAACTGGTCCGCGAGTACATCCTGGAGAATCCGGAAATCATCGAGGAAGCGCTGATCGAGCTGCAGCGCCGGGCCCGGGCCCGCGAAATGCAATCGGTTTATGACGCCGTCTCGGCCAATGCGGCCGCGATCTATAATGACCCGCGCGACCCCCGTCTCGGCCCGGACGATGCCGAGGTCGTGATCGTCGAATTCATGGACTACAAGTGCTCCTATTGCCGTGTCGCCGCCTCCTGGGTGGAAAGCGTTCGCGAGGAATATGGCGACCGGGTCCAGATCCTGTTCAAGGAATACCCGATCCTCGGCGAAGAATCGGTGGAAGCCTCGCGCGCCGCGCTCGCCGCCCTGCGCCAGGGTGAAGAGGTCTATTCGGCCTTTCACTTGGCCCTCATCCGCTCGTCAGGACCGCTGCCGGGCACGCGCATCGACCAGCTCGCCGCCGTCTCCGGTGTCGATGTTGCGCAGATGCGGACCGACATGGAAGATCCGGAAATCCTCGCCCACATCAACCAGGTCCGCTCGCTGGGACGGGCCCTGAATGTGACCGGTACGCCCTTCTTCATTGTCGATGGTGTGGTCGTGCCCGGCGCCAACGAGATGGCCCTGAACGAGGCACTGTCCGCAGCCCTGCGCGGCTAGATCAGCCCCGACAGAGGGCTGGACGGGTCGGCATAGCGTTTCTTGGGCATGCGCCCGGCGAGATAGCTTTCTCGACCGGCAATGACCGCATGGCGCATCGCCCGCGCCATGCGGATCGGGTCTTTCGCCTCGGCGATGGCGGTATTCATCAACACACCGTCACAGCCCAGCTCCATCGCCACCGTGGCGTCTGACGCCGTGCCGACACCGGCATCGACGATGACCGGCACCTTGGTCTGCTCGATAATGAGGCGGATATTGACCGGGTTCTGGATCCCCAGGCCCGAGCCGATCGGCGCGCCCAGCGGCATGATCGCGCAACAGCCGATCTCTTCCAGCTTCTTGGCGTAGACCGGATCGTCCGAGCAATAGACCATCACGTCGAACCCGTCCTTGATCAGAAGCTCCGCGGCGCGCAGCGTCTCGGCCATGTCGGGATAGAGGTGTTTGGGGTCGGACAGGACTTCCAGCTTGACCAGGTTCCAGCCGCCGGCCTCGCGGGCCAGGCGCAGCGTGCGCACGGCATCCTCGCCGGTGAAACATCCGGCCGTGTTGGGCAGGAAGGTGTAGTCCTCGGGCGAGATGAAATCGACCAGGCGCGGCTCGTCCGGATTGGACAGGTTCACCCGGCGGATAGCGACGGTAATCATCTCCGCGCCCGAAGCCTCAAGCGCCTGCGCATTCTGGGCATAGGTCTTGTACTTGCCGGTGCCGATGATCAGGCGCGAGGTGAAGGTGCGACCGGCGACGACCAGCGGCTTGTCCTCGAAGGCTGTGTCCAGCGTGACTGCATCTTCCATCTCATCCACCTCCGACAAACGCGACAATCTCGATCCGGTCGCCATCGGCGAGCACGGTCTGCTCATATTGCGAGCGCGGCACGATGGCCAGATTGCGCTCGACGGCGATCTTGCGGCCATCCAGGCCGAGTATGGTGACGAGGCCACTCACACTGGTATCGGGCTCGACCTTGCGGCCTTCACCATTGACTGTCAGCTGCAGCATGGTCTTCGCTGGCCTTTCTCTGAGTCCCTCGTTAGACCCGTGGTAAATCCCGTAACCGCTGAAAAGCAAGGCCATGACCCAACCGATTCACATTCTCAACGGCCCCAACCTCAACCTGCTCGGCACGCGCGAGCCGGATGTCTACGGCACGTTGAGCCTGAAAGAAATCGAACAGGCCTGCGCCAAGCATGCCCGGGACTTGGGGTATGAGATCGTCTTTCGCCAGACCAATCATGAAGGCGAACTGATTGACTGGCTGCATGACGCAAACGTCAACGCCTGTGCAGTTGTTTTCAACCCGGCTGCATTTACGCATACATCCGTCGCTTTGCACGACGCGGTTCGCGCGATAGAACCTCCGGTCATCGAAGTACATTTGAGTCAGACGGCAGCACGCGAAGCATTTCGGCACCACTCCTACATCGCCCTGGCGGCACGCGGATCGATCACCGGTTTGGGTCTGCAAAGCTATCTTCTGGGCATCAACGCTGCCATCACCTCTCTTGGCAACTGACGGAACCAAAGGCCTTACATCATGAGTTCTGATTCCCGCCCCCGCTCCCCGATCAGCGCGAAACTCGTCCGCGAGCTCGCCGACATCCTCCGGGAAACCGACCTGTCGGAAATCGAAGTCGAGCGGGGCGATCTGCGCCTCAAGATCGCCCGTCAGATCACAGCTGCACCGGTCGTCCACAGCGTCGCGGCACCCGCCGCAGCGCCGGCGGCACCGGCGGCACCCGCAGCGGCTCCTGTTGCAGCAGCAGCTCCGGCGGCATCCGCCGATGACCCGAACGCGATCAAGTCCCCAATGGTGGGCACGGCCTATCTGCGTCCCAATCCGGATGCCGGCAACTTTGTGACAGTCGGCGACCAGGTGAAGAAGGGTGATACCATCCTGCTGGTCGAGGCGATGAAGACCTTCAACCCGATCACGGCCGAGAAAGCCGGCACGGTCAGCGCCATTCTTGTCGAGGACGGGCAGCCGGTTGAATACGGCGAACCCCTCTTCGTCCTGTCCTGACGCGACCAGCAAGGCGAGCGACGACATGTTCGACAAGATCCTGATCGCCAATCGCGGCGAAATTGCCCTTCGCGTCCATCGCGCCTGCCGCGAGATGGGCATCCGGACCGTGGCCGTGCACTCCGAGGCCGATGCCAACGCCATGCATGTCCGCCTCGCCGACGAGAGCGTGTGCATCGGACCGCCGCCGGCCAACAAGTCCTATCTCAACATTCCAGCCATCATCACGGCCGCCGAAGTGACCGGCGCCCAGGCGATTCACCCGGGTTATGGCTTCCTGTCTGAGAACGCCCGCTTCGCCGAGATCGTCGAAGCACACGGCCTCGCCTTCATCGGGCCGACGGCCGCCCATATCCGCATGATGGGCGACAAGATCACCGCCAAACAGGCCGTGATGGATGCCGGCATCCCGGTCGTCCCCGGCTCGGAAGGCGGCGTCGACAGCTATGAAGACGCCGTGCCGATCGCCGAGAAGATCGGCTATCCGGTCCTGATCAAGGCGGCATCCGGTGGCGGTGGCCGCGGCATGAAAGTGGCCGAGACAGCCGATAACCTGAAAGAGGCCATGGACACGGCCTCGACCGAGGCCCTCGCAGCCTTTGGCGACGGCACGGTCTATATCGAGAAATATCTCGGCCGCCCGCGCCATATCGAGATCCAGATCCTCGCCGATACGCATGGCAATGTGGTCCATTTGGGCGAGCGTGACTGCTCGCTGCAGCGGCGCCACCAGAAGATCCTCGAGGAAGCCCCCTCACCGGCCCTCAACGATGATGATCGCAAGAAGATCGGTGATGTTGTCCGCAGGGCGATCGAGGCGATCGGCTATCGCGGCGTCGGCACGATCGAATTCCTGTGGGAAAATGGCGAGTTCTACTTCATCGAAATGAATACCCGCCTGCAGGTGGAACATCCGGTCACCGAGATGATCACCGGCATCGACCTGGTGCGCGAACAGATCCGCGTCGCCGACGGCCAGAAGCTCGACATCAAACAGTCCGATGTGACCTTCGAAGGCTGGGCCATCGAATGCCGGATCAATGCCGAGAATGCGCGCACCTTTGCGCCGTCGCCGGGTCTGGTCACCGATTTCCACGCACCGGGCGGCTTGGGCGTACGCCTCGATTCCGCCCTTTATGCCGGCTATTCCATCCCGCCTTACTATGACAGTCTGATCGGCAAGCTGATCGTGCACGGTCGCACTCGCGAAGAAGCGCTTCTGCGTCTGCGCCGGTCGCTGGAAGAAATGGTTGTCGGCGGTGTCGAAACCACGATCCCGATCTTCCTCGACCTGCTCGAGGAACCGGATTTCGTGAGTGGCAATTACCACATCCGCTGGCTGGAAGACTGGTTGGCAAGCCGGGAGAGCTGATCTGCCCTGCCGACAGGTCCGGGAGTGATCATGCGCGGCTTCGGTGCCGAGGAATTGCTGAACTGCTACGCCCGCGGCGTCTTCCCCATGGCGGAAGGCCGCGACAATCCGCGCATCTACCTGCTTGACCCCGACGAACGCGGCATCATCCCGCTCGACGGATTCCATGTGTCCCGGAGCCTCCGAAAAACCGTCCGGCAGGACGTTTTCCAGGTGACCATTGACCATGACTTCGCGGGCGTCGTCGCCCGGTGCGCCGAGCCGTCCGAAAATCGCGAAGAAACCTGGATCAACGACTCCATCATCCGGCTCTACTCCGAGCTGCACCTGGCCGGTTTCGCCCATTCGGTGGAGTGCTGGTCAGACGGACAGCTGGTCGGCGGGCTGTACGGTGTGTCGTTGGGTGCCGCCTTTTTCGGCGAGAGCATGTTCTCGGTCCGCCGGGACGCATCGAAGGTCGCCCTCGTCCACTTGATCGCGCGCCTGAAGGCCGGTGGCTACACCTTGCTGGACACGCAATTCACGACCGGACACCTGGAACGGTTCGGGGCAATCACGATCGAACGCAGCGACTATCGCGAACGCCTCGCTGATGCCCTGATTTTTGAAGCTGATTTCAACGCACTGCCGGACGAGATACCCGGCACTCAAGCCCTGCAGTCGACCACCCAGACGTCGTAGACCGGGTGTTCCAGCGGGTTTTGTGCCGGGCGCGACGCGAACATCCAGCCCGAGAACACCTGCTCGCCTTCAACATCAACACCGAAGCCATCGGTTCGACGGTCATTGATCTGCAGGAAGGCATAGGTCTCCGGCGTCTCTTCCGGCGGCCGCTTGCGGCAGTATTGAGCTGTAATCGACAGCGCCCCGAACTGGACCGTGTCGCCGATAGCGACCTCGAAATCGCGGGTCCGGGCGGTCACCTTGTCGAGGCCGCGCAGGACCACGACACTGCCTGGCTGTGAGGACAATGGACCGCGTGTGACGGTGTTGTCCGGATCATCACGCCGCAGCAATTCGGCAGCGTCAGGTTCAGACTGTGCGCCGTCCTGGGCCCAGACGGGCGCAGCCAGCACAAGCGAGACAATCGAAGCGAGAACACAGGTTTTCATGATGCATACCCTGTCGCGGGATTGTGACGCGGTAAAGGCGAATTATGCCTCGTCCGGAGACCAGGCCTGATAGTCACCCGTTGTCGACTGGCGACTGTCACCTACAGCCAGCGAACCGGTCGGGCGATAGGCATGCACCGTGCCGGTAAGATTGGGATGGTGATCTTTTTCCCAGGTCTGGCGCTTCAGCGGCGCATCAGTCGGCAGTTCGTCAAAGGTGTGGTGCAGCCAGCCATGCCAGTCGGACGGCACGCGCGAGGCATCCGCATACCCCTTGTAGATGACCCAGCGGCGCTTCTGGCCCTGGCCATCCGGACCGGTGACGCCGGATTCCTCGAAATAGCGATTGCCATACTCATCCGAGCCGACCTGCTTGGCGCCGCGCATGCGCAGCGTCAGGAAGGTTCCCGGCGTGGCGTCTTTCCACCACACAAACACTTTTGAGATCAGTCCGAACATTGTCAGCGGCTCCGAGTCGGTCGAGGCAGGCTTGGCTTATATGCCCTTACGCGGCGGGCGGGTCCAGTGTTGAACGCGGCGGGTTTCAGGACAAACCTCCGACGCGATACAATGGGCGCCACCACAGGCGATTCGGGCCAAGGGAGGAATGTCGCATGCAGGTCTTTGGTCGCATCGCCGATTTCATCGCCGAAACCGCGCTTGGTGGCTCATTGGAGACCCGGCGTCTGGCCGCTCTCGACCCCGATGACAGCGCCTTGTCCGGCACAGATCGCGAGCTGACAACCCCTGCAGACTGGAGCCTGACGGCAGTTCAGGCACTGGCCGAGCTTCTCGACACACCCCGCCCGACCATGACCGACATCCGCAAGGGCGCCCGGACGGTCGGCTCCCTGACCCCGTCCACGGCTGTCGGTGAGGATCGCGCGCCCGAATCGGGCCTGCCCACCGTCACGCGGCGCCTGGCCGGCTCGCTGGCCTGGTCCGCCGCCCGCCAGGGCGCCTTCACCGATGACACTGACGCCGACCTGTTCGCGGACGAGCTGGCCGCCAGCCTGAGGGGTCGGCTGGTGATCGCCGACGCCGACCTGATGCGCCATGGCGGAGTTGACTGGGCCTATGGTGATACGGCGAGTGACACGAGCGCTCGAGCCGTGCCGCTGACAATTCGCGTGAATTCGCAACAGGCCCCCGAACAGCTGCGACGGGTTGCCGAAACGGCATTGCGTGCATCGGTTCTCGACGTGGGCGCCCGGGTTACCCGGGGCCGTCTGGAAGCGAGCGGAGAAGCGGTCCGTCGCTGCTCCGGCGACATCGAGGATTGTTTCGATCCCCGTCGCAATGCGGCACTGGCCCGCGCCATGCGCCGGGCACTGAAAGATGGCGTCGCCGAAGAAGCCGTCGAGCGCGCCCTGGCGCTGGCCCGCCAGGGTACCGACGATGACGCCCTGTCCGCCCTGATCCCCGACACGGTGCCAGCTCGGCCGGCTGTGCTTCACGTCCCGCGGGCTTTTGGCAAGGCCGTTGCCGATGATGAGGCCTGGACCTTTGAACAGGATGGCGGTGCGGTCAGGGCCCGCGATTTCCGGACCGGCATCGCGCGCACCGTGTGGAGCTTCGGAACCCCGTCGCTGGCCTTCAATGCCAGCCCGACCGAGTCCGGCCCGACCATCCATATCAACCTGCCGGCCTTCCTCGATGGGGCCGGTGAGTTCCAAGCCGAAATCCTGTGCGACACCCTGCGCTACTGGGCAATCGCCCTGACCATGAGCGCGCCGAAGGGGGCCAGCTCCGCCGGCTCGATTGCCCTGACCGGATTGGGCGCCTTGTTGATGGCCAGCGGACAGGCCTATGGCAGCGAAAGCGCCCGCCATACAGCCGCCGCCCTCGCCCATCTGGCAACCCGCACCCTGCGCGAGATTGCCATGGAAACCGGCGCTGCCGCTCCGGGACTTGGCGAACCGCCGGTCCTTGACGATCTGCCCGACGGCTTTGCCCAGGTCGCCGAACGAGTCGGCAAGGCCGCCTCACCATTCTTGCCCAAGGCTGCCCTTGCCCGCCCCGGCCCGACACTCACCTGCCGCGCTCCGGCCCCGGACATCGCGGGCCTGCTGGACGCCGACAGTGCCGGTGCCGCACCGGTACAGTCTGCCACCACCTCGGACGCCAGCCTGGCTGGCGGTCAGCGACTGCGGAACTGCGCGCGGACCGGCCTGCTCGCGCTCGGTTGCAGCGTGACCGATGTGGAACGCGCCGAGGATCACGCGGCCGGCCATGGCACCTTGCGCGGTGCGCCGGGGATTTCGCTCGAAGACCTGATGGAACGCGGCGTTCCGTCCGCCGCCCTTGAACGGTTGGAAGATTCGATCGCCGAAGGCGCCTCTGTCCGCCATGCCCTCAATCGCTGGACGCTGGGCGACCGCACCTGCCGGGATGCGCTTGGCCTGACCAGTGATGTTATCGAGCGGCACGGCAATGCCCTCTGCGGCGCCATTGGCTACACCGAAGAGGATATCCGGGCGGCCGATGCCCACGCCCATGGCACCGGTGACCTGTCCCAGGCTCCGGATCTGCCGGCCGCCATCCGCGCGGTGTTTGCCCCCCCGTCCCAACAGGACCGGATGATGATGGCGGCCGCCATAGAGGCCCAGATCGAAGGGTGCTGCGCCGTTGAGCTGGCCCTCGACGGTGAGGCCACCATCGATGATGTCGCAGCCCTGATTGATCTCGGAGGAGAGCTGGGCCTTCGCGACTTGTCGGTCCGCCGGACCGCTTCAGGTCTGTTCGACATGCTACCCTCCATAGACTTCGACAAGGGCGACTACGCCGCCGAAGCACCCGCCGCCGAACGGATCGTCGAACGCACGGTCGAGCGTGTGATCGAGAAGCCGGCCAGCCGCCGCAAATTGCCGGATCGCCGAAAGGGCTATATCCAGAAAGCGACCGTTGGCGGGCACAAGGTCTACCTGCACACCGGTGAATTCGATGATGGTGAGCTGGGTGAGATCTTCATCGATATGCACAAGGAGGGCGCCGCCTTCCGGTCATTGATGAACAATTTCGCTATCGCCATTTCCATCGGCCTGCAATACGGCGTGCCGCTGGAGGAGTTCGTCGACGCCTTCGTCTACACTCGCTTCGAACCCGCCGGTGCCGTGCAGGGCAATGACTCGATCCAGCATGCGACCTCGATCCTGGATTATCTGTTCCGCGAACTGGGCGTCTCCTATCTGGGCCGCGATGACCTCGCCGAAATCTCACCGGACAAGGCCGATCCCGGCGGTCTGGGACGCGGCGTCGAGGAAGAAAAACTGGCGCAGGAAGATGCCGCAAAATTCATTTCCCGCGGCTTCTCCCGCGGTCAGGTACCAGACAATATCCTGATGTTCGCCAACGCCCCCAAGAAAGCCGCAACAGGCGGTGACGCCACGTCCGGCCATTACGAGATTGAGGACCAGGGCATCAGCCGACCGGCCTCGCGTGACATCTCGGTCTATTCCGGTGCGCCCTGTCCCGAATGCGGGCATTTCACCGTGGTGCAGGATGAAAACGGTGAACAGACCTGCGACGCCTGCAGCTGGACCGGCGCCTGAGGCTCCCCTGGGCGCAGCGGCGCAGGCCTTGCAGCACAAGGTGCATCAACGCTTGGAGTGCTCCACAATGGTACGGCTTGTACTTGTTCTGACCGCCCTGCTTGCCACATCCGGACTGGCCCTTGCCCAGGACGCCGGCCAGATTGCGCGGGTTCAGGCAGGTCAGTCCTGCCCCGGGTGCAACCTGTTCCAAGCCGAGCTCGCCTATCTGGACCTGCCCGGGATCGACGTTTCCGGCGCCCGGTTGAGACAGGCCAATCTGGCCCTGGTCACGATGAACCGCGCCAATTTCAGCGACGCCAACCTGTCAGTCGCCAACCTCTTTGGTGGCCGTTTCACCGGCGCCAGTTTTCGCAATGCCGATCTCAGCCGCGCCAATCTGGTGGGCGCCCACTTCGGCAGCGCCGACCTGACCGGCGCGAACCTGACCGGCGCGACGCTCTCGGGGGCTGAGCTGGCCGGGGCGCGCGGTCTCACACAGACCCAGCTTTCCACCGCATGTGGCGATCGCACGACAAGCCTGCCTGCCGGGTTGAGTCTCCCTGACTGCCAATAGTCCGCCGCCTTGCGCGCTGGTCAGCCCGACTGGCACCTCATAGGATATGCTGACGGGTTACCGTGATTTAAGTCGCTTTGCCGGGGTCTGTGGCCTATCCGTGGGGACATGCGGAACAGTTTGATGACATTCGCCTCTGCTGCCGCGCTCTTGGCCATGGTGGCATCGCCCGCCCTCGCCGGGGGTGACGACCATCCGCGTCGTGGTCTGGCGATTGGCGGCGAATGCGAAGGCTGCGACTTTTCCGACAAGAACATGGCCAATGCCGTCTTCATCGGTGCCAATTTCGAAGGTACCGATTTCGCCCGCTCGGAACTGCCATCGGTGTCGATGATCGAGAGCCGGTTCAATGACACCGACTTCAACAACACCATCATGGTCAATGCGCGGCTGACCGGGGTCACGTTTTCGCGGGCCGACCTGTCCGGCGCGACATTGTCCAATTCGGTCATCGAACGGGTCAATTTTTCGTCCGCCGACCTGTCCGAGACCGATTTCACCGGTTCGCAAATGGTGTTCGTGACCTTCATCGGCTCGTCCCTGAATGACACGCTGTTCGCCGACGCCCGCTTGCGTCAGGTCAACTTCCTGCGGGCCGAGTTGAACGATACCAATTTCCGCAGCGCCGAGCTGCGCCGGGCCAATTTCGCCGAGGTGAATGGCCGCGATGTCAATTTCCAGGACGCTGACCTGACTGGCGCCAATTTCCGCAATGCCGACCTGCACGATGTCGATTTCACCGGCGCGATCCTGGCCGGCGCCAATTTCTCGGGTGCCGAGATTCGCGACCCCGCCGGCCTGGACAAATCCACTCTGGCCGGTGCCTGCGGCGATTCAGATACCGAGCTGGGCGATATCATTGCCCTGCCCGGCTGCGACAGCCAGCCGGAGCACGCGCACGGTGACATCCAGATGGAGTATGCGCTTCGCTTGACCGGCCCGGAACGGGTCGAGCGGATGGTCGAGCTGCAGGCGCTGGAGAATGCCCGTATCGAAATCCTGTCGGAGATCGGTGCCGCACTTCAGCTGCATGCGACCGAACTCGACCGCGATGCGATCCGGTCCGCTGCCAATGAGGCCATGCGGGAAATCGCACGGTCCGAACGCGAGCTGCGCCGGATCGAGCGTCAGCGCGAAAGCCGGCGCGAAGCGGTCAGCGAAGAACGTCGCCGGATCATTGAAGACGCCCGCCGCGACGCGATACAGGCCAATGAGGCCATGCGGGAAATCGCACGGTCCGAACGCGAGCTGCGCCGGATCGAGCGTCAGCGCGAAAG
>NZ_JBLWVH010000009.1:0-92065 GCF_048268525.1 Maricaulis sp. | reverse complement strand
CCTGCCGTCGTGGTGCGCGCTGCGCCATCGATTATCAGGCCCGGATATCCGGGCCGATGATTGACCGGATCGACCTGCAAGTCAGGGTGCCGCCGGTCACTCCGGCCGACCTGGCCCTGCCGGCGCCACCGGACGGAACAGCCGAGGCTGCCGCACGTGTCGCCGCGGCGCGCGATGCCCAGCTCCAGCGCGGCCGCCTGAACGCGCATCTGCCGACGGATCAACTCGATCATGTTGCCGCGCCGGATCGGGCGGGAGAGGCTCTTTTGCAGGAAGCCGCCCTGCGACAATCCCTCACCGCCCGCTCCTATCATCGGATTCTGCGCGTCGCCCGGACCATCGCTGATCTCGATGGACAGGAGGCTGTTCGCCGCATCCATATTGCTGAAGCCCTGTCCTGTCGGCGTGGATTGCGCGATGCGTCGCAGTCGTCCGCTCAAGCCGTCTCCGGGTAGCGAGGGCGACCGACCGTCGCCGGACAGGTGGTCGGCAGGGGTTGTTGTGGCATCAAGCCCGGCCGCAACCGGGCCACCGCCGACGCTTCATTAACCCGGACCGGGTATGACGTGCGTGGATTGTATTCGAGGACAGGGCATGGCCGACGAGCCCGGAGACCGCCAACCAGTGAAAGAGACGCCGGGTTCAACTGTCGGGTCTGGGCGCCCTGTATCCGCTCGTCCCGACGACGCGAAGGCCCCGCCCCTGTCTGGCATCGGAGCCGACGAGGCTGCAAGCCCGACCGGGCCTGTCCGCACATCGCCCTTTGCCACCGGTCTCGACGCCCTGCTTCTGACCGCGCTGGACGCCACCGGAGAACTCATTCTCGTGCGCGGCAATGGCGGCCAGGTCCGCTATGTCAATTCGGCTTTCCTCGCAGCGTTCGGCGGAGAGCGGGATGATTGGGTCGGCCG
This sequence comes from Maricaulis sp., assembly GCF_048268525.1. Taxonomy (GTDB): domain Bacteria; phylum Pseudomonadota; class Alphaproteobacteria; order Caulobacterales; family Maricaulaceae; genus Maricaulis. The sequence goes on along the minus strand of NZ_JBLWVH010000009.1, from coordinate 91,154 downwards.
CTGGTTCTCGGTCGCTCCGCCGGTCACCTCGCAAAACTCCCGCCGCTACGAGATGCTGATGCGCACCCGGCGCGGCGCGATCTGGATTGAGTGGGATGAGCGCCTGCTGCCTGATGGCGCCGGCGTTGTCTCCGTCGGTCGCGATGTCACCAGTCGCCGTGCGGCGCATGAAGACCTGGAAGCGTCCCAGCGCGCCAAGTCGCTCTTCTTCGCGGCTGTGACCCATGAGCTGCGGACACCGCTCGCCGGTGCCCTGGGCGTTTCACGCCTCCTCGAGGCAACAGCCCTGAAGCCCGACCAGGCCGACTATGTCCGCTCGATCGCGGCTTCGGCCGACCACGCGCTCGCGATGGTGGACGACATTCTGGACCTGTCCCGCCTGGAGGCCGGTCGACTCGAGTTGCGGCCCGAAACCGTCGATATCGCGGATCTGGTCAGGGAGACTGTCGAACTGGCGGCTCCGCGCGCGCAGGAAAAAGGGCTCGAAATAGGCGTGGTCCATGCGCACGGCGCTCCGTCGCGGGTGACGGGGGACGCGGCGCGACTCAAGCAGATCCTTTACAATCTCATCGGCAATGCGGTGAAGTTCACAGCGTCTGGCGGGGTCCGCATCGACATCGCGAATGCCCCGGACAGCGAGGGGCGAGACCGCCTCGCGCTTTCGGTCAGCGACACCGGCCCGGGCATTTCCGAAGCGGATCAGGAAAGCCTGTTCGAACATTTTGAACGGGGCGCGGCCGAGCGGGACGGTGCGGAAAGTGGCGCCGGGCTGGGACTGGCCATGGTCCGCCGTCTGGCCGAGGCGATGAACAGTGCCATGGGTGTGGAAAGCCGTCTCGGCGAGGGTGCCCGCTTCTGGCTGATCTTCGATCTGCCTGTCCTCGAATTGCGGGCCGACACGCCCCTGACCGGCCGCCGCGTCACAGTCGCAAGTGACAACCCGACCCTGCGCGACAGCTTGCGGGACCAGCTGACGGCGCTCGGTGCAGACGTCAGCCTGCTGGAGGGCCCGGACGATCTCGCCCGCGCCACCGGAACGGAGCTCATCTGGGACGCTGGCTGGGCCGAAAGCGCGCCCGCCGACCAGTCCTGGCAATTGGTGACGCCCGCTCAAAAAGCCAAGCGACCGGATCTTGTCGCCGACGGAGACAATAACTGGTTCGTCAAGCCGGTGCGGGCTTCGACCCTGACCACCCAATTGGGCAACAGGGATGCCGGAAACCCGGCCGCCGCGTCAGCGCCCGACTGCGCGGCGTCGTTTCAGACCGATCTTTCCAACCTCTGCATCCTGGTCGCGGAGGATGATCCGGTGAACGCGCTCATTGCCCGCAAATCGCTGGAACGCCTGGGTGTGCAGGTGGAGCCGGCAGATCGTGGCGACAGGGCGTTGGAAATCCTGATGGCCGGCAAGGTTGACGCAGCCCTCCTAGATCAACGCATGCCGGGTCTGGACGGCCCCGATGTCGCCCGCCAGGCCCGTGAGGCCGGCTGCCATCTGCCGCTGATCGCCCTCACCGCCAATGACAGCGAGGCCGATCGCAAGCTTTGCCTGGCTGCCGGGATGGACGAATTCCTCACCAAGCCCCTCGATGCCGAAAAGCTCGCCGACATCCTCACTCGCTTGTGCCGCCCCGGAAACCGCGCCAGCATGGGCTGACATCGTCCCCCTGCCGAAGTGGTAAGCTAATGTCCAACTTCCGAGAAACAGCCGGTGTCGCGGGGCAGCGCACTTTCATGCAATCCCTTGTCGTCTATGCGACGCCGGTCATGATCTCGATGTTGATCCTGGGTTTTGCGTCCGGGCTCCCACTCTACATGGTTTTCCAGAAGTTATCCTACTGGCTCCGCGATGCCGGGATAGATCGTTCGACCATTGGTTTCTTTTACTTTGTCACACTGGCCTACACTCTCAAATGGTTGTGGGCTCCGGTCGTCGACCGGGTCAAAATACCCCTTCTGTCCAAGCGACTCGGCACTCGACGGGCATGGATGGTCACCGCAATCGCTGGGACGGTCATCGCGCTCGGGTTTGTCGCGACGACGGACCCTACAGGGGCATCCTATCGCCGTGACGACACGGGCATGCGACTGGCCCAGATCGAAGTGGGCGAATATCAGGTACTTTTGGACTCACTGGCGACCGCCGAAGCCGACCCGGATCGAAGTGCCGGTGATGTCATTGGCAATGTGATCCACCCGGTCGAGGCGGTTCTGGACGAATTTGGCGCTCAGGTGGTGGAGTTACCGGAAGAAGAGTACCGACGCTTGTTGTCGCTTGTGAGAGAAGACGAGCACTTTGAGGCCCTCTCCGTATTTCGAACTCTCGCGACCCTGCTTCCGATCGCTATTGCGGCATTGCTGCTGGCATACTCCGGCGCGACCCTGGATGTCGCGATTGATGCATGGCGGATCGAGTCGGCATCCAACGACATGCAAGCGACGATGGCGGCGGCATACTCCTTTGGCTATCGAATCGCCTACATGACGTCCGGCCTGGGTTTGGCGATATCCGAATGGTCCAACTGGCATGTTTCATTTCTTGTCATGGCCGCCGCGATGGCCATCTCGGCCGGCCTGGTATTGTTCATGAAGGAACCAAAGGCCGGTGTTGGACGCCGGGCCCTTGAGGGCAGTTTCGGGGTGAAGGTCGTCAATGCCGTGTGGCAGCCCTTCAAGGACTTCTTCGCTCGCCTCGGTTGGTGGATCATCCCGGTGGTCGCGCTGATTTCACTCTATCGGATCAGTGATTTCACCATGGGGGTAATGGCTTCGCCCTTGTATTCAGACCTTGAATTCGATCGCGCTGTCGTTGGCGGCATACAGGCAGGCCCCGGCCTTGCGGCGACGATGTTTGGACTGTTTGTGGGCGGTGTGACGGCACTGCGGATCGGCATGATGCGGGCCTTGGTGATAGGGCTGGTCATCACACTTGTGACAAACGGCGCCTATGCTTGGCTGGCCGCGACCGCGCAGCCCGACGAGAGTTGGAAGCTGCTGATCGCGATCGTTGGGGACAATCTGGCCGGCGGCTTTGTCACAACGGTCTTCATCGCATATCTGTCGAGCTTGGTTGATCCCGCAAGCGCGGCGACCCAGTACGCGTGGGTTAGCTCATTCTACGCCCTGTTCGCGAAGTTTCTGTCGGGTTTTTCGGGCGTCCTGGCGGACGCCGTCGGCTGGGTTGCCTTCTTTGTAATCACGGCGGCCTGGACCATTCCGGCGGCCATTCTTCTTGCCGTCGTCATCCGGTTCGGACCGGCAGCCGCAAGAGGCGAACACAAATTCGCGGAACGACAGACAGAATAGCCTTGCCCCCTACTCCGACAGTCCGCTCTCCACATCATGCTTGTCCGGATCATAGGCCGCCAACGCTGCCAGCGTGGTGATCTCTGAGACCGAGGCACCGAGCCGGGCGATCTGGACCGGCTTTTCGACGCCGACCAGCATCGGGCCGATTACCGTGGCGCCGCCGGCCATGCGCAACAGCTTGGTGGCGATCGACGCCGAGTGGATCGCCGGCATGACCAGCACGTTCGCCGGCCCCTTCAGGCGCGAGAACGGGTAGAGGAAGCGGTGTGACGGGTCGAGCGCGACGTCGACATTCATCTCGCCCTCGTACTCGAAGTCCACGCCCCGCTCGTCGAGAATCTGGACGGCCCGGCGCAGCTTGTCCGAGCGGTCGCCGGACGGATTGCCGAATGTCGAATAGGACAGGAAGGCGACCCGTGGCGTGAAACCGAAACCTTTTGCGGCTGCTGCCGTCTCGATGGCGATGTCGGCGAGTGCCTCTTCGTCCGGGAATTCGGCGATATTGGTGTCGGCAATGAAGAGGGTCCGGTTCTTTGCCAGGGCGATTGACATGCCCATCACACGCTGGCCTTCGGCCGGATCGAGCACCTGTGAAATGTCACTCAGCGCGGCGCCATAAGAGCGGGTCGTACCGGTGACCATGCCGTCGGCATCGCCAAGCTTGACCATGCAGGCCGAGAAGACGTTGCGGTCATTATTGACCAGGCGCTGGACGTCGCGTTTGAGATAGCCCTTGCGCTGCAGGCGTCCGTACAGGAAGTCCGAATAGTCGGCATTGCGGTCAGACAGGCGCGCATTGACGATTTCGATCGAGTCCTCCGGTACGCCGACCAGCCGCATGTTGGCGCGGGTAATTTCCTCGCGCCCGACCAGAACGGCCTTGCCCAGCTCCTGATTCTGGAAGGCGTAGGCGGCCCGAATGACCGCGGGCTCTTCGCCTTCGGCGAACACGATGCGGCGCCCGTGACCCATGACGGCGCCCTGGATGCGCTGCAGAAGCGCGGCTGTCGGGTCGAGACGACGGGCCAGCGAGGCCCGATAGGCGGCCATGTCCGGGATCGGCTTGCGCGCGACGCCGGTATCCATCGCAGCCTGGGCCACATAGGGCGGCACATAGGAAATCAGACGCGGGTCGAAGGGTGAGGGAATGATGTAATTGCGGCCGAAGGTCGGACGGGCCCCGTGATAGGCGGCGGCGACTTCGTCCGGCACGTCTTCCTTGGCGAGGGCCGCGAGGGCCCGGGCCGCGGCGATCTTCATCTCTTCATTGATAGTGCGGGCCCGCACATCCAGCGCACCGCGGAAAATATAGGGAAAACCGAGGACATTATTGACCTGGTTGGGATAGTCAGAGCGGCCGGTGGCGACGATGGCATCATCGCGCACGGCGCGGGCATCTTCCGGCGTGATTTCCGGGTCCGGATTGGCCATCGCGAAAATGATCGGATCCTTGGCCATGGTCTTGACCATGTCCTGGGTCAGGGCACCGGCGACCGACAGGCCGAGGAAGCAATCCGCACCGTCGACGGCTTCGGCGAGGGTGCGCTTGTCGGTCTGGACCGCATGGGCGGCCTTCCACTGGTTCAGATTGTCGCGCTCGCTGTGGATGACGCCCTTGCTGTCGCACAGGATGGCATTGTCCGGGTGCACACCCATGGCCTTGAGCAGTTCGAGCACGGCGATCCCGGCCGCGCCGGCACCATTGACCACAACGGTCAGATCTTCGATGCGACGATCCGTCAGCTCGCAGGCATTGATGATGCCGGCGGCGGAAATGATGGCGGTGCCGTGCTGGTCGTCATGGAAGACCGGCACGTCGAGCAATTCGCGCAGGCGCTGCTCGACGATGAAGCTCTCCGGCGCCTTGATGTCTTCCAGATTGATACCGCCGAACGTGTTGCCGATCCGCTTGACGCACTCGATGAATTGCTCGGCATCCTCTTCCTCAACCTCGATGTCGATCGCATCGATATCGGCGAAGCGCTTGAACAGGACGGCCTTGCCTTCCATCACCGGCTTGGACGCCATGGCGCCCAGATTGCCCAGTCCCAGGATCGCCGTGCCGTTGGAGATCACGGCGACCATGTTTCCCTTGGAGGTATAATCGTAGACCTTGTCCGGATCGGCAGCGATGGCCTTGACCGGCACCGCGACGCCGGGGCTGTAGGCGAGCGAGAGGTCCCGCTGGGTTGCCATCGGCTTGGTCGGTGACATGGCGAGTTTGCCGGGAACAGGCTCCTTGTGGAAGGCGAGAGCATCCTCGTCCTCGACGCGACTGGTTCTGTCGTTCATCACCGATGTCCTTGTAAGATCTGAAGTCCCGGGGGTTACAGCGCTCTAGCCGCTTCGCACCCTTGCACGCAAGGCGAAACCTCGCCACCGTCTGCGCCGATGAATGCCATGTCGACCCTCCCCGTGCCGCGCGATCGCACCTTTCCCTCCAGTGAAGGCGCGACCCCGATGATGCAGCAATTCCTCGAGCTGCGCGCCCAGGCGCCGGCCGATGCCTTGTTGTTTTACCGCATGGGCGACTTCTACGAGCTGTTCTTCGACGATGCCGTGCGGGCTTCGGCGGCGCTCGACATTGCCCTGACGAAGCGGGGGGAACACCAGGGCGAGCCGATCGCGATGTGTGGTGTTCCGGCCGCGACCGCGGAGGCCTATCTCGCGCGCTTGATCAAGGCCGGCTTCAAGGTTGCGGTCGGCGAGCAGATGGAGGACCCCAAGGCGGCCAAGGCCCGCGGCGGTTCGAAAGCCGTTGTCCGACGGGCCATTACACGCGTTGTCACGCCGGGTACGCTGACCGAGGACAGCCTGCTGGATCCGCGTGTGTCCAACCGGATCGCGGCGCTGGCCCAATTGGTGACCGGGGAGGCCGCGCTGGCCTGGGCCGATGTCTCGACCGGTGATTTTCGGGTGTCGCCGGTGGCCACCGACAATCTGGCTGCCGAGATCGCCGCCATGAGCCCGGCTGAATTGCTGGTCGAGGAGCGCGCCTTCGCCGAAGCCGCGATGCTGGCCCCTCGGTCGACCCTGACACCCCTGCCAAAGGCAAAGTTTGATCCGGCCTCGGCGGAACGGCAGTTGAAAGATCAGTTCCGGGTCCAGGAACTGACTGCGTTTGGAAACTTTACCAAGGCCGAATGCGCAGCACTCGGCGCCTTGCTGGACTATCTGTCGCTGTCACAGGCTGGTGCGCCAGCCAAGCTCGCGCCGCCGCGACAGGTTGCGGCAGGTTCCTGTCTGGCCATCGATCCGGCAACCCGCGCCAGCCTCGAGATCGAGCGAACTTTGTCAGGGTCACGTCAGGGGTCATTGCTGGACGCCATCGACCGGACCGTGACGGCGCCGGGTGCGCGAAAGCTGGCCGAGCGGCTGGCCAGACCCCTGACAGATGTCGCGGAAATCGAGGCACGCCTGGATGCGATCGCCTGGTTCGAGCGGGCCAGGGCCGAGCGACGTGATTTGCGCGACCGTTTACGACAGGCCGGCGATGCCGAGCGCGCCCTGTCGCGCCTTCTGCTGGGACGGGGTGGTCCGCGTGATCTGAAATCCCTCGCTGCGGCCCTGCAGGAAGGCGAGACCATCGCTGCCCGCCTGCTCGACAAGACTCTGGACACGCCACCGGCCCAGATTGCCCAGGGCCTCACGGCGCTGGTGATGGATGACAAGCCTGAGTTGGCCGAATTGGTGGCCGAGCTGGAGCGCGCCATTGTCGATGAGCCCCCGCTGCTGGCTCGCGATGGCGGTTTCATCGCCGAAGGCTGGCAGGTCGAGCTGGACGAGCTGAGGCAGTTGCGCGACGCCTCCCGGCGTGTGGTTGCCGGCTTGCAGCAAACCTATGCGGAGGCGGTCGGGGTCAGCGCCCTGAAGGTCAAGCACAACAATGTTCTTGGCTATTTTGTCGAGGTGACCGCCAAGCATGGCGACGCCCTGATGGGGGATGAGCGCTTCATTCACCGCCAGACCATGGCCAATGCGGTCCGCTTTTCGACCACCGAGTTGGCAGAGCTGGAGGCCAAGATTGCATCGGCAGGTGACCGGGCGCTGGCGATGGAAATCGACGCCTTTGCCGGTCTTCGCGACCGGGTCGAGGCCGAGGCGGACCGGATCCGGGCTGCGGCGCGCTCGCTGGCCGAGTTCGATGTGGCCGCCGGACTGGCCGAATGGGCCGAGGATTGTGAGGCGACCCGGCCGGTGGTGTCCGATGACAGTGTCTTCCATGTCGATGGTGGGCGTCACCCGGTTGTCGAGCGGGCATTGGCCAAGGCCGGCGATGGCCGGTTCACGCCCAATGACTGCGATCTGGATGGCGCCGGCCGCGAAGCCGCCCGGCTGACATTCGTGACCGGCCCCAACATGGCTGGTAAATCGACCTTCCTGCGCCAGAATGCGTTGATCCTGATGCTCGCCCAGGCCGGTTGCTATGTACCGGCGCGTGCGGCGCGGATCGGCGTGGCTGACCGGCTGTACTCGCGTGTCGGCGCTGCCGATGACCTCGCTCGCGGCCGCTCGACCTTCATGGCCGAGATGATCGAGACCGCTGCCATACTGAACCAGGCCACGGCCCGCAGCTTTGTCATTCTCGACGAAATAGGGCGCGGCACGGCGACCTTTGATGGCCTGTCGATTGCCTGGGCGGCGGCCGAGCACCTGCACGCCGTGAACGGCTGCCGGGCCCTGTTCGCCACCCATTATCACGAGTTGACCCGGCTGGCCGAGGATCTGGACGCGGCGGGAAATGTGTCGCTCAAGGCCCGCGAGTGGAAGGGCGAGCTGGTGTTTCTGCACGAGGTCGGCAGCGGCGCAGCGGACCGCTCCTACGGGATTGAGGTCGCACGTCGGGCCGGGCTGCCGCGGGTGGCAGTCAAGCGGGCCCAGGCCATACTGGCGCGACTCGAAGCGGATGGAACACCCGCTGCGGCCCTGACCGACCTGCCGCTGTTTGCGCTGGCCGAGCCGGACCCGGAGCCATTTGATTCAGAGGTCGAAACGCGTCTTGGAGAAATCGACCCGGATGCCTTGAGCCCGCGAGAAGCGCTTGAGGTCCTGTATGCGCTGAAAGCTATCGCGAAGAAGACGTGACGCCGAGGATTGCGGTGCACTAGATTGGTTCCATGATGAAGATGCCCGTACTGCCTGCTTCCCTGGATGGTCTGCAATTGCGGGCCCGACTGGCTTCTGCCCTGTCGCAACAGGGATGGGAGTCGCCGGCGGCCCGTGCGGCAGCGCTGGCGCATGTTCGCACCTCCATCGACCGGTTCCGGACACAGGCGTTTGACAGCCTGTCCGGCGCCGGCGGAGGCGCGATCGCGGCGCACCTTCTGTCGGAAGGCCTCTGTGTCTGCCTGCACGCATTGTTTGATTCCATGGCGGCAGCGGATGAAGCCGGATCGACGGGCGTCGCCCTGTGTGCGCAAGGTGGATTTGGCGCCGGCGAACTGGCCCCGTCTTCGGATATTGATCTGATGCTGATCAAGCCTGTAGAGGCTGGCGCCGCGACGGACGCGTTCCTCCAGCAATTCCTGTACGCCCTGTGGGATCTCAAAATCGATGTCGGTGGTGGTGCCTGCCGGACCATTGACGAGACCATCGCTCTGACCCGGGTCGACGCGTCAGAACGCACGGCGCTTTTGTCCCTGCGGCATCTGGCGGGTGACGAGGCGGCGACGGCGTTGCTGTCCCAGCGATTCCGTGACGAGGTTGTCGCGGGCGATCTACCTGCTTTCGTCGAGGCCAAGTTGAAGGAGCGTGACGCCCGGATCGAAAAGGCGGGCCGGTCCCGCTACACGGTCGAGCCGAACCTGAAGTCGGGCAAGGGCGGATTGCGCGACTTGCAACTGATGCGCTGGTTGGCGCAATTCCTGTACGGAGCTGATGCGTTCGAGCGTTGGGTTGGCAGTCGTTTGCTGTCTGTTGAAGATGTCTCAAAGTACATCCTGGCCGATGATTTCCTGTGGACGGTCCGCTTTCACCTGCATGAGCTGGCCGGCGGCAAGGATGAACGTCTGACATTTGACGTCCAGCCCGAGATCGCGGCGCGGATGGGTTTTGAAGATGGCGAGACGGACAGTGGTGTCGAGCGCTTCATGCGCCGCTATTTCCGGACGGCGATGGATGTCGGTGCCCTGACGCGTCTGGTTTGTGCCAAACTTGAAGCCGATGCCTGGAAGTCGAAGCCGAAGGGGTTGGCGCGTTTTCTGCCGCCCGGGATGGAGGCGGCCGAGGATGCCGATGTCGGCGAATTCATTGTGCGGGACGGACGACTTGATTTTGCCCACGCGACCCAGATTCGCGAGGATCCGATCCGCCTGATGCGCTTTTTCCATGTTGCCGCGTCGCGGCGGCTGGACCTGCATCCCGAGGCCGTGGCGAGGATCGGCCGGACCCTGCACCTGATCGATGATGATTTCCGTCGCGCGCCGCGCGCAGCCCGGGCCTTCTTCGCGGTATTGCTCGACAGCGCCGCGCCGATGGCGGTGTTGCGCATGATGACCGAAGCCGGGGTTCTAGGACGCTATCTGCCTGAATTCGGCGACATTGTCGCTCGCACCCAATTCAACATGTATCACCGCTATACGGTCGATGAGCACACGCTCAAGGCGGTCGGCCTGTTGCGGGAAATCGAGGACGGTCTTCACCCGCTGGACCATCCGCTCTCGACCAAGCTGGTACCCCAGATCCAGAACCGCCGGGCGCTTCATCTGGCGGTCCTGTTGCATGACACCGGCAAGGGGGCGGGCGATCAATGTATCGAGGGCGCGGCGCGGGCCGTGACGGCGTGCGAGCGCATGGGATTGGGCGACACGGAAACCGAGCTGGTATCCTGGTTGATAGCCTCTCACCTGTTGATGAGCGACACGGCGCAACGCCGCGACCTGTCCGACCCGAGAACTGTGGCCGATTTTGCTGCGGCGGTCGGAACGGTCGAGCGCTTGCGCCTGCTGACGGTCCTGACAGTAGTCGATATCCGATCGGTCGGGCCCGGCGTCTGGAATGGCTGGAAAGGCCAGCTGATCCGCGAGCTGTATTCGGCGACCGAACAGGTCCTGTCGAGTGATGGCGACAATCTCCAGCTTGCCCGCGAGACCCTCGCCGAGAAGGCGGAACTCGCCAGACACCGGATTCGTCCGCGTCTCGAACGGGTCAATGCGACGTTCGCTGCCTGGTGGACCGCCGAGCTCAATGATGCGTACTGGACCACGTTTTCAGAGGAGGACCGGTTCCGGCATGCCGCCTTTGTACGACATGCGCGCGATGCCGGTCGTCAGACCTCGGCAGCGGTTCGGGTCGACCGTCGCCGGGCCGCGACAGAAGTAATGATCTGGTCACCGGACCGGGATCGGGTCTTCGCTGATATCGTCGCGGCGTTCGCCGAGGCCGGGGCCGATGTCGTGGGCGCGACGATCAACACGACTGCTTCGCAGCAGGTGTTCGACATTTTCTATATCCAGGACGCCGCTGGTCAGCCCTATGGCAAGCACGATGCGGTGCAGCGCCAGGCGCTTGTGGAGTATCTGCGGAAAGTTGCGACCGGCGAAACGGTCGTCCGTCGCCGGCCGGCAGCGCCGCTCAAACGGCGCGATGCCGCGTTCCGGGTTACACCGAATGTGACCATTTCCAATGAGGTTGCCGAGCATGCAACCGTGATCGAGGCTTCCGGTCGTGATCGCCCGGGCCTGTTGGCTGACCTGGCCGACGTTCTGGCTGACGAGCGTCTCGCTCTGACCTCGGCGCAGATTGATGGATATGGCGAACGGGCGACAGACGTGTTCTATGTCACCAGCGGCGGCGACAAGCTGGTCGATGACGCCGTCGGCCAGCGCGTCCGGAACGGGTTGTTGGCGGTGTTCTCCGAGAACGAGACCGAATTTGACAAGACAGCCGCACAGCGCGGGTTTGCCCGTGCCCGGGCCAGTGTATTGAGGTAGCGATGCGGCTTCTGCGTTCGACGGCCATTGTCGGTGTCCTGACCATGGCGAGCCGTGTGCTCGGCCTCGTCCGCGAAATGCTGTTGGCCGCCTCGCTGGGCGCCGGTGTGATTACCGATGTATTCCTGACCGCCTTCCAGTTCCCGAACCTCTTCCGGCGGATATTTGCGGAAGGCGCGTTCAACTCCGCTTTCGTGCCGCTGTATGCCGGCAAGCTTGAGAGCGGCGAACAGGATGAGGCGATCCGGTTCGCCCGGCAGGTCATGTCGGTGCTTCTCACCACGATGGTGGTCCTCGTTGTCGGCGCCCAACTTCTGATGCCGTGGTTGATGTATGCGCTGGGGCCGGGATTTGTTGGTGAACCGGGACCGTTCCGGCTGGCTGTGTTGCTGACCCAGATCACCATGCCCTACCTGATGACGATGTCGCTCAGCGCGATGTTGAGCGGCGTGCTCAATTCCCACGGCAGGTTCGCCGTTGCGGCGGCCGCGCCCGTGCTGCTGAACCTGATCCTGATTGGTGTTCTGGTGATTTCTCCCGCCAGCGGTGAACAACTCGCCTTGCACCTTTCGGTCGGGATCAGTGTGTCCGGTGTCGCGCAATTGGCCTGGCTGTTCGCCGCTTGTCGTGCGACCGGCCTTAAACTGTCCGTCTCCCTGCCTCGCATGACGCCGGGTGTACGGCGATTGGTGGTGCTGGGCATTCCCGGGGCGATCGCTGCGGGAGTGACCCAGATCAATATCCTGGTGACCTCGTCCATTGCGACCATCGAGGAAGGTGCAAAATCCTGGCTCTATTTTGCCGATCGACTCTACCAGCTTCCATTGGGCGTCGTCGGCATTGCCATGGGCGTGGTGCTTCTGCCAGCCCTGAGCGCGCGTGTGCGGGCGGGTGAATCCCAGGCCGCGTCGAATGCGATGAACCGGGCACTTGAGATATCCATGGCGTTGACCCTGCCGGCAGCCACGGCCCTGGCCACGATCCCGGTCTTCATCGCCACAGGCCTCTACGAGCGCAATGCCTTTACACCTCAGGATGCGGTGATGGTCAGCCAGGCGCTGATCCCGTTTGCTGTGGGCCTTCCGGCCTTCGTTCTGATCAAGGTCCTTTCGCCGGGATTTTTCGCCCGGGAAGACACGATGACCCCGATGAAGTTCGCCGCGATCGGTGTTGCAGTGAACCTGGTTCTGGGACTCGGCCTGTTTTTCGGACCCCTGGGTTTTGCCGGCCTGGCCATCGCCACAGCGGTCGCCGGTTGGGTCAACATGATCTTGCTCGCCGTGACGTTGAGTCGTCGTGGCCTTCTCGAGCCGGATATCCGGCTGCTGGGCAAGCTGCCCCGGATTCTGCTGGCTTGCGCTGCAATGGCGGGCTCTCTGTTGGTGGCGGAGCATTATGCGGATGTGTTGCGGGCTTATCTGTTTGACTCGACCCTGGTGACGCTGCTCGTTGTCTGCGCTGGCGGTCTCGGTGTTTATGGCGTTGCCGCGCTGGTGACGGGCGCCTTGCGGCCGTCCGAGGTGCGCGGCGCGCTAAAGCGCTCTTGAGGCCAAGGCCCGCGCTGGTTAAGACGCATGTCCCAGTCCGTCCTATCCGCAAGGCCATCCCATGAGCGACACACCCACCGCCTACCAAGGCCCGAAACGCATTTTCTCAGGCATGCAGCCGACGGGGCGCCTGCACCTCGGCAATTATCTTGGTGCTCTGAAAAACTGGGTGGCGATGCAGGACGAGGATGAGTCCGAGCGCATCTATTGCGTGGTCGACATGCACGCCATCACCATGCCGCATGATGCCAAGGCCTTGCCGGATGCGGTTCGCCGCGTGACGGCCGCCTACCTTGCCGCCGGCCTGGACCCGGAAAGGAATGTGATTTTCGCCCAGTCTGCAGTTCCGGCCCATGCCGAGCTGGCCTGGATCCTCAATTGTGTTGCCCGGCTTGGCTGGGCCGAGCGGATGACCCAGTTCAAGGACAAGGGTGGCAAGGACCGGGAGCGCGTTTCGGTCGGCCTGCTGACCTATCCGGTCCTGATGGCCGCCGATATCCTGGTCTACAAGGCGACCCATGTGCCGGTCGGCGATGACCAGAAGCAGCATCTGGAATTGTGCCGTGATGTTGCGGCCCGCTTCAATCGGGATTTCGGTGAGGGCAAAGCGGTCTTCCCGATCACGGAGCCGCTCATCCAGGGCCCGGGCGCCCGCATCATGAGTCTGCGTGACGGCTCCGCCAAAATGTCGAAATCGGACCCGTCGGACAATTCCCGGATCAATCTCGAGGATGATGCCGACACGATTGCCCGCAAGATCAAGAAGGCCAAGACCGATCCCGAAGCGCTGCCGGAATCGGTTGACGGTCTGGATGGCCGTCCGGAAGCCTCCAACCTGGTTGGCATTTTCGCAGCCCTGACCGGCGGATCCAAAGCTTCCGTACTGGCCGAATATGGCGGCCAGGGTTTTGGCGCCTTCAAACCGGCCCTGGCCGAGGTCGCGGTCGAGTATCTCGCCCCGATCTCCGACGAATATCGTCGGCTGATCGCCGAGCAGGCCGAGATTGACCGGATCCTGCAGAAGGGCGCGGATCGGGCGCGCGAGGTGGCGGAACCGGTGATTGCCGAAGCGAAAGCGGCGATCGGGTTTTGGGGATAGGCTTTTTGCCGCACTCCCGGTCTGGCTGAAAATCGAATAGAGCATCGACATGCGGTGGTTTCGCTCGTGTCGCCCCGGGTCGTTTTCAAGCGTGTATCCGCCGCCGGCATTGATGAGGACACCATGATGAAAACAGCCATTTTCCCATGCCTTTTGGCGCTCGCCCTGGTGGCCTGCGGCGGGACCGACACGCATGTTACGGAAACGCCCGCGGACGGCCATGAAGGCATGCATCACGCTTCGCCCTCGAGCGATGACGGCGCGCCTCTGGCTGATGACGGCGTGATGCCGGTCATCGATGTGCGGCTGGCCTGGATGCGGCCCCACCCTGAGGGGCGCGATGTGACGGCGGCCTATTTTGTGGCCGGTTTGAGTGACGGGCAGGTGGACCGACTTGTCGAGGCGCGCATTGATGGCGCTGAACGGGTCGAACTGCACGGGCATACAATGGACGATCAGGGCATGATGCGCATGCGCCCGGTCGGTCCGCAGCGCCTTGATGCCGGCACGCCTCTGGTCTTCGCGCCGGGCGGCCTGCATCTCATGGTGCACGGGCTAGCAGCCGTCGCGGAAGGTGATATCGCCACCGGTGTTTTGGTGTTTGAGCGTGCGGGCGAGGTGCCGGTTGAGTTTTCGGTCCAGGCGGCGCCGCCGGCTGAGCCGACCGGCCACTGAGCGGGTTTGGCTGACGGCAGGGCGCGCCTAGGGCAGGGCTAACGAAGTGTTACCGAACCCTCTTATCCTGCCAAGCTGGCGTCTTCCGGCTTTGTGCCGCTTGAGGTTTCCGCTTCCAACGGTTTGATATAGGTCGCGGGGTCATAATCTTTCGGCGCGCGCGGCCAGAACAGCCGCATCATCCAGACGCCCAGCGCAATCGCCGGTATCAGGACCAGGCCGATCGCGTTTTCATCGATCAGGAAGAGCTTGGTGAAGACGCCGGCGCCCAGCGCCGTCAGCAGTCCACCAAGCGCGGTCATGAGGGTCAGGAATTTGGTCGACGAGCCTTCAATATAGGCTACGGGGCCGGTGCGGTTCTCGAGCGCCGCGTGCAAGGCGCAGAGGAATGCCTGGAAGTCCCGGGCATTGGCCTCCCATTGACCCAAGCCGGTGCACCGCATCGATCCGAAGGCGATTTCGTCGCCATTGCTGGCGGTCACCCGGCACACGACCTGGCTGGCTTGTCCGGCCATTTCGACCGAGAGGCGGAGCTGGCGCACATCATCAAGCGCGATCGTGGCGCGCGCGGCTCCCTCACTGTCCGCATCCGCCTCGCGACAGAGCAGCACCGTGTCGTCGAGTGTCAGGGTCAACAGCGGGGCGCGGGCGTTCCTGCGGTCTCTCAGTGTCGTCAAAGCCATGATCACCTCTTTCGCGGCGGGGGTTAGCATGAATAGCTGGACGTGTCGTGCGGCAGGCGCCAAACTCCGCCCATGCCACAGAGCACTCGCAAATTCCTTGTTGTTGCCGACGACAGTTCGGAATGCCGGACGGCGCTCTATTTTGCGGCCCGGCGTGCCCAGGCGACGGGTGCCCATGTCGCCATCCTGGCGACCCATGAGCCCGGTGATTTCAGTCATTGGATCGGCGTGGCCGAGACCGCGAAGCGGGAAGCTGAAATGGCGGCTGAAACACTCCTTGAATCCATGGCGGAGGATGCCGAGGCGGTGACCGGCGAGCGGCCGGAATTATTCTTGCGGGAAGGTGACCGCCGCGCTGTGTTGTCCGAGTTGCTCGAGGACGAGCCTCTTATCTCGCTCCTGGTTCTGGCGGCCTCTGCGAATGGAGAGGGGCCAGGACCGCTTGTCTCGGCGTTGGCGCGCGGCAAGGGGCTGTTCTCCGGCCGTGCGGTACCGGTGACGGTTGTCCCTGGCGACATGGACTCGCAAGAAATCGACGCGCTCGTCTGATAACCACAAACCAAGTGTGGTTGAATGGCGCCCGAAAGAGCGCCAAGTGACCAGCAGGAGGCCCTGCCATGTTCATCCAGACCGAAGCGACGCCCAATCCGAACACGCTGAAATTCCTGCCTGGCCGCGAAATCGCGCCGGACGGACCGCGTGAGTTCGAGAACGAGGAAGACGCCGCCGGCGCCCCGTTGGCGGCCGACCTGTTCCTGGTCGATGGAGTCTCAGGTGTGTTCTTTGGTGAGGACTTCATCGCGATCACCAAGACTGACGCCTATGAATGGGATCACATCAAGCCTTTCCTGCTCGGCACGATCATGGACGGACTGCAGTCCGGACGCCCCCTTGTCGGCGCGGAGACCAACGAGACCGGGCACGCCAATTATGCCGGCGAGAATGAAGGCCTGGTCAAGGAGATCATCGAACTGATCGACACTCGGGTCCGGCCGGCGGTGGCGCAGGACGGCGGCGACATTCTGTTTCACTCCTATCTGGCCGACAGTGGCATCGTGCGGCTCAAAATGCGCGGCGCCTGCTCGGGCTGCCCGTCCTCGACGATGACCCTGAAGTCGGGGATCGAGAACCTGCTCAAGCACTATATTCCCGAAATCCAGTCGGTCGAAGCGGTCGAGTAGCGCGGCCCGCGCCAACCGCGTCATGCCTTCGACCTGGCGCGGAATATCCGCTAAAGGGCGGTCATGACTTGCTTGGCCATTGATACGACCGGCGAAAACTGCACGGCCGCGCTGCGCCTTTCCGACGGAAGCGAGCGGGTGCTCAGCGACCGGATCGGTCGCGGGCACGCTGAACGCCTCGCGCCGATGGTCGAGGCGCTTCTGGCTGAGACGTTGACGACCCCCACATCGTTGTCGCGTATCGGCGTCACGGTCGGGCCGGGCAGTTTCGCCGGGACGCGTGTCGGTGCCGCCTTCGCGCGCGGACTGGCGCTGGCCTGCAACGCCGACTGTATCGGAATATCCAATCTTGCGGTTCTGGCCCGCCAGGCGAACTCTAAAGGTCCGCTGGCCGTGCTGCATGATGCCAAGCGTGGCGAGGTGATCATGCAGCTGTGGCACAATGGTGTCGCCCGGGCGCCGGAGCGGCTCGGGGTCGGCGACCTTCCTGCCCGTATTGCTGATCTGGGTGGGCCGGAATGTGCGGTGACCGGATCAGGCGCGCACCTGCTGCCGCCGGGCTTCATCGATTTGGGCGTGTCGACCATTGATCCCGCAATGATGCTGGCGATGACCGGCGAACTCGACGCGCGATCCAATCCGCCCTCACCTTTCTATGCGCGACCGCCCGACGCCAAACTGCCTGGCGGCGTGACCCCGGCATGATGCTGGCAGCCGAGCCTGTATGGGCGTCCAGCGCCGAGCCTCTGGCCGCCTTGCACGCGCGCTGCTTTGATGCCGGATGGTCGGCCCGGGAAATCGGTTCATTGCTCAACCTGCCCGGCTGCATCGGGCTGGCTTGTCGGGTGGACGGCAAGTACGCGGCTTTGGCCTTGTTTCGCCAGGCATTGGATGAAGCCGAGTTGCTGACGCTCGCGACAGACCCGGCATACCGCCGACGTGGACTGGCTGACATTCTCCTGACAGCAGGAGAAACCCGCCTTTTTGATCAAGGGGTCGCCCGAATCTTTCTGGAAGTTTCCCAGAACAATCCCGGTGCTGCCGCCCTTTACCAACGGGCCGGATATGCAGAGGTCGCGCGCCGCAAGGGCTATTATCGCGATGGCAGCGATGCGCGTGTGCTCGAAAAATGGCTGCGCAAAGATGGACAGACCGGCCCGTGACCGCCTATTTCTCGTCCTGTCTATCAGGGGAATGATCATGCCGGATCGGATTGAGAAGCTTTGCGTCGCCAAAGGGCTGCGGATGACGGACCAGCGCCGGGTCATTGCTCGTGTGTTGTCGCAGTCTGACGATCACCCCGATGCGGAAGAATTGCACCGTCGTGCTTCCGACGAGGATCCCCGCATTTCCCTGGCGACCGTTTACCGCACGGTCCGCCTGTTCGAGGAAGCGGGCATTATCGAGCGCCATGATTTCCGGGACGGGCGGTCACGGTATGAAGAAGTTGGCGATGAACACCATGATCACCTGATCGATCTGAAGTCCGGTGAAGTCATTGAGTTCGTCAATGAGGAAATCGAACGGCTCCAGGAAGCGATTGCCCGCAAGCTGGGCTACAAGCTTGTCGATCACCGGCTGGAACTTTACGGCGTGCCTCTCAAGGGTGCCGACGACTAGGCGTCTGTCCGACCGGTTTCGAGGAGAGGCCATGTCCGCGCGCACGCCCGGCAAACACGCGATCATTTTCATCTTCATTACCGTGTTGATCGACATGATCGGCTTTGGCCTGATCATCCCGGTGATGCCGGATCTGATCGAGGAGCTGACCGGTCTGGAAGCCAACAATGCGGCCGTGCTGGGCGCGTGGCTGATGGTCTCCTACGCCGGCATGCAATTCGTGTTCGCCCCGATCGTTGGCGGATTGTCCGATCGTTTCGGTCGCCGACCGGTCCTGCTGGCAGCGCTCGGCGGGTTCGCCATCGACTATCTGATCATGGGGTTTGCACCGGTCTTTTGGTTGTTGATTGTCGGCCGAATTCTCGCCGGCATATTCGGTGCCAGCTATTCAACCGCCAATGCGTTCATTGCCGACATTACCCCGCCTGAGCAACGGGCGGCGCGGTTTGGTCTGATTGGCGCGGCATTCGGTGTTGGCTTTACGCTGGGGCCGGCGATTGGCGGATTTCTGGGTGACAGCTTCGGGCCGCGAGCACCCTTTTTCGCCGCGGCGGCTCTCGCCGGCGCCAATTTCATTTATGGCATTATCGTTCTGCCGGAAACTCTGAAGCCCGAGAATCGGCGTTCCTTCGACATCATGCGCGCCAATCCGCTGGGCTCGCTGTTGCAGATGCGCAAATACCCGGCTGTTCTGGTCTTGATGTTCGCCATCTTCCTGATGCTGCTGGGCCATTCAGTCTACCCGGCGATCTGGGCCTACTATACCGACTTCAAATTTGGCTGGAGCTCGGGGGATATCGGGCTGTCGCTGATGGCCGTCGGTTTGACCTCAGCCATCGTACAGGGCGGCCTGACCCGCATTCTTGTGCCCAAGCTGGGCGAATGGCGGGCCATTGCCCTGTCGCTCAGCTTGGCCGTGATCGCCTACGCGCTCTACGGGCTCGCGACAGCCGGGTGGATGGTCTATGCGATTATCGTGTTTGCGGCGCTTGGCGGCATCGGACAGCCCGCCCTCCAGGGGGTCATGTCCCGGATCGTACCAGCCAATGCCCAGGGCGAGCTGCAGGGTGCGATGACATCGCTTCAAAGCCTGTCGATGATCATCGGGCCACTCGTCATGTCCCGCATTTTCTCGCACTTTTCTGATGATGCCGCGATCATTACCCTGCCCGGCATGCCGTTTCTCGTTGCCTCGGGCCTGACCTTGCTGGCGCTGTTCATAGGCCTCAGCGCCAGGCGGCATGATCCAGGTCCGACCAGGGAAGAGCCAGCGGATGCGGTGGCGGTGGCAAGACCGGCCACCGACGCGGCGGAGTAAGGGATCTGCCGGTCGGATCGACTGGCAGGCCTTGCGTTCAGGCCCCATATCCATCATAACCCGCGCCTTTCCGGCTGCTGCCATGATGGCAGTGGTCCCGCACGACAATTGAGGGCCTGTCCGACAGGTCTTGTGGAATTCATGAGCACGACGCGCAAACGCCTCTTCATCAAGACCTATGGCTGTCAGATGAATGTCTATGATTCCGACCGGATGAAGGACGTTCTGACGCCGCTTGGCTATGAGTCCGCGGATACGCCGGAGGGTGCTGACCTCGTTATCCTCAACACCTGCCACATCCGCGAGAAGGCTGCCGAGAAGGTCTATTCCGAGTTGGGCCGCTTGCGTCCGCTGAAGGATGAGAAGGCCGCATCCGGCGGCATGACGATCGCGGTCGCCGGATGTGTGGCCCAGGCCGAAGGTGCCGAGATCATGAAACGGGCGCCGGTCGTTGATCTGGTTGTCGGCCCGCAAACCTATCACAAGTTGCCCGAGCTGATCGCCCAGGCTCACCGCGCCAAGGGCGAAGCGCTGGATACCGAGTTCGAGGTTGAGGACAAGTTTGACCGCCTCGGCAGTGACCGCCAGGTCGAGGGCTATTCGGCTTTCGTCACCGTGCAGGAAGGCTGCGACAAGTTCTGCACCTTCTGTGTCGTTCCCTATACGCGCGGCGCCGAGTGGTCGCGCCCGGTCGATCAGATCGTCGCCGAAATCCGGGCGCTGGCCGCCAAGGGCATCCGCGAAGTCACGCTGCTGGGGCAGAATGTCAACGCCTTCCATGGCGCGCCGCCGTCGGGCCGCGAAGACGAGGGTGCCTGGGGGCTGGGCAAGCTGGTCCGTCATGTTGCCCTGATCGGTGGTATCGAACGGATCCGGTTCACCACCTCGCATCCGCGCGACATGGACGAAGACCTGATCCAGGCCTTCGCCGATACGCCCAAGCTGATGCCGTATTTCCACCTGCCGGTTCAGGCGGGTTCGGACAAGATTCTGAAGTCGATGAACCGCCAGCACACGGCGGAAGAGTATATCGCGATCATTGATCGGCTGCGCGCGGCGCGTCCGGATATCGCCATCTCAGGCGACATGATTATCGGATTTCCCGGCGAGACTGATGCTGACTTCGAAGCGACGCTCGATCTGGTCCGGCGGGTCAATTACGCGTCCTGCTTCTCGTTCAAGTATTCCAAGCGGCCGGGCACGCCGGGTGCGGCCATGTTCAACCAGGTCGATGAGGGCGTGAAGTCGGCCCGACTTGCGGTCCTGCAGGAGTTGCTCAGCGACCAGCAGGCCGCATTCAATGAAAGCATGATTGGCCAGACCTTGCCGGTCCTGTTCGAAAAGCCGGGACGCCTGGACGGCCAGCTGCATGGGCGGAGCCCCTACCTGCAATCGGTCCATGTCGAGGGCCCGGCCGAGTTGATCGGCCAAATCGGCGAGGTCCGGATCGAAGCCGCTTCACGCAATTCGCTGTCCGGCTCACTGACCGGTTCGAAACGGAGTGCTGCGTGACCGGTTCGCGTCCCCCGGCCCGCAAGCGGGCAGCCAAACCCCGCAAGGCGGCATCGGAAAGCCTGTATTTCGAGGATGTCGAGCGCCTGCGCGGCATGGCCGGCGCAGGCGATCGCTTCTTGATGATCATGGAAGAGGATCTGGGTGTCTCGATGAGCGCGCCGGGTCGTGGCCAGGTCGTCATCACGGCGGAAGACAGCAGTGCCCGCGACGAAGCCAAACGGGTGCTCAAGCGTCTATATGCCAGTCTCGAACACGGGCTGACCTGCGATGAGGCCGCCGTGCGGGCGGCACTGCGCATGCATGATGATGCGGAATCGCCAGGCCTGGTCGATGATGGTGTCATCCGGGTGCCGCGCGGCTCCAGCCTGATTGCCCGCACCGAGGGTCAGCGCGCCTATGTCCGATCGCTGAAGAACGAGAAAGCCTATGACCTGATTTTTGGCGTCGGGCCGGCCGGCACAGGCAAGACGCTTCTGGCCGTGGCTTATGGCGCCTCGATGCTGGTTCAGCGCAAGGTCGAGAAGCTGATCATCACCCGGCCGGCGGTCGAGGCGGGCGAGAAGCTTGGCTTCTTGCCCGGCGACCTCAATGAGAAGGTCGACCCCTATCTTCTCCCGGTCTGGGACGCCCTCGCCGATACGCTGGGGCGCAGCCAGCTGGAGAAGATGCGTGAGGACGGCCGGATCGAGGTCGCCCCGATCGCCTTCATGCGCGGCCGGACGCTCAACCGGGCCTTTGTGATCGTTGATGAGGCGCAAAATACCTCGCGCGCCCAGATGCAGATGGTTCTGACTCGCCTGGGCGAAGGTTCACGCATGGCTGTGACCGGCGACCCCAGCCAGTGCGATCTCGGCCCGCGCGACCCGTCCGGCCTGCCGCACGCCCTCGATATCCTCGCCAACACCAAAGGTGTTGCCATCACGCGGTTTTCGCGCGTTGATGTGGTGCGCCACAATCTCGTGGCGCGGATCGTTGAAGCCTATGAGGAAGATGCGCGGCGCAAAACCGGCCCTGCGCAACCGCGATGAACGCCGTTGATCTGATTGTTGAAGGTGACGCCTGGTCATCGCTGGAGGGCAAGACCCGCCTCGTCGAGCAGGCGATCTCTGCGGCCTGCATGGAATTGCCTGACCGGGCACCGGGTGTTGTCGCAATCCTGTTGGGCGACGATGAGGCAATCGCTGTCTTGAATGCACAGTTTCGCGGAAAGACGGGGCCGACCAATGTCCTGTCCTTCCCGGCCGGCGAACATGCCGACAATCACCTCGGCGATATCGCCATTGCCCACGGCGTGGTGATGCGGGAGGCCGATGGTCGCGCCATCGATCTGGCGGACCATCTCCGCCACCTTGTTGTTCATGGCTTTTTGCACCTGCAAGGCTATGACCATCAGCACGACGATGAGGCCGAAGAGATGGAAGCGCTCGAATGCCGTGTGCTTGCCCGTCTCGGTGTTGCCAACCCCTATGCCAATGAGGATCCGGGCGCTGCCCTGCTATCAGAATGACCGACACGCCTTCTCCATCCGCTCCCAATTCGCGCTCCTGGTTGTCACGCCTTGTTGGCTCTGTTTCGCGTTCGCCGGATGACGTTGCCGCGCAACCGGCACAGTCTGCACCACATTCGATCGAGGCTGACGCGCTGGACAAGCTGCGGGTCGCCGACGTGATGGTCCCGCGGGCGGATATCATCGGCGTTGATGTCGCCACGCCACTGGGGCAGTTGGCGAAAATCTTTGCCGAGGCAGCGCATTCGCGTCTGCCTATTTATCGCGACACGTTGGATGATCCGGTCGGCGTTGTTCACATCAAGGACGTGGTCAGCCATCTGGCGCCGGGTGCTTCCGGGAAGCGTCCGGCCGGTTGGGCCCACAAACAGGTGTTGCCGTCCATCGGTCGTCCGCTTTTGTTTGCGCCGCCGTCCATGAAGGCCCTTGACCTCCTGCGTCGGATGCAGGGGCGCCGCATGCATCTCGCCCTGGTGGTGGATGAATATGGCGGCACTGACGGGCTGGTGACGCTGGAAGACCTGATCGAGCCGATCGTCGGCGATATCGAAGACGAGCATGACGACGAGGAAACCCCGGCGATCCGGTCTCGTGGGCCGGGCGTCTGGGACGTTGAGGCGCGCGCCGAGATTGACGCCTTTGAAGCCGTCGTCGGTGAGGAAATTGCGGCCGAGGACGAAGATGAGGACGTCGACAGCCTGGGCGGGCTGGTCTTCACGCTGATCGGTCGCGTGCCCGAGCGCGGCGAAGTGATCCGCCATCCGACCGGCTATGAGTTCGAGGTCATCGAGGCCGATACGCGGCGCATCAAGCGCATGCGTGTAAGGGCGCCGCACAAGCGGCCCAAACCTGCGGTCACCGAACCGGACAGTCCGGACGTGAGCTGATGCGGCGTGCCCACCTCCTGATCTGGTGGCCGCGCACCTGGCTGGCCAGCCGATCCGGCTGGCGGCCGAGGGCCGTGCTGGTCGTTGCCGGCCTGTTCAGCGCGCTGGCAGCAGCGCCTCTTCACGTCGTTCCCGCCTTGATGCTGGGCCTGTGGACCCTGTTCGCCGCCCTGGATGGGTCGAGACGTTTTGACCGTCCCCTGAAAAGCGCTTTCCTGCGCGGCTTTCTGTTCGGGTTTGGCTATTTCATCGCCGGCATGTCCTGGGTGGTCTATGCCTTCCTGACCCGTGGCAATGGCGTCGAGATCCTGGCGCCTCTCGCCCTGCCCGCGCTCGCAGCCCTGATGGCGGTGTTCTGGGGCATTGGTGGAGTGATCTATGTTGCGATCGCGCCCCGCTCGGTCTGGCGAGTTCTTGTCTTTGCCGCAGCTTTGGCGTTCTCCGAATGGCTGCGCGGGCATGTGCTGGGCGGTCTGCCCTGGAATCTGCCAGCCTATGTCTGGCCCGCCGGAGGTCTGGTCAGTCAGACCGCGTCCTGGTTCGGCGTTTATGGCCTCAGCCTGCTGACAGTGTTTGTGCTGACCGCGCCCTTGCTGGCGATCACGCCGCGCCTGGAATTGGGTCGGACTCTGCCAACATTTGCGGCCTTGGGAATATCCATGATCGTGTTGGCCACGGGCGCCATCCGCCTGGCCGCCAGCCCGCCGGACAACGTGCCCGGGGTCACGATACGGCTGGTGCAGGCCGGTATTCCGCAATCCCTGAAATGGGGTGAAGGCGGCGTCGCGCTGACACGCGATCGTTACCTGGCGCTGACGGCACGGGACGGGATCGACGCGGTGACACATGTCGTCTGGCCGGAGGGCGCGTTGCCGACCTTCATGCTGGAGGATGGCAATACGCTGGCCCGGATCGGCGATACGCTGACAGGAGGGCAAACCTTGCTCGCCGGGGTCAATCGGCGCGCTTCGGACGGGCAGGGCCTCCGCTACTTCAATACCCTCGCTGCCTTGCGATATGAATCGGGTACGCCGCGGATAGCCGCTCTCTATGACAAGGTGCGTCTGACCCCGTTTGGCGAATTCACGCCGCTTTCCGGCGTGATGGCCATGACCGGCATTCCAGCCTTGCAGGATCTGGCGCGGTATGAGTTCACGCCGGGCCCGGGAGCCAGCGTCCTCGATGTACCCGGTGCCCCGCGAATGCTGCCGCTCATTTGCTACGAGGCGATTTTCCCGGAATTCGTCCGGTCGGCCGACCAGCGGGCGAGCTGGATCTACAACCTGTCGAATGATGCCTGGTTCGGTCCGACCGCCGGGCCGCGCCAGCACTTCAACCAGGCCAGCTATCGCAGCATCGAGAGCGGATTGCCGATGGTCCGCTCCGCCGCCTTGGGCGTCTCCGGCGTCGTCGACGCGCTTGGACGACCGGTGGCGACGCTGGATCCGAGTGGTGAGGGAGTGCGCGACGTCAGCTTGCCCGGAGAACTCGGCCGGACCCCCTACTCCTTCTGGGGCGACGCGCCTTTCCTGGCGTTCTGTCTGCTGGTCCTGATCGGTATGGCCTGGCAGCGTTTCCGCGGCATGCGCGAGACTTCAGGGTCCAGTCGTGAAGCGAGTTGATTGGATCGCAGGCCGCGGATTGTGCTAAATTGTGGGGGCTGACCCGCTCTTTGGTTCAACCTGAACGAGGTGACTCAATGCCGAAGGTGAATCCCCGGGAGCCCAATCCGATCGATATCCATGTCGGCTCGCGGATCCGGTTGCGCCGGCAATTGCTCAGGATGAGTCAAGAGCGCCTGGGTGACGATCTCGGTGTGACGTTCCAGCAGGTCCAGAAGTACGAGCGAGGCGCCAATCGCGTCGGCGCCAGTCGGCTATACCGGATGTCCCGCGTGTTGGAGGTTCCGGTCCAGTTCTTCTTCGAGGGCATGGGTGAACGCTCGACCCTGACCGGGATGGCCGAGGATGACCAGACGCCAATTGTCTATGATTTCATCCAGAGTGTGGACGGGGTTTCGCTGGCAGAGTCGTTCTCCCGTATCAAGGATCCAAAGGTCCGCAAACGGGTCCTGGAACTGGTGCGGACGCTGGCTGATGAAGATGAGGATGCCGGCGCCTGAAATGCTGACTTTCCCGGTGCAAGCCGAGCCGGAAACCGCTAAACCGGCGCCCCATGACGAACGAGCCGACACAGCCCCCCGCTTTTCGCCTGTTTGGTCGCGCCCAGGGCAAGCCCCTTTCGGCACGCCAGCAGGACCTTGTCGATAATCTCCTGCCGCGCATCGGCCTGCCCGATGACGGCGTGATTGATCCGGCGACTTTGATGCCTAAACACGGTCTGCAGACGCTCGAGATCGGTTTTGGCGGCGGGGAACATCTTGTCGCGCAGGCGGCCTCCAGTCCGCACACCGGCTTTATCGGCATCGAGCCGTTTCTCAACGGCGTCGCCAAGGCCCTGACTGCAATCGATGCCGGCGAGCTGGAGAATGTGCGTCTGGCGAGGGCCGATGCGCGGGAAATCCTGCCGCGCTTCAAGGCGGATAGTCTGGACCAGATCTACCTGTTGTTTCCCGATCCCTGGCACAAGAAACGGCACGCCAAGCGGCGTTTTGTCCAACAATCCACCCGCGACGAGTTTGCGCGCTTGCTCAAGCCGGGTGGGCGCTTGCGGATTGCTACGGACGTCAAGTCCTATGCCGATCACTGCATGGTCGAGTTTTCCGGTGATGCCCGGTTCGCCTGGCAGGCGCGATCAGCCGATGACTGGAGCACTCCGCCTGCCGACCACATCACCACCCGGTACGAGACCAAGAACCTCGGTGACTGCGCCCCGGTCTTCATGGACTTCCTGCGCGTCTGACAGACTCGGTGGACTTGCCAATCGGCACTGCCCGGCGTATAAGGCGGCTCACTACAAGTTCGATTGTATCGGATGATACATTCGAGCGGTCGCCCACGGCGGCCGCTCTTTTTGTTTCTGCAAACGGGGCCGACGCCTTGAAAACAAAGTCGCCACAGGATGATCGCATCCTCGCCCTCGCCGAGCCGGTTGCCGCCGACCTCGCGCTCGAGGTCGTGCGCGTGCGCATCATGTCCGGCAAACGGCCGCGGCTCCAGATCATGGCCGACCGCACCAACGGGACCGGCATCGAGGTTGAGGACTGCGCACGTTTCTCGCGGGCCCTGTCCGAGGTGTTCGAGATCGAAGACCCGGTTTCCGGCGAATATGACCTGGAGGTCTCGTCGCCCGGCATCGATCGCCCGCTGACCACGCTGGCGCACTTCGAGCGCTGGGAAGGCAATGAGGTCAAGATCGAGCTGGATCGCCTTGCCGAGGGTCGGAAGCGTTTTCGCGGCATCCTCGCCGGCGTCGAGGACGGCCATGTCGGTCTCGACATGGACGGCGAAGACGACACGACGATGATCCCGTTTGATTGGATCGTTGAGGCCAAACTGGTTTTGACAGACGCCTTGATCGAGGCGGATTTGAAAGCGCGAGGCCGAGGCCCCGCGACGACTGAAGGAGACGAATGATGTCGCTGTTCAACGCAACGGGGATCACCCGATGAGCATTGGTGTTAGTGCAAACCGGCTGGAATTGCTGCAGATCGCCCGTGCGGTCGCGGCAGAGAAGTCCATCGATGAGTCGATCGTTATCGAGGCCATCGAGGAAGCCATCCAGAAGGCAGCGCGCTCCCGTTACGGGGCGGAAAACGATATTCGCGCCAAGATCGATACGAAAACGGGTGAGCTTTCTCTGACCCGTAACATGACCGTTGTCGAAGAGGTCGAGAACGACAGCCAGGAACTCAACCTTGCTGACGCCAAGAAAATCGACAAGACCGCTGAAATCGGCACGGTTTTCTCCGACGAGTTGCCGCCGATCGAGTTTGGCCGCGTGGCTTCGCAGACGGCCAAGCAGGTCATCACCCAGAAAGTTCGCGAAGCCGAGCGCCAGCGCCAGTTCGAAGAGTACAAGGATCGCGTCGGCGAGATCATCTCCGGCATCGTCAAACGCGTCGAATACGGCAATGTGATCATCGATCTCGGCCGCGCCGAGGCAATCATCCGTCGCGCTGACGGCATTCCGCGCGAAAACCTGCAGAACAACGAACGTGTCCGCGCCTACATCTATGATGTGCGTGAAGAAGTCCGTGGGCCGCAGATCTTCCTGTCGCGCGCCCATCCCGACTTCATGGCGGCCCTGTTCTCGCAGGAAGTGCCGGAAGTCTACGAAGGCATCATCGAGATCCCGTCGGTTGCCCGCGACCCCGGGTCTCGCGCCAAGATCGCCGTCATCTCCAATGACGGTTCCATCGATCCGGTCGGAGCCTGTGTTGGTATGCGCGGTTCGCGCGTGCAGGCGGTTGTCTCCGAGCTCGCTGGCGAGAAGATTGATATCATTCCGTGGTCCGACGACCCGGCGACCTTCATCGTCAACGCACTGCAGCCGGCCGAAGTGGCAAAGGTCGTCCTCGACGAGGAAGACCAGCGCATCGAAGTTGTTGTGCCGGATGAGCAGCTGTCGCTGGCTATTGGTCGTCGCGGCCAGAATGTGCGTCTCGCCTCGCAGCTGACCGGCTGGTCGATCGACATCCTGACCGAGGAAGAAGAGTCCGAGCGTCGCCAGAAAGAGTTCGCCGAGCGGACCCAGCTCTTCATCGCTGCCCTTGATGTTGACGAGGTCATTGCCCAGCTTCTGGCTACGGAAGGCTTCACCGACGTTGAAGACTTGGCCTATGTCGATCTTGGTGAGATCGGCGCTATTGAAGGCTTCGACGAAGACACGGCCGAAGAAATCCAGGCCCGTGCCCGCGATTATCTCGACCGTCTGTCGGCCGAGCAGGATGCCAAGCGCAAGGAGCTGGGCGTCGAGGATGCGGTGCTTGAGGTTGAGGGCGTTGTCCTCGCCATGGCCGTCAAGTTCGGTGAGAACGACGTCAAGACGGTCGACGACCTCGCCGGCCTGGTCACAGATGACCTGCGTGGCTGGTTCGAAACGAAGAATGGCGAGCGCGTGCGTGAGCCGGGCATCCTGGAAGAGTTCAATCTCGCCTCCGAAGATGCCGAGATGATGATCATGCGGGCCCGCGTTGCGGCCGGCTGGATCTCTGAAGAAGATCTGCCGCAGCCGGAAGTCGTGGAAGAGGAGGTCGATGAGGCCACCGCTGCCTTCGACGTCGAGAGCATGGATCTGGCGGCTCTGGAAGCCGAAGCCGAGGCCCTGGGTCTCGACCTCGACGCCGAGCTGCCGGAAGAGGGCGAGGAGGCCAAGGCTGACTAGCCCCAAGGCCAGCGTTGTGCGGGAACGGCGTTGCGTTGTCACCGGAGAGGTCCGCGAGGAAGCGGATCTGATCCGCATGGCTCTCGGGCCGGGCAACCAACTTGTTCCCGACCTTGCTGCCAAATTGCCTGGCCGTGGCGCCTGGGTGAGTGCGCAGCGGGGACTGATCGAGAAGGCGGTCAAGAAATCCGCCTTCAACCGGGCCTTCGGGTGTCCGGTGAACATTCCGGAAGACCTGCCGGGCCTGATCGAGGGCCAGCTGGTCGCGCGCGCGCTGAACCTCCTGGGGTTGGCGCGTCGCTCCGGAGACCTGGCGGTGGGCTATGATGCGGTGCGTCTGGCCTTGAAAGCCGCCCGGCCGGCCTGGCGCATCGAAGCGTCAGACGGCGCCGAGGATGGTCGGTCCAAACTGGATCGACTGGCCTTTGCGGCCTGGGGCGATGTCCCGGTCGCTGGATGTTTTACGGCGGAAGCCATCGGTGACGCGACGGGTCGCGCTCCGGTGGTCCACGCCGCCATGTCGACGGGTTCGCAAGCGCGAGCCTTTACGACTGTGATGGGGAAGCTTTCGGGCTTCCAGCCGCTCGTCCCGCAAGGCTGACGTGCGGAGATTGCCGCGATAGCGGTTGATATCGGCCTTGAGCTGGCTAGTTTAGCGAGCCTTCAGGCCGGGCAGTGGTTTGAACAGTGCGGATTTCCGGCATTCGGCTACCGGAAAGCCCCGCGGAACGAAGCCGATTTGGAAGGCTCGCATGAGCGACGCAGACGACAACAACTCCTCCGGCCGCCGGCCGCTCTCTCTGAAACGCTCCGGCGGTGGTACCGTGCAGCAAAGCTTTGCGCGCGGCCGCTCCAAGGCGGTCGTCGTGGAGAAGAAGCGTAAGCGCGTGGCGACGCCGGCCAAGGATGGCGGTCCCGGCGGCAAGCAGGGTGGAGGCGCCAAGGGTGGCGAATCCGCACTGGCCGCCAAGGCCCGCCAGCTCGGCCTGTCCGAAGAGGAACTGGTCGCCCGCCAGCGGGCCATCGCCCGCGCCCGCGCCGAGGCCGCCGATCGGGAAGCCCAGAAGAAACAGGATGCCGCCGCCATGGCGCAGCGCGCTGCCAGTGAGCAGCGTCAGCTGGAAGAGCAGCGCGAGCGCGTCGCCCGCGAAGCACGCGAGGCGGAAGAGGCTGCTCAAAAGGCAATTGAAGACGAAGCCCGTCTGAAAGCCGAGGCCGAGGCCGCCAAGGCAGCCAAGGACAGCGGTCGCAAGCGCGATGACGACTCGTCCCGCCGCCGGCCGCCGGCGAAGGACGAGAAGCGTACGCCGGATGTTGTCCCGATGGACGAAGCCAGCGCGCTCGAGGCGCTTGGTGGTCGCGTCAAGCGCAAGGGCGGGGCTGCAGGCCCGGGCCCGGCAGCCAAACAGCAGCCGGCACGCGCCAAGACTGACAATCGCCGTCGTGGCAAGCTGACCATCCAGAACATCCTGGAAGGTGATGAGGAGCGCCAACGCTCACTCGCTTCGGTGCGCCGTGCCCGCGAACGCGAAAAACAGCGTCGCCAGGACACGTCCGGCGGTCGCGAGAAGATCGAACGCGAAGTCATCGTTCCGGAAGCCATCACGGTTGCCGATCTGGCCAACCGTATGGCCGAGCGCTCTGTTGACGTCATCAAGTACATGATGAAGCAGGGCCAGATGGTCCGCATGAACGACGTGCTGGACGCCGACACCGCCGAGCTGGTTGTCGAGGATTTCGGCCACATCGTGAAGCGCGTTTCCGAGGCTGATGTCGAGCAGGGCTTCATTGCCGATGATGATGCCGACGAGGCCAAGCTGCCACGAGCACCGGTCATCGCCGTCATGGGTCATGTCGACCACGGCAAGACGTCCCTGCTGGATGCGCTGCGCTCAACCGACATCGCGTCGGGCGAGGCTGGCGGCATCACCCAGCATATCGGTGCCTACCAGGTCGAGCTGAGTGGCGGTCAGAAGATCACCTTCCTCGACACGCCGGGCCACGCCGCTTTCTCGGCCATGCGTTCGCGTGGCGCAATGGCGACCGATATCGTGATCCTGGTGGTGGCCGCCGATGACTCGGTCAAGCCGCAGACCATCGAAGCCATCCATCATGCCAAGGCCGCTGGAACGCCGATCATTGTCGCCGTCAACAAGTGCGACAAGCATGAGGCCAACCCGCAAAAGGTCCTGACCGACCTGCTGCAGCACGAGATCGTTGTTGAAGCGATGTCGGGTGAAGTGCAGTCGGTCAATGTGTCGGCCAAGACCCGCGAAGGTCTCGACGAGCTGACCGAGGCGATCGCCTTGCAGGCCGAACTGCTCGACCTGAAAGCGAACCCCGAGCGCAGTGCCGAAGGCATCGTGATCGAAAGCCAGGTCGACAAGGGCCGTGGCCCGGTCGCGACGCTTCTGGTCCGTCGCGGGACGCTCAAGCGTGGTGAGATCGTGGTGGCTGGGGCCCAGTGGGGCCGTGTCCGCGCGCTCGTTGATGCGCGCGGCCAGCAATTGTCCGATGCCGGTCCATCGATGGCGGTCGAGATCCTTGGTCTCGATGGCGCCCCGGATCCGGGCGAGGTCTTCGCCGTGGTCGACAGTGAATCGCGTGCCCGTGAAATCGCGGACTACCGTCAGCGCAAGGGCCGTGAGGCGACCGGCGGGTCGTCGCCGGCCAGCGCGTCGCTCGAGCAGATGATGGCGCGTCTCAAGCAGGACGAGACCCAGGAAATGCCGCTTCTCGTAAAGTCGGATGTCCAGGGTTCGGCCGAGGCGATCAAGCAGTCGCTTGAGGGTATCGGTAATGATGAAGTTCGCGCGCGGATCATTCGTGCCGCTCCGGGCGGTGTGAACGAAAGCGACGTTCTCCTTGCCAAATCGTCCGGTGCGCCGGTCTTCGCGTTCAACGTCCGCGCCAACAAGCAGGCGCGCGAACTGGCCGAGCGTGAAGGCGTCGAGATCCGCTATTACTCGGTCATCTATGATGTGATCGACGATGTGCGGAACACGATGGAAGGCATGCTGGCGCCGGAGAAGCGCGAGAACTTTATCGGTTACGCCGAAATCCTCGAAGTCTTCAACATCACCAAGACCGGTAAGGTCGCCGGTTGTCGTGTCACCGAAGGTACGGTCAAGCGCGGTTGTGGCGTTCGCCTCCTGCGCGACGATACGGTCCTGCACGAAGGCAAGCTCAAGACGCTCAAGCGCTTCAAGGATGAAGTGTCTGACGTTCGTGCCGGCACCGAGTGCGGCATGGCCTTCGAGAAGTATGAAGACCTGCGCAAGGGCGATCAGATCGAGTGTTTCGAAGTGATCGAGGTCGCGCGCAAGCTCGAAGCCTGATCCGACGAAGACCGATGTGAAAAGGGCGGCCCCTGTCAGGGCCGCCCTTTTTCGTTGTGGCGATGGTGACGCCTGGCGACCACCCTAGTCAGCGTCGGTTGCGGCGATCAGGCCCTGTTCGGGGTGGGCGTAATTCGCGAAATCCTGATGGCTGACCACCAATCCGTCGCGCACGGTGATCACCGTCACCTGCTCGGACCGCCAGCGAAAATTCTGGCCCGGGGTATCGGTCGGGTAGAGTGCATTGACGTGTCCGATGAAGACAACGCGGCTGTTGGATGTGAAGACCTGGTCCCACTCAAAGCCGAGTTCGATCGGATTGTAGCTTTCGCCGAAGGCGCGCAATTCGGCCATCATGCCGTCGCGGCTGTCCTCCGCATATCCGTCCGGACCCACGTCAGGGCTTTCGGCGGTCGTGTCCCTGAAGCGGACATCTTCTGCCAGCAAGGCCTCCATGCCATCCCAGTCGACCGAGGAATAGAGTGCCATATAGGCGCGGGCCACAGCCTCGGCCTCGGTATTGGACTCGCCCTGGGCGTGACTGGCTGCAACCGGCGCTAGGCTTGCCGCGATGGTGATGACGGCCAGGAAAAACAATCGGGTCATGGTTGGGCTCCGCGTGAATGTGAGGGTTCGGGTGTTGATGGAGGTCGGACCGGCATCCCGGAGACTTTGGCTCGGGCAGAATGCTCCGAAATGCCGGCCCGGTCCCGGCCGGGGGCACACCCCCGGCCGGAACCATTCTGGAAAGTGACAGGACGTGAGGCGTCAATCGTCAGGGACGACCCGACTCGCGCCTGAAAAATCGGTGTAGTCGCGATGCTCAAGGACATGACCGTCAGCCACGCGCACGATGGTCGTGATCGGGTAGCGATAGGTCTGGGCTGCGTCGCCAGTGCCGTAGACAACGTCCACATGGCCGATGAACACCACATTCCGGGACGCCTCATAGGTGCGATCAATCGTGTAGGTGGCGTGATCCACGCCCCAGGCCGCAATCCCGGACGTGATCGCGACCGGACCGCGCCACTCGATCCGCTCGGCGACGGCGGCGATCTCGAAGGAAGTCGGGTCAAGGAAGACCGTGTCGGCGGTCATCAGCGCGGTCATCCGGTCGAAATCCTGGCGCGAATAGGCATCAAGCCAGGCTTCGGCGATTGCCCGGGGAGTTGTGGTCCCGGTCTCCGATTGGTCGGCGGCGGCACGGGCAGGAACAGTCTGGACTGTGCCAATGGCAACAAGCAGGGCAGTGGCGAGCATTTTGATCATTATGGTTCCGGATCGGATGCAGGGAGAGGGCTGGTCTCAGGCACGCTGTGCCCGGCGGTGAATAGGGCAGCGGCTTCCGACCGGGTAAAGGCGGGCACCAGCGTTTTGTGACGAGCGCGGCAAGTGGAGGGACGAAACCCGGCCATTCGCCGGGTCTTGCATCGGTCGGGCAAGGGGCGTACACCCGCGCGCCTCGCTTCCACCGTGATGGAGATCCACATGGCCCGCCGCCAGACCAACACTTCCAAAGGCCCGAGCCAGCGTCAGCTGCGTGCCGGCGAACTCGTCCGTCATGCACTTGTGGGTATCATTGCGCGTGAGGAATTCCGCGATCCGGACCTTGAAGGCCAGATGATTTCCGTGACAGAGGTTCGGCCCAGCCCGGATTTGCGCGTCGCGAAAGTCTATGTCGCGCCGCTGGGGCGGGGCGATTCCGCCAAGCTCGCATCGGGCCTGAACCGTTGTGCCAGCTTCCTGCGCGGGCGCCTTGGTCGCGAAATCGAGATGAAGTTCACGCCGGAGCTTCACTTTCATGCCGACAACTCATTCGACACGGCCAGTCATGTCGATGATCTGCTGAACCGTCCGACCGTTCGCAAGGACCTGGATGCTGACGGTGATAGCGAAGCGGACGCCGAGGGCTAGTGCTCGCTGTCTGCCGCGGCGCCGCTGGTCAGCTCAATCGGGAAGTCCAGAAGAAATAGGCGAGGTAGCCTAAGCCCTGCAGACACTGGGCTGCGTACAAGCCCCAGCTGACGTGCCGCACAACGGTATTGGGGATCGCGGCGATGGCGGCGGCGAACACCGGCAAGCACAATACAAAGCTGGCAGCCGCTGGCCATTTCCAGTTGATATCCATTGAGCCTGGCGGTCCGGCGAGCATTATCGCGATCAGGATGGCGAAAACGAAAGCGCCGACCATCAGATAAATATGCGCATTGGCCGCGAGGTGGTCGCGTAGGGCTGGTGCCCCGGAACGGATCGCGATCAGGGGATGCTCTGCGGCACGGGCCCAGGCGACCCAGAATGCGGCGCACGACAGGCCGACCATTCCCGCATACTGGCCGCCGGGAATGGCGTAAACCCAGTCGGGGAAACGGTCCGTGAGCCAGCGCTGATATCCTTGGAATGGATGGAATTGGAGCGTGAGGTTGGACGTCGCAGCGTCTGTACCGGCGACCGGCACGAGATTGTCCATCGGTGAACTGCCAGCGGTCAGGGACAGATAGGTAAACCAGATCCAGGGAATGGCGAGAACCGAGATCGCGCCAAGCAGGCGATCACGATCGAATTCCCGGTATTGAAACAGAATCGCACCCAGAATGGCCGGTGCGAGGGCCATATAGCTGGGCGGTTTGAAAAAGAAGGATGCACCGATCAGCAAGGCGCCGAGCGTCAGTGTGGAGCGTTTTTCACGGAAGGCGATCAGGGTGGCGAACAGGCCGGCGGCCGCAACGGCCATTGAGAAGAGCTGAGTATCGGAGTGATACATCGTGCCCGATGCCGAGAGGAAACCCCGATAGGTCGGTGTAAGTGCAAACAGCGGCAGTTTGAGCGGTGAGAATATGAGCGTCGAAGCACCGATCAGCGTTGCGGTGCGCACGCCCATGCCGAAGACGCGACCGGCAATGCCGAACAGTGAATAGCTCAATGTAAAATATACAAATATCGCCAGGATCTTGGCGGCTGAGAACGCCGCCGCAGCACTCATCGGACCTGTCAGGACGGTCGTTACCATGATGACAGAGTGGAAGGCCCGATGGTTGACCCGCCTGGGCGGCAGGCCCTCTTCAAAAAGAGTTTGGGTGTTGCGGGTGTAATGGGCGAGGCGATCGCTTTGATAGGCCCATTCCGGAACAATGTCGGAGCGTTCCAGCCATTCCGTGGAATTGATCCGGATGTTTTCGTCATTATTGGCGAAACCGTAGGCCGTCATTGCCGCGACGATGCATGACGCGGCGAGCAGGGCAGCGACCCTCGGCCAACGGATCGGTTCAAAACCAGTGACGGCTTTGTGCCATCGAGCCAGCCGCCAGATTGCCAGGCCCGCTAGCGGTGTCATCGTCGCGAGGGCGGCCAGGACCGGTGTTTCGCCGAGCAAGGCTCGATGCATGAAGGCAAGACCGCCAATGCCGGTCAGTGCGAGACCTGCGGCATAAGCGAGGACGTGAAATTGAACGGGGTCGGGAATATAGCGGCGAACCGGCACCAGTAGCTGGGCCGCGCCAAACGTCCAGACAGCCTGTACCAGCAGCGATCCGGCCAGCATGGCGGCTGAAACACCAACCCAGAGCAGGAGGAGTGCTGACAGCGCCAAGACCACGCCGGTGCAAAGCATTCCGATATGACGTCCCGCAAGCACCACTGAACCTTCATATCAATGCCCGTCCGGATTGCACGGTCCCCGGATCATGCTCAACCAAACTGATGCGGACAAGCGCGATCCGACATGCCTCGGTGGTTTCCGCATCCACCCGCCGGAGATTCTCGTGGCGGAGGTCCGGTCCAGCCCGACCGGCCGCGAGGCCCTGGATGCCAACCGCGCCTCGATGCCAACCGGGACGGTGACGCGGACGCCGAGGGCTAGGGGTCGCTGTCTGACGGTTCGATGGCAGGAAGTGGTGGCAGATCGGTCCGTGTCATGCGCCAACGCCGGGCGTCACCGGAGAGCCCGTGCTCGGTCGCGGATATTGCTGCCACCCGCCCGGCTTCATCGCGCTCGAATGACAAGTCGACATTGAACAAACGCCAATTCAACCGCTCACCGCCGGTGGGCGAGAGATAGAAGCGCCAACCCCGCTCGGCGAGGACCAGATCAAGCCCGCCTTCTGCCGGCTCGACAATGACGGGTCCGTATGGGCTGCCCTGATACTGACCGGCGGCATCCAGATGGGCCTGCGTCAGGCTATCCGTGGCCGGGCGCAGATTTGGCTGCCCGGGATCACGCCCCTGGGCGAGGGCGTGCAGAACCTCCTGAAGGCCCCAATTGCTGTAGGACTCGATATTGGTGCCATAGACGATGGTCAGGTCGCGCGTCGGCAGGATCGAGATCCCGGCACTGTAGCCAGGCACCGAGCCCTGGATTGTGTAGATGGGTTCGCCATTGACCACCAGGGCGCTCCAGGAGCCGGTCATGCTGCCATCCGGTTCGAACAGGTCGATGCGGCGGGTCCGCACGGCATCGGCTAGGCGCAGAAGGTCGCGCATCGGAGCTACAAGGCCGGCTGCTCCCAGACCCGGTGAATCCGGCATGGGTGCGCGCAGGTCGAGCGGCAGCGGTCCCGCAGCATAACCGGTCGGGACGTTGCGGCCCTGTCCGGCATCGCTGCGAGCGATACGGCTGTCATTCATGCCGAGCGGAACAAGGAACTCCGTCGCGATCAGGGTTTCGAAGCGGGCATTCATGACCCGCTCGACGACCACCGCCAGAATGCCATAGCCCAGATTGGAGTAGGCGTATTCGTGTGGGCCGGGCCCCGGCGCCGTCTGGCTTCCCAGCCAGGCTACAAGGCTGTCGCTGCGGGCATCAGGCAAGGCGTCTGCAGGAAAGTCCCGGGCCAGGCCCGCAGTGTGTGAAATGACGTCGCCGATCCTGACATCGCCATAGCTTGCCAGTTCCGGAATATAGCGCGAGACCGGGGCGTCGGCCGACAGGCGACCCTCATCGATCAACCGATGCACCATCGCGGCGGTCAGGCTTTTGGTGATTGAACCTGCCGGGAAGCGGGCCTCGGCGGTCATCGGCGTGCCGTCGACCCAGTCGGCATAACCGAAGGTCATGGCGACCGGTTGATCCTCGCCGCGCCGGATCATGATCACGCCGGAAAAGTCCCGGCTGTCGATCAGTGGCGTCAGCCAGTCGTGAGCGGACAGTTCGAGACTGGGCCCCGGAAGTGTCAACTGGGCCGATGATGACGGGGAAAAAAGCGCCAGGCCGGCACAAACAACGGCAACAATTCTGATCATGACACAACTCCCGGCACGCCGATCACGATTATGATGTTCCGGGATGTCCTTCAAGCGGTCCCGCCCTTGCTTCGCCCGCGACGATCCGATAGGCCCGCCCCTCCCGCGCACGGGTCCGATCCCCGGCGCCAGATGGAGCAAGACATGGCCAGACGCCGCAAGGGCGATGACATCCACGGCTGGGTGATCCTCGACAAGCCCCTCGACATGACTTCGACCCAGGCTGTTTCCGCGGTCAGGCGGATCTATAATGCCAAGAAGGCCGGCCACGCCGGAACCCTCGACCCGCTGGCCTCCGGCATTTTGCCGATTGCGCTGGGTGAGGCCACCAAGACGGTCCCCTTTGCGGTCGAAGGCTCGAAAATATACCGCTTCACCATCAAGTGGGGCGAGCGCACCACGACGCTCGACCGCGAGGGTGAGGTCGTTGCGACCAGCGATGTCCGTCCGACGCCGGAACAGGTCGCCGCGGTGCTGCCTGACTTCACGGGCGAGATCCAGCAGATCCCCCCGGCTTTCTCCGCCATCAAGGTCGATGGCGAGCGGGCCTATGACCTCGCCCGCAGTGGCGAGGACGTCCAACTCGAGGCCCGTCCGATCCAGATCCACTCGCTGGACCTTCTCGACTGCCCGGATGCGGATATGGCGGTGCTGGAAATGCGTTGTGGCAAAGGCGCCTACGTCCGCTCCATGGCGCGCGATATTGCCCACGCGCTGGGGACGGAAGGCCATGTCGCCGCCTTGCGCCGGATTCGCGTTGGTGGATTCGCGGAAGCGGAATCCACAAGGCTGGACGAACTGGAAGAAATGGCTCATAAGGGCGCCGCTTCGGAAGCTCTGCTCCCGGTTCAGACCGCGCTGGACGACATCCCGGCGCTGGCCATAACCGAAGAGGAATCCTTCCAGTTGAAGCTAGGACGCTCGATCGTCCTGCTCCCGCGTCAAGCGCAAGAGCTGAAGGCGCAGCGCCGACCCCGCGAAATCGCGGGCAAGGACTGCACCTTTACCGCTTTGGCCCTTTGCGATGGTGTGGCAGTGGCGCTCGGCGACGCAAGGGCCGGAAAGTTCCAGCCCTCGCGTGTTTTCAACCTCACTCCCTGACAATTCAGGGAGTCGACATAACGAGTTTAGGAGAACCCGATGTCGATTACGCAAGAGCGCAAATCCGCGCTGATCGCTGAACATGCCCGTGGCAAAGCCGACACGGGATCGCCGGAAGTGCAAGTGGCCATCCTGACCACCCGGATTGCCAACCTTACCGAGCACTTCAAGACCCACAAGAAGGACAACCACTCGCGTCGCGGCCTTCTTAAGATGGTCTCCCAGCGCCGCCGGCTTCTCGACTACGTCAAGAACAAGGACGTGGCCCGTTACCAGGCCATCATCGAGAAACTGGGTCTGCGCCGCTGATCCGCGACGCCATCCGTACGAAAGACGATATGTTCGATATCCAGAAAGAAACGATTGAGTGGGCGGGTCGCCCACTCACCATCGAAACCGGGCGGGTTGCCCGTCAAGCCGACGGCGCCGTCATGGTGTCCTACGGTGAGACCACCGTCCTCGCCACAGCAGTTGGCGTCAAACAGGCCAAGCCGGGAGTCGATTTCTTCCCGCTGACGGTCAATTACCAGGAAAAATACTTCGCGGCGGGCAAGATCCCCGGCGGCTTCTTCAAGCGTGAAGGCCGGCCGACGGACAAGGAGACGCTCACCTCGCGCCTCATCGACCGTCCGATCCGTCCGCTGTTCGTCAAAGGCTTCAAGAACGAAGTCCAGGTGATGCTGACGGTCCTGTCGCACGACCTTGAAAATGATCCCGACATTGTCGGCATGATCGGCGCCTCCGCGGCTCTGGTCCTGTCCGGTCTGCCCTTCATGGGTCCGATCGGCGCTGCCCGCGTCGGTTACAAGGACGGCGAATACATCATCAACCCGCCTTGCGACGAGATGGATGACAGCGAGCTTGATCTCGTCGTCGCCGGTACGCAGGACGCGGTGATGATGGTTGAATCGGAAGCCAAGGAGCTGTCCGAAGAGGTCATGCTCGGCGCTGTCATGGCCGGTCACAAGGCCTTCCAGCCGGTGATCGACATGATCATCAAGCTGGCCGAACGCGCTGCCAAGGAACCGTGGGATTACGCTCCGGCTGATCACTCGGCCGAGGAAGCCAAGGTTCGCGACCTGATCGGTGACGATCTGGCCGCCGCCTACACGATCGTCGACAAGACCGAGCGCTACAAGGCGGTCGGTGCGGCGAAAGACAAGGCTGTCGAGGCCCTGCTCCAGACAGAAGACCGTCCGGACGGCATCGACATGACGACGCTCAAGGACGTCATGAAAGCGGTCGAGAGCTCCATCGTTCGCGGTGGCATCATCAAGACCGGCAAGCGTATTGATGGCCGCGCCCTCGATCAGGTCCGCTCGATCGTGTCCGAAGCCGGCATCCTGCCGCGGACGCACGGTTCGGCCCTGTTCACGCGTGGGGAAACCCAGGCCCTGGTCGTTGCGACCCTGGGCACGGGCGAAGATGAGCAATTCATCGATGCCCTGACGGGTACCTACAAAGAACGCTTCATGCTGCACTACAATTTCCCGCCCTACTCGGTCGGTGAGACGTCATTCCGTCTTGCTCCGGGACGCCGGGAAATCGGACACGGCAAATTGGCCTGGCGTGCGGTGAAAGCCGTCCTGCCGACCAAGGAAGACTTCCCGTACACGATCCGCCTGGTCTCCGAGATCACCGAGTCGAACGGCTCGTCCTCGATGGCCACGGTCTGTGGCGCCTCGCTGTCCATGATGGACGCCGGCGTGCCGATCACCCGTCCGGTCTCTGGCATTGCCATGGGCCTGATCAAGGATCCGGAAGGCGTTGCCGTTCTCTCCGACATCCTGGGTGATGAGGACCATCTCGGCGACATGGACTTCAAGGTGGCTGGTACCACCGAAGGCGTCACCTCGCTGCAGATGGACATCAAGATCGCCGGTATCGACGAGGAAATCATGAAGACAGCCCTGGCCCAGGCCAGCGGCGGTCGTCTGCACATCCTCGAAGAGATGGGCAAGGCGCTGGGCGAAGCCCGCACCGAGCTCGGCGAGTTCGCTCCGCGTATCGAGACCATCACCATTCCGACCGACAAGATCCGCGACGTGATCGGTTCGGGCGGCAAGGTGATCCGCGAGATCGTGGAAACGACCGGTGCCAAGGTCGACGTCAATGATGACGGCGTGATCAAGGTTTCGTCCTCGGACGGCGCCTCGATCAAGGCCGCCCTCGACTGGATCCACGGCCTCACGGCCGAGCCGGAAGAAGGCAAGGTCTACAAGGGCAAGGTCGTCAAGGTCATGGACTTTGGTGCCTTCGTGAACTTCTTCGGTCCCAAGGACGGTCTCGTCCACGTGTCTCAGCTCAAGGCTGAACGCGTGAACCACCCGAACGACGTGGTCGCCGAAGGCCAGGAAGTCTACGTCAAGCTCTTGGGCTTCGATGATCGCGGCAAGGTTCGCCTGTCGATGAAAGTCGTCGACCAGGAAACCGGCGAAGAGATCAAGAAGGAACAGGAAGACGCTGAATAAGCGATTTTCTGCCTGATCGATTGATCAAAAGACCCCGCCGGCGCAAGCTGGCGGGGTTTTCTTTTGGGCTTGCATGCCAGGCCCTCAGCCAATCGACAGGCTTGGATCGATCATGAACTGGGACATTCTTGATTTCGTGATCGCGGCGGTAATGCTGGCTGTATTGGTGACCGGGCTTGTACTGGTTTTCCGGGGAAGCGCGCATTGGACGAGCCGGCTGGCCGGGGCGGGGCTATTGTTCGTCAACTTGCTTCTGTTCTGGATCAATGGCGCGGTCGGTATCATCGGTGACGCCGGCAATGACGCCAACATGCTCTACCTTGCTGTCCCGCTGGTTGGTCTGGCCGGCGCTGCCTGCCAGGTTTTCCGTGGTCGCGGGCTTGGCCTGGCCAGTCTGGCGTCCGCTGTCATCCTGGTCATTGTCGCGATGCTCGCCCCGCTGGCCGGTTGGGGCGGAGAGGGCCCTGCTTGGCCGTGGGATGTCATGGTCATCACGGTCGCCTTTGTGACGCTGTTCGTGATCATGGCTGGACTGAATCGTCACGGCCTGCGCGCTCAGCTGGCGTCCAGCCTGGCCCGGTAGCGGCGACTGCCGGGTATCTGTGTCCCGGTATCGAGCGTAATCGTGACGTCACCTTCGCCGGTCGGCGCAATTTCGCGAATGGCACCCCGGTTGACCAACCAGGATCGATGCACCCTGACTGCATCGACTCCGGCCTCCCCCAGTTGTTTTTCCAACTCGGTGAGCGTTGACCTGGCGAGGTGCCCGCCGCCGGCAAGGCCGATCTCGACATAATTTCCCGCCGCTTGCGCGGCTCGGAACTCGTCTGCCGCGATGCGCAGGGTCCGGCCGCCGCATTTCAGGGTGAGGCGATGGGAGCGGCGGGCCTCGGCGCGGGCGACCTCGACTTCCAGCCGCCGCATCTGCAGCGCCAGCGAGACCGCGATGATGATCTGATAGCCGGCATAGGCGCCGATATCCTTGCGCGCTTCGTAGACAATCTCCCGCCACGGCGCGTCGTGGAAGAATTCATAATCACCGCCATAACCAAAGGTCCAGACGCCCTCACGGATTAGCACCATGCCGAGCACGTGCAGGCCGGTATAGGCGAAAAAGCCCAGTAGGTGCCAGGGCAGGGAGGTCAGCCAGCGCCCCGGCTCCAGCGGCGCCCGCAGGCCCAGCCACATGATCGCCGGCACCAGGATCGCCGTCATGAGGATGCTCGACCCTTCCGTCACCCAGGCAAAGAAGGGCGGCGCGTCGCGACCATCGCGGGCAAGTTCGGAGTCGATCGACGTCGAGGCGATCACCCAGAAGGCAATCAGGGTCAGCCAGGCGAACTGGCAGGCCAGCCACAGGGCGCGCCGCTCGGCCAGGCGGGCGCGGCTGTGATCGGAGGGCGCGGTGTCGGTCATGTCGCGATGCTCGCCCAGCTGCGCGCCGTCGGCAAGTCACGGATCAGCCGCTCGTCCCGGAATACCGCCGCCCGTCCCCGCGGCGCGGCGTGTTGTCCCGTCCGCCTGCCGCTCGTCACGGCGCGGTGGAGCGCCTGTCCCGGTTGGTCGATGAGGGGGCCGACAAGGAGCACGGCCATGAACACTACAAAGACCCCGACGATGACCCCGACGATGA
Organism: Maricaulis sp.; assembly: GCF_048268525.1. Classification (GTDB taxonomy): domain Bacteria; phylum Pseudomonadota; class Alphaproteobacteria; order Caulobacterales; family Maricaulaceae; genus Maricaulis. The sequence continues at coordinate 48,818 of NZ_JBLWVH010000009.1, read as the reverse complement.
CCCGGCCTTTCGACGGACCCGGCAGCGGTCGCCAGTTCGGTCTCGACTGGCTGCGCATCGGCGTCTTCATCCTGTTGATCTTCTATCACACCGGCATGTTCTTCAATACGGAGGGCTGGCACGCCAAGAGCCTCAACGCGAATGACGTGATGGAGCCCTTCATGTGGCTCTCCAGCCCCTGGCGCCTGCCGCTGCTCTTCCTGATTTCCGGCGTCGCCATGCGCTTCCTCTCGGACAAGCTGGGCAGTGGAAAGTTTGCCCTCGACCGTCTCTGGCGCCTGTTTCCGGTGATCCTGTTCGGCATGTATGTGATCGTGCCGCCGCAATCTTATTCCGAGCTGCGTATCGCCGACATCATAGAGCCGGGCTATTGGGACTTCTTCCGCCTGTATGCCGGTGAATGGGCCGGGCCCTGGGAGTTGCACACGCCGACCTGGAACCACCTCTGGTATGTTGTCTACCTGTTCGTCTATTCCCTGCTTCTGGCGCCTTTCTTCCCGCTTCTGCGCAAGCTCGCCGACAGCGGTGCGATGCAGGCGGCAGGTCGGGCATCGTCGCGAGGCTGGATCGGGGTCGCGGCGCTGATCACCCTGCCCTTGCTGCCCTTCCTCATCGTGCGTTTCACCCTGTTCGAGCACTTCCCGACGACTCATGACCTGATCGAGGACTGGGCCAATCACGCCAATTCGTTTGCGATGGTGCTGATCGGCTATTTCATGGCCAAGAATGACGGGGTCTGGCGCACGGTCGACCGGGCCCTGCCGGTTGCCGGCGCGTTGACCGCCGTTTTGTTGGCCTATCTGTTCTGGGCCTATACCCATATCGAGGTCGCGCTCGGCGAGCCCGCCCTTTTGTGGTTTGCCCGTCTGGCCCGCATGGTTTTCATGTGGTCGATCATCCTGACCCTGCTCGGTGCGGCCCGTCGATGGTTGAACCATGATGGCCCGGTCCGGCGCTATCTGACCGCTGCGGTATTTCCCTGGTACATCCTGCACCAGACCATCATCGTCATTGTCGGCTTTGCGATCCGGGATGCCGGATATGGTGTGTGGACCGAATTCGCGATCATCACTGCGGCGACGGTCAGTGGCTGTCTGCTGGGCTTTGAAGTCCTCCGCCACATTCCGGTTCTGCGTCTGGTGATGGGAATGAAAGCCCTGGCCCCGGCCATCGCGCCGGCCCAGTCGGTGCAGACCCGGCCGACATTACAAAAACTTTAGACGAAAGCCCGGCCCAGCCGCCTATCCTCCCCGGGAATGGATTTTCCCGGGGAGTAGGGCATGTTGAAATCGATGATGAAGTGCGGGTTCGGATTGATCGCGGCATCGGCCTTGTGGGCGGCACCGGTCGCAGCGCAGGAGGCTTACCGCCTGCCGCCGCAGGAGATCATCGACATTGTTGACGCGGCGCCGTCGCCCTGGACCTCGCTGTCGCCGGCCCGCGACACGCTTTTGCTGATGCACCGCGAGGCCCTGCCGCCGGTCGCCGAGCTGGCGCGGCCGATGGAACGGCTGGCCGGTCTGCGTCTGGATGCGACGCTGAATGGCCGCCACGGACCGCGCTCGGTGATCGGCCTGTCGCTCGTTGATCTGGAGAGCGGCGAGGAGCGCGAGGTCCGCCTGCCGGACGATGCCGGCATCTCCTACACCCGCTGGTCGCCGGACGGCTCGCAGATCGCCTTTGTGATGACCCGCAATGATGAACTCAGCCTGTGGGTCGTTGATGTCGATCGTGCCCGGGCCCGCGAGCTGGTCGACAGCGGCATCAATGCGATCTTCTCGCCGATTGAATGGATGCCTGATGGCGAGCGTCTGCTGGTCAGTCTCGTCGATCCGGAACGCGGTCCGATGCCGGAACGTCCCCGCGTTCCCTCCGGCCCGGTCACCCAGGAAGCCAGCGGCTATGAAGCGCCGGTGCGCACCTATCAGGACCTGCTGACCGATGAACATGACGCCGCCCTGTTTGCCTGGCTGGCGACAAGCCAGCTGGCCCTGGTCAACACAACCGGTCGTACCCGCGTGCGCGAAGTTGGCGAGCCGGGTCTCTACTATTCCGCCGAGCCGGCGCCGGGTGGCGACTACATCCTGATCGGCGAGATGGAGCAGCCTTTCTCTTACCAGGTGCCGTGGTCGCGCTTTCCCGACCGGGTTTTCGTGACTGATCTCGATGGCGATGAAATTGCCACGATCGCCCGCCAGCCACTGGCCGACAATGTACCGATCGGTGGCGTGGTGACCGGGCGTCGTTCGATCAACTGGCAGGCCAGTCATGCCGCCCGCCTGATCTGGGCCGAAGCGCTGGATGGTGGCGATCCGCGCGTCGAGACCGATGAGCGCGACAGCGCATGGGCGCTCGAAGCCCCGTTTGATGGCGAGCCGGTCGAGATCCTGCGCACCGAAGACCGCTATTACGGCACCCAGTTCACCTCCGAGGGCCAGCTGGGCTTCTCGATGGAATATGACCGCGACACGCGCGTCATCCGCCGCTGGCTGGTCGATTTCGCCGATCCGTCGGTCGAGCCGCGCCTTGCCGAGGAGCGCAATTACCAGGACGCTTACGCCAATCCGGGCAGTGCCCTGAGCGTGCGCAATGAATTCGGCCAGACCGTCGTCGGCGTCCATGATGGCTATATGTACATGGCCGGCGATGGCGCCACGCCGGAGGGCGACCGTCCCTTCCTTAACCGGGTCAATTTCGAGACTTTCGAGACTACGGAGATCTGGCGCAATAGCGGCGAGAATTATGAGGTAGTCATCGGCCTCACCTCTCCCGATGCCTCGTCCTTCCTGACCCGTTGGGAAGACCCGGTCACGCCGCCGAATGTGCGCTGGCACCGCACCGGCGAAGAGACCGCCGAGATCACCGACTTTGCCAATCCGCACCCGCAGCTCAATGAAATCAGCCGCGAGTTGATCACCTATGAGCGTGAGGACGGCGTCCCACTCTCGGCGACGCTCTACCTGCCGGCGGATTACGAGGAAGGCGACACGCTGCCGGTCCTCGTCTGGGGATATCCGCTGGAATACAATGACGCCTCGACCGCCGGTCAGGTCTCCGGCTCGCCCTATGAGTTCACGCGCGTTGCCGGCACCAGCCCGCGCTTCCTCGTGACCCAGGGCTATGCGCTGCTGGAAAATGCCACCATGCCGATCGTCGGCGATGACCCGCTGACGGTGAATGACACTTTCATCGAGCAGCTCGTCCTGTCCGCCGAGGCGGCGCGCGATGTGACGGTCGAGATGGGCTTTGGTGATGGCGAGCGTCTGGCGATTGCCGGTCACTCCTATGGCGCCTTCATGACGGCGCACCTTCTGGCCGCCTCCGACGTCTTCCGCGCCGGAATTGCCCGCTCAGGCGCCTATAACCGCACCCTGACGCCGTTCGGCTTCCAGTCTGAACGCCGCACCTTCTGGGCCGCACCGGAGACCTATTTCGAGCTCTCCCCCTTCATGCATGCCGACCAGATCAACGAGCCCATGCTGATGATCCACGGCCAGATGGACAATAATTCCGGCACCTATCCGATGCAGTCTGAGCGCATGTTCGCGGCCGTAAAAGGCAATGCCGGCACCGCCCGCCTGGTCATGCTCCCCTATGAAAGCCACGGCTATCGCGGCCGCGAGAGCATCCTCCACGTGCTGGCCGAAAGCATCGACTGGCTGGACCGCTGGGTGAAGCCGGTTGAGGACCCGATGGGTGGGGGTGAGGAAGAGGCTGCGGCGGAGTAGGCACAAGAAACCCCGCCTGGCTTGGATCGCCATGGCGGGGTCTGCCCCGAAGGGTCTTGAGGCTCAGCGGCGATGCCGCGAGCAGCGTACTCACTTTAGCTGATTGCGGATTGGTCTTCAAGAGAGCGGGAAATGCCGAGCCCGGCGAGAATGCCGATTCGGATATTGGACATCTGTTGTTCGTCCACGCGTAGTTTCAGATATCGGCGCTTGCCAGATGAGCTTCGAGCGCAGCGAAACAGGTCCAGTCGGGCAAAGCTGGCGCAAGAGAGCATATCGCACTTTGCCCAGACATTTCGGGCATCAAAGGGCGTCGGCGGTGCGACCTCGAGCGTCAGCGGTACAACATAATCGACCGCAGTCCTGGGGGCTGTGGTTGAAAGTGGGACAAGCGAGCAGAGCCCGCCTCGATGGCGCAGTCGTGGCGAAACAACCACCGCCGGACGTCGCTTGACCATTTCGGGTGGGCCAGCTCCGCCTATTGAGTAGTCGCAGAGCAATATCGTGCCGAGCGCTGGGGGATAAAGAAGAGCCATGCAGGCAATACATCTGCAACTTATAGATGTGCAAATGTCGCTCAATCACATTTTGATTGCAAGGCGCCCAACAAAAAACCCCACCAGCATCCGCTAGCGAGGTCTTTCAGTCCGGTAATGCAGACGTCAGGTCAGTCGTCATCATCCATGCTAGGCACCGCCACAGCATGGAAGCCCGCATCCACGTGCAGCGTCTCACCCGTGCAGGAGAAGCCGAGGTCGCTCAGCAAATACAGCGCGGCGCCGGCGACGCCTTCCATTTTGGTGTCCTGCTTCATCATCGACCATTCGCGGCCGGTGCGCATCAGGGCCTTGCCGCCGGAAATTCCGGCCATGGCGAGGGTGCGCATCGGGCCGGCCGACAGCGCGTTGACGCGGATGTCCTTGGGCCCCAGATCGCGCGCCATGTAGCGGGTCGAGGCTTCGAGGGCCGCCTTGGCGACGCCCATGACATTATAGGACGGCACGACACGTTCCGAGCCGAGATAGGTCAGCGTCACCATGGCGCCGCCATTGGGCATCAGGTGGGAGGCGCGCTTGCCGGCATCGACGAAGGAGAAGGCCGAGATGTCCATCGCCCGGCGCCAGCCTTCGCGGGTGGTGTTCTCGGTGAAGGAGCCGACCAGCTCGTCCTTGCCGGCAAAGGCGATGGCGTGGACGAGAAAGTCGATCGTGCCCCACTTGTCTTCCAGCGCCTTGAAGCAGGCATCCATGGATTCGTCATTGGTGACGTCGGCCTGCACCATGAAGGGCTCGCAGGGCAGGCTTTCGACCAGCGGACGGACCCGGCGCTCGAGCGCTTCGTCCTGGTAGGAAAAGGCGATCTCTGCGCCCTGGGCCGCCAATTGCTGGGCAATGCCCCAGGCAATCGAGTTCTTGTTGGCCACGCCCATGACAAGACCGCGCTTGCCCTTCATCAGCTCGCCGGCCGGAAACACCGTATCGCTCATCGGGAAATCCCCTTCTGGATCAGATGACGTCTTTTACGACGCTTTAGATTTTTTCGAAAACGACCGTGCCGTTGGTGCCACCAAAGCCGAAGGAATTCGACATGGTGGTTTTCAGATCGGCGTCGCGGGTTTCGGTGATGATGGGCAGGTTCAGCGCCGCAATGTCGGGATCCATGTCGAAGACATTGATCGACGGCGCGACGAAACCCTCTTTCATCATCAAAAGTGTGTAGATGGCTTCGTGTACGCCAGCCGCGCCGAGCGAGTGGCCCGTCATCGACTTTGTGCCCGAGATCATCGGCGCATTGTCGCCAAACACTTCCTTGACCGCTTCCATCTCCTTGATGTCGCCGACCGGGGTCGCGGTGGCGTGCGGGTTGAGATAGTCGATCGGCTTGTTGACGGTTTCCATGGCCAGCTTCATCGCCCGAACGGCGCCCTCACCGGACGGGGCGACCATGTCGTAACCGTCGGACGTGGCACCATAGCCGGTGACTTCGGCCAGGATATTGGCACCGCGTGCCTTGGCCCGCTCATATTCTTCCAGCACGACCACACCGGCTCCGGCACCGCCGACGAAACCGTCACGGTCCTTGTCGAAGGCGCGCGAGGCTTGCTCGGGTGTGTCGTTATACTTGGTCGACATGGCGCCCATGGCGTCGAACAGGTTGGAGAGTGCCCAGTGGATCTCCTCGCAACCGCCGGCGAACATGACGTCCTGCTTGCCCCACTGGATCTGCTCGGTCGCGGCACCGATACAGTGCAGCGAGGTCGTGCAGGCCGAGGTGATGGAATAATTCACGCCGAGGATCTTGAACGGGGTGGCCAGCGTTGCCGAGGCCGTCGAGCTCATCGCCTTGGGTACGGCAAACGGACCGATCCGCTTGGGACCCTTCTCACGGGTGATGTCGGCAGCATTGACGATCGTGCCGGCCGACGGGCCGCCGGATCCCATGATGATGCCGGTGCGGTGGTTGGAAATGTCGTTTTCTTCCAAGCCACTGTCGGCAATGGCCTGGGCCATCGCCATATAGTTCCAGCCGGCGCCTTCCGACATGAAGCGATAGACGCGCTTGTCGACATGCTTGGCCGGATCAATGTCCGGCTTGCCGCCGACCTGGCAGCGAAATCCAAGCTCGGCGAAGCTTTCCATGCGGCCAATGCCGCTCTTGCCGTTCTTGAGGGACTCGGTGACTTCCGCAGCATTATTGCCGATCGGGGAAATCACGCCGAGACCGGTAATGACAACACGACGCATGAGGCTCTCCTGGGTCAGGCCATTTCGCCGGGCTTGAACAGGCCCACGCGCAAATCCTTGGCAGTATAGATGGTCTTTCCGTCGACTTCGACGCGGCCATCGCCGATCGCCATGATCAGGCGGCGCTGGATGACGCGCTTGAGGTCGATGACGTAGCGGACTTTCTTGCAATCCGGTGTGATCTGGCCGGTGAATTTCACCTCGCCCACGCCGAGGGCGCGGCCCTTGCCGGGATTGCCCTTCCAGCACAGGAAGAAGCCGACCAGCTGCCACATGGCGTCGAGGCCGAGGCAGCCCGGCATGACCGGGTCGCCCTTGAAGTGGCAGTCGAAGAACCAGAGGTCGGGCTTGATGTCGAGTTCGGCGACAATCTGGCCTTTGCCGTATTCGCCGGTTTCGTCATCGATGTGGGTGATGCGATCCATCATCAGCATGGGCGGCGCGGGGAGTTGCGCGTTCTCGGGTCCCCACATCTTTCCATTGCTGGAGTCGATCAGGTCATTGTAGCTGAAAGAGCTTTGGCGTTCAGTCATGTAGCCGATCAGTTGCGCCGCGTGTGAAGGCGCATGGCGATCACCGGGCTGGTCACGAAAACCCGGCCTCTCAAGATCAGCCGGGAAGATCAGGGCAGAGCGGTATCATGCGCGACCGAGGTGCTCAAGGCGGGGTTGCCGTCGCTCTCCTCGTCGTTTCCGGTGTCCAGCTCCTGCGGATAGACGCCCCACAGCGTGTGCGGGCGCACCCATCCACGAAATCCCTGGCCCTCGACGCGGCACCAGCCGGTGCGGCAGCGTTCCAGCGACAGGACGACGCCGGCTTCGGCGACGGCCTCGATGGGCGAGCTGTCGCTGTCGCGCGCATGCAGCGGCGTGTCTTCCAGTGTGTAGACAGAGCGGCGACCGGACAGGATCGACCGGTGCATCCAGGTGATCTCGCCCTCCGGATCGCGGACGCGGCGCCAATCCGGCGTTTCGGCAATCACTTCCATCGGCAGGCCGGCGCGCAGATAGCGCCAGGCGATGGGGTGCTGGGAGGACGGGCCGGAACGACCGTTTGCGACATCGACCTTGAGCGACACGAAGCGTGGAACCGCCTGCCCCGAAGGCGTGGCGGTGTGCGTGTTGTCCTGTGTCGCAAGGACTGATCCGGCAAAGGTCAGCCAGACGATGAGGGTGATGATGCTTCGCATGGGACGCTCCTTGACCTTATCCCTCTGCCAAAACAGGGTGAACAGGCCGTAAATTCCACGCTCGATGATGGGAGGATGAGGCATGTCGAAAAGACGAAGAAGCGCTGGCCCCGGGATAGGGGTGGGCATTGCACTGGGCGTGGCTCTGGGCGTGGCGTTCGACCAGCTTGCGCTCGGTCTGGCACTCGGCGTGGCATTCGGAGCCGCCATTGACTGGCGACGCGGTGGCACACAATCACCAGATGGTGAGGATGCAAATCCGAAAAACGTGCCTATATCAGACCCGGACGGGCCGGAAAGCGGGCCCGACGATATCTCGGGAGGGGATTAGATGAGCTTTCGTTTGGCAATAAGCACGGCGGCAGCCGTACTCGCGGCAGGTGGTATCGCTGTCGGCACCGCTGCGGCAGTCCAGCAGGACGTGACCGCGACATCGACCGACATGGGCGATGGTATCCACATGATCTCGACCGGCATTGCCGGGAATCTGGCGCTGCTCACCGGCGATGATGGTGTGGTGATGGTCGACGACCAGCTGCCCAATACCGGCTCGGTTATTGAAGGGGCTGTCGTCGAGATCGCTGGCGCCGCCGCGCCGCGCTTCATCGTCAACACGCACTGGCATGGTGACCACACGGGCGGCAATTCCCATTTCGCCCAGCAGGGCTCGACTGTCGCCGCCCATCACAATATCCGCACCCGGATCGCCGATTCCGAGGCTGAGTGGACAGATGCCCCGGGGGCGCTGCCAATCCTGACCTTTGGTGATGATCTGACCTTCCACATGAATGGTCAGACGGTCGAGGCCGTCCATGTCCCGTCGGCCCACACCGATGGCGATGCTTTCGTCTATTTCCGCGAAGCCGACATCCTGCACATGGGTGACATCTTCTTCTCGGGCTGGTTCCCCTTCATCGACTTGGACTCTGGCGGCACGGTCGACGGCTATCTGGCCGGCATGGAGCGCGGTCTGGCAATGGCCGGCGAGAATACCCGCATCATTCCCGGACATGGTCCGCTTTCGACGCGTGTCGAGCTGCAGGCCTCGATCGACATGTTGCGGGAGGCGGCCTTCCGCGTCCGTACCCTGGTTGAAGGTGGTGCCGACCTCGAAGCCGTCCTGGCGGCTGAACCGCTGGCCGATTACGACGCCGAATGGAGCTGGCGCTTCATCACCACGGAACGCATGGTCACCACGCTCTACAATGACGCTGTGGCGAACTGACCGAGCGCAAAGCGTTGGCTGCCATCTGACGAAGATTTAAAGCGCCGACCAGCTTCCGGAGAGGTCATGTCGTCCATAAAGGCGCCATGACCGCCTCCAGACCCCCGTCTGCCCCAAGAGAACCATCCTCACTCCCGGCCCGGTTTCGCAAACCGCTCGGCTTCGTTGCCGGTCTCTTTGCCGGCGTTGCCCTGTGGCTGATCATTGCCCTTGTCACCGGCAGCTGGCTGCTCGGTGTCCTGTTTGGTCTCGCTCCGGGGCTGGCCATAGGGCTGGGCCTGCAACTGACCGCGCGGCGCTGACGCAGACGCGGTTGCAACGCGGTTGTTCCGACGCTTAAATTGGTGTCGGGGGCGTGCGCATGATTCCGAAATTGTTTGTTTTTCGAGCGGCATTGGCCGCGGTGCTTGGCTTGAGTGCCATGCTTGCGATCGTGGCCGGACCGGCCGGGGCCCAGCGCGTACCCTCCATGGGGGATGGCGCGATCGAGGACTTCCTGCGCCATGTGATCCGTCCGCCAAGCTATGCAAATGTGCGTCTGTCACCCAGCGGCCGATATCTGCTGATGGTGGAGAAGCCGCGCTATGATGGCGGGGATGACACGATCCTGGTTTATGATCTCGACGCCGAGGGTGGTGCTGTGGGGCGTCGGGTGTCGGTCGGCAACCGGCGTGTCGACTGGGTCGAGTGGGCCAATGATGACCGCTTCCTGATCGCAATCAGTGCCCGCAATGTCCGTGTGGGGCTGCGCCGGGTTCGCGGGCGGGTCCAGGTCGTGGCCTCGCAATCGCGCGTTCTGACCATTGATCGGGACAGCCTGCAGCGGGTTTCGGTCCTGTTTGACGGCGAAGGCGAGAATTTCTGGAACCGCAACCGCTCGCCGATCACGGATTTCCTGCCCGATGATCCCGACCACATTCTCATGCCCAGCTATGAACGCCGGAATTACAACCTCTACCGCGTCAATATCGAGACCGGTGCGGCTGAACGTATCGAGCGTGGCGACGATGCGACCGTGGCCTGGTTCAGCGCCAATGGTGAAGCGGTCATGCGGGTGGACAGAACGCGGCGCGGTGAACACTTGCGCTTTCACGCCCGCACTGGACGGAACGGGCGTTGGCGACGGGTCAATACCGTGCGGACGCTTGACCTGTTTGATGCGCGCGCGAACTTCGAGTGGGCCGGACCGTCAGACCAGCCGGGTGAAATCTATGTTCGGGCGCGACCGAATGGCACCGAGTTTTACGGGATTTATCGCTATGACCTGGCCGAGGATGTTTTCCTGGAACCGGTTGCCGTCCGCGACGACTACGATATCGACTACGCGCTCATCGATGACGATACAGGGGCCTATTACGGCTATTCCTATGCGGATGCACGGCGGCACTTCGTCTTTGCAGATCCGGTGTTTGCGGCGGGATATGCCGACATTCGCAGCCAGTTTCCCGACGATGTGATCGTTGAGCCGGTTTCAGTCGGGGCGAGCCGGATGGTGATCTATACCAGCGGGGCGACCCAGCCGGGCATCTATTACATGCATGATGCGGCATCAGGGGTGATTGACGAGTTGGTTGCGGTAAACAGCGAGCTGGTCGCTGACAGTCTGCAGCCGATGCAGGCCATCACCTATACAGCGCGGGATGGTACCGAAATTCCGGCCTTCCTGACCGAGCCCGGCACAGGCAGCACCTCGACAACGCCGCTGATCGTGATGCCGCACGGTGGACCGGAAGCGCGGGACGGGCAGGGTTTTGACCCGGTGGTCCAGTATCTCGCCGCGCTGGGCTACACGGTCTTTCAACCCAATTACCGCGGCTCGTCAGGCTATGGGCGTGCATATGCCGAGGCCGGATACCGGCAATGGGGGCGGTTGATGCAGGACGATATCTCGGACGGCGTCGCTTCGCTTGTCGATAGCGGGCGAGCCGATCCGGACAGGGTCTGCATTGTCGGTTTCAGCTATGGCGGATATGCCGCCCTGATCGGTGCGGCGCTGACGCCGGAGCTTTATAGGTGCGCCTTCGCCGGCGCGCCGGTGGCGGATGTGGAGGCATTCCTCGAGTTCAAGGAGGACGCCGGTGATGAGGTTCATGACTACTGGGTTGAACTGCTCGGACATCCGCGGCGTGATCGTGACTTCCTGCGCGAGACTTCCCCGGTCCGACTTGCCGATCGCATTCAGCGTCCGGTCTATCTCCTGCACGGTGACGCAGACCAGGTGGTGCCGGTCGAGCAATCGCGCGCGATGGCCGAAGCCCTGGAGACGGCGGGCGCTGATTTTGTCTATGAAGAAGTGCCGAACCTGACCCATCAATGGGGCCAGGGACGCGACTTCATTATTACAATGCGTAATCTGGCCAGTTTTCTGGACGATGCGATGGACGGCCGGATCGACAGCTTCGACCCCAACGCGGACGACGGCGAGTAGTGTCAGTGTCGCAACCCCGAGGTGAGGAGCGGCGAAGCCTGTTCCCGGGTGGAGATGTGTGAATGGGGTGGAACGCAGTCACGAAGCCGGTCGTCCGGCTGCTCGCGGTCATGCTCGCGACGATGGTCAGCGCCCAGGCCGGAGCCATCCAGAGCCGTCCGCTGACCATCAATGACCTGGCCCAACCCCCGTCGATCCGGACAATCCAGATGTCGCCGGATGGCCGACGGGTCGCCTACCTGCAGCGAACCAGCGATTTTCACGCCCTGGCCCGGGCCACGGGCGCTGCGCATCGCGAGGACCCGGATAACCTGCATCACCGCTTGTTGCTGGTTGAGCTGTCTAGTCCTGCCGAGGCGTCGCCGCGCGAGATTGACCTGGGCACAGACATCCCGGTCGTGATCCGCTGGGCCGGACCGGATCGGCTGATTGTCAGCGCCATTGCCATCTCAGAGGACAATGGACACATGCGGCCGCAGCGGCGGTCACGGGTGCCCTATTACCGCTTTTATTGGCGTCTGGTTTCGATCGACATCCGGACTGGTCAGCGCGATGTCCTGTTCGGTGATGACGAGGCTTGGGACATGCGGGCCGCCGACAATTTCGCCGAAGTCGTCCACCCGCTTCCCGGTGAGCCCGATCATGTCCTGGTCGCGGCGCACCGCACTTCCAATTTCGACCTCTGGCGCCTCAATCTTGCGACCGGTGACCATGATCGAGTTGAGCGCGGCAGGTCCAATACCGTTCAATGGGCCGCCAACGAACAGGGTCGGGCTACCTTCCGGCTCGATCTGGATATCGACGACGATCGCGCCCGGATCTATCGCCGGCGATCCGGTTCCGACCGCTGGAGCCGGGATGAGTCGCTCACGCTGAATGAATTCGTTGATTATATCCACCGGGCCAATCGCTCGATCTGGGCGGCCAATACGGATGATGACGATACGGTGCTGGTGGCGGTGCGACCGGAGGGGGTGGAGCGGCGTGGAGTCTATGAATACGACCTGGAGGCGGACGAGATCGGTGACCGGGTGTGGGAACACCCGACCTATGATCTGGACACCGTGCTGCGGGACGAGCTGTCCGATCGGATGATCGCCGTCACCTATCTGGATGACCGCATCCGCACCCGGTTTTTTGACAGGCGGCTCGACGCGCATTTTCAGGCACTGACCGCCTATTTCGAGGCCGACGCGGTCGTCTACCCGTTGGATGTGACGGCCAATGCCTTGCTGCTGTTTGTGACCGGCCCGCAGGAACCGGGAAGCTATTACGCCTACTCGCTTGATACGTCGCAAGTCCGACCCCTCGCCGCGGTCAATCCAGCCTTGCTGGGGACGCGTCTGAGCCGGGTCACAAGCGAGCGTGTGACCACCCGCGACGGGCTGGTCATCGATGTGTTCGTCACCCATCCCGCGGGCGCTGCGCCGGGTGCCGCCCTGCCGACTGTGGTCATGCCCCATGGCGGTCCGGAAGCCCGGGACAGTTTCGGATTTGATCCGATCGCCCAATACTTTGCCGCTGAAGGGTGGCGGGTACTGCAACCCAATTTCCGCGGATCGGAAGGATATGGGCGCAGCTTTGCGCGTGCGGCACACGGCGAATGGAGCCGCGCCGTCCAGGACGACATCACGGACACACTGGACTGGGCAATCCGGTCCGGTCTGACGATCCGCGACCGGGTCTGTATCGCCGGCTTCTCCTATGGCGGTTATGCGGCGCTGGCCGGCGCCTTTGCGACGCCTGACGCCTATCGTTGCGTGGTCAGTGTTGCCGGCATTACCGACCCGGAAGCCTTTATCGACTGGTCCCGAGAATACCGGCCCGATGCCGTTGATTATTGGACCCGACAGATTGGCGACCCGGTCGGTGACAGCGAAACAGTCCGTGCGATGTCGCCGATCCATCAGATCGATCGCATGCAGGCGCCCATCCTTCTGCTCCACGGCAACAAGGATGATGTCGTGCCAATGTCGCAGGCGAACCTCATGAGCGAAGCGCTCGAGGCCGCCGGATATGACTATCGCGAGCGGACCATCCGCGGGGCCGGCCACAATTTCGAGACACCGTTGGCCCTCGGTCGCACCCTTGCCCTGATGGAGGCCTTCATGGGCGAGTATCTCGATGAGGTGCAGCCCGAAGACCGCGATTCCTGGCAGACCCTGACCGAGCCTGAAAACATCAACCTGCCTCAGTTCCGGCGCGTGATGGGCATGTCGGACCCGGCCGATGATGATCGGATCGGGCTGGAAGGCATGCTGGGCGCGACATCCGAAGCGACCGATGAGTTCCCTGATGACCCTGAAAACTAGCCGCCGCACAGCCAAGGCAGGCCGGAAAACGCATTCGAGTTCTGGGTCTCGCGGCTTTGCGGCGGTGATGCTGGCCGCCTTGTTTGTGGCCATTTGCTTGCCCGGGGCGGCGAGCCAGGCGCAACCGCTCCGTCTCGCCGAGATCTTCGTTCCGCCTGACACGATGGAGGTGACGGCTTCGCCGGATGGTCGATTTGTGGCCTATCTGGCACGAACCGATGATCTGGCACCGATTGATCTGGAGGCGACGGACACGGTCTTCGGTCGCCGATACGCGCTGATGGTGATCGATCTGTCGCAGTCCGGGGAGCCCGCGCCGCGCGAGTTCCCGTTTCCAGGCAATTTTCCCCATCGCTTGCAATGGGCCAATGCGACCACCTTGCTGGTCGGGTCCGTAACCGCTGTTTCGGTACATGATGAAACCCTGACCAACGGCCTTGTCGGGCATTATTGGCGGTGGCTTGTGCTCGATGTGGAGTCTGGACGGTCTCTCCCCGTCTTCGGTGAAGTCGAGGCTTGGCATATGGGCGGGCGTTCGCCGGCGGCGCGGATTGTCGATGTCCTGCCGGAAGACCCGGACACCGTGCTGGTATCCGCGCCCTCGGACGACAGCTACGACTTGTGGCGGGTCAATCTGGTAACGGGTCGAGGGCAGAACATCCTGAGCGGCATTGCCGACACGGTTGTCTGGTACACCGACATGTCCGGCGACCCGTCCATGCGGATCGATTTTGATCGCGATACCGAGACCGTCACCCTGTTCCGCCAGTTGGAGAGCGATGACACATGGGCGGACCTGGAGAACATCAAGGTCGATACATTCGTCGACCGGCTGAGGCGCTGGAGCGAAACAATCTGGATCGCCAATTCCGAAACCGACGATGCGGTTCTGGTCGGGGCTCGTCCGGATGAGCGCGCGCGGCGGGGCATTTATCGCTTCGATCTGGAAGAGGATGTTTTGGGCGACCTGATCTATGAACACCCGACCCATGATGTCGATGGTGGCGTGACCGACACGGTGACAGGTCGCCTGCTGGCGGCCGAGGTGATCGACTGGCGATACAGGGCCTACTTCCTCGACCCGTATTTGCAGCGGCACTACGAGGCGCTTTGCGACTTCTTCGGAGAGGCCGTCACCGTGCATCCGGTTGATGTGCAGGCTGAAACCATGATCGTGCGTCTGGAGGGACCGCAGGAGATAGGCGCGTATTACGCCTATGATATTGCCCAAGGCCGTATCTTGCCTATCGGACTGGAGAATGCCCGACTGGCTCCGGAACGTCTTTTGCCCATGCAACATCATGTGGTGAGGACGCGGGATGGTCGCCTGATCGATGCGTATCTTACCCTGCCGCAGGATGCGGGCCGGCGCCCGCCCCTGATCGTCCTGCCACATGGAGGGCCCGAAGCACGCGACGCCTTCCAGTTCGACTTCCTGGCGCAATATCTGGCGACGCGTGGTTATGCGGTGCTTCAGCCAAATTTTCGCGGCTCATCCGGATACGGCCATGAGTTCTCCAGCGCCGGCAATCGCAACTGGGCCGGTCGGATGTCTGACGATGTGACCGATGCCTATCACGCCATCGCCCGGACGGGTCTGGTCGATCCCCGGCGGTCCTGCATTGTTGGCTGGAGTTATGGCGGATATGCCGCACTTGCGGCGGCGATGCGACAAGAACCCCAGTATCAATGCGCGGTCAGTATTGCCGGCATCGCCGACCTTCCTGCATTCCTGGCCTACAAGCGGGAACAGGGTCAGGACGCTTATGAATACTGGGTCACAAATATGGGTGATCCGGAGCACGACGAGGCGGCTCTGGCGGCGGCGTCGCCGGCGCGGCAGGCCTCCAGGATATCAATTCCGGTGATGCTGATTCATGGCACGAATGACGACGTCGTCCCGATCGACCAGTCCGAGCGCATGGAGGCAGCCCTGATCGAGGCGGGAAAGCCGGTGCGATTCCATCTGATGCTCGAAGCCGGGCACAACATCACCAATGATGACCGGTTGCGGCGTGCACTCGACCGGGTCACGGACTTTCTCGATACACATCTGATCGAACCATCCGGCACGCCGGCGCCTGCCTTGCAAGACTAGCCGCCGCAGGCGGGGCAGGCGGGGTCCTTGTCGAGGCTGACGGTTCGGCTTTCCATCGACAGGCCGTCGAACAGGTGAATCCGGCCGTCCAGGGTCTGGCCGGCGCCGCAGATATGCTTGATTGCTTCCAGAGCCATGATCGAGCCGACAATTCCGGTCAAGGCGCCAACCACGCCAACCTGTTCGCAGGTTTCAGCGTCCGGCGGGGTTTCCGGCACCCAGCAGCGATAGCAGGGCGCGTCGGGTCGGGCGTTGAACAGGGAGACCTGTCCGTCCCAGCGGCCGACCGCGCCGGACACCAATGGCTTGTTGCCGGCCAGGCAGGCGGCGTTGACGGCGAAGCGGGTTTCGTAATTGTCACAACCGTCCAGCACCAGGTCAGCCTTGCCGATCAGGCGTCGGGCATTCTCGCTGTCGAGCGCTTTCACCACGGCCCGCACCCGGCTGCCCGGATTGAGCGCCCGCAATTCGCGGGCACCGGTCTTGGCCTTGGCCGAGCCGATATGGCGGGTCCGGAAGATGATCTGGCGCTGCAGGTTGTCGACGGTCACCGTGTCCGCGTCGATCAGGCTGATCGTCCCGACACCGGCTGCCGCCAGATAGAGCGCCGCCGGCGCACCGAGGCCACCGGCTCCGATGATGGCGACATGCGCGCGGGCGAGGGCCTGCTGGCCGGGGCCGCCGATTTCCTTGAGCACAAGATGGCGGGCGAAGCGGTCGATATCGATTTCGGAAGTCATGCCCCCTTGGTGCCGGGATTGCGGTCGCGCTTCAAGGGGGAATCCCGGTTGATCCACGGGTTTGCCTGCCCGCACCGGTGACAGCGAATGCGCTTTGCAGGCTTGTTCCGCGCGCGAACAGGGGCAATCTGGCGCCATGTCTGTTCCCGCCAACCCGCCCCTGCCGGCGCCAAGCCTGTCCGAGCATCAGGAGCGCCTGCTCGACTGGCTCGCCAGCGCCCGTCCGAATGTCTTCCTGACCGGACGAGCGGGCACCGGCAAGACGACGCTGATGCGCGAATTCCTGCGCCGGGCCGGACCGCGTGCGGCGGTGATCGCGCCGACCGGCGTCGCGGCGATGCAGGCGGGTGGCCAGACCATCCACTCCTTCTTCCATTTCCCGCCGCGCATGATCGGCGCCCGCGATATCCGCAAGGTGCGCCATCGCCGCGTGGTGCAGGCGCTGGAAACCCTGGTCATCGACGAGATCTCGATGGTCCGCGCCGACATGATGTGGGCGATCGACAAGTCGCTCCGCCTCAACCGCGAGCGCAATGAGCCCTTTGGCGGGGTGCAGATCGTGCTGGTTGGCGATCTGGCCCAGCTGCCGCCGGTCATCCAGGGCGCCGAGGCGGAGTATCTGGAATCGACCTATGGCGGGCCCTTCTTCTTCCACCCGGACAGTTTCCGCGATGCCGGCTTTTCCTATGTCGAGCTGGAACAGGTCTTCCGGCAGACCGACGAGTATTTCGTCGACATTCTCAATGCGATCCGCGATGGCGATCTCGACAGTGACAAGGCCGCCGACCTGAATGATCGGGTGACCGGCCGGTCCGGGTTGGAGGCCTCGCTCTCGCATATCGTGCTGACCGCCACCAATCAGACGGCCTGGCATATCAATCAGGCCCGGCTGGAAGGCCTGCCGACTTCGCACAAGGCCTTCGAGGCCAAGGTCGAGGGCCAGTTCGACCAGCGCCTCTTCCCGGCCGAGGAGCCCCTGGTACTCAAGATCGGCGCCCGCGTCATGCTGACCCGCAACGACCCGCAAGGCCGCTGGGTCAATGGCACGCTGGGGCAGGTTGAAGGCTTTGACGAGAAAGCCGTGCGTGTGCGCATTGGCGAGACAGTCCATGCCGTCGAGGCCCAGAAATGGGAGCGCAATGCCTATGCCTTCGATCCGGAAAAACAGGCCCTGACCAAGACCACTGCCGGGGCCTTCACGCAATTTCCGCTGCGCCTCGCCTGGGCGATGACCATCCACAAGGCCCAGGGCCTGACGCTGGACAAGGTCTATCTCGACCTCGCCCGGCGCCTCTTCGCGCACGGTCAGGCTTATGTGGCGCTGTCGCGGGCCCGCTCGCTGGAGGGCCTGGAACTCTCCCGCCCGCTGACGCCGAGCGACGTCATTTCCGATCCGCGGATCTTTGACGTGACCGCGTTTTGCGACCCGGCGCCGGCGAGTGTGAGTGCTTAGGGCTATCTGCAATCAAATCTCGTTGCAGTCGCTTTGTAGCGGCAAAGAAAACTGAGTATTTGGCTGTCTGAGTGAATCCGAAAAGCCGCTGTTGGAGTATCACCGTTCAGAGCTGTAAATCGATTCGAGCACTTTCTAGTCTGCGGCCCTAAAATGAGCGCCGTCCTTTAGGACGATTGCATTAATAACACATCATAAACATGAACGAGGGTTCAATATGTTTTAGTGGTCATTTTCTAACTAAAAAGATGCTCCTATTTATAACCATTTCTTCTTGGACATATAAATATAGTTACATTGCTATAGTAAAAATAATATTCTTAACATCGGGCAACAATTGTATGTCTATATGACACACAATTGTTGCCATCGCGAGACCCATGAACACGATCAGATCGTTTGATGCTCGGAAAGGGCGTATATTTCATTGCCAATAGATTGGAGCGGTAGCCAGTGTGTTGATTATAGATTGAGCATGTAGCGATTTCGTTCGATTTTTTCTTCTGTTTCTTTCCAAGATCCAACACAATAACCCTGCGATTCGTCCTCCATCGCGCGAACTAGATAGGTGGCAGCGCGACGCAATGTCTCAGCCTTTGTGCACCCAAGGTTTTGAGAGGCTCTCTCGACTGCCAAGAAAAGGCCTTCTCCCAAGTCGAGAGAAACACGTCGAGTTCCTTTTGCGACGTTATCCATCCGATTCTCCTTGCCCTTCAGGGCTGCATAAACAAATTGGGCCAAACCAGTGTCACCGGAATGGCTTTTGATTCACGACCTCGCGCTGACGTTTTAGCGCTCCCGTCGTGACTGCGGAAGGTACTCAATATCATCATAGAATGCAATGCTTTTGCGCGTTAATCGTGCATTTTTTACGTATTTTTTGATTATATATTGAACATATCGCCGGGTGTGATATAGGGGTAGCGTGTTAACAGGCATCGAAGAGTCGCAAAGATGCGCATGCCTCCCTGAAGCAACATCAACTCGAAAGGACGAATTATGAACGATGAACCGTCAGGGGGCTTTACGGTCTCCGAATCTGGCCTGACCTACGTTGATGGTGATCGAACCTGGCGATTGGAATTCACCTCCAGTGCCGCGTTGACTATGTACTTTCTTCCGCGCGACGGGAGAGCCTCTGTATATGAAGGCGTTACTGATTTTATCGTGAAAAGCGCGCAGAGATACGACTATCGGGTGGGTGATATTCTCGATCACCCCTGTCAGCGCTTTACGATCCGACGCCATGATGTAGACGTGATTCTCAAAATGTATGTAACATATAGTCTCATTGAAATTTGGATTGATGAAATAAGAACATAAAACTTTCGAACTTGATGTTGTGAATAAATGGGCGGTGCTTCGGTGCCGCCTTTTCTTTTGTGCAATATGTTGTTTGACCATCAATCCTCAAACAACGCTGTCGACAGATAGCGTTCGGCGAAGCTCGCCAGGATCACCACAATCGTCTTGCCCGCCATCTCATCGCGCCTGGCGACCTCGAGGGCAGCTTTCAGCGCGGCGCCGGAAGAGATGCCGCCCGGGACGCCTTCCAGCTTCGCCGCTTCGCGTGCCATGGCAAAGGCATCGTCATTGGAAACGGTGACGACTTCGTCGATCAGGCCGGTGTCGAGAATGTCCGGCACGAAACCGGCGCCGATGCCCTGGATTTTGTGCGGGCCGGGTGCGCCGCCAGACAGGATGGGGCTGTCGGTCGGCTCGACGGCGACGACGTGGAAGCCGGGCTTTTTCTCTTTCAGAACCGAGGCGACGCCGGTCAGCGTGCCGCCCGTGCCGACGCCGGAGATCAGCACATCGGCCTCGCCGGCCGTATCATTCCAGATTTCCAGCGCCGTGGTGTTGCGGTGGATTTCCGGATTGGCCGGATTGGCGAACTGGCTCGGCATCACCGCGCCCGGCGTTTCGTTGATGATTTCCTGGGCCTTTGCGATGGCGCCCTTCATGCCCTTGGCGGCTTCGGTCAGGACCAGCTCCGCGCCCAGATGCTTGAGCAGCTTGCGGCGCTCGATCGACATGCTTTCCGGCATGGTCAGGATCAGGCGGTGGCCGCGCGAGGCGGCGACGAAAGCCAGACCAATGCCGGTATTGCCCGAGGTCGGCTCGACCATGACGGCGCCCTCGCCCAGCTTTCCGGCCGCTTCCAGCGCGTCGATCATCGCCACACCGATCCGGTCCTTCACCGAAGCGAGCGGGTTGAAGAATTCCAGCTTGGCCAGGATACGCGCCTTGGCGCCATGGGCGTCAGCGAGCTTTTTCAGCTCGACCAGCGGGGTATTGCCGACCGTGTCGGCGATGGAGGCATAGATGCGGCCGCGGCCGGGTGTGTCGGTCATGTTGTTTCTCCGTTTGCAGCCAATGTAGGTGCCCGCCAGCCAGGCGCCAGTGAAGCATGTGTCACGTCGTGCCCGTCGAGCCGAAACCGCCCGTCCCGCGGGTCGTTTCGTCCAGCGTGTCGGCAATCTCCCAGACGGCCTGGGTGACCGGGGCGATGATCATCTGGGCGATGCGGTCGCCGCGATTGACGACGAAATTGGCCTGGCCGTGATTGATCAGATTGACCCGGATCTCGCCGCGATAATCGGCATCCACGGTGCCCGGCGTGTTCACACAGGAAATCCCGTGCTTGGCCGCGAGGCCGGATCGTGGTCGGACCTGGGCCTCAAAACCGGCGGGAAGCGCGATCGCGATCCCCACGGGGATCAGGCGCCATTCGCCGGGCGGGATGGAGACCGGTTCATCGGCGGGCACGGCAGCGCGCAGGTCCATGCCGGCGGACTGGGGCGTTTCGTAAGCCGGCAGCGCCAGGCCCTCATAATGATCGAGCGGTTTGATCTTCACGGGCACGGTCGACATGGCGGCATCCTGGCTGGAAAGTGTTGGGGCGCATCAAAGCCAAGCCCGCCTGATTTGGCCAGAGGCTAGAGCGCCGAAGCGATCCGTGCGGCCAGAAGGCCGGCGATCTTCGACTTCTCCGCCCGCTCCCAGGCTTCGCTGCCCGTCCCTGTGACCAGCAGGACCGCATTCTCGGCTCCGCCCATGACATCACCGGAGACATCATTGGCGACGATCCAGTCGCAGCCCTTGCGCTGGCGCTTGGCAGTGGCGAGCGCTTCGACGTCATGGGTCTCGGCGGCGAAACCGATCACCAGTCCGGGGCGGCCTGCTTCCATCTGTGAGACGGTCTTGAGAATGTCCGGATTCTCGACCAGCGGCAGGCTGGAGAAGCTGGCCTTGTCGAGCTTGAGTTTCCTGTCGGACGGCTGTGCCGGGCGCCAGTCGGCGACAGCGGCCACGGCGATGAAGACATCGGCAGGCAGGGCAGTCTCGACGGCCGCGAGCATGTCGCGGGCCGTTTCAATATGGACCGTGTTGACGCTCTCCGGGTCATCCAGCGCGGTCGGTCCGGCGACCAGCGTCACCCGGGCGCCCAGTGCGGCGCAGGCTGCGGCGATGGCATAGCCCTGCTTGCCGGAGGAATGGTTGGAGATAAAGCGGACCGGATCGATCGGTTCACGCGTCGGTCCGGCGGTGATCAGGACGTGGCGACCCTTCAGCGTGTCAGGCATTCAAGAGGCTCGCGACGGCATCGGCAATCACATCGGGCTCGGCCAGGCGGCCGGGACCATACTCGCCGCAGGCCATGTCGCCCTCATCCGGGCCGACGAAATGCACGCCGTTGGATTTCAGCGTCGCCAGATTGCGCTGGGTCGCCGGATGTTCCCACATCCGCACATTCATCGCCGGGGCCATCAGGACCGGCTTGTCGGTCGCCAGGAGGGTTGTGGAGGCAAGATCATTGGCCAGACCGGTCGCGGCCTTGGCCATCAGATCGGCGGTGGCGGGCGCGACCACGACCAGATCGGCCGAGCGCGACAGCTCGATATGGCCCATCTCGGCTTCGTCGGTGAGGTTGAACAGCTCGCCATAGACCTTGTCGCCGGACAGGGCAGAGACGGAAAGCGGGGTCACGAATTCACTGCCGGCGCGGGTCAGGATGCAGCGACTGGCTATGCCGCGCTTCTTCAGCGTCCGGATCAGCTCCAGCGCCTTGTAGGCTGCAATTCCGCCGCCAATGATCAGGAGTATGGACTTCTCGGCCATGTGACGCCTCCGCTGATGGTCCCGTACAGGTAAACCGTCCGCGGGGATTTCCCAAGGGTTTCAGGGGGTGAGGGTCAGTTCAGTCGGAGAAATGGGGACACACGCCCCCGCGCCATCGGCGCATACCCCGCCATAAACCGCTTGCCGAGAGATCGCCGTATCCGGTTCTTCAGGTCAAGGGCGCCGCAGGCGCCGCTTCGCGGTTATACCCTTGAGCTGAAGAACCGGATACGGCCTGCTGGCTGACAAGCGATTTATGGATCGCCCTGCGCGCGGCGCTCAGATCACCCCGGGCCCGGCAGGTGACCGCACGGAGTTCTCACTCAGCCCGGCTGCCCCGCAGTTCAATCAACCAGATGGCGGATCTTCTGGGCGTCGGAAGACAGCGCGGCGCGCTTGTCCATGATGTGGCGATAGAAGGCGCCCATCGACAGCTCGATGTCGTAATGGGTGATCCGGGACAGGGCGGTGATGTCGTCGGTCTTGAAGCTGCGACGGTCGGCCATGGCCAGCTCGACGATGCGGGCGAACATGTTGGAATAGGCGGCGGTGTAGACATGCGCCGGGAATTCCAGCTTGGCATGACGCGCGCCCATGCCTTCAGTCGCTTCGTAATAGTGCTCGTCAAAGCGCGCCGAAAACATCTCGTCACAATGGGCCAGCATGCCGGCGCGCAAATAGGTGATGTTGTCGGTGATCTCGAAATAATGGGCGACGTCCGGATTGCCGACCAGATGGTCGAACACGGTTTCCAGCGCCGTTTCGGCATACTTCATCAGGCGCGGCTTGAGGTGCTGGATCCGGTCGATCACATCCTCGTCAATGCGAAAAAACTCGCGCTGAAGGCTGCGTGCCTCTTCGTTCATAATGAAATCCCTTGCCATGGCAGGCATAAGGGCAGGCTTTTCTTTCGATTTTGTGTAAATCGGCCCGAAATTTTAGCTAAATGCCGTAGCGACGGCCGCGCCTGCAGCAGCGGCGGCCGCCAGCCAGGCCAGACGCAGGAACCAGGGCCGCAGCCGCGGACCGCCACCCAGGGACAGTTTGCCAGCCTTCAGTTGGGCGCCGACCTCGGCCCAGTCATCCACTGCATCAGGCAGCTTGCGCAGGGCATCGTGCAGCCGGGTCAGGTCCTCACCAAGATCACGGATGCGGCCTTCCGGACCGAGTTCCCGCTTCATCCAGGCTTCGACGATGGGGGCGGCTGCGCCCCACATGTCGTGCTGGGGGTCGAGTTGCCGTGATACGCCCTCGCACTGGACCATGGTCTTTTGCAGCATCACGAGTTCGGGCCGCAGACGCATCTCGAACAGGGCCGTGATCTCGAACAATTGCATCAGGACGCGCGACATCGGCACCTGGTCGGCGGTCTTGCCGAAAATCGGTTCGCCGACAGCGCGCAGGGCGCTGGCGAAATCCTCGACCGAATGGCGCGCCGGCACATAACCGGCGGCGAAATGGGCACGGGCGGCAGCCATGTAGTCGCGGGTCAGGAAACCATGCAGGATCAGGGCGAGGAAGCGACGCTCGGCGCGCCCGATCCGACCCATGATACCGAAATCGACCGCCCAGACGGTGTCGTCAGTTCGGGCAAACAGATTGCCGCCATGCATGTCGGCGTGAAAGACTCCGCGATCGAGGGCCGTTGACAGGAAGGCCCGTGTCAGCCGGGTCGCCAGGGCCGCCCGGTCGATGCCGCTGGCGGCAATCGCGTCGATGTCGGACAGGGGAATGCCGTCAATCCACTGGGTGGTCAGCACCCGCCGGGTCGAGCGCGCCCAGTCGACCGTCGGAATATGATAGCCCTCGGCGACCATGGCGGCCTCGCCCAGTTCAGAGGCGGCCGCTGCTTCCAGGCGCAGGTCGGTTTCCAGCGACAGCGAGCGGGACACCGTCTCGACAAACTTTTTCGGCTCCAGTCGGCGGCTGGCGGGCGAGAAGCGTTCAGCCAGGGCCGCACCGAGCGTGAGGGTGCGAATATCCCGGGCAATGCGGCTCTCGATGTCCGGGCGCAGGATCTTGACCGCAACCACGGCCCCGTCCGGTGTCATCGCCTTGTGGACCTGGGCGATCGATGCGGCGGCAACAGGCGGGCCGAACTCGCTGAAGACCTCGTCGACTGATTGATCCAGCTCGTCAGCCAGAATCTCGCGCGCCTCGGCATCCCCGAACGCGGGCATGCGATCCTGCAGGCGCGACAGGCCGCGCGCGAACCGCGCGCCGATGACGTCGCTGCGGGTGGCCAGGATCTGGCCGAATTTGACGTAGGACGGACCCAGTTTTTCCAATGCGCGGGCCAGGCGTTCTCCCGGGTTTTCTGCCAGATCGCGATGGCGGAAAATGCGCATGACACTTCCCAGCCAGCGGGCCGGAGCCGGGTAAAGCGACTGGTACTCCGCTGGCAGGATCGCGTCGTGCCGGGCCAGGGTCAGGGCGGCGCGTATCAGGCGGGTCAAGGAGGCGAGAGTGGAAAACATGCTAGCGGTTTAGAGGTACGGGCCTGAATTGGCGAGAGGGCCATGACGTCGCAGCCGGTGAAGGCCTGTGCTTGTCGGCCACGCAAGTTGGTCTACGTTGTCAGTGTGGATCAAATCCGGGGCGGGAATGAAGCACGAGCTGGAAGTGGATGCCGAGAACCAGTGGATTCTGGTGCGCTATCGCGGTGAGATCGCGGAAGGCGACGCGCTGGAGTTGATGCAGCGGGCTGTGAAAATGCCCGGCTGGACGCCAGCATGTGATCGTATCGTGGTCTATGAAGACGATTCCGATCTGCATCAGCTTGATGCCGCGTCTTTCGAACGGCTTGGCGCAGGCTTGGCCGAATTCATCCGCGACCATTATGGCGACACGCCAAGCCGGTCGGCCCAGGTCTGCAATGACAGTATGAAAAGGGTTCTGCTGGAATTCTGGGTCAATCTGACCAAGGCCGGCTATCCAGCGCAGTTACAGCTCTTCGATACAGTTGAGGAGGCGAAAGCCTGGTTGCTTCGCGAACGCAAGGATCGGGACTGATCAGGCCCAGCCGACGTGCAGGGCGGCAATGCCGCCGGAGAAATTCGTGTAGCTGACCTTGCGGAAACCCGCGGCCCGCAACTCGTCGGCGAAATCATCCTGATTGGGGAAGCGACGGATCGATTCCACCAGGTATTGATAGCTCTCGCGGTCCTTGGCGACGTAGTGACCGAGTTCCGGCATGACGTTGAAGGACCAGGCGTCATAGGCTTTTTCCCAAGCGCGGCTGGTCGGCCGGGTGAATTCCAGACACAGGAAACGCCCGCCGGGTTTCAGCACGCGGCGCATTTCCTTGAGCGCGGTGGCGCGGTCGGTGACATTGCGGATGCCGGTCGAAATGGTCACGCAATGCGCGGTGCGATCCGGAAGGGGCAGGCATTCGGCATTGCCGGTGACCCAGTCAACGCGACCTTCCTCGTGCGGTTTCAGGCCGCGCTTCACGCCGGCCCGCAACATCTGCTCATTGATGTCCAGAACGATGGCTGACGCCTGGCGGTCATCGCCGCGGCGTGCCGCGACCGCATCGGCCTTGGCCAGAAAGCTGCGTGCCAGGTCGCCGGTGCCGCCCGCGACGTCGATATGGACCTCGCCCGGCTGCGGATTGGCGCGGGTCATCACCATGTCTTTCCAGACCCGGTGAATGCCCAGCGACATCAGATCATTCATCAGGTCATAGCGGCGCGCCGA
Source organism: Maricaulis sp. (assembly GCF_048268525.1). GTDB lineage: Bacteria > Pseudomonadota > Alphaproteobacteria > Caulobacterales > Maricaulaceae > Maricaulis. The sequence continues at coordinate 23,080 of NZ_JBLWVH010000009.1, read as the reverse complement.
ACGGTCAAAGACGCCACGCACCAGCGAGGCCTTCTCGTCGCGTGCGACATCGGCAAAGCCGAAGGAAACGGTTTCAGTGTCGGTCCGGGTCGTGCTCATGCCCGGCAACATAGACCCGGACCGCCCGACCGGAAAGCGGCGCGGGCGGTCCTTTGTGTCGCATGTGCGGTGCCGGATCAGGCCAGGGCGAGGCGGGGCATGGGCGCCAATAGAAGGCGCCGGACCTGCCACGCTCCGGCGGCGACGAAGCGGCGGACCCTCGACATGATGCGCCGGCCGCGTGCGAGCGGTCCGATCCCCATGATCTCATCGCGCGGTTTGCGACGGGCGAAGCCTTCGACGACTCCTTCGACCAGTCGGAAGACCCGCAACCGGTCGAGCACGGGATTGAGCAGGTTGGTGACCGTGCAATAGCGGGTGTTGTGGGCGTGGGTGTGGTGCTGCCAGTGTTGCTTCGGGCTGAGTAGCAGGCCGCTGGCCTGCAGCCAGCGGACCACGGTCGGGCGCTTGCGCTTGGGTTTGTGGCTCCAGACATGGATTTCGCTGGCGAACACGCCGGTCGCAAGGGCGCTGAGGGTGAACGCATTGATCAGCCCGGTGACCGCAAACACGATCAGGAGGGCCAGGCTCAGGGCCAGGTTCGGGCCGTTGCGCGACCAGAAGCTGGCGCGGGTGCAATCCAGCGGCTGGGCATGGTGATTGATGGTCGGCCAATAGACGTGCCGGCCGAGTATGGGGGTCTTCGGGTCGCCATAGGTATCGATATACCAGTGCACGATACCGCTCATCAGATCGGCAAACAGGATGCCCAGACCGATCTGGCCCGCAATCATGGCTGCTGACAGGATGATATCCATGTGATCAAACATGCGGCCTTGTCTCCGTTATTCCCAAAAGGCGAGCGAAGATGAGCCAAGAAATGGGGCGAAAATGTAACCGCCTGAATGTAAAGATGATTCACACGCCAAATGCCTGAATTACCTGAAGTAGAGACGGTTCGCCGGGGCTTGGTGCCGGCATTGGAGGGGCGGCGCATTCTCGCCGTGGACGTCAATCGTCCCAATTTGCGCTTCCCGTTTCCGGAGCGCTTCGCGGAGCGGCTGACCGGTTGTCGGGTCGAGACGATCGACCGGCGGGCCAAATACCTTCTGTTCCGGCTCGACAGCGGCGAGACGATGATCGGGCATCTGGGCATGTCCGGGCGCTTCTCGATCGAGGTCGAGGGGGAGGCGGCCCAGCCCGGTGATTTCGTTCACGCCGCCCCGGCCAACCCGAAACATGATCATGTGGTGTTCCGGGCCGAGGGCGGCGTGGTGGTCCGCTATAATGACCCGCGCCGTTTCGGTTACATGGAGCTGTTCCCGACCGCGGAGGAAGCGTCCCACAAGACGCTTGGCGCGCTCGGACCCGAGCCGCACGGCAATTGGTTTTCCGGCGCCTATCTTGGCGAGGTGCTGGCCGGGCGTCGCACGCCGATCAAGACCGCCCTGCTGGACCAGTCGATCGTCGCGGGTCTGGGCAATATCTATGTGTGTGAGGCTTTGCATCGATCCGGTATCAGTCCGCGCCGCGCATCCGCCAGCATTCCCGGTGTCCGTGCCGAGCGTCTGGCGCGGGCCGTGCGCGAGGTGATTGTCGAGGCCATCGAGGCCGGCGGCTCCTCGCTCAAGGATTTCGCCTCGACCGATGGTGCGCTGGGCTATTTCCAGCACAGCTTCCGTGTCTATGACCGTCTCGGCGCGCCCTGCCCGACCCCGGACTGCGCTGGCGAAATCCAGCGGCTTGTGCAGTCGGGGCGCTCGACCTGGTTCTGCAGTCGCTGTCAGCGGTGACGGGTCTGGCGAGGGACACCGCACCCGGGCAGTCCCGCTAGCCATGGCGGTGGAATGGGGTAATTTATCGCCGGATTTCACGTCACAAAGGTAACTTCATGTCACCCTTCAAGACCATTCGGCGGACCGTTTCCGCTCTTTCCGGTGCGGCCTTGCTGGCCGGCGGCGCCCTTCTGCCGTCCACCGCCCAGGCCCAGTCGGGCGATTACGCAGCGATCGAGGCCGATCCGGCCATCTGGCATCTGTCTGATGCCGACTCCGACGTCTACATTTTCGGCACGTTTCATTTGCTGCCCCGCAGTCTCGACTGGCGTACTGACGAGCTCCGCGCTCTGATCGCCAGTGCTGACGCGCTTTATCTGGAAGCGGATGTCCACTCGCCCGAGAGTCAGGCGGCGATGCAGCCGCTGGTCATGCAGCACGGCCTCAACTCGCCCGGCGTGACGCTGTCCTCGCTTCTCACAGAGGCTGGCAATGCGGCGCTGGCGGAAATCGCCCCGACGGTTGGTTTCGCGCCGGCGATGCTGGAGCCGATGCGGCCCTGGCTGGCCCAGATCGCGCTTGCCGTCGGTCAGATGCAGGCGCTGGGGATGGATCCCAATTCCGGGGTGGAGATGGTCCTGCTCGGCATGGTCGAGGGCCGGGATATCCGGATGGGCTATTTCGAGACGGCTGAGCAGCAGATCGGTTTCCTCGCCGGCATGCCGGACGATGTGCAGGCGCGTGCCTTTGAGCAGGGTCTGGAAGACATGGCCGAGTTGCCGACAATGCTGGACACGCTGGTGACGGCCTGGGCGGTCGGCGACATGGAGACCATCGATTCTGAAATCAATGCGAGCATGCGTGGAGACGCGCCGGAGGCCTATCAGGTCATGATCGTGCAGCGGAACGAGAACTGGATTCCGCAAATCGCCGAGATCATGGATGGCGAAGGCACGGTCTTCATCGCGGTTGGTGCGGCGCACCTGCCCGGTGAGAATGGCGTCATCGAGCTCCTGCGTGCGCAGGGCTATCAGGTCAGCCGCCAGTAGGCGTCAATCGGGCCGGGTGACTCAAACGGGTCACCCGGTATCGACGCTTGCCCCCGTCTGCGTTATAGCGGCGCGGCTTTTCCCGCGCGGGTTCTCCGCGCCGTCAGATGGAGCGCCGAAATGGGCTACAAGACGATACAGTACAAAACCGAGGGCCGGGTTGGCGTCATCACGCTGAACCGCCCGGAGGCGCTGAATGCTCTGTGTGATGAGTTGACCACCGAACTCGCGGCCGCGCTGGCTGCCTGTGAAGCCGATGATGGCATCGGCTGTGTGGTGCTCACAGGTTCCAAGAAGGCCTTCGCGGCCGGTGCCGATATCAAGGAGCTCCAGTCGCGCGACATGGTCGGTCTCTATAACAAGGATCCGTTCGCGGAGACCTGGGAGGCCGTGGCGCGTTTCCGCAAGCCGATCATTGCCGGCGTGTCCGGCTATGCGCTGGGCGGTGGCTGCGAGATCGCCATGATGTGTGATTTCATCATCGCATCGGAATCCGCCAAATTCGGCCAGCCGGAGATCAATCTCGGCGTGATGCCGGGTGCGGGTGGCACGCAACGTCTGCCGCGCGCCATTGGCAAGGCCAAGGCCATGGACATGTGTCTGACCGGTCGGATGATGGATGCCGAAGAGGCCGAGCGGGCCGGACTGGTGTCGCGCGTGGTGCCGGCGGACGACTTCATGGACGTCGTCATGGAAGCCGCGGAAAGCATTGCCGCCAAGTCACTGCCGGTAGCGATGATGACCAAGGAGACGGTCAATCGCTCGTTCGAGATCGGCCTGACCGAAGGCGTTCGTTTCGAACGTCGGGTGTTTATGTCGCAGTTCGCGCTTGAAGATCAGAAAGAGGGCATGGCTGCCTTCGCCGAAAAACGGGCTGCTCATTTCAAGCATCGCTAGGGGGTGAGGCGCAGTGGGCGGTTGACGCCCAGCCCGCAAGGGCCTATACGCCGCCGCTCACGGATTTAGCCGGGAAGTCTGTCCCGGCCGCATAAAGAGGTTTACATCCATGGCCAACACCAACTCGGCCAAGAAAATGGTCCGCAAGATCGCTCGCCGGACGGCCGTCAACAAGGCTCGTCGTTCGCGCGTCCGTACTTTCGTCAAGAAAGTCGAAATGGCGATCACGTCTGGCGACCAGGCTGCTGCCAAGACCGCTCTGGTCGAAGCTGAGTCCGAGCTGATGCGTGCTGTCGGCAAGGGCGTCTACCACAAGAATACCGGCTCGCGGAAAGTCTCCCGCCTGTCGGCCCGCGTGAAGTCGATGTCGGCCTGATCCGACGCATTCACGTCAAAGACTGAATATACGCCCGGGGCACACGCCTCGGGCGTATTTCTTTGCGCGCATGTTGCGACTGCACGGTCGCCAAGCTCGCAACTGCGGCATAGATGCATTCTAATAAATAATCTGGGTACGGAGGGGTTGCCAAATGCGCGCCCGGTCGATCCACGCCCTCAAAACGGGCTTCATTTGGTTCATGAAAACGACCAGTCGCGTTGACACATTTCTGTCACAAAAGCCAAGCTTCGATCCGATCACGGATTTCCCGTGTCAAGCGAAGAATCTCGGATTCTGGGAGCTGAATCATGTTGACCGTGACCGGCCCCGGAGTAACCTTTGGGCTTCTGAGGGCGACAATTCCCATGCGGAAAAAATTCCGGTAGCGGCACGACTGGGTGGAGTGCTGTGGGTGGGCTGATATTGCCGAAATTACAAACACATAGCTCTCGCGTTAGCGTGAGAAAAATAAAAGTGTGATCGACAATGGCATTGAACAAACTGGCTGTTTCCGAGGCAAATACCGCAACTATCGACGGGCTTGACGCGGGGGGAATTTCGGCAATCTGGCGTCGGGTGCGCGCCCATCTCCGTGAGGAGTGTGGACCTGCGCTTTACTCGCAGGAAATCGCACGGTTGCGTGTTCGCCTGGCTGAAACGGGCGCTCTGGTGATCATCGCGCCAAGCAGTTTCAACCGCGATTGGGTCGAAGATCATTGGGGAGCACGAATTCGGGCTCTTTGGGCCGAACTCGACCCGTCGCATCGTGATATTCTCCTGCTTGCTGAAGATCAGGATGCGCCGCAATCTGTAATGGCGAACCGTTCGTCAGCGCCGGTGGCCCGCAAGCCGCAACCGGCCGCCACAGGCGCCAGTGTAGCGCCTGTGCCAGCGGCTGATGTCGCACCGGTCGATGCCCGTTTCAGTTTTGACAGCTTCCGCGTCGGCCCGGCCAATGAAGTGGCCGCCGCAGCCGCCCGGACCATGGTCGGCGCCGCGACACCGCCCTTCAATCCGGTGTTCTTTTATGGCGATTACGGCGTTGGCAAGACGCACCTGCTCCACGCTGTGGCGACGGCAGCCCAGAACGGGACCCGTCCGCGCAAGGCGCTCTATCTGACCGCCGAGGAATTCCTGTCCGGTTTCGTCACGGCAATGCGGGCGCGGGACACGATCTCTTTCAAGGAGACCGTGCGGGGCGTCGATGTTCTGCTGATCGATGATGTCCATTTCATCGCCGGCAAGCCGAAGACCGAGGATGAATTCCTGCACACGATTGCGGCCCTGGTCGCCGAGAACAAGCAGGTCGTCCTGGCGTCACACAAGCCGCCAGCCGAGTTGCAGATGCAGGATGAGCGGCTGCGCTCGCTCCTGACCGGTGGCCTGTCCTGCCCGCTGGGCAAGCCGGACCTCGATCTGCGCCGCCAGATCCTTGATTGCAAGATTGCCCAGGCAACCTGCCACTACCCGACTTTCGATGTGTCCGAGGCCGTTCGTGATTTTCTCGCCGCCCGGATCACATCCAGCCCGCGCGAGATGGAAGGCGTTCTCAACAACGTCATCTGCCGGACCGCGCTGATCGGCCAGCCGGTGACCATGGAAGTCGTGTCGACGGCTTTGCGTGAGCTGTCCCTGAGTTCCGAGCGCCGTCTGACGGTTGATGAAATCCAGAAGGTTGTCGCGACCCATTTCGGCATCACCACAGCGGATATCTGTTCCAAGCGCCGGACCCAGGCCGTCGTGCGCCCGCGGCATATCGCGATGTATCTCGCCAAGACTCTGACGACCCGGTCGCTGCCGGATATCGGTCGCCGTTTTGGTGGTCGCGACCACTCGACCGTGATCCACGCAGTGTCGAAGGTGACCGGCATGATCGACGCCGGGGACCCGGTCGCGGACGAGATTGACGCGCTGACCAGAGAGCTGCAGGGCTGAGGCCGGACGACCGGTCTTCCGAATTTCGCGTGGGCGCTGGATAAATCTCTTGCGAATGCGCGAATTCATGTATCCTCTTTGACCCATCCTGAAGGTGCAGGCGGTCTTTGTCCCGCACCGCCAAGACAGCCCTTGATCGTCGACTATTGATCTTCGGGCTGGATTCGGGAAGCTGACGCAGAAGACGTTGAAAGCGGAACGCGAGATATGAAGCTGACGATCGAGCGTGCGACGCTCCTCAAGGCGCTTGGCCACGTGCAGGCCGTTGTCGAAAAGCGCAACACCATTCCGATCCTGTCCAATGTGCTGATCTCCGCCGGACCCGACGGGGCCAGCTTCGCGGCGACCGATCTGGACATCGAGATCCTAGAGACCACCGACGCCAGTTGTGAGGGAGACGGTCTCGTCACCGCGCCGGCGCACACCCTGTACGACATCACCCGCAAGCTGCCGGATGGCGCAGACGTGACGCTCGAGATGAATGGCAGCGACCCGCGCCTGACGCTCAAGGCCGGTCGCTCCAGCTTTTCGCTGCCATCGCTGCCACCGGGTGATTTTCCGGTCATGCCGACCGAAGATCTCGAGCATCGCTTCTCGGTTCCGGCCCGCGAGCTGGCGCGCCTGATCGACAAGACGCGGTTCGCCATCTCGACGGAAGAAACTCGCTACTACCTCAATGGCATCCATATTCATGCCGCCGAGCAGGACGGTCGCAAGACGCTGCGCGCGGTTGCCACGGACGGTGTGCGTCTGGCCCTCGCCGAGGTCGATCTGCCCGAGGGTGCCTCCGGCATGCCGGGCGTGATCGTGCCCCGCAAGACGGTGCAGGAAGTCAAACGCCTGCTCGAAGACGCCGATGACGACGTTGAGGTGTCTGTCTCCGAAGGCAAGATCCGTTTCCGTCTGGGCCGTGCCGTGCTGACCTCCAAGCTGATCGATGGCGCCTTCCCCGACTATGAGCGCGTCATTCCGCGCGGCAATACCCGGCTGATGTCGGTCGAGAACAAGCGTTTCGCTGAAGCCGTTGACCGTGTTGCAACAATCTCGGTCGAGAAATCCCGATCTGTAAAGCTGTCACTGGGCGCCGATGCCCTGACGCTCGCCGTCAACAATCCCGAGAGCGGACAGGCCGAGGAAGAGCTCGCCGTGTCCTACTCGGATGAAGGCTTCGCGATCGGTTTCAACGCCCGCTACATGCTGGACGTCGCGTCCCAGATCGAAGGCGATGAAGCCCGCTTCCACTTCGCCGATGCCGCCTCGCCGGCCCTGGTAACCGACAGTGGTGATCCGGACGCGCTTTACGTGCTGATGCCGCTGCGCGTGTGACGGGTCAGGCCGACACGATGACGACTGAGACACCGCCGCCGGTTCCGCCTGCGGCGGTTCGTCGTTTGCGGCTTGCCAATTTCCGCAGCTATCCCGATCTCGACCTCGAACTGAGCGCCGCGCCGGTCGCCCTGTTTGGCGAGAACGGGGCCGGTAAGACCAATCTGCTCGAGGCGATTTCCTTTCTGGCTCCCGGCCGCGGCTTGCGCTCGGCCGGCGCTGACGGAGTAGCCACCAAGGGCGCATCCGGCGCGGCTCCTGAGTGGGCTGTATTTGCGGAGGCCGACACACGCGAGGGTGGTTTCCGCCTGGGGGTGGGCGCACGGGGGACGGCTCGCCGGGAGACCCGGATCGATGGTGAACCGGCCGCCCAGAACGCACTCGCCCGTCTCCTGCCGATGATCTGGCTGACTCCGGCGCAGGATCGGCTCTTCGCCGGGCCGCGCGCGGATCGTCTGAAGTTTTTTGACCGTCTCGTCCATGCCGCCGACCCGGCCCATGCCGACGCGGCCAGCGCTTATGAGAAGAGCCGGACCCGGCGTCAGCGCTTGCTGGACGAGGGTGGTCAGGATCCGGCCTGGCTCGGCGCAATCGAAGTCGAGATGGCCGGCCATGGCGTCGCGATGGCAGCGGCGCGACTGGATGCGTTGATCCGTTTGCAGGGGGAGATCGACCGGCGGCCGGAAGGTGTCTTCCCTCAGGCCGACCTGGCGCTGGATGGCTCGGTCGAGGCAGACCTGGCTGACGGGCTGACAGCGGGTGAGGCCGAGGACCGCTTTCTAGCTGCGCTGCGCGCTGGCCGGCGTCGCGACGCGGCGGCGGGACGGACGCTGACGAGAGGCCCCCATCGCACCGAGCTGCTCGCCAGCCACCGGGGCAAGGGTCAACCGGCCGGGGATTGTTCCACCGGTGAGCAGAAGGCTCTCATCCTGACCCTGGCCCTGGCCCAGGCCCGGGCGCTGGGCCAGCAATGGGGCGTTGCCCCCCTTCTGCTGCTTGATGAGGCCTGTGCCCATCTCGATGCCTTGCGTCGGGACGGGTTGGCCCGGGAAATTCTCGCATCAGGATCCCAGGCCTGGTTGACCGGTGTCGAGAAAGTCCTGTTCGAGCCGTTCGGTGACTCGATCCAGTATCGTGAAGTGCGTGATGGTGCGGTCCGGGCTCTACCCCCGGGTTGAGCCGGCGGGTTGGTCACGCCGGAATGGCCGCTGCGTCCCCCTCATTCGCCTCTTTCGCCATGATCTGATCGGCATCCTCATGGGCATCCACCATGGCAACCAGGCATCCGGCCAGCGCGTCGGCGAGAATGTGGATGATGATCGCGGGCCACAATGATCCACCGACCAACACGACCGCTGTCATCAGCACCGTGATCGGCAGGATGCGCAGCATTCCGGAAAGGCCCTGATAGGCGTGAGCGATGATGAACAGGCTGACCGATGCCAATGCGGCCGCCCACAGCGGCATGACCAGCGCCAGCGTCGCCATCAGGAAGCCGCGGAAAATCACTTCCTCGGTTATGCCGGCGGTGAAGGACAGTGCCTGAAATCCGAGATGTTCTGACAGGCGGCGCGGGCGCAGCATGTCAAAGCCTTCTGCCTCCGCGAGCTGGGTCCGCAATTTGCTGCGGGCGGTCCGGTCCAGTGCCGTCGTGACCAGCGAGTAGAGTCCGTAGACGATCGCGGCGCCAGCCAGCGTCCAGGCCAGGGCCCCACCCCATCCCGTGGGGGCCTGCAGGCCGAGCGCTGCAAGGGGTAGATCGGCGAAATGCCAGCAGGCCAGACAGCTCGCGCACAGGATCCACAGTGTCAGGCCGGTCTTGCGGTATTGATGGCCGACCGGTGGCAGGTCGTCGGGGGTGCTGCCTTTCTGCCGGACATCGCTGACAAATCCGGCAATCAGGACGGCGGCGATGGCCAGCAGCCCCAGGATCAGGGACGGTGTTTGCGTAAGCGTTTGCATGTGGAAGTCTCCCTAGGTCTCTTGACCGGCGATCCGCAAGCGTGCGATCAAGTTGATATTATGAGAATGCGAATTCGCGTTCACATTTAGGAGTGACAGCGGAATGAGTCAAGGGGTGCGACCGACGCAACAGGCGAGATCACGCGAAACCCGTGACAAGCTGGTGCGGGCGCTGGACGAAAAACTGCGCGTTAAGGCCTTCGCCGATGTGTCGATTGCCGAGTTGGCAGAGGCTGCCGGCCTGTCGGTCGGTGCCGTCTATCGCCGGTTCGAGAACAAGGACGCCTTCATTCCGGTCATTTTCGAGCTCTATCGTGAGCGGCTCGAAGCGTTCATGGCGGGCGAGGGCCGGATTGAAATCGAGCCGGCGAATGGATTGCGGGCTGCCCTGCATACGGCCTGCCGCGTGGCCTGGAGCTTTCTCGACAAGCATGGCTATCTTGTCCGGGCGACGCATATCTACAGCCGCCTGCGACCGGACCTGGTCGGCGATGATTGGGAGGCGATGCTGGACCAGGCACGTCAGTCCGCTGACCAGCTGCTGGATCTGTTTGGTGATGAGGTGAAGCGACAGGATCGCGTCGAGGCCGCGCAAATGTTCACCTATCTGATGAATACCCTGCCGATCGAGCGGGGAATCTACCGTGAGGAAGGCGCGGCCGTGGTGCTCACGATCAGCGACGAGCAATTCGTCGCGGCCATTGCCGACACGCTCTACGGCTATCTCGTTACCCCTGACCGTCATGACGATTGAAACCCTTCTCCTGTTCGCCGGCGCCCTGCTTGTCCTGTTTCTCACGCCGGGGCCGGGCATCGCGGCGATGATCGCCCGCACCCTGGATACCGGTCCCTGGCATGCGGCCATGTATGGGGCCGGCATCCTCCTGGGTGATGTTCTCTGGTTCACCCTCGCGGTAACGGGCCTGTCGGCGGTCGCCGAGCAGCTGGGGCCATTCTGGCTGGCGGCCAAGCTGGTGGGGGCATCCTATCTCGGCTGGATGGCTTTCAAGGCGTTCTGGAGCGCCTGGACCGGGGCGCGCCCGAAGCCGGTCTTCAGGGCCGGCTCAAAGCGCGGTTGGGTCGCGACCTTCCTGGCGGGGGTCGCGATGCCGCTGTCCAATCCAAAGCCGATCGTCTTCTATCTGACCCTGGTTCCTGCCTTCGTGCCGATCGACGCGATCACGCCGTGGAGCTATGCCGCGATGCTGTTGATCATGGTGGCAATGGCGGTTCCGACCGCGGCTTTCTATATCGGCGCGGCGCACCGGGCGCGGGCCTGGCTGTCGACACCGGCGGTGCGGCGCGGGGCCGACATCCTGACCGGTTGCGTGATGGCCGCGATCGCCCTGCTTTTGCTGTTGCGCTAGCAGTACTTCCTCGTCCATCACCGGCATTGCCATTTGAAACGGCGGCCAAAGCGGCACACACTCCCGCGCGCACATCCGGGCCCGCGCAAAACAACGGGGCCCGCGCGCACAACTGGGGTTGTTCATGAGCGAGACGATCAACACGGATTTTCGCCGACCGGACCGGTCTGACGCGACGCTGCGTGCGTCCGTCGTGATCGCGGTTCTGGACGAGGCCGAGAATGTCGCGGCGGTGTGCGACGAAGTGCTGCGGGAAATGGACCGGGCCGGCGCCTTCGAGATCGTCTTCGTCGATGACGGCTCGACCGATGCGACCCCGGACATCCTGCAGGCTATCGCCGATACCGATCCGCGCGTCCGCCTCGTTCGCCATGACCGTCGCTGCGGCAAGTCCCAGGCCGTCCGGTCCGGCATCCTGGCTGCACGAGCCCCCTGGATCGCGACGCTCGATGGGGATGGCCAGAATGACCCGGCTGACCTGCCGGACATGCTGGAAAAGGCGTGGACGGCCGAAGGCGACGCGCCACTGGTCGCCGGTACCCGGGTCCGCCGCAACGACCCGGTCTCGCGCCTGATCGCCACCCGCATCGCCAATGGTTTCCGCGCCACCGTGCTGGGCGATCATTGCCCCGATACCGGCTGCGGTGTGAAAGTCTTCAGCCGCGACAGCTTCCTGCTGCTCCCCTGCTTTGAGGGCATGCACCGCTTTTTGCCCGCCCTGTTCCAGCGCTACGGCCACCCGCTCATCAATCATCCGGTCCAGCACCGCGCGCGCCATGCCGGGCAGTCGAAATACACCAATATCGGTCGGGCCTTTGTCGGGATTTTCGACACCATGGGTGTGATCTGGCTGGTCCGCCGGACCAAGGCGCCGGGCCGGATCGAAGAGCGCCGGTCGTGACCCAGGACGGGCATCGCCTGGGCTGGAAGGACTGGCTGGTTCTGGTCGCCCTGTCGGCGCTCGTACTTCTTCCCGGTATCGCATCCATTCCACCGGTCGACCGCGACGAGTCCCGCTACGCGGTGGCGACCAGTCAGATGCTGGCGACAGGCGATTTCGTCGACATCCGCTTCCAGGAGGAGCAGCGCTACCTCCAGCCGGCGGGAGTCTACTGGCTGCAATCGATCGCGGTCACCCTCACGGGGACCGCAGATGAGCGGGCCATCTGGGCGCACCGGATCCCGTCCTTCCTCGGCATTCTCGCTGCGGTCCTGATGACCGGCGCGCTGACAGGTCGGCTCTACGGGCGTCACGCCGGCCTCGCCGCGGCGCTGTTGGTGGCGACCAGCTTTGCGGTTGGCTTCGAGGCCCGGATCGCCAAGACCGATGCCGTGCTTCTGGCAACCATCACCGCCGCCCATCTGGCGCTGATGCGGATCTATCTGGAACCCGTCGGGCATTGGTGGCGACCGGCCCTGTTCTGGGCGGCGCTGGGGGCGGGGATGATGGTCAAGGGACCAATTATCCTGCTCTTTGTCGGACTGGCGCTGGCCGGCCTGCTGATCTGGGACCGCAAATTCGCCTGGCTGCAACAACTCAAACCGCTCTGGGGCGTGCCGCTTTTCCTGCTTATAGCCCTGCCTTGGTATGTCGCGATCGGCATTGTTTCGGATGGTGGCTTCTATGCCGAGGCGGTCGGTGACAGCCTGATGGGAAAGGTTGGCGAGAGCCAGCAATCGCATGCCGGACCGCCGGGCTATTATCTCGGCCTGTTCTCGCTGACCTTCTGGCCGGGATCGCTCTTCTTCGTCTTCGCTGGTCACTGGGCCTGGTCCAATCGCAGTCAGGCAGCGGTGCGCTATCTGATCGCCTGGATCGTGCCGGCCTGGATCGCCTACGAGCTGATCGCCACCAAGCTGCCGCACTACATCATGCCGCTCTATCCGGCGATGGCCTGCCTGGCGGCGGCCGCGATCTTCCTGCCCGGGCAGGCGCGCTCACCGCTCTGGGTGCGCATCGGTGCCGGTGTTTACGCTATTGTCTGGCTGGCCTTCAGTGGACTGGTCGCGGCGCTGGGTCCGGCCGGTCTGCACTGGGCCGAGGGGCGATTATCCCCGGTTCTGGTGATGGCCGGCGTGGCAGTCCTTGTCGCGGCTGCGGCGGCAGTGGCGCTCTATCTGATGGGTCGCCGTCAGGGCTCGCTTCTCGCGGGTCTGGCCGCCGGGGCGCTCGGCGCGGTGACCGTCTATGGCGGGACACTGCCGCGGCTCGAGACATTGTGGCTGACCCCACGGATCGTAGCGGCCGTCGATGCCCATGGGGGCTGCATGCAGACCCGGCTGGTCACCTCGGCCTTCCGCGAGCCCAGCCTGGTCTATCAGCACGGGCCCTATGACACCGTGCTGGCGGCCAGCCCGGTCGATGCGGCGGACCAGCTGGCGACTGATGTGACCTGCTCACTGGCGCTGCTCGATGCGGCCGAGATCGACGACTTCCTGGCCCGTGCGGCAGCGATTGACCTGACCCTGGAACCCCTGGCGATGATCGAAGGGCAGAACTACTCCAATGGCGACGAAATGAGCCTGACGCTCTATCGCGCCACGGTAGCCACGCCGGGGTCGGACGGGTGATCGGCCGCGAGCTGGTGGCCGTCTTCCGGCGTCATCCTGGCAAACTCGTCATGGTCCTCGCCCTGGTCGCCCTGTTTTCGCTCGGAGGCTTCGCCACCCTGTTGCTGCCCGAAGCGGTGACCCGACAGGCGCTGGATGGCCTGGCGGCGCTCGGAGGGCAGGTCTGGGCACCGCCCGTGGCCATCCTGGCCTTCACCATCCTGATCACGCTCGGCGCGCCCCAGGCCGTGCTGATCGCGGCGCTTGTGGCAGCGTTCGGGCCCTGGGCCGGCTTCGCCTATAGCTGGACCGGAAAGGTGCTCGCCTGCGGGTTCGGATTTCTGGTCGGACGTCGGGTCGGGTCGGGCTGGATCGACCGCCATGCGGGCCCCGATGCGCGCATCGTCATGGACGAGCTGGCGCGGCATGGTTTCTGGGCCAGTGCGGTGATCCGCCTGGTGCCGACCCTGCCCTCGATCATCATCAATATCGCGGCCGGCTGCACGCCGATGCGGTTCCGCGATTTCATCGCCGGAACGGCCCTGGGCAGCGTACCGAAAATGGCCCTGATCGCCTTTGCCAGCCATGCCGCGATCCGGGGCCTTGATGGTGGCGGTGTCCGGGCCTGGCTGGCAGTGGCGGGAGCCGTTCTGTTGCTGGTTCTGATCGGCCTGATCGGGCGGCGCTGGTTGATGCGTCGCGCTACCAGAAACCCGGCCTCAAATCCGGCCCGGAAACCGGTCCACAAACCGGCGCCCTGACTCACGCGTACGCGCGCACGTACGCGTGTGCGCGCGAGTGGTCACAGGCGTGCGAAACCTGTACAACAAAACCATGACGGAACAAGCGAATCAGGAATACGGCGCGGAGTCGATCAAGGTCCTCAAAGGGCTCGACGCCGTGCGCAAGCGCCCGGGTATGTATATCGGTGATACCGATGACGGTTCGGGTCTCCATCACATGGTCTATGAGGTCGTCGACAATGCGATCGACGAAGCCCTGGCCGGCCATTGTTCGGAAGTCCTGGTGAGGCTCCATGCCGACGGTTCTGCCTCGGTGCGCGATGATGGTCGGGGCATCCCGACTGACATCCACCAGGAAGAAGGCGTCTCGGCGGCCCAGGTCATCATGACCCAGCTCCATGCCGGCGGTAAGTTCGACCAGAATTCCTACAAGGTGTCCGGCGGTCTGCACGGCGTCGGCGTCTCGGTGGTGAACGCCCTGTCGGACTGGATGGACCTGACCATCTGGCGCAATGGCAAGCGGCACTGGATGCGTTTCCGCCGCGGTGATGCCGAGGAAGATCTCAAGGTGATGGGCGATGCCGAGCCGGGCCAGAAGGGCACGGAAGTGCGCTTCATGCCGTCGGAAGAAACCTTCACCATGACCGAGTTCAATCGCGAAACGCTGCAGCACCGCCTGCGCGAGCTCGCCTTCCTGAACTCCGGCGTCAAGATCACCCTGCGCGATGAGCGTGAGGCCGAGCTCTATTCCGACACCATGGTCTATGATGGCGGTGTGGCTGCCTTCGTCGCCCACCTGGACCGCAACAAGACCCCGATCTTCACCCCGCCGGTCCTGATCACCGGCGAGAAGGATGGCGTGGCGGTGGAAGCGGCGCTGGAGTGGAATGACAGCTATCACGAGAATGTCCTCTGCTTCACCAACAACATCCCGCAGCGCGATGGCGGTACCCATCTGGCCGGTTTCCGCGGCGCGCTGACCCGCATCATCAACACCTATGCGGCCTCGTCCGGCCTGGCCTCCAAGGCCAAGGTGTCGATTTCCGGCGATGACGCCCGCGAGGGCCTGACCTGCGTGCTGTCGGTGAAAGTGCCGGACCCGAAATTCTCCTCCCAGACCAAGGACAAGCTGGTCTCATCGGAAGTCCGCCCCGCCGTTGAAGGCGCTGTGGGCGAGGCGCTGGCGGAATGGTTCGAGGAACATCCGACCGAGGCCAAAATGGTGGTCGGCAAGATCATCGAGGCCGCGGCAGCCCGCGAAGCCGCCCGCAAGGCGCGCGAGCTGACCCGCCGCAAATCGGCGCTGGAAATCTCGTCCTTGCCCGGCAAGCTGGCGGACTGCCAGGAGAAGGATCCGGCCAAGTCCGAACTCTTCATCGTCGAGGGTGACTCAGCCGGCGGCTCTGCCAAGCAGGGACGCCACCGGGAAAACCAGGCCGTGCTGCCGCTGCGAGGCAAGATCCTCAATGTGGAGCGCGCCCGTTTCGACAAGATGCTGTCCTCGGAACAGGTCGGTACGCTGATCACGGCGCTGGGCACCGGTATCGGGCGCGATCAGATCAATTACGAAAAGCTGCGCTATCACAAGGTCATCATCATGACCGATGCTGATGTCGATGGCGCCCATATCCGCACGCTTCTGCTGACTTTCTTCTATCGCCAGATGCCGGAGCTGATCGAGAAGGGCTATCTCTACATCGCCCAGCCTCCGCTCTACAAAATCGCCAAGGGCCGGTCCGAACGCTATGTGAAGGACCAGGCCGAGATGGACGCCTATCTCATTGAGGAAGGCGTTTCCGAAGCGCATCTGACCCTGCACGGTGGTGAAGTGGTGACGGGCCAGGATCTGGCAGCCCGCGTTTCCGCGGCGCGCCAGGTCAAGCTGTCCATCGACCGCATGATCGCCCGCGCGCCGGGTTTTGCCCTGGAAGCCGCCGCCATGGCTGGTGCCCTGGTGCCGGAGCCGTCCGACGAGGCCGTCGCCCGTGGCGCGGCACGTCTCAACTCCTTTGCCGATGAGGGCGAGGACAATTGGGGCGGCCGTCTGGACGAGGCCGATGGCAATCTGGTCTTCGAACGCGAGGTTCGCGGCGTCATGGAAACCGTCGTGCTGGATCGCAGCCTGCGCGCCAGCCCGGATGCCAAGCGACTCAATGAGCGCGCTACGGCGATCTCCGATGACTATGCCGGTCCGGCCAGCTTCGTCCCGAAATCCGGCCCGGTGACCATCAATTCGCCGCGCGAGCTGGTCGATGCCGTGGTCGTCTCGGGGGCAAAGGGCATGAAGATCCAGCGCTATAAGGGTCTGGGCGAAATGAATCCCGGCCAGCTCTGGGAAACCACGCTCGATCCCAATGCGCGGTCCTTGCTGCAGGTCTCGGTCACCCATGCCGACACCGCCGACGAGCTCTTTTCCAAGCTGATGGGCGATGTGGTAGAGCCGCGTCGCGACTTCATCCAGGAGCACGCGCTGGAAGCGGAGGTGGACGCTTAGGGCTCCACCATACCGTTGGCACTGCAAACGCCCGCCTGAACCAGGCGGGCGTTTTTGTGCAAGGTTGAAACCGGCCCGTCTGTCCGCCGACACTGCCGGCGGCGGGCTAGGCCAGAGCTGCCCGATACGAAGCCTTCAACGAGTCCGGGATTGTGTCCCGGGTGTCGATGAGATCGCAAAATTGCCTGCGAAGGTGCGATCTGAGCGCTTCATCGAGCGGCAGGTCGGTGAACCCGTCCGCCATCCCGGCGAAAGCCCCGCCCAGCAGGCTCTCAATCTGCTCGGCTGACGAATATTCGCTGACCCGCCGTGACGCCCAGACCCGGGCCTTGTCGAACGGGCTGCCGAAGACCTCGAACTCCTTTTTGACAGTGCCCGGAGCGCCCTCAATTCCGGCCCAGGCATCCATGATGCCGGACAGGACCCGGTTCATCCGCGCCATCGGTACCAGCCGTTCCTGCAGCGATGCGTTGGCATGCCGGTCGCTCTCACTGACCCGCTCGATCGACGTCCGGTCGGGACGCGGCACATCGAGTTCGGCCTCATAACGGTTCCAGAAACGGTCGGGATCGTGGCGCATTTCGTCGGCCGAGAGAAAGACGACGCGCTCGAAATGCGCTCCGAAAACCTCCTCGATATGCCGCAGGTCCAGCACGCGTTCGATCAGCGCGCGGTGCTTTGCCAGATAGGCGCGGCCGGTGTCATGATCGCCGCGCCTGATCACCTGCTCATGGGTGGAGCGTATCCAGTCGACCGGGTCGCGGACCATGAACAGCGCGACCGGCGCGATCCTGGCCTGCCCGGTCATCGCGGCGGCAATGCGATGAAGGTCCGCGATCCGGTCCTGCTCGGCGGGTCTGCCCAGATACGCCCAGCTGAACCCTTCTGCCGACGCGACGAGGTTGGTGCCGGCGCCCGCCCGGACGCCGAGATCGATGTGTGGCAGGCTGGCGGAGGCTCCCTGCAGGGCCAGTTGCCGCGCCGAATTCGCCGCCCGCGCCAGGCTGACCGAAGTATAGCCGCCGTCCAAGCCCCAGACGCTCTGCAGGAAAGTCGAGCCGCATTTGGGCAGGCCGAAGTGAATGAATTTCGCCGGATAGCGGGTCGCCATATTCTTCCCCCTGCGTCATCCGAGGTTAGATTGATCCGGCCGGTCGCGTCGAGCCAAGATCGGGCCGAACAATCTGCCGAGACAGTCGAAAACCCGGGCTGACCGGTCGCTCACCCATCCGACCATTCCCCGCGCCGCTGTACATCCAGTCACGAACCCTGCATCTATCCTATTGCACAAATATTTGTACAAATGTATGTAGAAATAGGTTCGCGAAAAGGATCAACCGATGTCCGACATTCCTCATTTCGACGGCCGAGCCGCTTTTCTCCTGCGTACGCAACGATTCATGGACCGCTTGAGCGAGCAGGTGGATGCCGCTTTGGCGTCGCATGGCCTCGCGATCACGGTAATGCAGGCGGGCTGTGTGCAGGCGCTGTACCATGCCGGGCCCGCATCGCTGGCCTGGCTTGCGACCGAGCTGGGAATCTCGCACCAGCTGGTCTCGCACCGGATCAATGGCCTGGTTCGCCAGGGCTATGTCGAAACCGGGCCCGATCCGAAAGATGCCCGAAAGCGGCTGGTTTCATTGACGGCGCAGGGACGGGAGCAGGCTGAGCGCCTCCAGCCTTTCCTCGACGGGCTTGATCGCGCCTATGCCGACCTGTTCGCCGAGCTGGGTGTGGACCTCAACAAGGCCGTCGGGTCCGCCACGGAATGTCTCGCTGCGCGGCCCATCCCCGCCCGACTGCCCGATCCGCAGCCCGTTTCATCCTGAACTCCCACGCAAGAAGGCGTCCCCAATGTCCCGTCTGAAACCAGTTTTGCACCTGCTCGCAGGTCTTGGCCTGGCCGTGCTGGCGCTTGTGATCACAGGTGCCACCGTCCGGCTGGGCATACTGCCCCTGATCGCCACCGTCTTCGAGCCATCCGAGGCGATCCTCTCCCTGATCCGTCGAAGCCTGATGCTGGTCGCCTTCATTGTCGGCTTCTGGGCCTATGTGCGCCTCGTCGAACGGCGACCCGCTACCGAACTGACCTTCGCGGTCAAACCCATTGCCCTGTGGACCCTGGCGGGCTCGGCCATGATCGGCCTGCCGCTTCTCCTGCTCTACCTGACGGGCGCCTATGCGCTGGTCGCGATTTCGGGACCGAACGGCATGTTCGGTGTGGCGCTGACCATTCTCGCTGCCGCAATGTTCGAGGAAATCGTCTTTCGCGGCGTTCTGTTCGCCCTTGTCCGACGCCACTTCGGAGTCTGGCCGGCGTTGTTGATCCCCAGCCTGATCTTCTCGGCCCTGCACATCTTCAACGACAATTGGGGCGGGTGGGTGCCGCTCTTCGCCGGTCTCGCTATCGGCATTTTCTGGTCGCTGGTCTATGTCCGAACCGGCAATATCTGGGCCGTCGGCCTCAACCATGCCGCCTGGAACTATACGATCTTCGTCACTGGCCTGCCGCTTACCGGACAGGAGCAATGGCGCGCCCTGGCGCCGTTGCAGAGCGACCTCACCGGTCCGGACTGGCTGACCGGAGGCCTCGCCGGCCCGGAGGACTCCTGGCCCGTCGTCGCGATGATCATTGTCGTGACGGGTCTTTTCCTGGCGGATAGCTGGCGGCGGGGCGAGCTGAAGCGCCGACCGACGGATTGAAGCCCCTCTTCAGTCATTCGATCCAGTTTTTGTCATCCCCGACGGATGCCCCGCGAAAGCGGGGCGCAGATCGGGGACCCATATGCCCGCCGAGCGATAGGTCCCGGCCCTGCAGCCCGCTTTCGCGGGCTATCCGGCCGGGATGACAAATGAGCGTGACAGTTGATCGAGGCTGAGCTCGCGTTCAGCCCCCTAATGAGCCTCACCCCACGTCATCCCCGCCTTCGCGTCCACCACCAGCGGCACGCTTAGTTCCAGCGCGGGCGCACACGCCTCACCCATTACATTTGAGGCCAGCGCTATCAGATCGTCGGCCTGACCCTCTGGCACTTCAAACACCAGTTCATCATGCACCTGGAGCAGCATTTTCGCGTCCAGATTGGCGGCCTTGAGGGCGTCGTCCATGCGGATCATGGCGCGGCGGATGACGTCGGCGGCTGAGCCCTGGATCGGGGCGTTGATGGCCTGGCGTTCAGCGAACATGCGCATATTGGGGTTCTTGTCGCGAATGCCCGGGAAATGGCAGCGGCGACCGAAGATGGTCTCGACATAGCCGGTCTCGGCGGCATTGGCCTTCATCTCATCCATATAGGCGCGGATGCCGGGGAATTTCTCGAAATAGGCGTCGATGAAGGCCTTGGCCTCGTCGCGCTTGACGCCGATCTGATTGGCGAGACCGAAGGCGGAAATGCCGTAGATCACCCCGAAATTGATCGCCTTGGCCTTGCGCCGGACCATCGGGTCCATGCCCTCGATCGGCACGCCGAAGACTTCCGAGGCGGTCATGGCGTGAATATCAGTGCCGTCGCGAAAGGCTTGTTTGAGGCTTTCGACATCGGCGATATGGGCGAGAAGGCGCAGCTCGACCTGGGAATAGTCGGCGGCGACCAGCACATGGCCGGGCTCGGCGATGAAGACTTCGCGGATCTGCCGGCCGGCCTCGGTGCGGATCGGGATATTCTGCAGATTGGGCTCTGTCGAGGACAGGCGGCCGGTCGTGGTCGCGGCCAGCGAGAAAGAGGTGTGGACCCGCTTGGTGTCGCGGTTGATATGGGCGAAGAGACTGTCGGAATAGGTCGATTTCAGCTTGGCAAATTGGCGGTATTCCAACAGCGCGACCGGCAGGGCATGGCCCTCGGCGGCGAGCTGGTCGAGCACCGCGGCATCGGTCGACCAGGCCCCGGTTTTGGTTTTCTTGCCACCCGGCAAGCCCATCTCTCCAAACAGGATTTCCCCGATTTGTTTCGGTGACGCAACGTTGAAGTCGCGGCCTGCCGCCTCATGCGCCTCGGCCTCGGCGGCGGCCATTTTCTGGGCGAAGTCGGAGGAGAGCCGGTTCAACTGGTCCGGATCGACCTTGATGCCCGTGCGCTCCATCTTGGAGAGCACATCCGCCATGGGGCGTTCCAGCGTCTCGTAGACCGTGGCCATCTTCTTGGCGACCATGGCCGGTTTGAGAATCTCCCACAGGCGCAGGGTGATGTCGGCATCTTCGGCGGCATAGAGCGTCGCCTTGTCCAGCGGGACCTTGTCGAAAGTGATCTGGTTCTTGCCGGTGCCGCAGATCTCCTTGAAGGGGATGCAGGTATGGCCCAGATGCAGCTCGGCCAGCGCGTCCATGCCATGCCCGTGCAGGCCGGCCTCCATGACATAGGAGATCAGCATGGTGTCGTCATAGGGCGCGACATCAATCCCATAGCGTGACAATACGCCGAGATCATATTTGAAATTCTGCCCGATCTTCAGCACCGCCGGATCTTCCAGCAAGGGCTTCAGGGCTTTGAGCGCCTGATCCATCGGGATCTGCTCTGGCGAGGCGCCGGTGTCGAACATGTCGCCGGTGTCCTGCGGATCGACATGGGCGAGCGGGATATAACAGGCCTCGCCGGGCGCGGTGGCCAGCGAGATGCCGACCAGTCCCGACGCCGTCGAGGACAGGGCATCGGTCTCGGTATCGACGGCGATCTGCCCGGCCTCAAAGCACTTGGCGATCCAGCGCTCGAGCGCCTCCATCGTCGTCACGCATTCATAGGCGTCGCGATTGATCGGGGCGGTGGCATCGCCGGTCTCGTCGGCCGGCGGGCCGCCCAGCGCTTCTTCCACCTTGCGGGTGAAGGAGCGGAACTCCATCTCGCGCAGGAAGGGGACGAGGACATCCGGGTCCGGCTCGGCGAGGCCGAATTCTTCCAGCCTTTCCGGCATCGGTGCGTCGAGCTTCAGGGTCACCAGATCGCGGGAGATGCGGGCATCCTCCGCATGGGCGAGCAGTTTTTCGCGCCGGCCCTTCTGCTTGATCTCGCCGGCCCGCTCGAGCAGCGTGTCGAGATCGCCATATTCATTGATCAACAGCGCCGCCGTCTTCACACCGATCCCGGGCACGCCGGGCACATTGTCGACACTGTCGCCGGCGAGTGACTGGATATCGATGACCTTGTCCGGCCCGACGCCGAACTTCTCCATCACTTCCGGTGCCTGGATGCGCTTGTTCTTCATGGCGTCGAACATGGAGACTTTGTCGGTCACCAATTGCATCAAATCCTTGTCCGAGGAGACGATGGTGACGTCAGCACCCAGCGCCTCGGCCTGGCGGGCATAGGTGGCGATGATGTCGTCGGCCTCGTAATTTTCCAGCTCGATACAGGGCGTGCCGAAAGCGCGGGTGGCATCGCGGATGATGGAAAATTGCGGGATCAGGTCTTCCGGCGCCGGCGGCCGGTTGGCCTTGTAGAGGTCATAGAGATCATTGCGGAAGGTCTTGCCGGAATGATCGAAGATCACCGCCAGATGCGAGGGCTGATCGTCACCCTTCAAATCCTCCAGCAGCTTCCACAACATGTTGCAAAAGCCCTGCACTGCCCCGGTCGGCGTCCCGTCAGTCCGGGTCAGCGGCGGCAGCGCATGATAGGCGCGGAAAATATAACCCGACCCGTCGATCAGATAGACGTGGCTGGTCTCGTCGACGGGTTTGGTCGTGGCCATGGGGTGTCTCTCCGGGCGGATGCGCAGGTGCGCAAATCAGTTGTGCCGGAGACTAGCGCGGGGAGGGCGCGGGGTCATGGGGGGAGTGCGGTGGGGCCTTGCCGCCTTAACTCACCAGACGGAACAGCGCGCCACCCGCAACAGCGGTGGCCGGCGCCATCACTCGCAGCGACCAGGGCGGTAAACGCCTCGCCCAGAACATTGCATAGGCGTGATGCCAGCGGCGCGGGGCGATTGCGATGAGCGCTGAACTGCCGACGATGAAGATACCGGCCCAGAAGAAAGCTTGCGGCCAGGGCGTGGCGCTGGAGACGCCGATCAGGGCCAGACCGACCAGGGCGCGCAGGGCATGTTCGCCAAAATGGATCAGCGGCGTCGATCCCATCGCGCCCAACCCTTTGATGGCCAAGCGAGGTCGGACAAGGCAAAGCCCGGCGACGGCGATCAGCCAGAGGGCAAACAGCTGGACGATCAGGCGGGAGAGGTCGGTGGCAAGCTCGGTCATGGGAGCAAGGTGTATCGCGGGGATGGTTGGGTTCAATGGGGTGGTGGTTTGTTTTGCCGAGTCATCCCGGATCGCCCCCCGGCTCGAGGCCGGGCATAGGTCCGGAATGACAAAGTTTGTGTCCTTATCCCCGCCCCACACACCGTCATCCCGAGACAAGTCAGGCCCCAGTCTCGCGCACTCGATTTCGCCAAGCCTGGCGATAGCTTGCGTCGCAGTCTGGGTCCCGGCCTGCGCCGGGATGACGGTGTGTGGGGCGGGGATAGAGGTGAACTTATCCCCACCCCTTATCCGCCAGCACATAATGGCTTTGGTTTTCGGGACGGGAGGCACGAGCTCAGTCACTTGTGCCCGGAAACGAGCGGAGCCTGTCCGCG
>NZ_JBLWVH010000008.1:0-92475 GCF_048268525.1 Maricaulis sp. | reverse complement strand
GATCGAGCCGGTTTCCAAGGGTTGCCGCAGGCTGTCGAGCACTTGCGGATGGAATTCCGGCAATTCATCAAGGAAGAGCACGCCCCGATGCGCCAGGGAAGCTTCACCCGGTCTCGCCCGACTGCCGCCTCCGACCATTGCCGCCATCGACGCCGAATGGTGGGGCGCACGAAATGGCCGGTTTCGGGTGAGGCGACCGCGCTCCAGCAGACCGGCGACCGAGTGGATCATCGAAACATCGAGCAATTCCGGCGCCGTAAGCGGCGGCAACAATCCGGGCAGTCGTTCCGCCAACATCGATTTGCCAGAGCCCGGTGGTCCGATCATCAACAGGTTGTGATGCCCGGCAGCGGCGATTTCCAGGGCCCGCTTGGCGCCTTCCTGGCCCTTGACCTGCTTCAGATCGACCTGCGGACCGGCTTCGATCAGTTCGCCGGGCACCGGTCGGTCAAGCACCTGACTTCCCTTGAAGTGGTTGATCAGCTGGATCAGCGTCGCGGGCGCGAGAATGGCCAGATCGCCCCCGGCCCATGCCGCTTCAGGTCCACATCCCTCGGGACAGACAAGCGCCCTGCCGGACGCGTGGGCCGCGACTGCCGCGGGCAGCGCACCCGGCGCTGACCGGATACGCGCATCCGCGCCGAGCTCCCCGAAAGCGAGATAGTCCTCGGCCACATCCTTGGGCAGGATATCAAGTTCTGCGAGAACCCCGATCGCGATCGGCAAGTCAAAATGCGCCCCTTCTTTGGGCTGGTCGGCCGGCGCGAGGTTCACAATCAACCGTTTGGAAGGCAGCGACAGTCCCAGGGCCGAAAATGCCGCGCGAACCCGCTCACGGCTCTCGGCTACGGCCTTGTCAGCAAGACCAACGATCGAAAATATGGGCTGGGAACCACCCGCAACCTGAACCTGTACATCGACGATCCGGGCTTCAGAGCCGTGAAAGGCGACAGATGCCGTCCGTGCTGCCACATCATTTCTCCCGACATATCGGGGAATTGATTCACAGAACCCCGCCTGTGTCGCGCCCCGCCACCAGATGTGAAACACAGGCTGCGCCACCCGCTGACAACGTTAACCATCCGGCATCATTGGGTTTTCCACAGGCTTGATCACATCAGGATCAAAACAGGAACAAATCATGCACGAGTTAACTGAACACGTCAAGCGTGTGTTGTTAGTCGCCGATCCTTCGCGCGACCGCATCCCAGAAGGCCGCACAGGTGTCGATGCCGGAAAAGCGCTTGAGTTCCTGAACGCCGGTTGGCGATGTCACATTGATCTCGGTCAACCGGTCACCGATCACGTCGATGCCGACAAGCACAAGGTCGCGCTCTTTCAGGACCGGGCCGATCGCGTCGCAGATCCGCATGTCACTGTCCGACAGGTCTGATTGCT
The DNA here is from genome assembly GCF_048268525.1 of Maricaulis sp. Lineage (GTDB taxonomy): Bacteria > Pseudomonadota > Alphaproteobacteria > Caulobacterales > Maricaulaceae > Maricaulis. The sequence goes on along the minus strand of NZ_JBLWVH010000008.1, from coordinate 91,077 downwards.
CGGCAACGCCGCCGACATGCATGTTCGAACGGGTCTGTCCGCTCTGGGGCACCCGGTTGATGGCGCCGACCGGCTCGCCATCAATGATCAGGATGCGCTTGTCGCCTGCCGAAACAGCCGGCAGGAAAGCCTGCGCGATGACCGGCTCTCGGGATTGCGCAAAGAAGGTCTCCAGCAGCGCCGAGAAATTGCCGTCGCCGGGCTTGAGGCGGAACACCCCCGCCCCGCCATTGCCATAGAGCGGCTTGATGATGATGTCCTTATGCCGGTCCCGAAAACCTGTCAGAGCTGTCAAGTCACGGGTGATCAGGGTCGGCGGGATGATGTCGGGATAGAGGAGCGGCAGGATCTTTTCCGGGCTCGACCGGACCCAGAAAGGGTCATTCAGGACGAGCGTCTGCCCCTTGAGCATCTCCAGCAGGTGGGCCGCTGTCTGATAGGCCATGTCGAAAGGCGGGTCCTGGCGCATCAGGACCACATCGACATCGCTCGCCAGATCGAGTGTGCGCACCTCGCCTAGGTCGGCATGCTCCCCCTGGACGTGCTTCACCCGGACCGGCCTCGCCCGCGCCAGGATCCGGCCTTCCTGCCAGGCCAGTTGATCAGGATGATAGACGAAAAGTTCGGCGCCGCGCGCCTGCGCCTCTTCCATCAGGGCGAACGTCGTGTCGGCGTCCACATTGACCGTTTCGATCGGGTCCATCTGGACCGCAACACGCCATGCCATCATCTTGTCTCCGAACCGCCCAACAATTGCGGTCCGGAGGTAGGCGCGTCTGACCGGGAATCAACCCCGGGGTTCGCTTCGCCCACACAGGCCTCGGCCCGGCGCTCCCCGCGGGCTGGCAGGTTTGTCGGCACACCGGCGACACGAACATAGGAGACCACCTCCTGCACGCCCTCGACCAGCGAGGCATGGGCGCTGACCCGCTCGAGCTCGCCACGATTGCGGGCGACGCCGAGAATATAGACCCGGCCATTCCGCGTTTCGACATTGAAGTTGATTGACCTCACGGCGCGGTCGGAAATCAGGCGCCCGTTGACCCTGGCAGTGATCTCGGCGTCGCGGGCGCGATCCCGAAAACCCTGCCCGTCCCCGACCTCGATCTCGTTGGCAACATTGCGCACCGCCACGGAGGACCAGGCGAGGCATTCAGCCATCAGACGGTCATCGCTTCGTGGCACACGCCCGGTCAACAAGGCGATCCCCTCTGTCACCTCAACATCGACGCCGTCCAGCGCGAAACCTTCGGACCGCAACATGGCCGACTTGATGCCCACCGAAGCGTTGGTGTCATCCAGCTGTCGCCCGATCGAGCGCTCCGGGCCGACCGAGCCGACGCTGCTGCACGCGGCCGGAACGACCGCCGAGGCGAGTAACGCCAATGCGACCGGGAATGAGGAAAAACGGTTGGCCATGCACGAAACTCCTGTCGAATCGCCCGTGCCCCAGCTTGGGCATTTGCAGACGCGCTACCATGACAAGTCGCGGCGCTTCGGCCAAGCGGCATCGCGACATCCGGTTTTACAACAGATCGCGCGCGCTATCGCCCGGCACCCACGCCGCGCGCCGGTGCTGCGGCCAGCGACCCGGGACGACCAGAACAAGGTCATACCGCAAGTGCAGGTGATGCAGCGAGGATCGCGGTGCGCGCCAGATCGAGGCTGCGCGTGTGATCCGGCCGCGCTGGCGCGGGCCGATCGAATCCAGTGCGTCGGCAAGCGTAGCTCGCGCCTTGACCTCGATGAAGACCAGATACTCACCGCGACGCGCGACCAGGTCTATCTCGCCGGCGGCGGTCCGGGCCCGGTGGTCAAGTAATCGATACCCTTTGACGACCAGCCAGACCATCGCCAACCATTCTGCCCAACGGCCGCGGGCCTCGGCCTGCCGTCGGGCGCGGCTCACCGACCCGTGTCTCCACCCTTGAGGGCGAGGGCCCGCGCGTAAACATCGCGGCGCGACCATCCCGAGGCTTCAGCAACATGTCCCGCCGCCTCTTTGACCCGCATGTCGTCCAGCGCCGCGCGCAGGGCTGCATCGATCCGGCCTGCATCCCAATCGTCGGCCGAAGGGGGGCCAACGACAATCACCACTTCGCCGCGCGGTGCGCCGGCTTCGGCGTAGTGGGCGGCCAAATCGGACAGCGATCCCCGACGGGCTTCCTCGTGCATCTTGGTCAGCTCCCGGCATACCGCTGCCGACCGATCACCCAACACCTTGTGCAGGCTTGCGATCATGGCTGGCAGTCGGGACACGCCTTCATAGAAGACAAGACTGCCGGGGACATGCCGATAGGGTTCCAGCCAGGCCTCACGCGGACCGGTCTTTTGCGGCGGAAAGCCGGCAAAGGTGAAGCAGTCGGTCGGCAGGCCGGCGATGGCAAGGGCGGCGAGAACCGCGGATGCGCCAGGAATGGCAACGACCGGGATTTCGGCCGCGATCACGTCACGGGCCAGCTTGTAGCCGGGGTCGGAGACCAGTGGTGTGCCGGCGTCCGACACCAGTGCGATCCGGGCCCCCGCCTGCAGGTCCGCCAGGATACCGGGACGGACACGCTCGCCATTATGATCATGATAGGCCGTCAGCTCGACCTTCAACCCGTAGGCATCAAGCAGTCGGCGGGTGACCCGCGTGTCTTCGGCGAGGACCCGATCTGCCTGACCCAACACATCCAGAGCCCGCAAGGTGATGTCGCGCAAATTGCCGATTGGCGTCGAAACCAGATAAAGGCCCGGCCCGAGCGCTTGCTCCTTGCCGCCGCGGCGGATAGCTTCGCCAAGAATTTCCCGGGATGTTTCGGTCATGCTTTCAGTCTTCAATTCGCGTATCGCCCTGTCGGACGGCACTCTGGCACAAAGCCGCGCCCTGCGCTGCCTTGCTGTCATCTCGTTGGTCGGTGCCCTCGCAGCTTGCGGTACGACCCAGACGACACCGCCACCGCCGGTCTTCGTTCCGCCCGAGCCTGTAATCGAACAACCTGTCGAGATTGAGCCGGAGCCGTTTGAAGAGCCGGTCGCGACCGGCCTCATCCCGCCGCACATGGCCGATCGGGAAATTGCCCGGGTTGCAGTCCTGTTGCCCTTCTCGGCCGACAGCTCCGGCGCCCGATCCGAAGCGATCCGGCTGCTGCACTCCGCCGAGCTGGCACTGTTCGAGCGCGGCAGCGGCAATCTGCTGATGATCCCGAAAGATACGCAAGGCACCGCCGATGGTGCCCGTGAAGCGGCCCGCGCGGCCATCGAGGACGGTGCCGACATCATTATCGGCCCCCTGTTCGGACCCGCCGTTTCCGCCGCCGGCCAGGTGGCCCGCCAGGCCAATGTACCGGTCATAGCCTTCACCACTGACACAAGCATTGCCGGCGATGGTGTCTACCTGATGAGCTTTCCGCCGGAGATCGAGGTCGCCCGGATTACCGAGTATGCGACACGTCGCGGCGTCGAGCGCTTTGCCTATCTCGGCCCGCAGAACCGCTACGGAATGGCCGTGCATGCGGCTTTGCAGGACAATGCCGCGATGACCGGTGGATACATCGCCGCAGAAAGCTTCTACACCGGCGATGTCGAGGCCATGGCCCGGGCGTCGGCCCGATTGGCTGAAGGCGTTTTTGAACCGCTGACACCCGAAGAAGCCGATGAGCTGCGCCTGCTTGAGTGGGAACCGGATCCGGAAGCGCCATTCCAGGCCGTGATGTTGCCGGAGGGCGGAACCAAGCTTCGTGCATTGGGCCCGTTGCTGATTTCCCAGGCCGTCGACCCGCTTGTCGTCCGCTTCTTGGGTACCGGGCTTTGGAATGACCCCGATTTGCTGCGCGAACCCGCCCTGCGGGGCGGATGGTTTGCCGGTCCGGACCTGAGCGCCCGCACCGCCTTCGAGACGGCATATGAGGCCAGCTATGGAAGCGAGCCGTCCCGGATCGCCAGCTTGGCTTATGACGCGATGAGCCTTGCAGCCCATCTGGACGGCGGCGAGCGCGGCTTCAGCCGCGAGGCGATCGAGGAAGACCAGGGCTTCCTCGGCGCTGACGGCCTGTTCCGCTTCCGGACCACCGGTATGATCGAGCGGGGACTTGCGATTTACGAGATGCGGTCACGCGGGTTCCGTGAAATCGAGCCGGCTCCGCTGTCCTTCGAACCGGAAGCCGCCTTTTAGATTCTAGGGCAGAATTTCGCGGGTCACGCGGTCAGCGAGGAGGCGACCCTGCTCGGTCAGCTTCACGCGGGCACCCGCCCGCTGCAGGAAACCGTCGCCAACCATCCGGTCGATTGCACCGGCATCCGGTGCGCACCCGGTCGTCGCTAGAAGATGATCGAGGTCGAGTCCATCAATGACCCGCAGGCCGAGAAACGCGCGCTCCACCAGATCATCTTCCGGTGCCAGGCGCTCCAGCCCATCCACAGCAATACCGGACCCCGCATTGCTGACGGCAGCGATATAATCTGCCGGGCGGCGACAGGCCGTGGTTGCAACCCGGCCACGGCCCGATGACTGCCCCAGGCGGCCATGGGCACCGGGACCGACGCCGATCCAGTCGCCACCCTCCCAGTATATGCGGTTATGAACCGATTGATCGGCCAGCGATCGCGCGTGATTGGACACTTCATAGGCGGGAAAGCCATGGCTCGCACACAAGTCCTGCGTCGCCTCGTAGAGATCGGCGGCGCTGTCGCCATCGACTGCCAAGGTTTCACCCCGCTCTGTCCGTTTTCCGAACGCTGTCCCTGGCTCGATGGTGAGCTGATAGGCGGAGACATGACCGGCACCGCTTTCCAGCGCCTCGCCCAGCTCGCGGGACCAGGCGTCGACGGTCTGCCCGGACTGGGCATAGATCATGTCCACCGAAACCCGTGCAAAAGCCGACAGCGCCGCGTCGATGGCCTCCCGAGCCTGACCAGCATCATGATCCCGGCCGAGCCTCGCCAGGACCGTGTCGTCGAAACTCTGGACGCCCAGAGAGAGCCGCGCGACCCCAGCCCGCCCGATCGCCGCAAATCGGGCCCGGTCCGCCGGATTGGCTTCCAGGCCTATCTCGGCACCGGCTTCAAACCCCCACAATCGCTCCGCAGTGTCGATCACCCGCTCGATCCATGCCGGTTGCATGAGTGAGGGGGTGCCGCCGCCGAAATGGAGACTGGCCAGCCGCCGTGCGCCGGTCTTGCCCCTCCAATCCGCCATGTCGGCCAGGATGGCGGTCAGCAGCGCCTCGACATCACCCTTGGGTCGATAGACATTGAAATCACAATAGGGGCAGATCCGGGCGCAATAGGGCCAGTGCAGGTAGAGCCCCAGCGCATCGCCAAGTTGCAGGCCGCCCGCTTCGGTCACGATCCGAACTCGGCCGCGATCATGGCATCGAGTGCGCGTGCCCGGTGGCTGAGCTGGCGTTTTCCGTCGGCGCTCATCTCGCCAAATGTGATGCCATGCCCCACAGGCTGGAAGATCGGGTCATAACCGAAACCGCCCGTTCCACGGGGCGGCCAGACAATCTCGCCCACGACTTCACCTTCGAAGAAGCGCACTTCGGCTCCGGGCCGCGCCAGAGCAATGGTACAGACAAAGCGCGCGGTGCGGTCCGTCGCGCCAGCCGCAGACAATTCAGTGTCGACCCGCTGCATCGCGCGCATGAAATCACGCGGCTCGCCGGCCCAACGCGCCGAGTAGATGCTAGGATCACCACCCAGTGCATCGACCGACAGGCCGGAATCGTCAGCGACACAGGGCAAGCCGGTCGCTTCACAGGCGGCGCGCGCCTTCAGGGCCGCATTGCCACGAAATGTTGTCTCGGTTTCATCGGGTTCAGGAAGATCAAGGTCCGCGGCACTCTTCAGGGCGACGCCAAAAGGCGTGAGGATTTGCTCCATCTCCTTGATCTTGCCTGCATTATGACTGGCTAGGACCCAAGTTTCGCGTGCCATTTTCAGCCCTTTCGATCCGTTTACATATCGCCTTTCGAAAAATTCATATCGAAAAACGATATTTTCTGCTTGCGCTCACCAATCTTTGCGTTTATCGATAAACAACAAGGACGGGAAACGTCGTCCGAACAACGTGAATGACAACGGTAATTGGTCAGATACAAGATAAAGGAAACAGTGAAATGGTCAGGTCCAACAAATCAGGCATCCAGATGATCGGCTCCATCGCCATCAACGTGATGCTGCTGGTCTCGGTCGCGGCAGGTGCGTTCTACGCGATTGCCCCGGTCACGGCATGATGGAAAAAGTCGCGTGAGGTCCGGAAGGCCGGGCTAAGGTTTACGGACCTCGCGTGCGACGCCTAACAGGGAAGGGGCGGTCATGAAGACACTGGGGAGCGGATCACTTGTATCCGTCTTGAAGGTGGTACTGGACATTGTCTGGTACCTGGCCTGGGGTCTGTTGGCCTTTGCTGCCCTTGTCCTGATTGCCACAGGAACCCTCCTGGCGATGGACTGGCTCGGCTATTCGCCGAATTTCCTGACCGACCTGTTTCAGGCGATCCGGGATTTTGGTGGGGCCTATCCGATCCTGATCGCCCACATCATCGCATTCCTGGTCGTCAATGACCGACTTCGCCGGATCTTTTCAACGCTTGTCGCCGGCGACCCCTTTGTGCCGGAGAACGCGGGTCACCTGCGGCTGATCGCCATCGCCATCGCCGTCTTCCAGATCCTGCGCTACCTCACCCAGGGCGCTGTCGCGATGGTAATGACCTTGTTGCACGCCGATGCGCCGGTCGTCGGCGGGGTGGAAATCAACAAGCTGGGAAGTTTCGATCTCGGCGCCTGGTTTGCGGTTCTGGCGTTGTTGGTACTGGCGGAAGTGTTCCGCGAAGGCGCGCGGATGCGCCAAGAACAAAAATTGACGATTTAGGGAGACGCACACCATGCCCATTCGCGTCACTCTTGATCGCATGCTCCTCGAGCGCCGCATGTCGCTGACCGAACTCTGCGACCGTGTCGGCATCACCATGGCCAACCTGTCCATCCTCAAGACAGGCAAGGCCAAGGCCGTCCGCTTCTCGACCCTGGAAGCGCTGTGCCGCGAACTGGGTTGTCAGCCCGGCGACCTGCTTGGATTTGATGATGAGGATGACGACGCCGACGCAGCCGAATAGGCGCGAGCGTCTCACAAAACCGCCGACCCCCGGGTCGACGGGACAGACGGCGGGGGTGGGCCTGCACGGTAGCCCCTTCCCAAAGAGGCCGTGCGGGCCGTTTCCAGCCCCCCAGCGCGCCCCCGCCGTCTGTTCTTTAATTCACCCGGCTTGACGCCGGAGTGCAAGCCCTAACCCTTCAAAGCCGCCAGCTGTGCCTCGCACAGATCGACGACACCCGCTTTCGCCAAGGCGAACAGCAGGTCGAAATCGCTCTCGGGGATCGGCTTGTCTTCGGCGGTGGCCTGGATCTCGACGATGCCGCCGGTATTGGTCAGAACGAAATTCGCGTCGGCCTCGGCACGACGGTCTTCCTCGTATTCCAGATCAAGGCGGGTCTCGCCATCGATTACGCCACAGGAAATGGCGGCGAGCTGGCCGTGGACAGGGTCGCTGGTCAGCAAGCCTTCCTCGATCAGATAGGCGGTGGCCTGTTTCAGCGCGACCCAGGCACCAGTGATTGCCGCTGTGCGGGTGCCGCCATCGGCCTGCAGCACATCACAGTCGATGGTGATCTGGCGTTCGCCGAGCGCCTTGAGATCCACGACGGCGCGCAGGGAGCGACCGATCAGGCGCTGGATTTCCTGGGTCCGGCCGGACTGCTTGCCGGCGGTCGCTTCGCGGCGCGAACGGGTATGAGTGGCCCGCGGCAGCATGCCGTACTCCGCCGTCACCCAGCCCTTGCCGCCGCCCCGCATCCACGGCGGAACACTCTCCTCAATGCTGGCCGTGCACAGCACATGGGTGCCGCCAAAACGCGCCAGACAGGAGCCTTCCGCATAGACCGAGACACCGGCTTCCAGCTTGATTTCACGCATTGCGTCGCGCGCACGTCCATGGGGTCTCATCATCATCTCCGGTTTGGCAGCTATATCGACCCCGCTCCTAGCGGCGTTGCGGGCCGGCATCAAGCAGGCATGTCGCGACCATAGGCTGGCGCTTCGCTCGCAAAGCGGATTGAACAGGCGCCCCGGCACGACTAATTGAAGAGGCATGTCCCTGACCGCCCCGCAATCGGCCCTGGCCGCGCTCGATGACCGCATGCGCACGATCTTTCGCGAGATCGTTGAGGCCTATCTGCGCTCAGGCGATCCAGTTGGGTCGCGGACCCTGTCCCAGAGCGGCAATCTTTCCCTGTCGCCAGCCTCCATCCGCAACACGATGGCGGACCTGGCCGATCTCGGCCTATTGAGCGCGCCGCATGCCAGCGCCGGACGAATGCCAACCCATGCCGGCCTGCGCCTGTTCGTGGACGGGCTGCTGCAGGTTGGCGAATTGTCGGCCGATGAGCGCAAGGCGATTGAAGGGCAGGTCTCGATGTCGGGGCGCTCGACCAAGGATTTGCTGACCGAGGCGACCTCATTGCTGGGCGGCTTGTCCGGTGGCGCAGGCCTTGTCGTCACCCAGAAACGCGAAGCACCGCTGCGCCATGTCGAATTCGTGCCGCTGTCCAAGGTCGAGATGCTGGGCGTGCTGGTGTTCGAGGATGGCAGCGTCGAGAACCGGCTGATGCGCACGCCCGACGGTATTCCTCCGGCGGCGCTGATCGATGCCGGGAACTATCTGTCGACACGCCTCAAGGGCCGCACGCTGAGCGACGCCCGCAAGGCCATCGAGCAGGAAATCGCCGAACGCCGTTCGGCCCTCGACAGCGCTGCCGAAGGCCTGGTCAAGCAGGGCCTGGCAGACTGGAGCGGCGGCAAGGGGCAGGAGCGCTCCCTTATCGTTCGCGGCCAGTCCCGCCTGCTGGAAAGCCTTGATGCGGTCGGCGACCTGGAACGCATCCGCCTGCTGTTCGAGGATATCGAACGCAAGGAAGAGCTGGTCACCTTGCTGGACAAGGCCCGCGACGCGGAAGGTGTGCGCCTGTTCATCGGCGCAGAGAACCCGCTTTTCAGCCTGTCGGGTTCCAGTGTGATCGTGGCTCCCTATATGAATGCCGAACAGGAAATCATCGGCGCCTTGGGTGTAATTGGCCCCACCCGTTTGAACTATGCCCGTGTTATCCCCCTCGTCGACTACACCGCCCGTGTGGTCGGACAGATACTGGACAGCGCCCGATCGCGAGAGTGAAGACAAAATGAGCGACACAGAGAACAAGCCGCAAGACGACATCGAAACGCCGGAAGACGAAGCCGTTGAGGCCGAGGCGTCGAACGAAGCCAGTGAAGCCGAGACCGAGCTGGACCCGGTACTGCAGCTGACCGCTGAGCTCGATTCCATGCGCGACAAGCTGCTGCGTGCCCTCGCCGAAGCCGAGAACACGCGTCGCCGCGCCGAGCGCGATGTGGCCGATGCGCGCAGCTACGCCGTCTCCAGCTTTGCCAAGGACATGCTGGATGTGTCCGACAATCTCTCGCGCGCAGTCGGCTCGGTCGACGAAGCCGCGCTGGCCGATGTGCCGGACGCGGTGAAGAATGTGGTCGAAGGCGTCGCGATGACCGAAAAGGCGCTGATCTCCAAGATGGAGCGTCACGGCGTCAAGAAGGTCGACCCGCAGCCGGGCGACACATTCGACCCCCACAAACACCAGGCCGTGGCCCAGATCCCGTCGGATCAGGGTGCCGGCAAGATTGCGGCGGTCATGCAGACCGGCTTCGTGATCGGAGAGCGGACCCTGCGCGCCGCCATGGTTGCCGTCTCCTCCGGCCCGGCGGCCGGTGGCGGTGACGCGGAGGGCGGTTCCGGCGGCAATGTCGATGTGAAGGCCTGAGCCGGGTCACTTCTGATCACTGCCGCAGCAGCCGACCCAACAATCACTCGCCTTGCGCCGGACAGCGAGCCATGATGCCCGCGGATCAGGCGGGAGATGATCATGTCGATGCTACCGGGCTGGACGATGGACGTGATGAACGTCCTGACCCAGATATTCGTTCTCGCAATTGGCGTGGCGGCATTGGTGGTGCTGCTGATGTACGCGGTAGATATCGCGCAAACCCGTGACGCCATTCGCCGAAACTACCCCGTCGTTGGCCGCTTCCGCTCGCTTTTCACGACGCTGGGGGAGTTCTTCCGGCAATATTTCTTTGCCATGGATCGCGAGGAATTGCCGTTCAACCGGGCCGAGCGTGAATGGGTCTACCGATCATCGGAAGGCAAGGGCGGCACGATTCCGTTCGGTTCGACCAAGCCGATGGACAGGCCCGGCAATGCCATTTTTGTCAATTGCCCTTTCCCGTTGCTGGATGATCACGCCGCCAGGACGCAGCCGATGCGGATCGGGCCGGATGCCCGCACCCCCTACGACGCACCGTCCTTCTTCAATATCTCCGGCATGAGCTATGGCGCGCTGTCGAAACCGGCGGTACGGGCCCTGTCGCGCGGTGCGTCCAAGGCCGGGATCTGGATGAATACCGGCGAAGGCGGCCTGTCGCCGATGCACCTGGAAGGTGGATGCGACATCGTTTTCCAGATCGGTACCGCCAAATATGGAGTGCGGGACAGTGAAGGCGCCCTGTCGGACGAAAGATTGCGCGCTGTTGCCGGTCATGATCAGGTCCGCATGTTCGAGCTCAAGCTTTCGCAAGGTGCCAAACCAGGCAAGGGCGGAATCCTGCCGGCTGAAAAAGTGACACGCGAAGTGGCCAGTATCCGCGGCATTCCCGCAGGCCAGGCCTCCATATCTCCGAACCGGCATCCGGAGTTCGACGATATCGGCGGCCTGCTCGACATGATCGCCCGCATTCGCGAGGTCACCGGCAAACCGGTCGGGTTCAAGGCTGTGATCGGCGCCTATGGCTGGATCGAGGAGATGTGCGTCGAGATCACCAAGCGGGGGCCGGAAAGCGCCCCGGATTTCTTCACCATCGACAGCGGTGATGGCGGCACCGGTGCCGCTCCCATGGCCTTGATGGACAATGTCGGCCTGACCATTCGCGAAAGCCTGCCGATCGTTGTCACCCTGCTCGAACGCTATGGCCTCAAGCAGCGGATACGCGTCATCGCCTCCGGAAAGCTGCTGACCCCGGGTGCAGTGGCCTGGGCTCTGGCTGCGGGCGCTGATTTCATCCAGTGCGGCCGCGGCTTCATGTTCTCGCTGGGCTGCATCCAGGCGCTCAAATGTCACCAGAATACCTGCCCGACCGGCGTCACCACTCACAGGAAAAACCTGCAACGCGGGCTGGTCGTGAAGGACAAGGCCGAACGGGTGACTATATATGCCGATACAATCCGCAAGCATGTCGAGATGATTGCCCATTCCTGCGGCGTGCCGGAACCGCGCCGACTGGGTCGCAAGCACGTGCGGATCGTCCAGGCCAATGGCCGCTCACTGCCGATGACGGCTATGAGCTATATGCACGACGATGATGGTTCCAACCAGGAATTGCCCCGCCAGGCCTGATGGGTAGCCGCCGACCCAACAAAATAAGGGCGCCGGAACCCGACGGTCCCGGCGCCCTGTCTGTTCCGGCTGAAAATCGCTAGCACGCTCGGTATTCGCCATTGCGCCAATAGGTGCAGCCATCGCGATTGTTGATGTAGTAATAGCGGTTGGCGCGGCTATCGAGATAGAGCTGGGACTGGTTGGGATTGTCCTCGGTCCAGCGACACCCGCCCTCCGAGCGGCAGCCTGCATAGGCGCCAGCCGCACCACCGACGACACCGCCAATGATGGCACCGGTCTCGGCATCACCGGAGCCGGTATTATTGCCGATAACGGCGCCCGCAGCCGCGCCCATGGCCGCGCCGGTGGCCGCTCCGCGGGTTGTTGCGCCGCAGGCCGAAAGGCCGACTACGGCAACAGAAACAATAAGCAGCGACTTCAACATGACGACGTCTCCCGTATTGGTTCAACTTGCATACGGGTGTTAAACGCGTCGCCGGCGCGGAAGTTCCAGCGTCGCGTAAAAACATCATTTGATAAACGACCGCCATCGCCACGCCAAAACAGGATGCGACAGGCAATCGGCGGCGTCCACAAAGTCGTGTTTCCGTCTTCAGCCGCCTCGTGTGCGCTCCATTCATCCGGATTCAGGGGCGTCTCCGTGGGCAGGCGCCAGTAAATCCCACCAATGATCTCGGGCTCTTCGCAGCGGAGCATACCACGTTCCTAGATCGGCAGCGGAGGCTCAATGATCGACCTATTTAAAGACGGATGGTGCGTAGTGACATCGGCCTATGATCCAAGCCGTCCGCAAAAAGATTGGATCAAGGTTCGCTGAAAATTCGAACCCGGTTTATGATTTCGTATTCTAGTAGGTGAGGAAATCATTCGTCATATTCAAAAGTAATATTACCTCGGCGTATCGCGAGCAAATTTCTACAAGTTTTACCCAACTGCGATAACACAAATTTTAGTCGAACCTCACTCGACGGTCTATTTGGATTAAACTTTCACATGATACCTATTTAAGTAGTGCGGGCACTGAAAAGAAATTTTCAGCGCCCGCACCTCATATTATAATTTTACGTTATCGCAAAAAAACTTGACGATCGTGATCAAGTTCGCAAAGATAGAAATGATAGAAAAAATATCCATTGCGCTTACCTCTTATTATATTTTACAGATCACAGTAATAACTGCGTTGCTACACCATGCAGCGTTATCAATATATCATATTATTTTGAATTTGTCAACAACTATATTTTATCGCCGTCACATCGCGTGACACAGAAAAATATTTCAATTTTATAATTCACTTTTTTCGGATCGCTTCACTCGCCGCATCGTCAGATTGATGCGGCCACCTCCGGGAAAAAACTCCTTCGGCAGCAACGTGGACGTCCCGGGGTAGATACGATCAACGCCGTGATAGCAGCGGCGTGCGCCGCCACCGAGAACGACCACATCACCCGAGGACAGCACCATCGACGCGGTCTTGCCGCCGCGCGTCGGGCCGCCGAGGCGGAAGCGGGCCTTGTCGCCAAGCGAGATCGAGATCACAGCGGCGTCCGTCGCCTCCTCATCCCAGTCGACATGCATGCCCATCCGGCTGTCCGGCGCGTACCAGTTGACAAGACAGGCCTCCGGCGACGCAGGGTAGTCGGCCAGCTCCTGCCAAAGCTGCTGCAATAGCGGTGGAATTGCCTGCCAAGCTTGGCCAGTTTCCGGGTGGGCCGGCTCATAGCGATAGCCCCGGGCCTTGTCCGTCACCCAGCCCAAATCGCCGAAATTGGTCATCATCACCGACAGCGGCTGGCCGGTGCGCGGCATGGTCGGCCGCCAGAACGGTGTCGCGTCCTGCGCCGCGATCACGGCATCGATCAGCGAAACCTGCTCGGCTCGCGACAGTCTGCCCGGCAGGAGGCGGAAGCCATCAGGCATGGAGAAGACATCACTCATGCCCCCACGATGAGCCGCCGGTCCGGAGGTGGCCACCCATTGCTTGCGGTTCCCGGGTCGGCCTTGCAGTGCCGGACCGAAGCCGTGAGTCATATCAAATACGTATGAGTGACATGCAACGCAGCTGAGACAGGCCTTGCACTCCTCGCCCCGCCTCCCTAAATCGCCATCAAGCGCAGGGTTATACCTTGCGGATTGAACCAACACCGGTGTCGGCACACCGGCATCATCAATGACGATCCCGAAGGGGGCGGTCAGCGGGATGTGAGGCGCTTCACTCGAAGGCCCTGCATTCGCCGGACGGGTCCCGCTTGGAAAAAACGGAGAGACGATCAATGAGCAAGGTCATCGGCATCGACCTGGGTACGACCAATTCCTGTGTGGCTGTTATGGAAAGCGGCCAACCAAAGGTCATCGAAAATTCCGAAGGCGTCCGGACCACCCCGTCCGTCGTCGCCTTCACCGAGGATGGCGAGCGCCTGATCGGCCAGCCGGCGAAACGCCAGGCCGTCACCAACCCGGACTACACCTTCTTCGCCATCAAGCGCCTGATCGGCCGCATGATGGATGACCCGACGGTCAAGAAGGACATCGACATGGTGCCCTACGCCATCGTCCCGTCCGACAGCAATGACGCCTGGGTCAAGGGTCGCGACAAGAAGTACTCGCCGTCCGAGATTTCCGCCTTCACCCTTCAGAAGATGAAGGAAACGGCGGAAAGTTATCTCGGCGAGAAGGTCGAGAAAGCCGTCATCACGGTCCCGGCCTATTTCGACGACGCCCAGCGTCAGGCCACCAAGGACGCCGGCAAGATCGCCGGCCTGGAAGTCCTGCGCATCATCAACGAGCCGACCGCGGCCGCCCTGGCCTATGGCCTCGACAAGGGTGAGAACAAGACGATCGCCGTGTTCGACCTCGGCGGTGGTACCTTTGACGTCTCGATCCTGGAGATCGGTGACGGCGTGTTCGAGGTGAAGGCCACCAATGGTGACACCTTCCTCGGCGGTGAAGACTTCGACATGCGCATCGTCCAGTACCTTGCGGACGAGTTCAAAAAAGAGAACGGCATCGACCTGAAGTCCGACAAGCTGGCTCTCCAGCGTCTGAAGGAAGAAGCCGAGAAGGCCAAGAAGGAACTCTCCTCGGCCACCTCTTACGAAGTGAATCTGCCTTTCATCACGGCCGACGCGTCGGGCCCGAAACACCTCAACATCAAGCTCTCCCGCGCCAAGCTGGAAGCACTGGTCGAGGATCTGGTCAAGCGTACGCTCGAGCCCTGCAAGAAGGCTCTCAAGGATGCAGGCCTGAGCCCGTCCGACATTGACGATATCGTCCTCGTCGGCGGCATGACCCGCATGCCCAAGGTGCAGGAAGCCGTGAAGGGCTTCTTTGGCAAGGATCCGCACAAGGGTGTGAACCCGGATGAAGTCGTTGCCATGGGCGCTGCCATCCAGGCCGGCGTGCTGCAAGGCGACGTCAAAGACGTGCTGCTGCTCGACGTGACCCCGCTGTCGCTGGGTATCGAGACGCTGGGCGGTGTCTTCACCCGCCTGATCGACCGCAACACGACGATTCCGACCAAGAAATCGCAAACCTTCTCAACCGCCGACGACAACCAGACGGCCGTGACCATCCGCGTGTCGCAGGGCGAGCGTGAAATGGCGGCGGACAACAAACTGCTGGGCCAGTTCGACCTGGTCGGCATCCCGCCCTCACCGCGCGGCCTGCCGCAGATCGAGGTCACCTTCGACATCGACGCCAACGGCATCGTCAACGTGTCCGCCAAGGATAAGGCGACCGGCAAGGAGCAGCAGATCCGCATCCAGGCATCGGGTGGTCTGTCGGACGACGATATCGAGCAAATGGTCAAGGACGCCGAGGCCAATGCCGACGCGGACAAGAAGAAGAAGGAACTCGTCGAAGCCCACAATGGCGCTGAAGCGATGATCCATCAGACCGAGAAGCAGCTCGAAGAGTTCGGCGACAAGGTGCCGGGTGAGGACAAGGACGCCATCGATGCGGCCCTGTCCGAGCTGAAAGAGGTCAAGGATGGCGAGGACCTCGAAGCCATCCAGCAGAAGACCCAGGCCCTGGTCCAGGCGGCCATGAAACTCGGCGAGGCCATGTATGCGGCCCAGCAGACCGAGGCGGCTGAAGCCGATGCCAAGTCCGACGCCGAGGGCGATGATGACGTGGTCGACGCGGAGTTCTCCGAAGTCGACGACGACAAGAAGAAAGACGCGTAAGGTCCGGTTGACCGGGAGGGCTTGATGCCCTCCCGGCCCAACACCAGAGCGTGACCATGACCCGTCCTGATCCCCTGACCGCTCCGTTCGGAGCCTTTTCGCTCTCGCCGCTGGCGGAGCGAATTCGGCGCTTGCCCATGGCCATGCCAGGCGATGCGTTGCGGCGAAGTGCGGAGTCCGTTGTGCGCCGCGCCCTGATGTCCGGCGGACGGGACATCGCCGACATCGAAGTCTTCCCGGGGCAGTTTGCCCGCGTGCATCTGCGCGACAATCGCTGCGAAAAGCGCGTCTTTGCCGGCTCGAAAAGCTGGGACAATGCCGAACGCCGCGCCATCCGTGACGCCATGGAGGCCAGGCCGGTTGGCGAAGACTTTGTCTTTGTCGATGCCGGGGCCAATGCCGGGCTTTACACCCTGTCCGTTCTTTCGGACGCCATGATGCAGTCACGCCCCGTCAAGGCGATCGCGATCGAGCCCGATATCGAGAACCGGCGTCGGCTCGAATTCAATCTTGGCGTTTCCAACGCCACAGCGGTGACGGTATTGCCCTATGCGCTTGGCGCAAAAGAGGGTGAAGGCGCCATGGTCCAGTCGGAAACCAATCGCGGCGAAGTCCATGTCGCTTCGGGCAGCGAAACCGGTGATACGATCCGGCTGCGCCCCCTCAAGGCCGCCCTGGCCGAGGCTGGCACCGACCGGGTCGACGTCATGAAAATGGATATCGAGGGCTTCGAAGAACCCGTTCTCAAAGGGTTCTTCGCCGACGCGCCTCGCAGCCTCTGGCCGACAATGATCCTTCTCGAGACCCGGCATGAAGCAGCCATCACCGATGGCGCCGCCGGTCTCTGTCTTGAACACGGCTATGAAGTAGCCCAGCAAATGCGGCAAAACGCGGTTCTGGTTTTGCCGACAGGTGACGAGTAATGAGCAAACGCGATTTCTATGAAGTCCTGGGTGTCGAGAAAGGCGCTGACGAAAAGACGCTGAAAAGCGCCTATCGCAAGCAGGCCATGAAATTCCACCCGGACCGCAATCCGGGCGATGCCGCGGCAGAAGCCAGTTTCAAGGAAGTCGGCGAAGCGTATTCCGTCTTGTCCGACCCGAACAAGCGCGCCGCCTATGATCGCATGGGTCATGCTGCGTTTGAACAGGGTGGCGGCATGGGTGGCGGCCAGGGTCCGTTCGGCGGCGGCGGCGGGGCGGCTGATTTCGCTGACATTTTCGAGCAGGTCTTCGGTGAAGCCTTCAACATGGGTGGCGGTGGTGGTCGTCGTGGCGGACGCGGTCATGCCGGTCCGGCGCGCGGGTCCGACCTCCGCTTCGACATGGAAATTTCGCTCGAGGATGCATTCAACGGCAAGGACGAAACCATCAAGGTGCCGACCGCCATGAATTGCGAGCGTTGCGATGGTCAGGGCAATGAACCCGGCACGGAGCTGGAAACCTGTGGCACCTGCCAAGGTGCCGGACGCATCAGACGCTCCCAGGGTTTCTTCACCATGGAGCAGACCTGCCCGCAATGTGGTGGGCGCGGCCAGTATGTGAAGACACCCTGCAATGACTGCGATGGTGTCGGTCGGGTCCGCAAGACCCGTACTCTCAACGTCACTGTTCCGGCCGGCGTCGAGGATGGCACCCGGATCCGGCTCGCCGGCGAAGGTGAGGCCGGAGCCCGCGGCGGACCGCGCGGCGATCTCTACATTTTCATCTCCGTGCGTGAACACGAAATTTTCGAACGCGACGGACCCAATCTCTATTGCCGAACGCCGGCTTCCATGGTCCAGGCGGCGCTGGGATGCACGATTCAGGTCCCCACCATCGAAGGCGGCAAGGCCGAGATGAAGATCGCCGAAGGCGCCCAAACCGGCAAGCGGATGCGGATGCGTGGCAAGGGCATGCCGCGACTTCGCGGTGGACCGCGTGGCGACATGATCGTCGAACTGTTTGTCGAAACGCCGCGCAATCTGTGCGACCGGCAGAAAGAGCTCCTGAAGGAGTTCTGCGACCTGTCCGGTGAGGGCTGCAACCCGGACAGCGCCGGCTTCTTCAACAAGGTCAAACAATTCTGGGAAGACGTCACCACCGATGACGGACGACCCAACGCCGGCTGAACACGCCGAACTGGCGGCGTGACATCCCCTCGCAGAGCGGATTAGGTTTCCTGACACACGCCGCTTGGCAGTGGGAGGGGACGGGTTTGGCCACAGATGAATCGAAGACCGGGTCAAACGACCGGTTCGACACGCTGGAGTTCATTCTTTACCGGCACTCACCCTTTGGCGTGATGGGCACCACCGCGGTGATCTTCCTGATCGTGTACGGGCTGTACATCCTGATCGCCCAGATGACACAAAGCCCGCCCTTTCTCTACCAGACAGATGCCGGCGTCTGGACAACCCACAAGGTTAGCTGGATCGCCTTTGTCCTGTCGCTGATCCAGACAGCCGCCATCGCATTTGCGGGCAGTTCCAGCGGTCGATGGGAAACCGATACGGAAGACCTTGCACAGGCTGTCGGACCTGCTGGCCAACAGGCTGTTCGCAATCTGTCCCTGGGTGCGCCAGTCGAGTGGCGGGCCAGCTATCACCGCCTGTTCTGGTTCGGATTTGTTTTCGGTATCGTCTTCAATGTCGTGATGATGGTGACAGAAGGTACTGCACCACTGGACTATGTCAGTTCGATCGGCCTGTGGTTCCTGATCGTGTCACCCATACTTTTCGGAACAGGGTTCCGGGCCGGCATGGACGTTTCCAGACGAAGCCGCGAGATCAAGGATCTGATTGCGCAACACCTCGCCGTCGACCTGTTTCATCTCGAACGCCTCAACGCATTTGGCCGGATCGGACTCAGAGCCGCTCGTTCCTGGATGATCATGGCCGCCATCCTGCTGCTCTTCATGCTCAATCCCGAACAACTCTGGATAACCATCCCGACCATCGCTGCCACCGCGGCAGGGGGCGTTTTCATCCTGACAAGTGCCCTCAATCCCGTGCACCGGAAAATCTGCGCTGCCAAGGCTGCAGAGCTCGACCGGATTCATGAGGAGATGGCCCGCGTTCGCGACCGGGCCCTGGCGGGAGAGGATGCGGCATCGTCTGCGCTCGCCGGACTGACGGACTACGAGATCTGGGTGGCGCAGCGTCCTGAATGGCCGCTGTCGACGGGTCTGGCCACGCGCTTTTCGCTCTATATCCTGCTGCCAATCCTTCCGATTGTCGGCTCCTACCTGTTCGAGAAGCTGGCAGACCAATTCGTGACTGGAGGACCGGTTTGACCGCTCCCATTCGTGTCGCCGTGCTCGGGCCAACCGGCCGCCTGGGCAGTGCCATCTGCCGTGCCCTGCTCGACAATCCGGATTTCCGGATCGCTGGCGCCGTCGTGAGGGCCGAGTCGCCAGTATCCGGCGAGGATATTGGCACCTGGCTGGGACGCGATCCGATAGATTGCCGGGCCGACACGGCGCTGGAGCATGCGGTCGAGACGGCTGACATCGTTCTGGATGCCAGCCTGCCGAGCATGACCGTTGCCGCAGCCGAACGCCTGGCAAGCCTGGGGGGGCCGGCGTTGATCACCGGCGTCACCGGATTCAACGGCGAGCAATCGGCCCGACTGACGGCCTGCACCGACCGTCTCCCGGTCCTGATGGCTGGAAATTTCTCGCTCGGCGTCGCCGTGACCGAGGCGCTGGTTCGCGAAGCCGCACGGCTTCCCGCCGCCGACTGGGATATCGAAGTCCATGAAACCCACCACCGCCGCAAGGCCGACGCCCCCTCCGGCACGGCGCTGATGCTGGCCCGCGCCGCAGCAGCAAGTCGCGGTGACAGTCTGGAAAGCCTGGCGACCTGGAGCCGGGAAGGCGTGACCGGACCCCGCAAGCCGGGCTCGATCGGCTTTGCCGTCAGCCGCGGAGGTTCGGTGGTCGGAGAACACACAGTCCGCTTCCTGGCCGAGCTCGAGGAAATCACGATTTCCCACCGCGCCCTGGATCGATCGATTTTTGCCCGTGGGGCACTCGCCGCGCTACGCTGGATGGACAATGACGGTCAGGGCCGCGCGGCCGGCGAATACTCGATGCAGGACGTTGTGGCCGGTTAGGCTCATCACGCCAACCTCCTGACAAATCAGCGATGTTGCACGTGAAACACTGCAACTTGCCGCACGCCACAAACCCTGACATCATCCCGCCAACCCGATTTGCAGGAGGTGTCAGTGCGCCGTGCCGAGAGACTGATCCGCATTGTCCAGGCCTTGCGAGAAGCCGCACCGGGCGCCGTCACCGCCCATGAGATGGGGCATCGCTTCGAGGTCTCCGAACGGACCATCTATCGCGATATCGCCCATCTGATCGGATCCGGTGCACCGATCGATGGCGAGGCCGGCGTCGGCTATGTCCTGCGTCCCGGATTCGACCTGCCGCCCCTGACATTTTCCTTCGAACAACTCGACGCACTGGCGCTCGGCGCTCGCCTCGTCAAGGCGACCGGCGACAAGGACCTGGCCTCGGCGGCCAATGAGGCGCTGGCAAAGATCGAGCACGCCCTGCCGGAGTCCCATCGTCAGCGCCTGCGCGGCGTGCCGCTGTTTGCGGCCTTCCTCGACGACACCGTGCGACCGGAAGCCTTTGGTCCGGTCCGCAACGCCATCGCCAGCAAGCGCAAGCTGCGGGTCCGCTATCAATCCCTCGCCGACGACACCACCGAGCGGGTCATACGCCCGCTGGCGCTGACCTGTTTCGGTCGCGTCTGGCTGCTCTCTGCCTGGTGTGAATTACGCAATGATTTCAGACACTTTCGCACAGATCGCGTCGAACGTCTGACCGTGCTCGCCGAAAGCTTCGAGGACGAACCCGGCAAGCGCTATGAGGACATGCGGCGGGCGGCCTGACGACCTACCAGCTGCCGGTATTCTCCATCGACGACCACGGCTCCTGCGGCGGCAAATCCTCGCCGCGCTGGAGGAGTTCGATCGAGATGCCGTCGGGAGAGCGGACAAAGGCCATGTGGCCGTCGCGGGGCGGACGGTTGATCGTGACACCCATGTCCATCAGGCGCTGGCAGCACTCATAGACATTGTCCATGCGGTAGGCGAGATGGCCGAAATTGCGTCCGCCCTGGTAGGTCTCCGGATCCCAGTTATGGGTCAGCTCGACGCAGGGCAGGCCCTCGGGGATCTTGCCACCCGTATACCCGGCGGCAGCGACATCTTCCGGAGTGGCGAGAAAAATCAGGGTGAAACGACCTTTTTCACTGTCATAACGGCTGATTTCCGTCAGCCCGAGACCGTCGCAATAGAAGCGGAGACTGGCCTCCAGGTCGGCGACCCGGACCATGGTGTGCAGATAGCGCATGAAAACCCCCTCAAGCGTCAGTTGTCCGATGCCGACGATGCGTCGGTTTTGGTGCCCGAAAGGGCCTCCACCGCCCATTTGGGGCGTTTGCGCGGAATTGCAACATCATCGAGCGGTTCGCCGCGCGCCCGGGCCAGGGCCGGGTTGAAGTTTTCCGGCGTACGGGCGTGATGGATGCGGGCGACCACAGCCCCGGCAAACGCCCAACAGCCACACAGGCCGAAGAACATGTAGAACATCCAAGGGTAGTAGCCGACATCATACCAAGGGCCACCGTCCAGCATCATGACGATATACGGCCACAGGGCGATCAGGCCGACACCGGCAAAGGGCGTTATGACAACGGCCAGCACCAGCGCCGCAGCGATGTAAAGCGCGCCGCGCGGCTCATGGGACGACACATAGATGCGTTCAAAGGTCGCCGCGTCGACACCCTTGACCGTCCCGGGCTTGCTGGAAGACCGTTCAGCGTATTCGATCCGGGCATCTTCCATCAGCGAGCGACGGGCCGCCAGCCAGCTCAGGAAGAAGGCGGCAGCCAGGACCAGGGCGATACCGGCGGCGTAAAGGAAGGGATTGCTCATCCCGACAATCTAACCCCTCGCGGTCTCGTAGGCGAGCATTGCCCGCTTGCGTTCAACACCCCAGTGATAGCCGGTCAACTTGCCATTCGAGGCCAGCACACGGTGACAGGGGATCAGCCAGGAGATCGGGTTGGCACCGACCGCAGCTCCAACGGCGCGGGAAGCCTTGGGTGATTTCACGTGCTCGGCAATCGACTTGTAGCTGGTGGTCTCACCCGGCTGAATGGTCAGAAGCGCCCGCCAGACCTGGCGCTGCCAGGGCGTACCATAAAGCGCCAGAGGCAGTTTTTCGCGGCCGGTCGGGGTGAAGATGCGCTCGGCCCACTGCCGGGCGACCGCATCGTCTCGCGTGTACTCAGCCGCCGGATAACGGGCTTCCAGATCGGCGAACCCGCTTTCAATGTCGGGGTCGGCGAAGGCCATGGCCGATAGTCCGCGAGGCGCGACCAACATCACCGCATCGCCAAACGGCGAGGGCGCGACACCCCAGGTGAAAGTCAGACCAGCGCCCCGCCGCTTGGCATCCCCCGGCGTCACCGCCTCGTGGGCGATGAACAGGTCGTGCAACCGGCCCGGTCCGGACAGGCCGGCCTCGAAAGCGGCTTCAAGCATGCAGGCACCGTCATCGAGCGCTTCCCGGGCGGTGTCATGCGCCAGAGCGCCGACAAACTTCTTGGGCGAGACACCGACCCAGCGGGTGAAAATACGCTGGAAATGGTGCGGCGACAGGCCGGCCGCCCGTGCGGCGCTATCCAGGTCGGGATGATCCCGCCAGTTGTCACCCAGAAAAGCCAGGGCACCGGCGATGCGGTGATAATCCTTGGACGAGGCGTCGAGTGTGTAGAGTTCAGCTGTCATGGTCCGGAGTGTACGCGCTCGCTGCCACCGCTCCACCCGCTTCTTGCGGCGGCCCGATATTCGGATGGTCTGCCTGAAGCGAGTCATTTGCACCGATTGGCAGGTGACGTGAACCAGGTTTGTGCCTAATCGAAGACCATGACCGCCGCGCTCGACCCTGTTTTCACTTTTGCCCTGACCGTTCTGCTGCTGGAACTCACCCCCGGCCCGAACATGGCCTGGCTGGCGGTTCTCAGCGCTGATCGCGGCAGACAGGCAGGATTCTCTGCCGTGCTAGGCGTGATGGTCGGCCTGCTCTGCATCGGGCTGCTCGCAGCTATCGGCCTGGCGGCTCTTGTCGAGCGCACTCCCTGGCTTTTCGGCATGATGCGCTATGGGGGCATGCTGTTTCTTCTCTGGCTCGCCTTGGAAGGCTGGCGGAGTTCCGGAGAGAGCTCGCCCGCTCGATCCGGCAACCACCGGGCGCGTCACTTCCGACATGGGCTGATGATCAACCTCCTGAACCCGAAGGCCGGTCTCTTCTATCTGATCGTCCTGCCGGAGTTCCTTCAGCCTGACCTGCCGCTTCTGCCACAGGCTGTTGGCCTGACCATCCTGTCGGTCGCCATTGCCACCGCCATTCATCTGATCATTGTCCTGCTGGCAGCCCGGGCTGCCGGTTGGTTGAAAGACCCGGCCCGAACCCTCCATGTCCGCCGGGCCCTGGCCATCTTGCTGGCGGTGATCGCCATATGGCTTTTCATCGACAGCGCACCATCCTGACGCCGGAGTGACCGCATGCCTGCCAATGCCGCCAAACCCAAAATGAAGCGCGCCAAGCGCCAACCGCGTGGCCTCAATCGCGAGCAGGCCCACGACCTGATGGCCCGCCTCGCCCAGGACCGCCCCGACCCCAAGACCGAACTGGACTACACCAATCCCTACACGCTGCTGGTCGCTGTCGCCCTGTCGGCCCAAGCGACCGATGTCGGGGTCAACAAGGCGACACGGCTGTTGTTCCAGGAAGCCGACACGCCGGAAAAGATGGTTGCACTGGGCGAGGATCATGTCCGCGACCGGGTCAAGACGATCGGCCTGTTCCGCACCAAGGCCAAAAATGTCATCGCTCTTTCGCAATTGCTGATCGAGCGGCATGGCGGTGAGGTTCCGGCGGACCAAGCGGCGCTGGAAGCCTTGCCAGGGGTTGGCCGCAAAACCGCCAATGTGGTGATGAACGAGGCCTTCGGCGTCCCCACGATCGCCGTCGATACCCATATTTTCCGCGTCTCCAACCGAACCAAGCTGGCACCGGGCAAGGACCCGCTGGCCGTCGAATTGCGGCTGGAAAAGATCATGCCGGACGAATTCCGCCAGGGCGCCCATCACTGGCTGATCCTGCATGGCCGCTATCTGTGCAAGGCGAGAAAGCCGGAATGCTGGCGCTGCCCGGTCGAGGATATCTGCCAGTTCAAGGACAAGACGCCCGCGCCGAAGGGCGCCTGACCCAAGCGCGGATAGCGCCACGGCGGGATCGCCTGGCGTTTGGATGGGAGGGAGCGGGATGTCGGCCGGAGCCGATAAAGCGCTGTTTTAATAACGGTAGGCTTCGACAAGCATCCCGCTCACGGAGATTTCCCGGACGCTCTCGCCCCCGATTCCAATGCGCCAGGTACTGAGGGTCGGTCGTTTAGTGCCCCTGGACCTGATCGCACGCCCTGCCGGAGCTTTGGAGTGTCACATCCAAGGCGCGGACAGGCTCCGCAAGTTTCCGGGCACAAGTGACTGAGCTCGTGCCTCCCGTCCCGAAAACCGAGGGCATTATCGCCTGGTGGGTAAGGGGGGAGGATAAGTTTGCTGATTTTATTTGCCAGAGCGCACTTTCCCTCTCCCTGGGGAGAGGGTCAGGGTGAGGGGTAAATCCCGGTGAGGTCGACAGGAATCCCCCTCATCCGGCCTCCGGCCACCTTCTCCCAAGGGAGAAGGAAAGGGGTGCGTTGGCGGGGATAAGGTCTGGGTTCAGGCGTGTTTGTCACCCCATATGCCGCTTCGACGCTCAAGGCCCGATCAAGCCGGTTGGCGTGCAAGGATTGCCGTCAGCCCCCGGGCGAAGACCTCGCCGATCTGCGGGCCCTGCTCCGGATAGAGATAGGGCTCAATCAGCTCGATCTCGATCAGGGCGAGTTTGCCGTCGAGGCCGCGCAGCATGTCGACACGGGCGTAAAGAACATCGCCTTCGATACAATCGAGAACCGAGCGCGCCAGCGCCAATTCGTCGGCACTGGGCGTATGGACTTCTTCATGGCCGCCATATTCTGACTGGACGCGATAATCGCCTTTCGCCGGGATCTTGCGGGCACAATGGGAAAAGTCCCGATTGAAAAAGAGAAAAGCGTATTCGCCCTCTTCGCCGACCGCAGGCAGGAAAGGCTGGATCATGCAATCGGACGGTGGCAATTGGTCCGCAGACGGCAAAGGCTCACCACGTTGCAGACGCGCCTGACGCCAGGCGCCAGCGCCCAGCACCGGCTTGACCACGACATCATCGGCCCCCAGCGTATCGAACGCCGCCCGGATCGTGTCCGCATTGGCAGCGTCAGCCCACACGGTGGGGATCATCGGCGCGCCGCGCGCCGCCAGGTCTCTGAGATAGGTCTTGCGGCTGTTCCAGCGTACAGTTTCCAGCGGATTGAGCAGTCGAGTCTCACGGTCACAGCGCTCCAGCATCGCCATGAAGGCCTCGGGCTTTTCCATGTAGTCCCAGCAGGTTCCGATCACGACCGCATCGAAGGCCGACGGGTTGAAATCCGCCGCGTCCCAGATGACCGGTTCCAGGTTCAGCCCGATCGCCTCGCAGGCGGGTTGCAGGGCTGCAATTTCAAGCTCGTATTCCCAATAGTCCTTGCGGGCATCTGGGTGGTCGCGCAGCATGCAGCTGGCGGTGAGGAAAGCGATCCGGGTCATGGATTGCTGGCTAGCCGCGCACCGGCGTGACCGCAAGTCTTGTTCTGGAGCGGCGCTGCGTTTAACCCTGCCAGCGAAACCAGCCGAAATGGATGACCCCGATGTCCGATGCCCGTTTTGACGTGCTTGCCGTTGGCAATGCGATTGTCGACGTTCTCTCGCCCGCCACCGACGCCTTTCTCGCCGCCGAGGGGATCGCCAAGGACGCGATGACCCTGATCGATGAGGATCGGGCCCGCACGCTCTACGCCAGCATGCAGCCGGGCAAGGAAGCTTCGGGCGGATCGGCCGCCAACACCGTGGCGGGGATTGCTTCGCTCGGTGGAAAGGCCGCCTATATCGGCAAGGTCGCGGCAGACCAGCTGGGCGAGATTTTCACCCACGACATCCGTACCATCGGTGTTCATTTCGACACGCCTCCGCTGACCGACGGCCCGGCCACGGCGCGCTGCCTGATCAATGTCACGCCGGACGCCGGGCGCTCCATGTCGACCTTCCTCGGCGCCGCAGCCCTGGTCACTGAAGAGGATGTGGCAGCAGGCGCAGCCGCACTGCAGGCGTCTGAAATCATTTACCTTGAAGGCTATCTCTTCGACCGTGAAGAGGCCAAGCGTGGTTATGTGGCGGCGGCCGAAATGGCTGCCGCACACAAGCGCCGCACGGCGCTGACCCTGTCGGATGTATTCTGTGTCGAGCGGCACCGGGCCGCCTTCCGCCACCTGGTCGCCCACCATATCGACATCCTGCTGGCCAATGAGGCCGAGATCATTGCGCTGTACGAGGCCAGCGACTTCGACACGGCCATGGTCCTGGCCCGCAAGGATGTGGCGATTGTCGCGGTGACCCGGTCGGAAAAGGGTGCGGTCATTGCCCGCGGCGATGAAATGGTGACCGTCGCAGCCGAACCCGTAACGCAACTTATTGATACAACAGGGGCTGGTGACCTGTTCGCGGCCGGCTTCCTGCTCGGCATTGCCCAGGAAAAACCGCTCGCTGAAGCCGGTCGGATGGGGGCAATTTGCGCGGCCGAAGTGATCTCCCATTATGGAGCACGACCGGAAACTTCACTGAAAACACTGGCAGAGACAGCCGGGATTGCCTTTGAATAAAGGGACGTCCGGCATTTGCCTAAAAACTTAATGAAACAATTCCGGCATTTTAACCACAATTCAAGTGCTTGCTGACATTCTGATCGCTGAGAACGGGTAGGTGGCGACATCGACCCGGTGTTTGGTGGCGATTTCGTGACCCTCTCGGGGGAACGTTCAGGGGTTAACATGGCACCCATCCGCAAAGCGGTTGCGCGAGTAATGCGATCTCTGGTCATGAAGTTCACGCTTCTGACCGGTGCACTTATTTTCGCAACGACACTCATGCTGATGACGTTGGAAAACGTGTCCGCCCAGCGCGAGACCCGTAATCTGCTGATCGAGCGATCCGTGGCGACGCTGCAGGCAACTGCCAGCCGTCTGGCCAATCCGATCTCGACCAATGACGCCGGATATGTCGATCTTTATGTCGAGGAATTGATCGCCTCGATCGGCGCCTCGCAATTGTATGTGCTCAACAATCGGCGCGAAGTCCTGGGCGAAGCCTATGACGACGACCGCGAGCAAGGTCAGCTGCGGGCCGCTGATATAGCCGTGATGTCGCTCGGTGCCGGTGATCTGCGCTATGACCTGCACGACGGCATGCTCGAGGTTTCGGCTCCGGTCTACACCCAGTCCCGCCGTCTGGTTGGTGTGGTCTACATGCAGCAGCCGCTGGTCGAGCTGGTCGCCTCACGCAATGCCGCCTTCCAGCGCCAGACCCTGATTGCCTTGTTCGCCCTGGGCATTTTCCTGCCGCTGGCAGCGCTGATCGTGGGCCGTGCACTGCGTCCGGTCCAGACATTGACCGACGCCGCCCGCCTGGCCTCGTCCAAGAATCTCGACATGCGCATTTCGGTGAAGACCGGTGACGAGCTGGAAGTGCTTGCCAACGCCTTCAACCGCATGTTTGCGCGCCTCGACGGCAATCTCAAACGCATTCACCGCCTGGCCTATGTCGACCTGGTCACCGAGCTGCCCAACCGCGAACGCTTCCGCAAGGAAACCGAGCGGGTGGCCCGCAAATCGCTCGAAGATGGTGGCTCCGGTGCCGTGCTCTTCCTCGACCTCGACCGTTTCAAGCGCGTCAATGACTCGCTCGGCATAGGCGAAGGCGATCGCCTGCTGGAAATGGTCGGACGCCGACTGTCCGAAGTGACGCGCGGCTGTGACCTGGCTTCCGGCAATACCGAAGACCCGTCCATGGTGGCGCGGCTGGGTGGTGATGAGTTCACCGTGCTCTTGCCGACCATCGAAGACAGCGCTGACGCGGCCCGGATCGCCAACAAGCTGGTCGATGCCATCCGCCTGCCATTTGAAATTTCCGGCCACCAGGTCTTCCTGGGCGTGTCGATCGGTGTCGCGGTCTTCCCTCAGGACGGAGCCGACCCGGAAACCCTGATGCGACACGCCGACCTCGCCATGGCCCATGCCAAGCGCGCCGGTGGCTCTGCGGCACAATTCTTCGAACCGTCCATGAACCAGTCCGCCTTCGAGCGCCTGGTGTTGGAAAACGAACTTCGCGATGCGGTGGCCCAGGATCAGTTGGTGGTCTTCTATCAGCCCAAAGTGCTGATGACGGATGGCGCTTGCGCCGGTGCCGAGGCCCTTGTTCGCTGGCAGCATCCGACTGCCGGCCTGCTGTCGCCCGGCGCCTTCATCGAGGCAGCCGAAGAATGCGGCCTGATCGGCGAGATCGGCGACTGGGTCCTGCGGGCCGCCTGCCGCGAAGCCGCTGCCTGGCGCGATCGCGGACTGGAAATCCCGGTCGCAGTCAATGTGTCAGCCATGCAGTTTGAACGCGACGGCTTCTCGGACTCGGTGGTTGAAGCGCTCGCCGCGGCCAATCTGCCGCCGCACCTTCTGGAGCTGGAGCTGACTGAATCCATCGCCATGGAAAATCCGGAACGGGTTATCGAACAGGTCCAGCCCTTGCGGGATCGCGGCGTCAACTTCGCCATTGATGATTTCGGCACCGGCCATTCCTCGCTCGCCTATCTGACGCGGATGCCGTTCGACGTGTTCAAGATCGACCAGAGTTTCGTGCGCGACATGACCACCGATCACCATGCCCGCATCGTGGTCGAGACGATCCTGGCCATGGCCAAGTCGCTGAAGCTGGAAACGGTGGCCGAAGGCGTGGAAACACCGGAACAGCACCAGATGCTGCGGGCCCAGGGTGCGACCCTGGCCCAGGGCTTCCTGTTCGCCCGCCCGATGCCGGCCAGCGACTTCATCGCCTTTGCCACCGAAAGCCATGCCGACCGCGCCGTCGGCGAGTAATTGCCAGCGCCGGACAGCTTGCCCTCTTGATCCGCTCCGCCGGGTCGGCCACATCGGGTGGACGACTTCATCCGGAGACCGGCTCATGACACATGCTTCCTCGCCCGATTATGCCGACGCCAGCCAATGGCGCGGCACCACGATCATCGCCGTGCGCAAGGGCGGCCGTCTGGTGGTCGCCGGTGATGGCCAGGTGTCGATCGGCCCGACCGTGATGAAGGGCAATGCCCGCAAAGTCCGCCGCCTCGCCGGCGGTGACGTGATTGCCGGCTTCGCCGGGGCAACCGCAGACGCCTTCGCCCTGTTCGAGCGCCTGGAAGCCAAGCTCGAGCAATATCCCAAACAACTGGCACGGGCTTGTGTCGAACTGGCCAAGGACTGGCGCACCGACCGCTATCTGCGTCGACTGGAAGCGATGCTGATCGTCGGCGACAGTACCGAGACCTTCCTGCTGACCGGGGCCGGTGATGTGTTGGAACCGGAGGACGGCGTGGTCGCGGTCGGGTCCGGCGGCAATTACGCCCTGTCGGCCGCCCGCGCGATCTTCGACTATGAGGCCGACCCGGAAGTCATTGCCCGCAAGGCGATGGAGATCGCGGCCCGGATCTGCGTCTACACCAATGAAAACCTTACCGTCGAGACGCTGGAGAGCTAGCCGGGCGGCAGGCCAGGCTTCAAGCCCGGTCCTGCGAGGGCCGAAAAACCGATCGGTCGAAATATCCCTCTCCCCACAACAGCATCAGCGCCAGCAGCAAAGCCAGCTGCAGGACGAGCATTGGTGCGAATGTCTCAAACCCACCGACCCCGTTGAACAGGTCGTTCAGTGTCAGGAAGAAGCTGTCGAGGCGGTAAAGGAAGTAGGACACCAGAAAGACCGGGATGATCAGGGCGCTGCGTTTGAGGTGCAGCCAAATGCTGACCATGGCAAGCGCCGTTGACGAGAAGAACGTCGCCTCCTGCCAGAAGGACAATGATGCGAAGAAGGCGGCCGCATCCCAGTCCCACGAGCCGACCGGCCACATTCCCGTGCGCACCGCGATATCGACCACAGCCCAGCCGATCACATAAACCGTGTGTAGCGACAACAGCAGCAGCGAAACACGCGAAAGCCAGCGGACATAGGCGGAACCGCTTCCTGATTTCCCATCCATCCGGCACTCCTTTCGTCAGGATTGCGCAGCCGGCAAGTCAGTATCGGCGTTTTCCGGCGGAGGGAGCAAGGTCGGCGCCAGGCCGATCAGCGCGCAAACACCTGCGCCTCATCCCGGAACGTCTTGAATTCGAGTGCATTGCCAGCCGGGTCCCGGACAAAGAAGGTTCCCTGCTCTCCCGGCTCACCGGCAAAACGGACATAGGGTTCTATGACGAAGGGCTGGCCCGCCGCCTTGAGGCGATCGGCGAGCGCCTCCCAGTCCGGCCAGTCAAGCAGCAGCCCGAAATGGCGGACGGGCACCTGCTTGCCATCGACCTGACCCAGCGAAGCGGCGCTGCATTCCTCAGGCGCGAGGTGAGCGACAATCTGGTGTTCGTGAAAGTCGAAATCGATCCAGGCCTCGGAAGACCGGCCCTCCCGACAACCCAGAAATTCGCCATAGAACCGGCGGGCTGCAGACAGATCATCGACGGGGAATGCGAGATGAAATCTTGGTCGGGTCATGGGCAAGTGCCTTTCAGGTCTGGTTTTGCGGTCTTCAGCTCATTACATCAGACACACGCGCAAGCAATGCAAAGACGATAATGACCGATTTTACCCCCCGCGAAATAGTTTCCGAGCTCGACCGCTTCATCGTCGGCCAGGCCGACGCCAAGAAGGCCGTCGCCATCGCCCTGCGCAATCGCTGGCGACGCCGCCAGCTGGATGACGCGCTGGCCGATGAAGTGACGCCCAAGAACATCCTGATGATCGGACCGACCGGCGTCGGCAAGACCGAGATCTCGCGCCGCCTGGCAAAGCTCGCCGGCGCGCCCTTCATCAAGGTCGAAGCGACCAAATTCACCGAAGTCGGCTATGTCGGCCGTGATGTCGAACAGATCGCCCGCGACCTGGTGGAAATTGCCATCAACATCGTCCGCGAGACCAAGCGTGAGGACGTGAAGGCCAAGGCCCATTCGGCTGCGGAAAACCGCGTGGTGGACGCCCTGGTCGGGCCGAATGCCAGCGAGAGCACGCGCGAAAGTTTTCGCAAACGGCTGCTGGCTGGCGAGCTGGACGACAAGGATGTCGAGGTCCAGCTGGCCGATACCGGTTCGGGCATGCAGATGCTGGACATTCCGGGCATGCCAACCGGTGGCGCCGGTGTGATCAATATCGGGGACATTCTGGGCAAGGGCTTCGGCCAGAAGACCAAGACCGTGCGGATGAAGGTCAAGGACGCCTACGAGCCGCTGATCAATGAGGAAGCTGACAAGCTGCTCGATGACAGCCAGATCACAGCCGAGGCCATCAAGCTGGCCGAGAATGACGGCATCGTCTTCCTCGACGAGATCGACAAGATCGCGGCCCGTGCGGATGCGCGCGGCGGCGATGTGTCCCGCGAAGGCGTTCAGCGCGACCTGCTGCCGCTGATCGAAGGCACCACGGTGGCCACCAAGCATGGCGCCATCAAGACAGACCATATCCTGTTCATCGCCTCTGGTGCCTTCCATGTCGCCAAACCCTCCGACATGCTGCCGGAATTGCAGGGCCGTCTGCCGATCCGCGTCGAATTGTCAGCGCTCAGCGAAGCCGACCTGAAACAGATCCTGGTTGAGCCCGAGGCCAGCCTGATCAAGCAGTATGTGGGACTTTTGGCCACCGAAGGGGTGACCCTGGATTTCACCGATGAGGCTATCGACGCGCTGGCCAAGCTGGCCGCCGACGTCAATGCCAGCGTTGAGAATATTGGCGCGCGTCGCCTGCAGACGGTGATGGAGAAACTGGTCGAGGATATTTCCTTTACCGCCTCCGATCGGGGCGGCCAGGCCATCACCATCGATGCGGACTATGTCGCCGAGCATGTCGGTGAGCTGGCCAAGAATGCCGACCTATCGAAATTCATCCTGTAGGCCAGCCAGCCGACATTCAGGCCTTGCCGCGAACGCGCAGCGTCACATAAAAGGCGCCGCTTCCACCGTGACGGGAGTGCGATTTCGCGTATCCTGACACATACTGACTGAATTCCGGAAGTCCCAGCCATTCCGGTAGCTTGCGCCTGAGTACACCGGGCTCCTCGACCTGCTCCCAGGGCGCGATATCACGGTCGCGGGACTTGAAGCCCTTGCCGGTGATAACAAGGACTGTCCGGTAACCGCCGGCATGGGCCATCTGCAGGAAGTGGCGGAGCGAGCGCAGCGCCTGGTCCTGGGTCAGACCGTGCAGATCAATCCGGCCATCAATCTCCAGCCGACCGCGACGTACCCGTTTCTCACCCGCCCGGTCATGCGGGGTCGGGGGAGCATAAGAGGCTGCGGGCCGGTTGTTTGGCGGTGTCGGAACACCGGAGTCATACGCCCGGGCGGACGTATCCATCGACTTTTGCGAGGGCGGTTTCGGTGCAGCGCGCAAGACTGGCTCGGCTTCTTCCAGCGAACGCAGCCTGTCCTCCGAGATCGGCTTTACCGACTTAGCCACGCGGCTCCAGAGCGCACGCTCTTCCGGGCGCATGGTCCGCTTCCGGCTCATCGATCAATTCAGCTCGGCATCGGCAAACAGGCGTGCCACCACGGTATGGGGCAGCAGGATGGTCCACTCGGCCCGGGCCCTTGTCGTGCCGGCCCGTCGCTCGGCGGTTTCGCCCCAGCCCCAGAAGAAATCTCCGCGCAACGGACCATTGATGGCGCCACCGGAGTCCTGGGCGATCACCAGTCCGGTCCATCCGTCCAGCTCCGGCAAGTCAGCCGACAGCCAGACAGGAACACCGTGCGCCATGACACGCGTATCCACCGCAATCGACGCCATCGGGGTCAGCGCAACCCCGGACGAACCGCGCGGACCGAGCTCCGGATTGGCAAGGCTTTCACTCTGGAAGAAAACATAGCGCGGATTGACGCCAAACAGCTCTGCGATCGCTTCGGGACCGCGCGCCGACAGCCAGGCCTCGATGCCCTGTTTGGACGCCGCATGGGCTTCCAGTTCGCCGCGCCGCACCAGTTCGCGTCCGATCGAGCGGTAGGGAAGGCCGTTATGGGCGGCAAAGGCCGCGCGTTCTTCATGCCCATCAGCGAAAACGAGGCGGCCAGAGCCCTGTATCTGCAGGAAGAACACGTCGACCGGCCGCCCCCAGGCGAAAATTTCACCGGCGTTTTCGGATTCGATACGGGCGCGGTCCTTGTAGAGGACCAGTTCGCCGTCACTCACTTCGCCGACGATCCGGCGGCCGGCCAGGCTTTCGTCAAAGCGGCCAAGGTCAACGGTGACCAGGTCATCCGGTCGGCGGCGCAAGGGTTGGGTGAATTCGCCCTGACGATTGCGCCGTACCTGCACATAAGGCTCGTAGTACCCGGTCAGCAGGCCATCGGTCCGGGTTTCAAGAGTTTCCGCATCTCGCGCCAGTAGACGAACCGGGGTAAAAACCGCTTCCAGGCTGGACCGCGCCGCCTCGGGACCGGCCACGGTCATCGCCGCAGCGGCACAGGCGCCCCGCCAGTCCTCAACCCGCCCGGCCCATCGGGCCTGGGGATTGAGCGGATCACTGTCGGCGCGACGGTTCAGACGTTCGCAACTGCGCTGAAAGGCCTGCAGGGCCGGCGCCAGGTCGCGATCAGACCAACCGGGCATGTCGGACCAGGTGATGGGTTGGAAATCAAGGGTTTCCGGTCGCTCGA
The DNA here is from genome assembly GCF_048268525.1 of Maricaulis sp. GTDB lineage: Bacteria > Pseudomonadota > Alphaproteobacteria > Caulobacterales > Maricaulaceae > Maricaulis. The sequence goes on along the minus strand of NZ_JBLWVH010000008.1, from coordinate 57,508 downwards.
CGGTCGGGGGTTCCGGCTCCGGTTGCGGGTCAGGCTCAGGCCGATGCGGTTGGCATGACGCCAGCAGCACGGCACCGATCAGGAGGCAGCGATCAAACCGCGGCAACACGGGTCAGCACCCAGTTGGGATCGCCCCGGTCAGTACGACGCTCAAACACCCAGTCTTCCGTAACGGTAGCCAGACGGCCGATATCACCGGCAATGACCACATCATCACTGTCTCGGGTCTCGGTCGCGATTTCGGCGACAAAACGCACCTTGATGCGAGCCGTGTTGTTGGCATGGCCCGCTTCAATGATGTCTACGTCCTTGAGCCGCTCAACGTCCGTGCGGACGGTTTCACCACGATCCGCGCGCTGGTCGATGGCAGTCGTGTAGCGATCGAGGACGTTGGGTGCCAGGAGGGGTTCAAGCGCCTTGCGGTCACCGGCAGCAAATGCCTCGACAATCAACACATAGGCATTCTGGGCACCGTCCTTGAAAGTGGACGGGTCAAAATGCGTATCGACCGCCGCAATCGCTTCAAGGCCAGCCGCAGCAGGTCCTTCAAATGCAGGTCGGAGATTGGGGGTCTTGTCAGAGTCTGACGCTGTCGCAGGTTTGGCGCGCGGGGCTGGCGCTTCCATGTGGCCTTCCCGCCGTCCCAGCACCGTATACAGGCGGTAGGCGAAGAAGATCGCAGCGACTCCACCAATGAGGGTCCAGATATCCATGAGGACGGTCGCACCTTTGCTGAGCTTCGCGCGCAAGTTCGAACCGCGCGCGCACATGTCACAAGACCAGATATAGGCTCAATTTGACCGCGCGTCAGCCTTTGCACTGTGGTCTTGCCTGCTTGCCGCTGGCGGGTGGCCATGGTAACGGGCGCGCTCTCATTGACCCGGCCGTTCCAGGCCAGCCGTTTACAGACCCATCCGGGGAGTTCCATGACCGACGCACCCAACACGCCCGCCGACAATGCCGCAGCCCAAGCGCCGCAGCTGCGCGTTCTCGCGCAATATGTGAAGGATCTCTCCTTCGAAAACCCGGGTGCCCCGGAAACGCTGCGCCCTGGCCAGCCAGCCCCGGCGATTGACCTGGCCATCGACGTTCAGGCGCGCACGGCCGGCGAAGACACGTTTGAAGTCGTCCTCACGGTCAATGCCAAGGCGTCCCGCGACGAGACCGTGGTCTTCATCGCCGAGCTGTCTTACGCCGGCCTGTTCCAGCTCGCCAATGTGGGTGAAACGGATCGCGAACCCTTCCTGCTGATCGAGTGTCCGCGCCTGATCTTCCCGTTCGCACGCCGCGTCCTTGCCGACACAACACGCGACGGCAACTTCCCGCCGCTTATGCTTGATCCGGTTGATTTCGCCGGCCTCTACCGTGCCCAGCTCGCCAAGCGCGCCGCGGCTGCTCCGGGTTCGGAAAGCAATGGCAATGGCGACCCGGCCGCTGCCAACTAGACGAATCTACTGAATCGTCAGTTTTTTCCAGAGCGCGTTTTCGCCCATCTCGTCGACAAAGGCGGCATGGGCGGCGCGCTCTGATTCTGTCTGGCGGGCGGTGAGTGGCTCGGCTCTGGGTGAGCGTGCCGGAAACACCACCTTTCCGTCGCCGCCACTGCCCTGGCCGCTCAGGTCCAGCGCCCGCGTCCGCCCTCCCATCAATTCCAGATAGACTTCCGCCAGAAGCAGGGAGTCGATCAGGGCCCCGTGCTTGTCACGCGTGTCCAGCGAGATGTCGAAGCGCTTGCAGAGCGCGTCGAGCGAGACGTAGGAGCCGGGGAATTTGGCCCTGGCGATACGGGCCGTGTCCTTGAACCGGTCGTCCGGATAGATGTCCAGTCCCAGACGGGCCAGCTCCATATTGATGAAGCCGCGGTCAAAGGGCGCATTGTGGGCGACCATTGTCGAGTCACCGACAAATTCAACAAATTGCGGACCAATCTCGTCGAACAGGGGCTTGTCGGCGAGGAATTCAGTGGTCAGGCCGGTGATCTCGACGACTTCCTTGGGCACCGATCGCTGCGGGTTCACATAGGCATGGAAGGTCTTGCCCGTGGGAATGAAATCGATGATCTCGACACAGCCGAGCTCCGTGATGCGATCACCGGTATTGGGGTCGAGACCAGTGGTTTCGGTGTCAAAGACGATTTCCCGCATGATCCTGCCCTGCCTGCCGCGTCGGTGACGCTGATGGTTTGCCGGTGTTTCAGGCCCGCTCGGCGCGCGCCGTCAACAATTTGATGATGTCATCGACCTGGCGGCTCGCATCCGCCAGACCACCCGATGTCTCGATCACATGGTCGGCACGGGCCAGCTTGCTCGAATCATCCATCTGGCGGGCGATTATGGCGTCCAGCTTGGCCGCCGTCATGCCGGGACGCTGCAAGACCCGCGCGCGACGCACGTCGTCCGGAGCATGGACAACGATGATGCTGTCGACATGCCGGTCACCGCCGGTTTCAAACAGAAGCGGAACGTCAAACACAACGATGTCATGGCCGGCGGCGGCCTGTTTCGTGACAAAGGCCTCGCGCGCTGCGTTGACCAATGGGTGAACGATTGCCTCGAGCCTGGCAAACCCGCCGGGATCGGCGTTCAGGGCCGCGGACAGTCTGGTCCGGTCTATCGCGCCATCCATCACCACACCGGGAAACGCCTTGCCAACCGGCTCGACTGCCGCTCCGCCCGGCGCGTAAAGCTCGTGGACAGTGGCATCGGAATCGAAAACGGGGAGCCCGGCCTCTCTCAGCAATTGCGCCGTCGCCGACTTGCCCATGCCGATCGACCCAGTGAGTCCGACCCGCAACATCAGTGTGTTCCGAGATGCTTGAGCAAGCGGGTGCGCATATCCGGCAGTTGCGGGACGGGGCAGTTAAAAAAGGCCTCAAAACTCGGCCGGGCCTGTCCGATCAGCATGTCCAGACCGTCAATCGCCGTCAGACCCTGCGCCCGGGCATCAACAAGAAACCGTGTATCAACTGGCGTGTAGATGCTGTCGAACGCGACACTACCCGGTCTGACCCGTTGCCAGTCGAGGACCAGACCCTCTCGACCTGCCAAGCCAAGCGAGGTCGCGTTGATGATCAGGTTGCGTCCTTGCAATGCGTCATCCTGGGCTTCCCATGGAATGATGCGGGCCTCCGGCGCGATATCACGGGCGAGGCCCTGGGCGCGCGTGATATTGCGATTGCAGATAGCGACGTCCCGGACGCCAACTGTCAGGAGCGCATACAACATGGCGCGCGCCGCACCTCCAGCTCCGAATATCAATGCCCGAGCCTTTTTGAATATGATATCGGCCGGGTTGAGGGCATACAGAAATCCGGCAATGTCAGTATTGTCAGCATGGATTCCCGCGGGGGTGAATGTCAGGAGGTTTGCGGCGCCGACCGCCCGGGCCGGTGCCGAGGCGGTCTGTGCCAGTTCGAGCGCTGCCTCCTTGTGGGGCAGGGTCACGTTGAGGCCGCGACAGCCGGCGCCGGCCAGGCCACGAACAACACTGTCAAACCGGTCGGCGCTGATCGGAAAGGGCGCATAGAGGGCATCAATACCCGCCGCATCGATCCAGTGACGCATCACCACAGGCGACAGGGAATGGGCGATCGGATAACCGGTTACTCCGGCAACACAGGCAGCTCCGGTCGGGATCATGGCTGCAATACCCCATGCTCACGCAGCACCGCCGCCAATGGCAAAAGCGGCAGGCCGAGAATGGCATAGTAATCGCCCTCCACCCGCTCGAACAATTGCGATCCAAGGCCTTCATAAGCGTAGGCGCCAACGCTGGCGGTCAGCGCAAAGCCGGCATTCTTGAGATACTGGTCGAGGAAAGCGTCACTGAAATCCCGCACATGGATGGTGGAGGTCTGCTGGTGTCGCCAGACTGGCTGACCGGCTTGCAAAAGCGCGAGGCCGGCATGCAAGCAATGTGGCCGACCGCGCATGCGCTCGAGACGGGCCCGCGCCAGCGAGGCATCCGGCAGTTTATCGAGTAGCTCACCGTCCAGTTCCATCGTCTGGTCAGCGCCCAGAACCAGGGCATCAGGATGCGCCAGCGAAACCGGTTCAGCCTTCGCTTCTGCCAGGCAGAGCGCCATGTCACGTGGCGACAGATCAGCCCTGCCCGCCTTGATTACGCTCTCATCGACATCCGACTTGATAATCTCGAACGGAATCTCCGCCTGACGCAGGATGTCGGCGCGGATCTGGCTTCCCGAGGCAAGAATGAAACGGGTCATGCCGACAGGTTCCGTTTTTCCATGAGAAGGTTGATGATCTTCGCGGCGGTTTCCTCGATTGACCGTCGCGTCACGTCAATGGTCGGCCATTTGTGCTTGGCGTACAGGCGTTTGGCGAACAGGATCTCCTCACGAACCGCAAAATCGTCGATATAATTGGTGTCCCGGTCCTCGTTCAGACTCAACAACCGATTACGCCGGATCTGAACAATGCGTTCCGGTGACGCCGTCAATCCGACCACCAGCGGATTGCGCAGACTGAACAGCGCATCGGGGATCGGGACATCTTTCACCAGCGGAATATTGGCCGCCCGATATCCACGATGAGCCAGATAGACACTGGTCGGGGTCTTGGACGTCCGGCTGACACCGAGCAGGACAATGTCGGCACCCTCGAAATCATCACCCTGGCCATCATCATGGGCCATGGCGTAATTCAGGGCATCGATGCGTCGGTAGTAGTCGGCATCCAGGGATCGCTGTGCTCCTGCCCGGCTGGCCACCGGCCGCCCCAGATAGGCGCTCAAGGTTGCCAGCATGGGGTCCAGAATGGCGATGGCCGGCACGCCGAGCTCGACACACCGTGTTTCCAGCTCTCGGCGCAGGTCGGCATTGACGATCGTGTACATGACGACGCCAGGATAGGCCGCGACCTCATCCAGCACCCGGTCAAGCTGTTTGGAGGAGCGGACCAACGCATAAAGATGTTCCAGCGGGCTGGTCCCCTCAAACTGGGCGACCGAAGCCCGCATGACCTCCATCAGGGTCTCGCCGGTCGAGTCCGACACCATATGAATATGAAAACATGTTTCGAAAGATGAATTGATAGGAGGCATGAGACCGATCACGGTTTGACGTTTACCATTTGTTAATAAGTTGGGCTGTTTTCCCCGGCGCGGCAATCCGGCTGCAACGGTTGTGGGTAGTACCGGGTCTTACCACGAAAAACCCACATCAATTTCCACAGGGTCCAAGGCTGTCGAGAAGGTTGTGAAAAATCCCGCCTCACATTGATTGGCCAGACGCTGTTGTCCACTGTCATTCCACATCACCTGGCTCACCTTTATCCATGAAAAATAACAGTGAATCGCTTTTTCCCGTCGATAGCCGGCTCACTTGTGTGGATGGATAAGCCCGAACTTTCCCGAACCGGATAACGGGGATTGTATCGGTCATCCCCAAAATCCACCCCCCAACAATCATCTACAATCCTTAGATTCTTTTTTGAGAGATGAAGGGCACAGATTGATCCTGTGGGAAGAGATGCCTAAGCAGGGCGAATGAATGATCTGACAAAAAAGCCGATGCTCCAGGTCCTGGCCGGAGAAACCGTCTCACCGCCACCGGTCTGGCTGATGCGCCAAGCCGGCCGCTATCTCGCTGAATATCGGGAAGTCCGCTCGCGAGCGAAGAACTTCATCGATTTCTGTTTCTCTCCGGATCTGGCGGCTGAAGTGACTCTGCAGCCCATACGTCGCTTTGGCTTTGACGCTGCGATCCTGTTTGCTGACATCCTGCTGGTACCGATCGCGCTGGGTCGCAAGGTCTGGTTCGTGACCGGTGAAGGTCCCCAGCTGGAACCCTTCGATCCGCGCCAATTCGAGCAGCTTCGTCTCGACCAGACGGAAGCAGTGCTCGGGCCGATCGGTGAGACGCTCAAGCGGGTGGTCCCTGAACTGCCTGACACCACCACCATGATTGGCTTCGCAGGATCACCCTGGACGGTCGCGACCTACATGGTCGAGGGCGGCGGATCGAAAGATCGCTTCCGGACCCGTGTCGCCGCCTGGGAACACCCCGAGGCCTTTGACGGGATGCTGGATCGGATCGCCGACGTCACGGCTGAATATCTGATCATGCAAGCCCGTTGTGGCGCTGAAGTGCTCAAATTGTTCGACAGCTGGGCCGAGGGCTTGCCGGAACCGCTGTTCGAACGGGTCGTGATCCGGCCGACCAAGCGGATCGTCGATGCTGTGCGGGCGGCCGGCGTTGACGTGCCGATTATCGGGTTTCCACGCGGCGCCGGGACGCTCTACCCGCGATATGCGCGCGAGACAGGTGTGACGGCGATTGCTATCGATACGGGTGTTGATCCGGCCTGGATCCAGTCAGTCCTGCCGGCATGCATGCCGGTCCAGGGGCATCTGGACCCGTCTGTCCTGCGGGCCGGCGGAGCGGCGCTGGATGGCGAGGTCGACCGATTGTTGGACCAATGGGCTGGTCGGCCCCATATCTTCAATCTTGGCCACGGCATCACGCCGGACGTGCCGGTTGCTCATGTCGAGCAGCTTCTGGCACGCATACGAGATCGCAGCTGATCCGGGAGAACGGACATTGGACAAAGCCCGCAAAAAACTCGCCGTTGTTTTGTTCAATCTTGGTGGGCCTGACGGGCAGGAATCCGTCCAACCCTTCTTGCGCAACCTGTTCCGTGATCCGGCGATCATCCAGGCGCCAGGTCTGATTCGCGAGGCCCTGGCCTGGTTCATATCGACGACACGGGCGAAGGAAGCCAAGGCCAATTACGCCAAGATGGGTGGCGGATCCCCCTTGCTTCCGGAGACCATACGCCAGGCGAACATGCTGGCCGAACAGCTGGGCGCCCGTTGGCCCGACCATGACGTGCAGATCTGGCCGGCCATGCGCTATTGGCACCCGTTTACCGAGGATGTGGCGCGGGAAGTCGAAGCCTGGCAGCCCGACGAAACCGTGTTGTTGCCGCTCTATCCGCAGTTTTCAACGACGACGACAGGCTCTTCGCTGAAGGCCTGGAAAAAAGCTGGTGGACCTGAGACCCGCACGGTTTGCTGTTATCCGACCGAGCCCGCTTTCCTTGACGCGCATGCATCCCTGATCCGCAAGGCGTGGGAGAAGTCCGGACGTCCGGACAATGTCCGTTTGCTGTTTTCTGCGCACGGACTTCCAAAAAAGATCATTGATTCGGGGGATCCCTATCAATGGCAGGTCGAGAAGACGGTTGAGGCCGTGATCAGGCAATTGCCTGAGTTTCCGGATTTCCAGATTTGCTATCAGAGCCGGGTCGGGCCGCTGGAATGGATCGGACCTTCGACGGATGAAGCAATCCATCAAGCCGCGGCTGACGGAAAGTCAATCCTGCTGACGCCGATTGCCTTTGTCTCGGAGCATATCGAGACTCTGGTCGAGCTCGACGAGGAATACGCGGAAATTGCCGAGGAATTGGGCGTGAAGACCTATGTCCGCGTGCCGGCTCTGGGTCAGGACCCGGTGTTCATCGAGGCACTCGCCAATCTGGTCAGCGACGCACTCAATCGTCCGGCAGGACTGCAATCGGCTGATGGTGAGCGGATTTGTCCGGCTGACTGCAGCGGGTGTCCGTGCAAGTCTGCTGCCTGATCTAACCGGGACATTATGTACCATGCTGTTGGCTGCCTATGACTGGCTTCGCGCTTTCCACATCCTGGCCGTGATCGCCTGGATGGCGGGCCTGCTCTATCTGCCGCGTCTTTACATCTATCATTGTGCTGCCACACCCGGCGGTGAGCTGGATGAGACGTTGAAGCTGCAAGAACGCCGGCTTTTGAAGATCATCATGAATCCGTCCATGATTGTGGCCTGGGTGATCGGACTGGCCCTGGTCTGGGCCAATATGGAGCGGGCCGGAGGCTGGTCGGTTTTTGTCAGCCTGGCCTGGTTCGGAAAATTTGTTCTCGTCAGTGCGATGACCGGTTTGCACCATGTCTTCGCCATTCGGTTCAAACGCTTTCAGGCTGGGACCAATGATTGGTCGGACAAGCGCTATCGCTTGCTCAATGAAGCCCCGTTTGTGCTGGCGATTGCCATCGTTCTGATTGCGGTTGTCGCCCTCAACTGAACAGGAATTGGCGCGCGCCGAGTGGCTTGTGCTTGACGGTGGGCGGGCTGCATGGCAAGGGTTTCTCGAATCCTTTTTCAGGATCCCTTCTTTCGTGACGTGAGACGCGTGAATCACAGCGCGCCCGTCTGCTCCTCAATTCTCGGGTCTTCCTCGCCTTGGCAGTACCCGGCTTGCTTGATCGCGTAAGGCCCGTCCCGGGTCACGCTCTTGTGCTTGAGCTGATAGTATCATCATGACCGACGAAATTTCCGCACCCGTCCCCGCCCTGCTTGAAGGTCTGGAGCGCATGACGCTGCAGGATCTCAAGGAAAAGAAGCCAACAGAACTGGTTGAGTTTGCCGAAGCGCTCGAGATCGAGAATGCGTCTTCCTTGCGCAAACAGGCCATGATGTTCGCCATTCTCAAATCCCTTGCAGAGCGGGATGTCGAGATTCATGGCGGCGGCGTCATGGAAGTGCTGCAGGACGGGTTCGGTTTTCTGCGTTCGCCGGAATCAAATTATCTGGCCGGACCGGACGACATCTATGTGTCCCCGACCCAGATCCGCAAATTCGGCCTGCGTACGGGCGATACGGTTGAAGGCGAAATCCGCAGTCCGCGCGATGGCGAACGCTATTTTGCGCTCTTGAAAGTCTCGACGATCAATTTCCAGGATCCGGAATCCGCTCGTCACAAGGTCCATTTTGACAATCTGACCCCGCTCTATCCGGAAAGCCGCTTCAATATGGAGCTGGCCGATCCGACGGTGAAGGATCGTTCCGGCCGGGTCATCGATATTGTGTCACCGCTTGGCAAGGGCCAGCGCGGACTGATTGTGGCGCCGCCGCGGACCGGCAAGACCGTTCTGCTGCAAAACATCGCCCACGCGATCGAAAGCAATCATCCGGATTGTTATCTGATGGTCCTGCTGATCGATGAGCGGCCGGAAGAAGTGACTGACATGCAGCGTACGGTCAAAGGTGAGGTGATTTCCTCGACTTTCGACGAGCCGGCAACGCGTCACGTCCAGGTCGCCGAAATGGTGATCGAAAAAGCCAAACGCCTGGTCGAGCACGGCCGTGATGTCGTGATCCTGCTGGACTCGATTACCCGTCTGGGCCGGGCTTACAACACGGTGGTGCCGTCCTCGGGCAAGGTGTTGACCGGTGGTGTTGATGCCAACGCCCTGCAACGCCCCAAGCGCTTCTTTGGTGCGGCCCGGAATATCGAGCATGGCGGATCGCTGACCATCATCGCTACGGCGCTGATCGATACCGGTTCGCGGATGGATGAAGTCATCTTCGAAGAGTTCAAGGGTACGGGTAACTCGGAAGTCGTGCTCGACCGCAAGGTCGCCGACAAGCGCGTCTTCCCGGCGATCGACATCCTCAAATCCGGTACCCGGAAAGAGGAACTCCTCGTCGACCGTGGTCAGTTGCAGAAAATGTATGTCCTGCGCCGCATCCTCAATCCGATGGGTGCCCAGGATGCGATCGAGTTCCTGCTCGACAAGCTGCGTCAGACCAAGACCAATGATGAGTTCTTCGACTCGATGAATACCTGATTCATCGGATCGGTCAGGGGACCAGGATACTGGCCCCTGTCGTCTGGCGGGATTCCAGCATCTCGTGGGCTTTGACGGCATCGTCCAGCGCGTGGCGCTGGTTGATGGTGATCGTCAGGGCTCCGCGGGCAACAGCATCGAAGACATCGGCGGTATTGGCAGCCAGGGCTTCATCGGTCGCGGTATAATGTCCAAGCGACGGGCGGGTGACGTAGAGCGAGCCCTTTTGTGTCAGAATTCCCAGATCGACACCCGTTACCGGGCCTGAGGCATTGCCGAAGCTGGCAAGCAAGCCGCGCGTCTTCAGGCAATCGAGTGACATTTCGAATGTGTCCTTGCCGACTCCGTCATAGACAACCGGAACACCCTGACCGTTCGTGATGTCCCGTACTCGGGCTACCACGTTCTCCTCGGTATAATTGATCATGTGTGTGGCGCCCATCGAGAGGGCGAGGTCGCATTTTTCCTGTGTGCTGGCGGTTCCGATGAGGGTGACACCCAGATCCCTGGCCCATTGGCAGACCAACAGGCCGACACCGCCGGCAGCTGCGTGGAACAGGATGGTTTCGCCGCGCTGGACCGGATAGGTCTCCTTGAGAAGATAGCGGGCCGTCATGCCTTTGAGCATGATGGTTGCGGCTTGCTCATGTGAAACAGCATCAGGCAGTTTCGCGACGCGGCCGGCCGGAACGATGTTGGTTTCGGCATAGGCACCCAAGGGTCCGCTGCCATAGGCGACGCGGTCACCGGTCTGGATACCTGAGACCCCACTGCCCATTGCCTCGACGATACCGGAAGCCTCGAGCCCCAAACCGCTGGGCAGGGGGACAGGATAGAGACCGGATCGGTGATAGGTGTCGATATAGTTCACACCGATCGCGACATGCCGGATCAACAATTCTCCAGGGCCGGGCTCTCGGGCCTCACAGTCTTCAAGCTGCATAACGGACGGACCGCCGGTCTGATGGATCCTGATTGCTTTTGTCATGGGTCTTGCCGATCCGGATTGTTCTGTGCGTCCACCATGTGGGGGTTCGTTACGGGTTTCCTAGGGCGTGCAGGCATTGATCTGGTCACGCAGAACGGCGCCGCCGCCCAGGGCCCTGACTGCAGTATCGACATCATCGACGGCGATCAGCTCGATATTGGCGTCGCGCGCTTCGAGATAGAGGCCGGGACTTCCATCCTCGCGGCGGAACAGGCCCGCTGATGTCTCTAGTCCGAGATCGCCGAGCGCTGTGTCGGCGTGGGGGTCCAATGGCCCGGTTCCCATCCAGATATAGCTCGCCTCAAGATTGACACCGGCGCGGCGCAAGGCGGACCTGTCATTGGGAACCGAGAGGAGAAGCCCCGGATCCAGTGCATGGACGGCGGCGGCGTCCTCAACGGTATAGGCGATGACCGCCACCAGATCGCGTGCGCCCTGTTCGTGAATGAAGGTGACAATCTGCTCGGGCGAAACCGATTTGAGATCGAGATTGAGGACTAGGTTGGCCTCTCGGGCCAGATCGAATGCTTCTATGAGGGTCGGAATGCGGGAGCTGGTTGGCAGCCCGTCATTGTCTGCGAGGCGGAGCCCGGACAGATCGGCCCAATCGAGCCCGTCGACCGGACCTGTTCCTGATGTCGTGCGGTCCAGGCTGTCATCGTGCAGCAGGTAGAGGACCCCATCGGCGGAGCGTCGGACATCGATCTCGGCATAAAGCACACCCAGAGTGGACAGGCGACGCAGGCTGGTGAGGGCATTCTCCGGATAGCCCTCAGCCGGCCCGCCGCGATGCGCGGCCAGCATGGATGTGCCTGTTTCGCGGAAACAGTCCATCGCGATGGCGGGTGCGGCACGGTCGACCGGGACGTTGTGTGATGCCGGTGAGCAGGCAGCGAGCAGGGCGGTTGCAGCGATAGGGAGCAGGCGCATGGTGGTCCTCAAGGCTGGTGTGGTGTCCGGAGGTGATTTGGGCAGGATTGTATCGTCGGCATGCGACAATTCTTGATGGCCGCGCGGTGGGACCATGCTTTCAATGTCGTGTGTTCGTGACAATCATAATCGGTACCGGATGCCAAAACACGGGGAGAAACACCATGGTCGAACAATCAGGCTTGCGTCTCTATCACGCGCCAAGGACCCGCTCGGTGCGGGTGCGGTGGTTGCTGGAGGAAATGGGGCTGCGTTACACGCTGGAGAGCGTTGCCTTTGCCCAGCGACCTGCCGGTGACGAGGCGTATGCAGATGTCCACCCGTTGCGCAAGGTGCCAGCGCTGGCTGACAAGGGCCGGGTCATGTTCGAGTCGGTGGCGATCATGCAATATATCATGGGACGCTACGGGCCGACGGATCTGGACGTGAAGCCCGAGGAAGAGGATTACGACCTCTTTCTGCAATGGCTCCATTTCGGTGAGAGCGGGCTGATCATGCCGGTCACGCTTCTGCTGGCTCACACGGTGTTGTTGCCGGAAAAGGCCCGTAGCGAGGTGATCGCGAAGTCAGCCAAGGCGGACACGGTCAAAGCGCTCACAATGTTGGCAGAGCATGGTCTCAAGGATCGGGACTATCTGGCCGGTGATCGCTTTACCGCAGCCGATATCTCGGTCGGCTACATGCTGTTTCTGCTCAAGATCATCAAGCAAATGGATGATGCGCCGGAGGCCGTGAAGGCCTATTTCGCACGTTTGACCGCCCGCCCTGCCTGGGCTGCTGCCAGTGCTGTGACGGGCTGATTGCAGGGGCCGGTCAGCCGAGCACCCGTTGGTCGAGTTGCTGACGGACTTCGGCCCGGTATCGGTCTGAAACCGGCAACTGGACGCCATTGCTCAGTTCGATGATGCGGAAACTCTCGCCGCGGGACCGGGCGACGCTGACCTTTGACGGGTTGACCAGGTGGGAGCGGTGGATGCGGATAAAACCGGCATCGGATAGCGCTGTTTCCAGTTGGGCCATGGTGGTGCGGTGCAAGACATCGCGCTCGTCCAGGTGCAAGGCGATGTAATTGCCTTGCGCGGTGGCGCCGAGAATACTGGCGACGGGGATGTATTCGACACGGCCGCTTGATTTCACGGCGAGTGATCCGGGGCTGTGTCCCGTCGTGGTGCGAGGGTCGAGCTCAGGTCGCATCTGCCGACCGACCAGAAAGGCCATGGCAAACAGGACAACGTCCCACAGGAAGTCGCGGACGCCGAAGCTGGCGAGTGTCTCGAGCGGCGACCGGCCTGTCCCGATCGAGAAGGCGACAGCCGCATAGGCGAGAACGGCGATCATGGCTGTCGTGCCAGCGACCAGGGCGGATACCGTGCTGTCTTGCAGATTGGCGTTGGTGTGGCGGGCGCCAAGCTTGAAGACCAGGGGGAAGAGGAAGAGCCAGGGCAGCAGGCCGCGCGTCCAGGCCATCAGATAGGCCGGGTAATCGGCCTGTGGATCTTCCCTGACCGCATCTATCCAGCCGGCGGTTGCGAACACAAGCAGGCAGACAAGCCAGATGCCGGTCGTCACTGCCAGGAAGGGGGGGCGGAGCGGGAAGCCGGCGCGGCGCACTTCACGGAGATCGTCGACGAATGCCAAGGGTAAATTCCGATTGTCGTTGATGCGAGACTGTCGGCACGGCTGAGTATTGTGACGGAAGATGGACGATCACGGTAATCACGCCCGCGTGACGATGAGGGTCAATCGAGGATTTCGTGGAGAAACTTCAGCGTCAGCATGTTGGCTCGGTCAGCGCTGTTCCCGGAATAGTGCCTGCCGCCGGGACGAGCGAAGGCGTGGTCTTCGTCGGGATAGCCTTCCAGGCGGATCATCGGATGATCGTCGAAGGCGGTGTGGATGTCGGCCTGGGCCTGCGGGGGCACGAACTGATCCTTGCCGGCGATGTGTAGAAGCAGCGGGCGATCGAGCGCGTCGGCCTCGCCGAGCCGGGTTTCGATCCCGACGCCATAATAGCCGACCGTGGCGTCGCTGTTGGTGCGGCAAGCGGTCAGATAGGCGAGCATGCCGCCGAGGCAATAACCCATCGCGCCCGCCTTGCCGGTGCACGCCTTGTCGGCTCGCAGATGCGCCAGCGCCGCGGCGACATCGCACATGCCGGTGTCGAGGTCGAATTCGCCATAGAGCTGGAAGGCGCGTTTCAGATCGGCATCAACATGATCGTCGAGCTCGAGGCCCGGCTCGGCGCGCCAGAACAGGTCGGGGCAAAGCGCGACAAAGCCGGCTTCAGCGAGACCGTCGCAGATTTGCCGCATGCCCTGATTGACCCCGAAAACCTCCTGCAGGACAAGCACGCCGGCTCCCTTGCCGGAGGCCGGCACGGCACGGTAAGCGGAAAAGGCTCCATCAGCTGTGTTGATGGAGATATGTTGACCTGTCATGGGAGGCTCCTGTTGAGTAGTCTTCTAGCAGTTCAAGCGAGGCCGGAATGAAGGTCAAGATCGACATTGATTGTACGCCCGAAGAAGCCCGGGCCTTTCTCGGCCTTCCTGAGGTATCGCGGATCAACGATGCGATGGTCGATGAAGTCGTCAAACGGACCGAGGCCAATCTGGAGTCGATGGAGCCGGAGGTCTTGATGCGCCAATGGTCGGCCGTTGGTGGTCAAATGACTAATCAATTCATGGAGATGATGCGTCAGGAGGGTGGCGTGAGCGGGTCGGGCAAGGACAAGTAGGACATTGAATACAACGGTTTACGCGCTTGCCACTCCGGCCGGACGGTCGGGGGTTGCGGTCATCCGCCTTTCCGGGCCCGGCGCAGGCGGGATGCTCGACGCGTTGGCCGGCTTTCCCCGGCCTGAACCGCGACTGGCAAGCTTGCGTGCGCTTCGCGACAGATCCGGCTCGGTCATGGATCGCGGGCTGGTTTTGTGGTTTCCGGGACCAGCGAGTTTCACGGGTGAAGACAGCGCTGAATTCCACGTTCACGGAGGACCAGCCGTCATCGATGCAGTGCTGTCGGCGCTGGATGAAGCCGGGGCTCATCCGGCCGAGGCCGGGGAGTTCACCCGTCGAGCATTCGAGAATGAGAAGATTGATCTGACCGAGGCCGAAGGATTGGCCGATCTGATTGACGCCGAAACCGAGGGCCAGCGTGCCCAGGCGCTTTCGCAAATGTCGGGATCCTTGCGGCGCCTCTATGATGGATGGCGGGACAGTCTGATTACCGCGATGGCTTCGATCGAAGGCGAGATCGATTTTCCCGACGAGGCCGACGTTCCGGACGCGTTGTCCCACGCCGCCTATGCGCCGTTGAGTAAACTGATCGACTCGATGTTCGAGCATCTGGATGACGGGCGGCGGGGCGAGCGGATCCGGACCGGGTTTTCCATCGTTCTGATCGGTGCCCCGAATGCTGGCAAGTCGAGCCTGCTCAATTGTCTCGCCCGACGTGATGCGGCGATTGTCACGGATATTCCCGGGACGACCCGGGATATTGTTGAGGTTCAATTGACCCTGGGCGGTTTCCCTGTGGTGATTTCGGATACTGCCGGATTGCGCGAAGCCGTGGATGCGATCGAGGCAGAAGGGGTTCGTCGTGCCCTGGATCGGGCCGAACATGCGGATCTGAGGATTGGTGTGGCGGATGCGCGGTCGACGGACGACCTGGTTGATCTGGAGGGCCGGCTGACCGATGGGGATTTGCTTGTCCTCAACAAGCTTGATCTTGGTACTGGCGCGGAACGGGATGGTGCCTATCGCTTGAGTGCCAAGTCCGGTGATGGCGTCGAGGCGTTGGAAGCGCGGATCGAACAGATTGTGCGGGACCGGCTGTCGACCAGGGAGATGCCGGCTCTGAGCCGGGTGCGTCATCGGAAAGCGGTTGAGGCGGCTTTGGAAGCTCTTGCGCGGTGTCGGGACCAGCTGGCAGATGCGCCGGAGCTGGCCGGAGAGGATGCCCGTCTGGCTGTGCGTTCGCTGGAGAGCCTGACCGGTCGGGTCGATGTCGAAGACATTCTGGATCGGGTGTTCTCACAATTCTGCATTGGCAAGTAGCCGCGGGTTAATGCTGTGCCGTGTTTCACGTGAAACATCCAATCTGCGATCTCGACTCCTTTGGGTGAAGGCCTTATGTAGGCCGACTTCTTCTAGAGCCTGAACCGAACGGATCGATCCCCATGCAAACCTGGGACGTCATAGTCATTGGCGGTGGTCATGCCGGCTGCGATGCGGCCGCGGCTTCAGCGCGCCTGGGGGCCCGGACGCTCCTTCTGACCCACAAGCTTGAGACGATTGGAGAGATGTCCTGCAATCCGGCCATTGGCGGGTTGGGCAAGGGTCATCTCGTTCGGGAGATCGACGCGCTGGATGGGGTGATGGGCCGTGTCGCTGATGCGTCGGGTATTCAGTTCCGCCTGTTGAACCGTTCAAAGGGACCGGCTGTACGAGGGCCGCGCACGCAGTCGGATCGTGCCCTCTATCGTGCAGCGATGCAGGCCGAGTTGACGTCCCTGTCGGGGCTGGAGATCAAGGCCGTCGCTGTTGAGGATCTTATGTTCGATGGCGATCGCTGTGTTGGCGCGACCGACGCTGATGGTCATGCGTATCACGCTGCCGCGGTTGTCCTGACGACAGGCACGTTTTTGCGCGGCCTGATCCACAAAGGGAGTGAGCGCATTCCAGCCGGGCGTGCAGGGGAGGCGCCTTCGATCGGGCTTTCTGATACATTGTATGGTCTGGGCCTGCAGATGGGGCGTCTTAAAACCGGCACGCCGGCCCGCCTTTCCAAGTCGTCGATTGATTGGGACAGTCTCGAGCAGCAGGCAGCGGATGAAGAGCCGGTGCCGTTTTCCTTCCTGACCGATCGGATCGAGGTGCCGCAGATCACTTGCGCGGTGACGCGGACGACCGAAGCGACACACCGGATCATTGCCGACAATCTCGGGCAGTCAGCGGTTTACTCCGGCGCGATCGCCGGGCGTGGTCCCCGGTACTGCCCGTCCATTGAGGACAAGGTCGTCAGGTTTGCCGACCGCTCCCAACACCAGATCTTCCTCGAGCCGGAAGGGCTGGATGACGACACGGTCTATCCGAACGGCATCTCGACGTCTCTGCCGGATGATGTCCAACAAGCCTTCCTCGAAACCATTCCGGGTCTCGAACAGGTGTCGGTCAAGCGGTACGGCTATGCGATCGAGTATGATTATGTCGATCCGCGAGAGTTGGACGCGACACTGCAGTTACGCAAGCGCGCCGGTCTGTGGCTCGCCGGTCAGATTAATGGAACGACGGGCTATGAAGAGGCCGCTGCCCAGGGGTTGATGGCCGGCGCCAATGCCGCCCTGTTCGCAACGGGTAGGCAGCCCTTCGTGTTGAGCCGTTCCGAGGCCTATATCGGCGTGATGATCGACGACCTGATCACGCGGGGAGTGAGCGAGCCCTATCGGATGTTCACATCGCGCGCTGAATATCGTCTGACGTTGCGGGCGGATAATGCTGACCAGCGCCTGACGCCGAAAGCGACCGAGCTGGGCCTGGCTGGCGGTGTTCGTGGCGCAGCGTTTGACCGCAAGATGGATCAGCTGTCGTCGGCGCGGTCGCTATCGCAGAGCCTGTCGCTGACTCCAAATGAAGCTCGCGACCGTGGCCTGTCGGTCAATGCCGATGGTAAGCGTCGGAATGTTTCCGAGCTGCTCGCTTATCCGGAGGTGGATTGGCAGCGCCTACGAGCGATCTGGCCTGAGCTGGGGAGCGTATCAGCGAGCGTGGCGGAGCAAATCGAGATTGATGCGCTTTATGCCGGTTATATCGACCGCCAGCAGGCTGACATCCTGGCCTTCCGTCGTGACGAGGCCGTGCGTCTGCCGCGCGATCTGGACTATTCCGGTATCGGGGGGCTGAGCAATGAGGCTCGTGAAAAGCTTGAACGTGCGCGTCCGGAAACCTTGGGTCAGGCGGCTCGAATTGAAGGTGTCACGCCGGGTGCGCTGACGGCGGTGCTGGCCCATGTGAAACGTCGTTCGCAGGAGGCCAGCTAGATGGATCGCGAAACTTTTGGTCGTGAGGCCGGTGTTTCACGTGAAACACTCGATGGATTTGAGGCGTGGCGGACGCTGTTGGTTGAAACAAACGCCCACACAAATCTCGTCGGACGGTCGACCTTGGACCAGTTCTGGGCACGCCATGCGATGGACAGCTATCAGCTAATGGACCATATCGGTCCGGATGTGAGCAAAGTGGCGGACCTCGGCGCCGGCGCCGGCTTCCCCGGCATTGCGTTGGCCCTGGGTTTTCGCGATCGTGGCCAGGACGCACATGTGATCTTGGTCGATTCCGTGGGCAAAAAAGTCGCCTTCCTTCGCAAGACCATTGCGGAACTGGGCCTGGATGCGGATGCCCGATCGGTTCGTGTCGAGACGCTCGATCCGGCTGAAGGCTTTGATCTGGTCACTGCCAGGGCTTTCGCGCCGTTGAATAAATTATTGGGGTATGTCTCGCCCTTGTTGAATAACAGGGCCCAAGGCCTTTTTTTCAAAGGTCAAAACTATCGCGATGAATTGACCGAAGCCCGTAAACACTGGACATTCGATTGTGAAGTCATACCCAGTCGTACCAGTGACGGGGTGATCCTGCGCATTCATGAGGTGGAACGTGCCAACTGACGTCCAGCGCGCCAAGGCGCCCCGCGTAATCGCTGTCGCCAACCAAAAGGGCGGCGTGGGTAAAACCACAACGGCCATCAATCTGGGCACGGCGCTCGCGGCCATCAAACAAAAGGTCGCGATCATCGATCTCGACCCCCAGGGCAATGCCTCCACCGGTCTCGGAGTGCCACCGGCCAAGCGCACCCTGACATCCTATGACGTTTTGGTCGGGGGCGATTCTCTCAAGTCTGCCATGGCGTCAACAGTTGTTCCGGGATTGAGCATTGTTCCGTCTGACGAGCTTTTGTCAGGAGCCGAGCTCGAACTGGCTGATGATCAGCGCCGTTCCTACCGCCTCAAGCGGGCGATCGATCAAAGCATGCAGGCGCTGGGGCCTGACGCAGCGGCACTCGATTACATCCTGATTGATTGTCCGCCTTCTTTGAATGTTCTTACCGTGAACTCCTTGACCGCCGCTGATTCCATTCTGGTACCGCTGCAGTGTGAATTCTTTGCGCTAGAGGGCCTGTCCCAGCTTCTCAAGACGGTCGAGCGGGTGCGTGGCCATCTGAATTCCCGCCTCGATATCCAGGGCGTGGTTCTGACCATGTATGACAGCCGCAACAACCTGTCGGCCGAGGTTGCGGCAGATGTGCGCGAGCACTTTGGCGACAAGGTCTATAAAACGGTCATTCCGCGCAATGTCAGGGTCTCTGAGGCTCCGTCAGTCGGCAAGCCGGTCCTGCTCTACGATCTGCAATGTTCCGGATCACAGGCCTATATCAGCCTGGCCAAGGAAATCGTCCAGCAAGAACGCAAACGTCATCGTGAAGAACAGGGTGTGGAAGCATGAGCGCCAGCGAAAAGAACAAACGTCTGGGCCGCGGTCTTTCGGCCCTGCTCGGCGAGACTGATACCGAGGGCTATAGCGCGCCGGACGCCCAAACCTCACCTGCCACAACACCCTCACGCGATGGCGTGCGCATGATCCCGATCGAGTTGATCGCGCCGAACCCGGACCAGCCCCGTAAGACCATTACCGAGCCTGAGCTCAATGCCCTTGCGGAATCAATCGCTGACAAGGGCATTGTCCAGCCGATCCTGGTGCGACCTGTTGATGGCGGGGAGCGGTTCCAGATTGTTGCCGGAGAACGTCGCTGGCGCGCTGCGCAACGGGCCCGTTTGCATGAGGTGCCGGCGCTTGTCCGAGAGCTTACAGATCGGGAAACGCTGGAAATCGGCATTGTCGAGAATGTTCAGCGCGCCGATCTTAACCCGGTCGAAGAGGCGCAAGCCTATCGCCAGCTGATCGACCGCTTCGGTCACACCCAGGAAGACGTCGCCCACGCCGTGTCGAAGAGCCGCAGCCATGTCGCCAACATGATGCGGCTTCTGTCGCTGCCGGATCCAGTCCTCGCACACCTGGCGAGCGGGCAGATTTCGGCGGGCCATGCCCGGGCGATTGCCAGTGCCCCGGACCCGGAGGCACTGTGCGAGCTTATCATTGCGCGTGGATTGTCGGTTCGCGAAGCCGAGAAACTGGCCCGTGACGCGCACAATCCGCCTGCACCGGAGAGCAAGGGCGGCGGGCGTGAAAGTGCAGCCAAGGATGCTGATACGCGCGCTCTGGAAGCCGATATCACCGCTCGATTGGGCCTGGCCGTGGAAATCAAACACGGCAGCAAGGGCGGCGAGTTGCGCGTGCAGTACAAAACGCTCGAACAGCTGGATGATGTGTGTCGACGGCTCAGTGCCGAAGGGGTCCGCTGATCAGCGCGCCATCTGGGCGGCGCCGCGCGCCAGCCTCAGCAGAAGATCACCGACAAGCGCTTCGGCCGGAGCCCCGGACCGTTTGACGGCCCGTTCGGCGTCGAAAGCGAGCTGGCGGGCATGCTCCAGACGACGACCACGCCACAGTGACAATTGACGCTTGAAGGCATCGGCTTGTGGTCCGTATCGCGGGGCGCCGCTGCGCGCCATCGCGCCATCGTTTCCGCCTGCAGCATGGACGGCACCAAGCTGGTCGAGGCGGCGCTGCAGCGCGCGCAGGATTCCAACGGCTGAACCGCCAGCCGTGATCGATCGATGATAGGCACTGTCAGCTTTTGTCAGTAAGCCGAGCAGGGCCGGCGCCAGAACGGCATCGAGTTGAGCCTCGCCCTGATCGGCCGCGACGGCTTCGATGTCGTCGCGCGTGATCACATCGTCGCCCTCAGCGCGCTGGGACTGAAGTCCCTTGTAGAGAATCAGCTTCTCGATCTCGCCTCGGGCCAGGGCACGATCTCCCTCAAGGCGCGGAAGCCACGCTGCACGCGCTTCGCGTGCAAGTTCGAGCCCCTCTACCTTTAGCATGTCTTCACACAGTGATTCGAGTGAATGAGACGTATCGGCATAACAAGCTATCGTTATTGCATTTTTTGCAGGTTCAAAGGTTTTTCGGAGCTTCCCTCGCGGCGCTAGATCGCCGGATTCGACCAGCAGCACAGCTTCCGCCGTCTGAGAGCCGCTCTCCAGACCCTTGATAATCTCGATGATCGGCCCGCTTCCGGTTTCACCGGTCAGTCGGACCCGGACCAGACGCTTTCCACCTGTCAGTGACATGGCAGCCATCGCATCGGCAAGGCCAGCCGGGTCGGACTTCAGGTCTTCCTCGGTGAGTTGGGTCAAAGCGAAGGGATCGTCGGGATCCTCAAGGATCGCCCGGACCAGCGTCTGGGCCCGCTCATGGGTCAGGCCTCGATCGGGACCGTAAATCAGATAGGCGCGGATCGACGGGTCCGGATTATTGACGCGGGCATCGGCTTCGCGCGCAGACGCCTTCACTGGGTGTCGGCGTCCTGAAGCGCTCGCACGAGCTGGTTGGCGATACGTTCGGCCGCGAGCTGTGCAGACCGCTCCGTCGCGTTTCGTTCCGCAGCAACGGACGCATAGATCGATTGGGGCACATTGTAGGATGCTTCGGTCTGGACAGTCCCTGACACGACAGGCACGCTTTCGCCCTCGCGCAACAACTCATAATCAACCGCCAGACCGATGGCGTAACGTGATACGGCCGCGTCGGTTCCGACGCCGAGTGCCGAGCGTGTGGTCTCGCTTTCAGTGCGAAGGAGATAAGGGCCGCTTGCATGCCGTGCGCCCATGCGATCGAGCAAGGCTTCCTGCAAGTGGAAATCAACCTGCTCCCGCCCGGTCTCAACCCGGATTTCAGACAAGGCATTGTTCACGCCCGCCCCGCCATACATTGGCGAGAAGCCGCAGGCGGACAGGGTCAAGCCCGTCGAAACGACGAGACCGACAAGAAGTGCACGGCGGCTGGAACGCATGATTCTATCCTGCGACGATATTCACGATACGATCAGGTACCACGATAACCTTGCGGACGGTAAGCCCTTCCAGCGCGCGCTGGACCGCCGGGTCGGACATCACCAACTCCTGGATGGCATCCTGGCCGGCTCCCTTTGGCGCCGTGACTTCCGTCCGGCGCTTGCCATTGACCTGAACCGGCAGGGTGACGCTGTCCTCGACCAGCAAGGCCGGATCGGCTTCGGGCCACGCCGCGTCAATCACCAGGCCTTCCCCGCCAAGCGTTTCCCAGCATTCTTCGGCCAGGTGGGGCACAAAAGGCGCGATGATGCGGGTCAGGATACCCAGCGCTTCGGCCTTGGCCGCAGTTCCGATTGCGTCGGACGGCTCGAACTTCCGAAGTACATTGACCAGATCATGAACCTGGGCGACGGCAGAGTTGAAGCGGAAGCCCTCAATCGCGTCGGTGACCGCGTGCAGGGCCTTGTGGGCTGCCCGCCGGATCTCGAGCGCGGGTCCGGAAGCCTCTGTTGCGATGGTCAGCGGGCCGGGAGCTCCGTCCGGAAGGGAGGTGACCGTCGTCCACAGTCGCTGGACAAAGCGCCAGACGCCTTCAACACCGCTGTCGGTGTATTCGACGTCCCGCTCCGGCGGTGAGTCCGACAGGACAAACCAGCGCACGGCGTCCGCGCCGTAGCTTTCGATGAAAGCGTCCAGATCGACCACATTCTTTTTCGACTTGGACATTTTCTCGATGGCGCCGACGGAGACCGGTTTGCCGGTCGCCAATTCCACGGCGCCGTCCTTGCGAAGGTCGACCTCCTCCGGCGCCAGCCACTTGCCTTCGGCAGACTTGTAGGTTTCGTGCGTTACCATCCCTTGCGTGAACAAGCCGGCGAAGGGTTCGCCCGACTTCATGTTCATCAGGCCGGCGTCGTTCAGGGCCCGGGTGAAGAAGCGGGCATATAGCAGATGCAGGATGGCGTGTTCGATACCACCGACATACTGGTCAACCGGCATCCAGTGCTCGGCATCGCTGGCCAGGAAGGGTGTGTCCTCGGACCAGGGTGAGGTGAAGCGCAGGAAATACCAGGACGAGCAGACAAAGGTATCCAGCGTATCGGTTTCGCGGCGACCCGCTTTGCCGCACTTGGGACAGTCGGCATTCTTCCAGGTCGGATGGCGCTCCAGCGGGTTGCTCGGGTGATCGAAGGTGACGTCTTCGGGCAGGACAACCGGCAGCTGGTCCTCCGGCACCGGAACGACGCCGCAATCCGCACAATGAATGACCGGGATCGGGCAACCCCAATATCGCTGCCGTGAGACCAGCCAGTCGCGAAGGCGATAGCTGGTCGCACCCTTGCCAAGCTTGCGGGCTTCCAGCTCGGTGATCGCACGCTCCAGCGCGTCGGCTGTTGAAAGACCGTCCAGAAAGCGGGAATTGTAGATCGTGCCGGGCCCGGTATAGGCCTCGTCTTCGATCGCATGCGTGTCCGCGCTCGCCTCGGGCGGCAGGACGACCGGCTGTACGGCGAGGTCGTATTTCCGGGCAAAGTCGAGGTCGCGCTGGTCTCCGGCGGGGGAGCCGAAAATAGCGCCCGTGCCGTAGCCGGAGAGCACGAAATTCGCTGACCAGACCGGCAATTCCCATTTCTCGTCAAAGGGATGACGGACCGTGATGCCCAGATCAACGCCGCGCTTGGGCGCTTTTTCGATTTCTTCGGCCGTCGTGCCCATGCGGGCGCATTCATGCATGAAGCGATCGATCTCCGGATCATCGGCGGCTAATGCCTTGACGATGGGGTGATCGGGCGCGAGCGCCAGGAAACTGGCTCCGAACAGGGTATCGGGACGGGTCGTGAAAACATCGATGGTGGCGCCGAACTGCTCGGCCAGGCCTGTATCGGTGAGCGGAAAGCTCACCTCCGCGCCGCGGGACCGGCCAATCCAGTTGGACTGCATGGTACGGACCTTGTCCGGCCAGCGGTCCAGCTCGTCGAGCGCGTCGGTCAGTTCGTCGGCGTATTCGGTGATCTTGAAGAACCACTGGTCCAGCTCACGCTGAACGACCAGGGCGCCAGAGCGCCAGCCGCGGCCATCGATAACTTGCTCATTGGCCAGTACGGTCTGGTCGACCGGGTCCCAATTGACCTTGGCCGTCTTGCGGTGAAGCAGACCGCGTTCCATCAGTTTCAGGAAGATGGCCTGCTGGTGACGGTAATAGGCCGGATCGCAGGTCGCGATCTCGCGGCTCCAGTCAAGCGCCAGGCCCAGGCGCTGCAGCTGGCCCCGCATGGCGTCGATATTGTCATGGGTCCAGGCGCCCGGATGGACGCCGCGATCACGGGCAGCATTCTCGGCCGGCAGGCCAAACGCGTCCCAGCCCATCGGATGCAGCACGTCAAACCCGCGCGCGCGCTTATAGCGAGCGACCACATCGCCCATCGTATAATTGCGCGAGTGCCCGACATGGATCCGCCCGGACGGGTAGGGAAACATCTCGAGGACGTAGTATTTGGGCTTGTCGTTGGATGC
Organism: Maricaulis sp.; assembly: GCF_048268525.1. Taxonomy (GTDB): domain Bacteria; phylum Pseudomonadota; class Alphaproteobacteria; order Caulobacterales; family Maricaulaceae; genus Maricaulis. The sequence continues at coordinate 33,485 of NZ_JBLWVH010000008.1, read as the reverse complement.
GCTGGGGCCAATGGCCTTGAATGCATCACAGGCATCCCAGGCCGATTGCCACTTGGGTTCGGCTTCGCGAGGATTGTATCGTGTCATGTCTGGCCCGCGGCCGCGCCGCGCCCCCGGTATGCGATCAGCCTGTGCAGCCGGTCTAGTTTTCCAGTTGCGAAATCCGCAGCTGGCGCGCACGGGTCAGGATGGCGTTCTCGATGTCGTACGCCGTCTGGGCGCCTGTCTCCGCGTCGATCCATTCTCCGCTCTCACTGCGCACCTGACGGAATACGCTGACGGCCAAGGCGTCAGCGCGCAGGCGTGTATCGAGAATGTAGACGGTCAGCTTGAAGCGCTCGCTGGCCATTTGCGGATTGGCGTACCAATCGGTGACAATGACGCCGCCGAACGGATCCACTTCAGCCAGGGGCATGAAGCTGATCGTGTCCAGGCTGGCACGCCACAGATAACCATTGACGCCGATGCCCTCAGGCTCGACCACGCGGTTGCTGGCGAGCGGGTTGGGAAGCGAAGGCAAGCGGAATCCGGACGATTCCGATGATGATTCCGCCGCTTCGGCGTTGCGCGAGGCGCAGGCCGGAAGTGCAAGAATGGCGGCAGAAAGGATCAATCCAAGAATCCGACGGTCCGACATGTGCCGTGACTCCTTCGAAACAAGACGGCGAAAACGCACGAGAAACTGCAGGACGCGAATGCGCCTCAGATTTAGAGTGGTTTGTATAACACGCGAATCCGTGCGCGCCAGCGACGAAAGGCACCCACCAAGGAGTGACAAACCTGCAACATGTTTGCGTGAACACGCATCGAACCCAATCCGGACGCTTGACCGGAAGGCCGTGCTCACCTCCTGTAAGGCGCGACGTCCGGGGGGACGGGGCCGATCGGCGGGACCGCGAGCGATGAAACGGACTACAAGCGCGATACTTTTCGCGGCTCTGTCCGGAACTCTTGCGGGCCCGCCGGCATCGGCACAAGACGCTGATTTTCCTGATTATGACCCGTTTGCCGCCGACGATGTCAGCTCCGTCAGCTGGCGTGCCGACATCGGCCTAGTGCTGTTGGCAGGCGATACACCCGATGGCGGCGCCGAAGCGTTGGCGGATGTCGAGCTGGGTTTCGATTTCGAAACCTTCACCGAAAGCGGCCGCCGGTGGGGCTTTGTTCTCACCGGCCATGCCGAGCGCGATCTGACCGGAGATTCTCATGGTGGCCGGGTGGGTGACTGCCCGCCTGGAACCGGGGATTGTGCGGCGGTTGGCCCCGGCGGGTCGCTGATGACTCCGATTGCGCCGGGCAGCGGCCTTTTCAGCGGCGGCAGCAGCTCCAGTGGCCGTGTACGCGCGATGATTTCCGACGCCTATCTCTTCACCGACACCGGCTGGGGTGAGTTGCGACTTGGGTATGGGGCGGGTGCGGCCCGACTGGACCCTGTTGGCGGCCCCGCTGCGGCCCGGCTTGTTCGAGCTGATGGTGGTCACCTCCAGGCGGGGGGCCGGTCGGCAATCCGTTCAGAAACACCCTTCTCCGGTCAGGATCCGAAACTGGTCTTCCGCTCCATTGCGCTCGGGCAGGAGACATCGGTGGGAACGATCCGGATTGCGGCGTCCTTTACCCCGGAAGTCAGCCAGTGCGGTATCGAATACTGTCCCCGCCGGATCGGCGAGACAGGCCAGGTCGGCGCGATCAACACAGAAGTGGCCGAGCTTTCCCTGACCTACAACCTTCGCCGCGGCGAGCACGAATGGGCCTTCAGCACGGCCGCCAGCAAGGCGGGCGGGGTTGATGGCGTTGTCGGTTTCGAACCGGTTTCAAGCCTCGACGCGGGTTTGTCCTGGCGCTGGAACGACTGGCTGGCCGGCGGCCGCTGGCAGCGCAGCAATAACGGTGTCGCCGGTGATGGCGACCTGGAGACCTGGTCGGCCTCGATCGGGTTTGAGCAGGGCGATTGGCTGACTGCGCTGGAGTTTGCGGCCTTCAGTGATGATTTCATTCATGCCGACGGCGAGACATTGCAGGCTGCCACTTCACGCCTTGTCGGAGAATCGGGCCTTATCGGGTTCGGCGTTCAGGCTGCGACCACGCGCGAGCCGTTCATCCAGGCGTCCGGGCGTACCCGGCAGACAGAGAGGTCGATGACCGCCTTTGTCGAGCTCGGCTGGCGATATTGACAATTCCGCCACAGGACTCGGACTTCTTTCATTATTTGCGCAGAATCTGTTGGGTCGGCGGGCAGTGCTGCGCTACAAAAGATTGGCGTGAGGGAGAAGTACGATGATCGGGCGGAACAAACCGTTTGAAATCATTGGAAAAAAATCGACTGTGGCAGGCGCTGCCGCGGCCGTCCTTCTCTGTGCGCCTGCCGCGATGGCCCATGATGTCAATGCGGATACCGAGGCCGCAGCGCCTTGGTATGAGGCTTTTACCCTGTCCATGGCTGAGGCACCGACGCCTGAACTCGATGAGGCCACCACCTATGATCTCGAGCTGGGCGAGCGCTGGGGCGTGACGCTTGGCTATCTGGAGCGCAGCGACTCCCGTGCCAATGACGATCTCAGTGCCGGAGCTTTCGTGACCTTTGGCGACCGGATCCGTTTGGGTGGTCAGGTTCGTTTTGCATCACCCGATGACAGCTTCTTCGTGCGCAACAGCGACGACGAAGAGCGGCAGCCGGAAATCAAGTTCGAGTCGGCCCTTCGTTTCTGATCGCGCCAACGACAGCAACACCTGACATTCCCAGCCCGTACAATCTGCCGGCATTCGTGTGTCTGACGCCGCCGAGCGCGTAGACCGGCAATGACGTGCGCCGGGCCCAGGCGGCCAGGGCCAACGGACCCATGGCGCGCCCGGCTGATGGGCTGCTGCTGGGAAAGACTGTCGAGACAAGGACCGCGTCCAGCCCGGCCCGATTGGCACGAGCAAGCGTGGACGGCGCATGTGCCGACCCGGAAAAGGGCATGCCGCATCCGCGTGCGCGCGCCCGCGCCGCCTGCGGCATCATTCGCTCGGGCCAGTGCACGCCGGCAGCATTGCTTCTTATTGCCAGGTCCAGATCGGACGACACCAGCACGACAACGCCTCTATCCATGCCTCTGGCGACTGCGGCAGTTGCGATTGCCAGCCGGTCAGGATCGCCGAAATGGCGATAGATGAGACCGGAGCCCGGTGGCAGTATGCCTGCCAGTGCGACAGGGTCGGGTTGCCGCATCGGGTCGGTGAGCGCCAGCAAGGGCGGCAAGGCGCATGTCCGGTCACCGCGCACCGACAGGGCAGTCCTTGCCAACCGCGCGGCTGCGTCGTAGGGCGAATTCATGACTGATACTCTCGACATGACGACACGGCGCGACGCGCTCCTCGCGGAAATGGGTGAGCTGGCCAGCCAGGCGGGCCGGGCGCCAGACTGCATCAAACTCGTCGCAGTTTCCAAACGCCAGCCCGAACAGCGGCTGGAGGCGGCGCTGGCCGCCGGTCAGCGCATTTTTGGTGAGAACCGGGTCCAGGAGGCGATGGAGCACTGGGGCGAGCGCCGAAAACAGTATCCGGACCTGGAATTGCGCCTCATCGGTCCGCTACAGTCCAACAAGGCCGCCGAGGCCGTGGCCCTGTTCGATGTGATCGAAACCCTGGACCGGGTCAAACTCGCCGACGCCCTGCGCAAGGAAATGGACCGTCAGGGCCGCTCGCCAGTCCTCTACGTCCAGGTGAATACGGGTGCAGAGGCCCAGAAGGCCGGTATCCTCCCGCAGGACCTGCCGGCTTTCCTGGAACGTGTGCGCGGCGAGCATGGATTCGCGATTGCCGGTCTGATGTGTATCCCGCCGGTCGACCAGCCGCCTGGTCTCCACTTCGCCCTGTTGGCGAAGCTCGCGGAAGAAAGCGGGGTTCAACGATTATCGATGGGGATGAGTGCCGACTACCCCACAGCGATCGCCCTCGGCGCCACATCGGTACGGGTCGGAACCGGCCTGTTTGGCCCGCGTTTGTCCAAGTAAGTGATCTGCAGGTCCGGCTAGCTGATTGTCAGCCAGTCGTCCGGCCGGGCCGCGGCCAGCAATTCACGGACATGATCCGGGTCCAGGGCAATGCAGCCCTCCGTCGGCTCATAATCACCCCGCTTGCAGTGCAGGAAGATGGCAGACCCGTCGCCGCTGACGGGTGGATCGTCATTGTGGCCCAGCACAAGGATGATGTCGTAAAGCCCATCCTCGCGCCACAAGGCCTCATGCGAGGCTGGATATGGGCGCCGCACCGGGCGGTTGTAGGCCGGATCGTCAGGGGCATCACACCAGCCGTCATCGGGTCTCAGGGCGCGGCAGGGCAGTGCCGTTGCCGGCGCCGAAATCCGGTCAGCGCGGTACAGGACACGCCGCAATGGATAGCGCCCCAGCGGCGTGGCGCCGTCTCCTTCACGCTTGTCTGACGCCTTCGTGACTCCCGACCGTCCCAGCGCTGCGCGTACGGTGCCACCTTTCGGCTCGGAGGATAAAGTGATGTGGCCGTTCCGGCTGACCTGCCAATCCATTGGGAACCTGTCGCCAAAAGCGCGGTGGTCGGCGAGGGACATCCGGAACGAGTATGCTCGGATGTCCACTTCGCCTCCCCCACCACGGAGGTTTGTCCGGGCAGCCGGACCTGCCATTAACCAAGCAAATTCGGGACCAGATCAGCCATCAAGCCAGGCTGGGAAAAATTGACCAAACCAGCAATTCCTGCCGGGCAGGATCTGCCGACCGGCAGGAATTGCCTTGTGAAACGAAATGGGCACAATCAACGCATGAACGCGCAAAAAACCATTCTGATCATCGACGATGATGAAGACCTTCGTGAAGCACTCGTCGAGCAGTTCGCCCTGCATGAAGAGTTTCGCACCCTGTCCGCAGAAACCGCTGGCAGCGGTATGGGCATAGCCCGAAATGAAAGGGCTGATCTCATTCTTCTTGATGTCGAGCTGCCCGACATGGACGGGCGCGAGGCCTGCCGACTGATGCGCAAGAACGGCATCACGGCGCCGGTGGTGATGCTGACCGGCCAGGATACCGATGCCGACCAGATCCTTGGCTTGGAGTCCGGGGCCAATGACTATGTCACCAAGCCGTTCAAGTTCTCGGTGCTGCTGGCCCGGGTCCGAGCGCACCTGCGCAGCCACGAGCAAAGCGAGGACGCGGTGTTCCAGGTCGGCCCCTATGAGTTCCGGCCATCGATGAAGTTGTTGCTGACATCGGACGAGAAAAAGATCCGCCTGACCGAGAAAGAAACTAATATTCTCAAATACCTGTACCGCGCTGGCGGCAAGCCGGTTCCGCGCGACGAGCTGCTTCACGAGGTTTGGGGATATAATCCGACGGTGACCACGCATACGCTGGAAACCCATATCTACCGGCTCCGCCAGAAGATCGAACCTGACCCCGCCCATGCCCGCCTTCTTGTCACCGAAAGCGGTGGCTATCGGTTGCAGAGCTAGGGGGATGGCGTTCAGCCTGTCGAAAACCTGGCGACTGGTCAGCCTGTTGGCCGTGATGACGCTATTTGGCCCATCGCCGGCCGGAGCGCAGGAATTGCCGCAACTGCCCCAGATCGACCAGGTCCCAGTCAGCATGTCGGTTCGCTATTACGACGTTGACGGGCGCCGTGTCAGCGATGCGGTCGAGGCCATGCGCTTTGCCGGCCCGATCGGCTATGAAGCGGAGACCCGCACCTGGGGCAGCTATTACATGGAGTATGAGCAGACCTCCCAAGGATGCGCCCTGAGTGTGCTGGAGATTCCCCTCGAGGTTGAAATTCTTTATCCGAACTGGACCGGTTACGATCGTGCGCGGCGGTCGGACCGGGACCGCTGGGATGCTCGCATGCATGTTCTGACGGTCCATGAGAACGTGCACGCCCTGATCGCTCTTCTGGGCATGGTCGAGACCTATAACGATGTCGTTCAGGAAGGACCGCAACCTGACTGTGGGGCGCTGCAGGATCGCGTCCGGTCAATGGTCGACGCTGCCAATGACCGCTTGAACGTCTGGCAGCGAGACTATGATCGCGTCACCAATCATGGCGCTGATCAGGTCGACTTCGATCTTCAGGCCTTCATGGCTGAGCGTCTCTAACCGCCCAGGGTCAGCACGACCGGTGCGTGATCCGACGGCTTCTCCCGACTGCGCTCGTCTTCCCAGATCCGGAACGCATCGCGCCCGCCCGCCAGGGCGCGATCACGGGCCGCCGGCGACGCCCAGATATGGTCCAGTCGGCGCCCGCGATTGGCCTTGCGCCAGTCCTTCGCGCGATAGCTCCACCAGGTGTAGATCTTTTCGTCCATCGGGATGAGTTCTCGCGCCACGTCCGAGAACTGGCCAGCCTGGCGGATGCGCTCGAGCGCTTCGACTTCGACGGGTGTATGCGACACGACTTTCAGCAACTGCTTGTGGGACCAGACATCGTTCTCATAGGGCGCGATGTTGAAATCACCGACCAGCACCAGGGGCGCATTCTCATTGGCACGGCCGGCAAAATAGCGTTCGATCCGCTCCAGGAATTCAAGCTTGTGAGCGAAGCGTGGATTGATCGCCGGGTCCGGCTCATCGCCGCCGGCGGGAATATAGAAATTGTGCAGCTCGAGACCCTCGACGCCGACCCGTTGATGGCGCGCCTCGCCACGCGGGCACAGATCGGCATCGCCCAGGTCTTCCAGCGGGTATTTCGAAGCGATTGCGACCCCGTGCATGCCCTTTTGACCGCGCACATGGAAATGCTTGAAGCCCATTTCGCGGAAGGCCTCTTCGGGAAATTGTTCTGCCAGGCATTTGATTTCCTGCAGGCACAGCACGTCCGGATCGGCTTCCCGGACCCAGTCAGCAACAAGCGGCACGGCGCGCAGGCGCACGGAATTGATGTTCCAGCTGGCAAGGGTCAGGGTCATGGCGCGGTCTCGTCTGTGAGTGGGTTCAAAGGATGTTGTAGGTCGAGCCGGCAATGCCGACAGGCCAGCGACCGCGCGCAAACAGGCGCCAGCGGGCCAGGAAGGGGTGCGGCGGCTGATCGTCCTCGGCTTCGGCCAGGACCACCAGGGCTGCTCCATTGGCCGCCTGGGCGAGGGCGCCAGCGGCGGCATTGACCAGCGCCATGTCCTCGACATCGTCCATCGAGGCGGCGTCCTCGATGATGTCGCGGGCGCTGTCCCCGGTTTTCTGCGCGACCATCGACAGGGCCGCGTGCACGGCTTCTTCGTCGAGGCGTTCCAGCACGCGGGAAACGAGGCCGGTCCGCAGCATTTCCTCGGCCTCCCAGCTGACCGGGTCACGGTCGAGCGTTTCAGCGGCGCCGGCGGCCTCTTCCCAGTCTGTGAGTAGGCCCGGCTCGGCGTCGGGGAAACCAAGCCCGTCCAGATAGGCGCGGGCCAGGTATTTCTCGCGCTCGTCCAGCGGCTCGCCCAAGCGGGCAAACCAGGAGTTGGAATTCAGGCTCTCGGCGAAGGCCTTGGCCTTGTAGAGGAGCGGGATTTCTTCGAGCAGGCGCGGAATATCGGCGTCGTCGGGGTCATCATGGAACTGCATGACGCGTATTTAACCCTCAATCCGCCGCCGCAACAGGGGCGCAGGTGCGAGAAACGGGGGATAGCGGGTGCGAACTGGTCCCAAAACGAAATGCGCCCGGTCTCGAGGGGGAGGAGACCGGGCGCAAAGCCATGCGCTTGTCTGTGTGAGCGCAGCGCCGGGAGGGGATCAATCCGGCGCGACTGAGATAAGGATCCGCAAGCGGGGGGACGACGCCGATCCATTGCCTCTCAGTCAGCGTAACAATAACGCCACAGCGCACAGACTTTTACAAATAAAAAATGAGAAAGAAATTGCGTGTGTCCAAAAAGCCGCAACTTTCTAGCGGCCACGCCTCGAATCGCGCCGTGATTCCGGCTCCGGAATGACAAAAATCCGCGGATTGAGGCTGACGCCTGACTGGACATCGGTCAGGCTGACCCGTGTGATCTCGCCCAGTGCGTCTGTGACAAACCATTCGCGCAGCGCGTAGTCGGTTTCGGAGAAAACGAACATGATTTCGCCCTCCATCTCGTCGGACGGGTCACGAAGTGTGAGGTAAAGAAAGCCGAACTCACGCTCCAGCGAAACAATCGATGCGTCCTCGGCGATGTTGATCTCCGGCTTCAGCAACCACCAGAGCGGGGTTGAACGCAGGGGAATCCTGTCGACGGTCTCCAATGCCCGGTCTTCCACCGCGACGGTCGTGCCATCGGCGATGATCCGCAGCGGATTGGGCTCGTCATAATCGAGCCGGATGCGGCCGGGGCGGGACAGGGCGAAAACGCCCTCAGCCGAGGACCCGTCCGGTGCAATCTGAATGAAGCGCGAGCGCAGCGTGTCGATCGAGTTGAGAGCGGCATTGATGCCGGCCAGAGCGGCCTCGCGGTCCAGCGGGGCCGGAGTCGGTGCCTGCTGGACGGAGGCCGGGTCGACGGCCGCTTCATCAGGAAGCGAGGCCGGTTCGGTCGCCTGCAAAAGGGCGAGAGAGGCAAGCAGAGTGATCATGGCGCCAAGCTGAACCGGGATTGCGGCGTGAGCAAGACCTTGATGTTCATGATCTGCTCACGCCGCATCCCGGTCGGTACCGGTGCTGTCATTGGGCCGGATAGTGGATCTCGTAAGCCGAAAGCTGGGAGCTCGACCAGTGCGGCGCAAAAATGAAGCGGCCGTCCGGCGTGCCGCCAATCGAATTGAGCATGATGTCTTCATCTTCAAACCCGTCCAGCACGGTCAAACCAGCCGTTTCGGACCAGTGCAACAGGCGGCCGCGCAGATCGCTCAACACCAGTCCGCCGCGCCCGTCGGTCACCACACCGTCCAAAGATCCCTCGCCCTCGAGCAGTAGCTCGGTCGCCAGTGTGTCGGGCTGCACCCGGATCAGATTGCCGACACCGCTGGAGCAGACGATATAGATCCAGCCATCGACATATTCGATCCCGTTGGCACCGGTGAAGGGGGCGCCCTCGAACAGGGTGCGCCAGGCGCCTTCGACAAGACCGAAAACCCGGCCTCCGCGCGTGTCTGTGACCCAGATGCGACCATCCGGATCAATGGCGATGTCATTGAGGAAAGTGTTGTCGACGTCGAGCGTCCAGCGATCCAGCTCCTCGCCGCTGTCTGTATCGAGCGCAACCACATGGCGTCCGGCATCGACCATGTAGAGCAACCCGTCCTGCGAAACGATGCCCAGCGGATCGTCAAAACCATCAGCCCAGCGGGCCTGCCATTCGCCTGTTTCCAGGTTGAGTCTGGAGACATATCCCTGTCCGGGCGGGTCGGTTTCCTCACCGGCCCCGGACTGGTTGCCGATATAGGCCCAGTCGCTGCCGACTGGCACATGGACGGCCTCCGGCCGGTCGACATTCTCACTTCGCCACAAGGCGTCCGCCTGCGGCATGGATTGCCCGTGGGCCAATGATCCCAAAAGGGCCAGGCCAGCGGCCAGCCAGATAGATTTCATGATGCGTCCCTCAGTCGTCATGCCCCCGAGCACAACGACCTTTGCAGCGAGTGCGCTATCCGGCCATTCACGATGGGGTGAGCTGGGTGCAGTCGGCAGTCGGCTCAGGCGCCGTCGCCCTCGGGCAGAAAAATTTCGCGACGACCGGCATGGTCGGCGGGGCCGATCATGCCTTCTTCTTCCATCTGCTCGATCAGGGTCGCGGCGCGGTTATAGCCGATTTGCAGCCGGCGCTGGATATAGGAGGTCGATGCCTTGCGGTCGCGGGCGACCAGAGCCACCGCCTGGTCAAACAGACTGTCGCCGCTGTCCCCCAGATCCATGCCGGACTGGCCGTCTTCGTCGTCATCACCGCCGGCGGTGACGGCTTCGAGATATTCCGGAGCGCCCTGCTTCTTGAGAAAAGCCGCAACGTCCTCGACTTCCTTGTCTGACACGAAGGGGCCATGAAGTCGGCGCACTCGGCCGCCGGACGCCATGTAGAGAAGGTCGCCCATGCCCAGAAGCTGTTCGGCACCCTGCTCGCCCAGAATGGTTCGACTGTCGATCTTGGAGGTCACGGAATAGGAAATCCGGGTCGGGAAGTTGGCCTTGATCGTACCGGTGATCACATCCACGGAAGGACGCTGGGTGGCGGTGACCAGGTGGATGCCGGCGGCGCGGGCCATCTGGGCCAGACGCTGGACGGCGCCTTCGATTTCCTTGCCGGCGACCATCATCAGATCCGCCATCTCGTCGATGACCACGACGATATAGGGCATTTTCTCTGCGGCGATGGTCTCGGTCTCGAAGACCGGTTCACCGCTCTCCTTGTCATAACCGGTCTGAACGGTCCGCGAGAGCGGCTCGCCTGTCTCGAGAGCTTCGGCGACGCGTTCGTTGAAGCCGGCGACATTGCGGACGCCGACCTTGGACATGCGCAGATAGCGGCTCTCCATCTCCCGCACCGCCCATTTCAATGCCACGACGGCCTTTTTGGGGTCGGTGACAACGGGAGAGAGAAGGTGCGGGATGCCGTCATAGACTGACAGTTCGAGCATTTTGGGGTCGATCATGATCATCCGGCAGTCTTCCGGCGGAAGCCGGTAGAGCAGGGACAGGATCATGGCGTTGATACCAACCGACTTGCCCGAGCCGGTGGTACCGGCGATCAGCAGGTGGGGCATGCGGGTGAGGTCGGCGACGAAGGGTTCGCCGCCAATGGTTTCGCCGAGCGCAAAAGGCAGCTCTGCCTTGGCGTCCTCGAAGGCCTTGGAGTTGAACAGCGCCCGCAGGAAGACGGTTTCGCGTTTCGGATTGGGCAGCTCGATCCCGATCGCATTGCGTCCCGGCACGACCGCGACCCGGGCCGCCATCGTGCTCATCGAGCGGGCAATGTCGTCTGCGAGGTTGATCACGCGGGATGACTTGACCCCGGGAGCGGGTTCGAATTCGTAGAGCGTCACCACCGGTCCGGGGCGGACCTGGACAATCTCGCCCTTGACCCCGAAATCGGACAGGACACCCTGCAAAAGCTCGGCATTCTGTCTCAGCGCTATCTCGTCGATAGCGTCGTTGCGGACGGAAGGTTTGGCGAGAAGGTCAAGTCTGGGCAGCTTGAATCCGGCCTTGCGGGCAAATGGCAGGGCTCCCTGCGCCTCGCGCGAATCGCGATCGGAAGGTTTGGACTTTCGTGACGGCGCGACCTTGACCGCCGGGTTGTAATTGGGCGTCTCCGGCTCGTCGCTGCGCGCCGCAATCGCCGGCGCTGAATCGGCTGCGCGCATGGCACGCTTCAAGACCGGTTCATCGCGAGGCTCATCTACAGTGTCTCCGTCAATCGGGTCTTCGTCCTCGTCCGACCAGCGGCCAGCCAGCCGGTCACGGAGGCGATCGAACCAGACGCGAAGCGTTGCCCAGGCGAGGCCGCTGACATCGACAGCGGCGCTCAGGTCGCGGGCGCGCAGACCGAAGGTGAAGAAAATTCCGGCAATCGACAGCAACAGCGCGAATCCGGCCGCCAGCACTGTCGCACCGGGCAGCTCAAACCGCAGCGGCAGGGAAGCCAGAGCACCAAGGAAGGCGTCACCGATCACACCTCCCAGTCCTGGGGCGAGAGGCCAGGCTTGTGGAACAGGCAGGGAGGCGACCGCCGCAGCGAAGCCCGCAGTCCCGAGCGCTGCAAAAAACCAGCGGAATACAGCCACCGAGCCCGGGCGTTGCTGGGGTGTCCGCCAGATCAGGATACCGCCCCAGATGACCAGCGCGATCGCGGGCCCACCCGCAGCCCAACCCAGCGCCTGCAGCAAGGCGTCAGAGGCCGTCGCGCCCGGACGCCCCAACCAATTGCCGATCTCGCCGTCCGACGCGACATTCCAGCTCGGGTCGAGGACGTTGTGTGACAGCAGTGAGGCCATGAAAAACACGCCTGTTGCCAGCATTGCGCTGCCGAACAGGAGGTCGGTCAGCCTCAGGCGCCAGGTCGGCGTCGCCTTGGGAGCTGATTTGGGTGCTTTGGCTTTGCGGGTCGAGGGTTTGCGGCTCATGCCTACTTCCTAACGCTGCAAGTCTTCCCGGTCGGTAAACAGAGGTTAACAGCACTGCGACGCTCTGGCCGCTTTTCAGCGCGCGCAAAGAGCCTATTCTGCGCCCCATGACCCAGACACCATCCTATCAAGGCGATGTTGTGATCGTCGGCGGCGGCCTGGCCGGAATGACATTGGCGCTGGCCATGGACCAGGCGGGCCTGACGGTCGCCTTGGTTGATGTGCTTGAGATGGACGAACAGATCGCGCCGGAGTTCGACGGTCGCGCCTCGGCGCTGGCCTATACCTCTTGGCGCATGTTCGAGGCGCTCGGCGTCGCCGAATTTCTCAAGCCCCACACCCAGCGCATTGAGCACATCCTGGTGTGTGACGGGCGCCCCTATGGTGGCGACAAGCCGGGTGGGCCGGGACCGCACAGCCTGCATTTCGATCGACGTGAGATTTCCGAAGGTGATGACGGAGAACCGCTGGGGTGGATGGCGGAGAACCGCCATTCCCGTTATGCGCTGATTCAGAGCCTGAAATCGAAACCTGGCATTTCGGTCTTCGCGCCGGCCAAGGCGGATCGCTATGAGACCCGCGGCGATGGCGTTGATCTTTTTCTCGACGATGGCCGGATGCTGTCAGGCCAGCTTCTGGTCGCCTGCGACGGCAAGTTTTCGAGGCTTCGCCAACAGGCCGGTATACGGACTGCGGGCTGGCAGTATGGTCAGAAGGGCGTCGTCGCCACGGTCCGTCATGCCGAGCCGCATAATGGTGTAGCCTACGAATACTTCCTGCCATCAGGGCCGTTTGCCATACTGCCACTTCCTGACAATCGGGCCTCCCTGGTGTGGACCGAGCCGGATGCCATCGCCGATGCTCTCAAGTCCGCTCCGGAAGAAGTTTTCCAGGAAGAACTCGAAAATCGCTTTGGTGACTTTCTCGGTGAGGTCCGGCCGGAGGGCCCCCGTTTCACCTATCCATTGGGGCTGCGCTATACGGAGCGCTTCTGCGACGAACGGATCGCCTTTGTCGGCGACGCGGCGCGCGGGATCCACCCGCTGGCGGGTCAGGGCTTCAATCTGGGAATACGCGATGCGGCGGCTCTGGCGGAAGTCACCGGCGAAGCCAAGCGTGTCGGCCTTGATATCGGTGCCCTGATCACGCTTCGCCGCTATGAGGACTGGCGCAAGTTTGACAGCGCCTCGCTGGCCGCCGGTACCGACATGTTCAACCGGTTGTTCTCCAACGATATTGAACCGATCCGGCAGTTGCGCGGTCTCGGCATGTCCCTGGTCAACAAGATCGGTCCGGCCCGTCGCTTCTTCATGCGCCAGGCCGGCGGAGAAACCGGTGATCCGCCACGGCTCTTGAAGGGTCGGCGTCTGGATGCGGCCTGAGACAGGCCGGGCTCAGAACGGGTTGAGGGTGTAGCCTTCCTGCTGCAACAGCGCGTGCGCGGTCATGGCCGAAAGCGCCATTTCGACGCCCGGCAACAGGTCGGAACGTTCAACGTCATAATAGGTTGCGCTCTGGCCACAGACGATTACGCGGACATTATGGTCCAGCAGGGTCTCGACAAGCCCGGCGTTGACGCCCGCGGTTGCTGACGACACGTCATGCACAGCGCCGCCGTGCACGATGACCGCAACCCGCAGCGAGTCTGCGTCCACGCCATTGGCGACATGCATATTGAGAAATCTCGCGCTACTTGTCAGCGTCCGGTTGAGCTCGTCCGGCCCGGCTCCGGTAGCGGTGTCGAAGGCCACAGCGAACGCGGCACCTTCCGGAATAGGCATGTCGGTGTCGACGATCGCGATCTGGCCATAGGCCTCGATCAGCGGGCCGGGTCCGAAATCATCGGGTCCGGCGGCTTGGGCGGCCGCGCCCAGGGCGGCGCTGCCAAGGCCTGCCAGACAAAGCGTGACGATGCGGCGGGTGGAGGCGGGCAAATCGGACATGTCTGAGATTCCTCGAAATTCATTCGGCCGACCTGGCCACGGACGACAGGCAATGTTGTCAGCGCCTGTCCGGATGATTGTGCTCAGCGGGCGGATTCGCCCAGCGCATACAGGTAGTCCCAGGTGAAAAGGCCGCTGTCATGGCCATCATCAAACAGGATACGGACGGCGTAGCGACCGACCGGTTCGGCAGCCCTGACACCCACATTCTGCTTGCCTGTCACCACTTTCTTTTGGCCGGGTCCGTGTCCCTGGACCTCGGCGCTGGGACTTTCGACACGCAAGGTCTCGAACGGAATTTCGAAGGCTTGACCATCGTCAAACCGCACGTGGAGCCGCTTGTCGGCGCTGGAAAAGTCCAGGGTTTCAGGCCAGGGGCGTGCCATATCAGTCGTCCAGCTGCCGGGCTTCGTCAGGCAGCATGATCGGAATGCCGTCCCGGATCGGATAAGCGAGGCCGGCACCTTCGGAGATCAGCTCGCGGGCTTCGCGGTCATAACGCAGCGTCTCGCGGGTCACGGGGCAGACCAGGATCTCGAGAAGTTTGGGGTCAATGTCGCGGGTTTCTGTATCGCTCATCGGGCATATCCTCAGGAAAACAGGATGGCTGAAAGGCGGCGGCGGCCGTCGCGCGTGACATCGGATGCAGGTCCGGCGGCTTCGAAGACTTTCAGCAAAAGGGTACGGGCCGCCTGTTCGTTCCACTCGCGATCGAGGGCTGTGATGGCGATCAGCTGATCGACCGCACCTTTATGGTCGCCGCCGGTCAGCAGCGCTTCGGCGAGATCGTACCGTGCCTGGAAATTGCCGGAGTCAGCAGCAACAGCCTGACGCAATGCCGCAGTTTCCGCGTCGTCGACCGGCGCTCCGGTTGCCAGTTCCAATGCGGCTCTTGCGCCATCAATGGCCGGATCGTCGGCACGGTCCGCCGGGACCTGCGCCAGGATGCTGGCCGCCTTGTCGGTGTCACCAGCCTTGATCCAAAGGCGGACAAGCGCCGCCATCGCGCCAGGATGGCCCTGATCGGCCTGCAGGACGGTGGCAAGATCCTGGGATGCGCCATTGAGGTCGCCGGTGTCGATCGAGGCGAGGGCACGATCGACCAGGCCGCGAAGCTCGGCTTCGCTCGGGCCCTTGCCGGAAATACGGGCAATGAAGTCCTTGATCTGGCTTTCGGGCAGCGCGCCGGTGAAACCGTCGACAGGCTGTCCGTCCTTGAAGGCAAATACGGCCGGGATCGACTGGACCCGCAATTGTTGTGCAATGCCGGGGTTTTCGTCGATATTGATCTTGACCAGCCTTACCGCGCCGCCGGCTTCCATCACACATTTCGCGATCAGCGGGCCGAGCTGGCGGCACGGGCCGCACCACGGGGCCCAGAAGTCGACAATGACCGGGACTTCGCGGGATGGCTCGATGACGTCCTGCATGAAACTCTGGTCGGAGGAATCCCGCACCAGGTCGTTCGTGTCGGTCTCGTTGTCGCCGGTTCCACCGATCAGGGTCATGCTGCCGTCCTTGTCATTGCGGGATCGTATTGGGGCTGGGTCTTAAGTGGCCTTTGCACGCCATCGATGCAAGCGGTCACTGTGGCGAAGCAGGGGAGGTGGCCAGTGTCCCGAAATCCATGATCAGCGGCTCGTGGCCGGTATCACGCGCGAAACGGATCAGATCCGTGGCGAGAACCGCTGTGGTGGCGTCATTCGACAATGGATGGAAATTGACCAGTTCGTGCCGCATCAGGGCTGCGTCGAGAATGAACTGAACTCGTCCGGCGGTGTCATTGGCCAGGGCGAAGGCACTGACCGATCCGGGCCGCACGCCCAACGTTTCAAACAGCAGTTCGGGTTTGCCGAAAGACAGTCGACCACATCCCAGCACCGGGTGCAGCTTGTTGATCGGGACCGAGGTCTCGCCCAGGGCCGAGACCAGGATGAGATGATCTTTCTTGTCTCTCAGGAACAGGTTCTTGGTGTGACCACCCGGCAGGGACTGCTTGATGTGTTCGCCCTCCGCGACCGTAAAGATGGGGGGGTGGTCGTGGGTTTCATGCGCAATACCAAGCGCATCGAGGCGCTGCAGCAGCTGGGTCCGGTCGATCATCATATCCGTGTTGAAGCCCGGCTGCGCGTGATGTGCAAGTGGATGGCGACAGGTGCTTGCAATCTTCGGAACTTTGCGCGATATACCCCGCTCCCCGGCGCGGCCAGACCGCGCCAATCGTGAGCGGGCGTAGCTCAGGGGTAGAGCGTCACCTTGCCAAGGTGAATGTCGTGAGTTCGAATCTCATCGCCCGCTCCATTCTCTTTCTGCTTGACGGAAAATGGACCACCGCCTGATTGGCGTGCGGGACCCTGTAGCTCAGGCCAGCCGCAATTCGCGGATTCTGACATAGATCGCGTGACGCGGGTCCGGTCGGGCCTGGGGTTTCGGCGTGTCCAGCAACAGGTGTGGCAGCCCGAGCCTGAGAGCGGCCGGTGCCTGTATCGGTGGTCTGAAGTGTTTGTGGGATCGGTCACCCATGATGCCCTCCTTGGACTGGAGTGGGCATCTTCGCGCCATGACGCGGCGGGCACGGGGCGGTGACAAGGCCATTTTCAGGCCGTTCCATTCACGCTGGTGTCAGGACAGGCAGACAGGCGGACCCGCGGGGCTTGATGTCCGCGTTTTACGGGATGTGCAAGAGCGAACCAATATGCGCCCGACCGCTGGCCGGGCGCGTATTGTCAATCAGCCAGAGAGCGCAGCAGGTCGATGACCCGGCGACGCACGGTCTGATCCTTGATGCCGGCGAAAGCCGACGCCAGCGCCAGGCCATCCGGGCTGGCGATGAAGTCGTAGAGCGTGTCGGAATCGCCGCCCTTCAGTTCCGATGAACCGTCTTCTTCGAGACCTTCGAAGAAATACGACACGGGAACTTCCGTGACCTTGGCAACATTGAACAGGCGGCTCGCGCCGATGCGGTTGGTGCCACGTTCGTATTTTTGGACTTGCTGGAAGGTCACGCCGAGCTTTTCGCCCAGTTCAGACTGACTCATTTCCAGAAGGCTGCGCCGCAGGCGCAGTCTGGCCCCTACATGCTGATCAATACTGGTTGGGCCTCTTGCACTCATTGCGTCCTCACGTCTGTGGTTTGATGACTTCCACGTCGCAAAACTCACTGGGGTGGCAGAACTCTTCGCGGAACCAAGGATGGAGTCTACGGTTGAACAGTTCGGCAATCCAGTCGGCAACGCACTTTATTCGGGTTATTCCAAGGCTGCCTGGCGAGTTCTTGAGCCAGAAGCGGACGTCTTGATGAAAGTCATAATCAAGAACAACCAATTCATCCGGGTAAAGCGATGCCAGATAGGTCGGCGCCATGGCAATTCCTCCACCATGACGTATGGTTTCAAATAGCACCGAACTGATGTCCGCCGTGAAGGAATATCTTACAACCTCATCAGTCGCCGTGGCTTTTCGCTGCCACAGGTGGAGCGACGGGTCGTATTGTTCCAGCCGCAGAAATCGTAGTGTCAGGACGTCTTCCAGCGATCTTGGAGCTCCGTAGGTGGCGATGAAATCCCGCGAAGCCATGGGCATGTAGTGGACGCTGCCGAGCGCTCGAGCCTCGGTATCCATTGCCTTGTCGGGTGTGAAGGTCAGGCTGAGGGCGGCGGCGGTGTCGCTGGCTGGCGCGGACCGGTCATTGATGATTTTCAGGACCACTTCCGGGTTAACCCTTTGAAATTCAGGAATATGGCGGGCCAACCAATAGGTCGCCAATCCATCCGGAACGCGCAGCGACACCTGGCCTGCAAGACTGCGGTCCATGCCGGCCAGCTCGGTTTCCAGGCGCTGCGCCGACCGCTGCATCGTGATCGCATAGTCGAGTGCGGCAGACCCCGCCTTGGTCAGCACCACGCCATCGGCGCGGCGCTCGATAAGTTGAGCTGCCAAGCGGCTTTCCAGCTGCCGCATCCGTTTCGACACGGTCGATTGCTGACAACCCAGCACGGTCGCCGCAGCGCTCATCGAGCCCGTGGTGGCGACCGCGTGGAAGATCTGCAGATCATCCCAATCAAACACGTTCCGGCGCAGATCGTTGTCCACTGTAGGAATGCCCCCCATGCCAACTTCGAAGAAGAACAGCTAGCCGGGGGGTGTTAACGAAGAATTAACTACATGTCGGAGCGTGCGTAATGGTGAGTCACGAGCTGAAGACCAGCTCTCTGGATACGGGCTTCAAGTTTCCGCTTGAACGGCTCGACAAGGCCTTTGGTTCCTTGGATTTCCAACCTGTCAGCCTGTCTGAGATTGACGATTTTCATGCCCTCGCCGACGAGCTGATCGACGGTGAGATTGCGAGCGCCGAGGATATCGGACGGGTGCAGGAATGGACCCGCCGGTCACTGCACATGCGTCGATGGAATGGCAGGCCTGACGGTTTCGTAGCGTCAATCCCGCTGAGCGATTCGGGTGTTTCTGCCCTCCTCGCCGGTGAGTTTGGTTTCTCAAATGCCCGTCGTGAGTGGGTTTGCGGGCTCGAGGAGCGGGCTTCGGCGCTCCTGTCCTGGGGACTTGCGGGTCGCACGCCCCACGCCCAGGCGGCGGCGCTCAGGGCATTGCTCGTTGGTTGGCGCGGCTTCTACGCGGATGTCCGAGTCTATGCCCGGGCTCGTACAACAGAGGGCAAGGCACTGATGCGACGTCTCAATTTCGAAATCTGCGCGTATCCGGATGGCGCCCATGAGCTCTATGGCAGCACCGGCTTTCCGCAGAAGCTGGGCAATATGTTGTTGAAGCGGACGGTTCTCGGAGAATGGGAGGGTGGCTCGTGAAAAGCGCGATACCCGATAGTCTCAAGGTGACCATCGCCCGCAGCCTCGATCAGGTTGTGATGGCCATGACACTGCGTGGCGTGATCTATCTGGGCGAACAGTTTGCCCCCTACTCGGAGGAGTATGATGGCAATGACCTGGTGGGTGCGGCGCATTTGATCGCCTGGCGCGGCAGTGAACCTGTCGGTGTGTTGCGGCTGCGCTTCTTCGCAGAATTCGCCAAAGTAGAGCGGGCAGCCGTGCTGCGCCAATACCGGCGCTTCGGCGTAATGCGCGTTTTGATGCAGGAAGCGCAACGCTATTCCGCCCGTCGCGGCTACAGGAAAATGTTGGGCCATGCCCAGCTCAACCGGGTCAAATACTGGCGTACGCATGGTTTCCGGATCCGGGCCGACCGACCTGAATTCGGATTCTCCGACTACAAGTATGTCGAGATCGAACGCGACCTGGTTCCGCCAGCCAATGCGATCACCATGGACGCCGATCCGATGGTCGTCATTCGTCCGGACGGCGACTGGGACCGGCCCGGCCCGTTTGACCTTTCGCTTGCCCGCATGCAAGAGGAAGCCGGTGACCGAAAGCCCGAGGAGGCCGCATGAGCTTCGCCGATCCCTGCCTGATCCTGCTTGATTGCCAGCGCGACCAGGTCACCGGGCCCGATGGCCGGATAGATCCGGAAAACCGTCGCGTTATCGATCGTATCAAGGCGTTGCTGCGCCATGCGCGCCAGTCAGGTTGGCGGGTCTGTCATTGCCAGTTCCAGGGGGATGGCCCAACAGTCGGTCGTGCGCCGATCGACGGCCTGCGCCCGACGGCCCAGGAAGCTGTTTTCCAGCGCCGGGGCCTGTCGGCCTTCTCCGACCCATATTTTCATCAGGTCCTGGCCCGGAGCGCCGGTTCGACCGCGTTGCTGGTCGGCTTTTCCGCACCCTTCTCGATCCTCGCGACGGTGTTTGACGACGCCAGTCGAGACAAGGCCGTGACCGTTGTTCCCGATGCGATCGGTGCACTCGCTGTCGAGCCCCGCGATATTGCCGAAACGCGCGCCATGGCGTTTGACCTGGTTGCCCGCATGGCTCCGGTGGTCGACTGGGAGACGTTGACCCGCGACTGGCCGATTGAGGCACCTGTGGCCTGACCTGGTCGAAGTGCGGTTGATCACATC
Organism: Maricaulis sp.; assembly: GCF_048268525.1. GTDB lineage: Bacteria > Pseudomonadota > Alphaproteobacteria > Caulobacterales > Maricaulaceae > Maricaulis. The sequence continues at coordinate 13,549 of NZ_JBLWVH010000008.1, read as the reverse complement.
CGGGTGATCATGGCCGTCTGGATGTGAAATCACATTAAATCCGGTCAATCCGGCCTTTAAATCTGTCCGCGGCTATCTACATGGGTGGTGTAGCGGTGAACCGGCCTGTGCGGTCTCCCCCCATGACCGCCCCGACGGGCGCCGCTTGCGATGAACAGGCCTCAATGTGCGTCCCCCCAGCCTGCCTATGAGGCCTGCCAGGCGCCGCCGGGTTCCCCTGTCCCTACCCGGCGGCGCCGTTATCGCTACCTTTCCAAGGCTTGAGAAAAAGAATGGCACGTTTGCGTTTTCAACGGCGTAGGCGGGTTGCTTGCATTTCAAACAGGACTAGGGTCGGGTCATAATCATAACAGTCTAGGGAGCGCCACCATGGGGGCGGTCGTCGGAGTCGCGCACGCTTACAGTCGCGCAGATTTCATGGAGGCAGCGCGGTCGCGCTGGCTTGAGGCTTTCGGCACCGAGTGCGGTGATCCGGGAAACTCGTTTTTCTCACAAATCTATGACGATGCCCTCGCCGAGGACCTCGAGCGGGTTGGCCCGGACGATCTCGCGGCACTGAGCATGGATTTCTGGCAGTTTGGCGACAAGCGGCCGGGCGAGGACATTCTTGTCCGGATGAGACCAGCGACCCGGGCCGACGGAAGCGAACTGCCCCGTGACGTGCTCGAAATCATCGGACGCGACCGGCCATTCATTGTTGATTCCGTGATGGGTGAGGTTGGCGCCCAGGGCCATGACATCATCGCGATGTTCCATCCGATCATTCAGGTTCGCCGGGACAATGATGGCGAACGAGTTGGCAAGGCCGGGCGATGCCTCGCCGAGTCGATGATCCAGGTCCACCTGCCACCGCTCGACGAGCTCTCACGCCGCACCCTGATCGAAGGTGTAACGGCGACGCTTGATGATGTCCGGGTTGCTGTCGAGGACTGGACCGACATGCGCGCCCAGATGGACGATGCGATCGCTCATCTCGCTGGCGCCCGAACCCACGCTTCACCGGACGAACTGGCGGAATCCCTGGAGTTCCTGCGCTGGCTCCGAGATGATCATTTCGCCTTCCTTGGCTGCCGGGTCTACGACTTCGAGGTCGATGATGATGGTTCAATGGCGCAGCGGCACCCGCGCGTCAGGCCGGAATCCGGTCGCGGCGTCCTGCGCGATCCGGAACGCCATGTCCTGAGAAAGGGCTCCGAACCGGCGGTTTTGACGCCTGCGATCGAAACATTTCTGCGCGAACCGAGCCCGATCATCGTGGCCAAAGCCAACATGAAGTCGCGTGTCCATCGCCGCGTTTACATGGATTATATCGGTGTCAAACGGTATCGCGAAGACGGGGCCGTGATCGGCGAAGCCCGTTTTGTCGGCCTGTTCACAGCCGAGGCCTACGACCAGAGCGCCAGCGCGGTCCCGCTGATCCGTCGCAAGGTGCGCCGCGTCCTCGAGCGGGCTGGCAAGACACCCGGCACGCATTCTGCCAAGAAATTGCGAAACACGGTCGAGAATTTCCCGCGGGACGAGCTGTTCCAGACCGACGAGAATGACCTGCTGGAGATGTGCCTCGGCATTCTTCACCTCTATGACCGGCCGCGAACGAAGCTATTCATCCGCCGCGACCAATTCGATCGATTTGTCTCCGCACTCCTCTTCGTGCCGCGTGACCGGTACAATTCGAAAGTCCGCGAGCAGGCGGGTGAACTGATCCGTGATGCGTTCGGTGGGCGACTGTCCGCCTTCTATCCGCAATTCGGTGACAGCTCTCTGGCCCGCGTCCATTACATCATCGGTCTGAACCCGTTCGATCATCCGGAGCCGGATACGGGCGAGCTTGAGCGTCGTGTCGCCCGACTGGCCAGGACCTGGGAAGACGATCTGGAAACCCATGTCCGACGCAATGCGCCGGAGGCCATCCGCCTGCGGATGGGGGCCTATCAGGATGCTTTCAAGGCCGGTTATCGCGAGCTCTACGATCCCGAGGAAGCGCTAGCCGACGTCACCAAGCTGGAATCACTGGCCGGAACCGACCGCGTCGCTGTTCGCGTCTATCGCGAAGTCGATGATGGTCCGGAAAGCCTGCGTCTGAAAATCTATCGCATCGGTAAGCCGGTTTCGCTGTCACGCGTCATGCCGGTCCTGGAGAATCTCGGTCTTTATGTCGTGCAGGAAACCGGGTTTCCGGTTGATCGGCGCGGGGCCAACGGGGAACCGTTCGACAGGGCACATATCCATGATTTCGAAATGAAATCGGATGCGCTCAGGGATCGGGACCTGAAGGAGCTGGCGCCGGGACTGGAAGACGCGATGCTGGCCATCGCCGACCGGCGCGCCGAAGATGACGGTTTCAACCGACTGATTGTCGAAATCGGTGTGACCTGGCGTGAGGCCGCCTTCCTGCGCACATGTGCCCGCTACCGTCAGCAGACCGGCCTTGATCCATCCCAGGCGATCCAGGAAGAGGCTCTGGCAGCCTGCCCCGAAATCGCCAGGGGATTGCTCGAACTGGCGCGGGTGAAGTTTGACCCGGCTTTCACTGACGACAAGAAAGTCCGCAGCGACGCGGTTTGGGAAGTGTCTGACACGCTCCGCAAGCAGCTCGATGACGTGGCCAGCCTTGATCATGACCGGGCCCTGCGCCGGATCTTTCATCTGATTGAAGCGACCTTGCGGACCAATTTTTACCAGACAGGCGAAGACGGTCAGCCCAAGCCCCGCATCGCGATCAAGATCGCCAGCGAGCTGCTCGAGGAATTGCCGCTTCCAAAACCCTACCGCGAAATCTTCGTGTGGTCCCCGGATGTTGAGGGCGTGCACCTGCGCTTCGGGCCGGTCGCGCGTGGCGGTCTGCGCTGGTCAGACCGGCGCGATGATTTCCGCACTGAAGTGCTGGGCCTGGTCAAGGCGCAGCAGGTCAAGAACGCGGTTATTGTGCCGGTGGGATCGAAAGGCGGTTTCTACCCGAAATCCCTGCCACGCAATGGTTCCCGCGAAGAGGTCTTCGAGGCCGGTCGCGAAGCCTACAAGACCTTTATCCGAGGCCTTCTCGACCTGACCGACAACATCGTAGACGAGACCGTGGTCAATCCGGCCGCAACCGAATGTTGGGACGATGATGACCCTTACCTGGTCGTCGCCGCGGACAAGGGCACCGCGACGTTCTCTGACACGGCCAACGGCCTTGCGACCGACGAGTTCGACTTCTGGCTCGGCGACGCTTTCGCGTCTGGTGGCTCGGCCGGGTATGACCACAAGAAGATGGGCATTACCGCCCGTGGTGCCTGGGAATCCGTCAAGCGACACTTCCGCGAGATGGGCAAGGACATCCAGACAGAAGCCTTTTCGGTCATTGGTGTCGGCGACATGTCGGGCGATGTGTTCGGAAATGGCATGCTGTTGTCCAAGCAGATCCGGCTGGTAGCGGCCTTTGATCACCGCGACATCTTCATCGATCCCGATCCGGGCGATTGCGAGACGCTGTGGAATGAGCGAAAGCGCCTGTTCGACCTTCCCCGTACCTCCTGGCAGGACTACGACAAGTCCCTGATTTCAGAAGGAGGCGGCATCTTTGCACGGTCTGCGAAGTCGATCCCTCTTTCGGCCGAGATCAAGGCCTTGACTGGCCTGGCCAAGGAGAGTGCAAGCCCGCTGGAGCTGATCAATGCCCTGCTGAAAGCGGATGTCGAACTACTCTGGTTCGGCGGTATCGGCACCTATGTGAAAGCAACCACCGAACAGCATTGGGAAGTCGGCGACAAAACCAATGACGGCCTGCGTGTGAACGCCAATGAGGTCCGGGCCAAGGTTATCGGCGAAGGCGCCAATCTCGGCTTCACCCAGGCCGCCCGTATCGAGTTCGGGCAGCATGGTGGCCGGGCCAATGCCGATTTCATCGACAATTCCGCGGGCGTCGACAGTTCCGACCACGAGGTCAATATCAAGATCTTGTTGCGACCGATGGTTCGTAGCGGTGACATGAACCGCGAAGCCCGTGACCGGCTTCTGGAATCCATGACCAGTGATGTTGCGACCCATGTCCTCCGGCACAATTATGACCAGTCTCTGGCCTTGTCGCTCGCAGAACATACCTCGGCCGCCGACCTGGACGCGCATGAACGCTTCATGGCCCGGCTCGAAGAGCTGGGGCAGCTGGACCGGGAAGTCGAGGGACTGCCATCGGTTGAACAGGTGCGTGGCCTGAAGGCTCGGGAACAGGGTCTTACCCGTCCTGAACTGGCGGTATTGACCTCGTACGCCAAGATCACCCTGTTCGATCAATTGGTAGCTTCGGACGTACCTGATGACCCGCATTTCAAGTCCATGCTGGTCAACTATTTCCCGAAAGGCCTGCACGACTTTGGCGACGCGATGGACGGGCACCGGCTGAAGCGCGAGATCATTTCGACGGTGCTGGCCAATGAAATGATCAATCTGGGTGGACCGACTTTCATTCACCGGGCGATCGACTCGACGACCGCGACGGTGCCGGCCATTGCCCGGGCCTTCGAAGCCGGTCGGCAGATCTTCGGATTCGCCGAGATCACGGATGCGATCAATGCCCTGGACAACAAGGCTCCGGCGACAGTCCAGGTGGCCCTGCACGAGGAAATCATCCGTCTTCTTCGCCGCCAGACCTACTGGCTTGTGCGTCGCGGGCGGAACAAGAAATCGGCGAAACCGGATACGATTGGTGACGTGATCAGCGCTTATCAGCCCGGTGTCCAGTCGCTGCGCTCAATGGTCCACGAAATCATCTCGACCCATGAGCGTCGCGGTGTGAAGTCGCGACAGAAGCGATTCATTGAGGCTGGCGCCCCTGAGGACATCGCTCTCGCGGTCGCCGAGCTGCGGCCACTGACCTCGTCGACAGACGTCATCGATATGGCCATGGAGTCAGATTGGCCTTTGGCTTCAACGGCTTACATTTATCATGCGGTCGGTGCGCGGTTCAAGTTCGACCGTCTGCGCGGGCTCGGCCAGGAAGTGTCATCCGAACAGCACTGGGATCGCCTCGCGGTTCGCCGGCTGATGGAAGACTTCTATGCCAGCCAGCAGGCCTTCACGGGTTCCGCGATGCGGTTTGCCTTGCAGGCCGGCGGATCGCTGGCTTCGGGTGTTGAGAACCCGTCCCGTGACTGGGCCGACGCGCTTGTCGAAGCCTGGAACACGATCAATGAGGAAGAGGCCGGTCGCGTCGACTCGGTCCAACGCCAGCTCGACGAATCCGGTGGCTGGAGCCTGTCCAAACTGGCCATCGCTTCCACCCAACTCGGCGAAATGGCGTCGGTCGTTCAACCCTGATCGACGAACGCCTCATCCAGCCAGACCAATATGCGGGCGCGAGCTCTTTGAGCCGCGTCCGCATCGTATTGCATGCGCGGGTCCGGTGGGCCGTTGGGCTCGTCGAAGGCATGGGTCTGGCCCGGCCAGACTTCATGATCAATAGCAACCCCGGACGCGTCTGAGCGGTCGAACAGACGGACGCAATCGTCGGGCGGGGCGACCATGTCGCGTTCGGCCAGGATGATGTGAAGCGGGATGGATCGCGGGAAGTCCCGACCATCGGCGCGTACCGGAAATCCGCAATAGGGATAGAGCGCGATTGCTGTCCGTACGCCGGGCAGGGGTGTCGAATCCGGATCGGGAGAGGTCGGCCGGAGTGCAGGCGCAGAACGGCCCTCCGCGGCGTAGTCGAGTGCTTCCAACACGGTCCAACCGCCATGGCTCCAACCGATCAGGGCCAACCGGTTGGCATCAATCACCGGGATTTCGCTGGCCAACGCAATCGCGGCGGGAATGTCGGCGGCGCGTTCCTGCCCCCACAGGCGAAGCGCGGTGCAGACCTGGGTCATGGCTCCGAAACGGCCGATACCCCTGGCCTGATTGGAATCGACCAGCACCACTGCATAGCCAGCGTCCAGCAAATCAACCGAATAGGCTTCCTGAACCTCACGCAAACCACCGCATCCGTGCAGCATTATCACCGCTGGTACAGGAGCGTCCTGACCGTCGGGCAATCGGATTTCAACATGATCGCGAAGCAGGTCGACCTGATCCTCGAGGGGGCGCTTGGGAACGCTCCAGCCGGTCATGTTGCCGGTGGCGCATCCCGCCAAACCGGCCAGAATCACCAGTGCAACGGTGCCGGCGGCTCGGAAGAGGGGGTTGATTTTCATGTGCCGACAATGACGTGAAAAGGCAAGGTCGTGCAATGATTGCTTGATTCACATGCAGAGCGGCCAGGTCCGGCTAGTGCCGGAAATGGCGCATCCCGGTGAAGACCATGGCGACACCCGCCTCGTCGGCAGCGGCAATGACCTCTTCATCGCGGATTGAACCACCGGGCTGGATGATGGCGGTGGCGCCGGCCTCGACGGCCGCGTGCAGTCCGTCGGCGAACGGGAAGAAGGCGTCAGATGCGCAGACCGAGCCCTTGGTCCGTGGGTCATCCCAACCATTTTCGGCAGCCGTTGCTTCGGCCTTGCGTACAGCCAGGCGGGCGGCTTCCAGGCGGCTGGTCTGCCCCATCCCGATCCCGGCGGTCGAGCCGTTGCGGGCATAGACAATGGCGTTCGACTTCACGTGCTTGACGACTTTCCAGCCAAACATCAGGTCTGACAGTTCGGCCTCGGTCGGTGCGCGCTTGGTGACCACTTTCAGGTCAGACGTCGAGACCATGGCAACGTCGCGTTCCTGGACCAGCAGTCCGCCGGCCACGGTTTTCGTCAGCCAGCCGCCCTGCTTCGGGTCCGGCATGCCGCCCGTGAGGAGCACCCGCAAATTCTTTTTGGCAGAGAGCACCGCCAGCGCGTCTTCATCGGCGTCGGGGGCAATGACAACTTCGGTGAAAACCTTGACAAGCTCACCGGCGGTGACCGCGTCGAGGGTGCGGTTCAGTGCCACGATGCCGCCAAAGGCTGAAATCGGATCGGCAGCGAAGGCTTTCTCATAGGCTGATGACAGCGTTTCATGCACGGCGACACCGCAGGGGTTGGCGTGTTTGACGATCACCACGGCCGCCGCTTCATCCGCGGCGAACTCTCCGGCCAGCTCGAAGGCGGCATCAGCGTCGGCCAGATTGTTGTAGCTCAGCGCCTTGCCCTGGACCTGTCGGCCCGTCGCGATCCCCGCCCGGTTTTCGGCACTACGATAGAAGGCGGCGTTCTGGTGCGGATTTTCGCCATAGCGCAGCGCCTGGGTCAGCGCGCCGCCAAAGGCGCGGTACTCCGGCGCCGGGTCTTCAAGCGCGTCGGCAAACCAGTTCGAAATCGCGGCGTCGTAGGCGGCAGTGCGGGCATAGGCCTTGGCCGCCAGTGACTTGCGAAGGTCGAGACAGGAATGCCCGTCATTGGCCGCCATATCGGCCAGCACCCGGTCAACATCGCTGCCATCAACGCAGACATTGACCCAGGCGTGGTTTTTGGCCGCTGCGCGGATCATGGCCGGTCCGCCAATGTCGATATTCTCGACACAGTCGGCATAGGCACCGCCCTTTCCGACGGTCTCCTCGAACGGGTAGAGATTGACGTATAGCAGATCAATGTGCGGGATTCCGTGTGTGCCCATGGCGGCTCGATCATCGCCATTGTCGCGTCGGGCCAGCAGGCCGCCATGAACCCGCGGATGCAGGGTTTTCAGGCGCCCGTCCATCATCTCGGGAAACTCGGTGACTTCGGAGACGTCCTTTGCCGGAATGCCCGCTTCGCTGAGGCTGCGCAGCGTGCCGCCGGTCGAAAGGATCTCGACACCGGCATCGGCCAGTTGCCGACCGCGTTCGATCAGGCCGGACTTGTCGGAGACGGAAATCAGGGCGCGCCGTACCGGGGCGAGATCATGGTCTGACATGGAAAATCTCCGTTCTTCATTCCGGTTGATCCGCGGCGAGGTATCACGGCGGTGTGGCAAGTCAATCACCGAGCGGCAATGGGCGCAATTTGCAAAGGGCCTCCAGCGCCGCCGACGCTCCAGCACCGTCACTGCTGCCGGCAGCGCGGATGATGGCATCAAGGCCGGTACTGACCGAGGCCGGGTCAAGGTCCGGTCCCGTCACCGCCCAGACTCCATCGATCGAGGTCTCGATCGTGCTCTCAAAATCATAGACCAGGCTTTCATGGCGTTTTTCGCCCGGCCGCAGGCCGACAACCCGGATCGCTCCGGGGGCATCAGGGTCACGGCCCCGCAGTCGAAGCAATTGCCGTGCGAGCCGCATGATCGAGACCGGGCGCCCCATGTCCAGAACATAAAGTGCCCCGTTCAGGGCCGGATCGGCAGCGGTCTGGGCGGCAGCATCGAGCACCAGGCCCGACGCCTCCTCCACGGTCATGAAATAGCGGGTCGCTTCCGGATCGGTGACTGTGACAGACTCTCCGGCCTCTATCTGTCGTTCAAACAATGGGACGACGGAACCGGTTGAGCCCAGCACATTGCCAAAGCGGACCACACAGACCCGAGTAGAATCGGACTGGTTGGCAGCGGCGCGCGCATAGAGTTCTGCGGCCCGTTTTGTCGCGCCCATGACATTGCCCGGATTGACAGCCTTGTCGGTGGAAATCAGCGCCACGACGCCGGCGCCGTATTGTTGTGACATCTCGATTGTGTTGACGGTGCCAATAATGTTCGTGCGGGCGGCTTCGCCCGGATTCCTTTCGCTCATCGGAACGTGTTTGAGCGCCGCCGCATGCAGAACGACATCCGGGCGCTCTTCGCGAAACACTTCGTCGAGCCTGTTCCTGTCGCGGACATCTCCCAGGACCGCCCGCCAGGCGATGCCGGAAAACCGTTTCGCGAACTCCAGATCGATTTCGTAGAGATTGGCCTCTGAGGCGTCGAACAGGATCAGTTTTTCAGGCCCCAGCGTCGCTGCGAGCCGGGACAATTGCGATCCGATTGTTCCTCCGGCTCCTGTAATCAACACCCGGCGTCCCTCGATCAGGGGGCGGGCCGGCGACAGGTTGGGTGCCCGTGGAGGGCGGTTCAGCAGGTCCGCGGCTTCGACAGGCGAAAAGGCCTCGCGGCCGTCTGACGGCCGTGCGCGGGACAGTTTGGCGCCGGTTCGTGATGCGATCCGGATCAGCTGGTTGACGATGTCGGCATCGGTGTGGGCGCCCGCCAGGACGAGGCGGGGCGGATCTTTCTCGACTTCCGACAGGCGTTTCAGGGCGGCCGGCAGAGCTTCCAGCCCACCCAATACCGGTATGCCACGAATGGCATGACCTGTCAGGGTCGCCCCAGGCTCGATCAACCCCTTGGTGCGGAAAGGTGCGGAACCGTTGCGCCGACCGAGGTCGCGCAGGGCATCGTCAAGTTCAAGATCGGTCCCGACGAGTATCGCTGTCGGCTTGCTGCGGTCTTCCATCTGAAGCGCGCCGCGCAGCCCCTGGGTCCGCAATGCCGCCACGGAAAGACGGGCAGCAATCAATATGAACACCAGGATCGGCATTTCCAGCAGGATCGAGGTCCGGGGGAATCCGTCGAGCCGGTTGATCAGGAACAGGATTGGCAGGAAGACCAGATTGGCCAGCACGATTGCCCGCACGATCCGGGCAGCATCGTTCAGGGCGGTGTAGCGCCACAGACCGCGATGAAGTCCCTCGATAGGAAAGATGATTGCGCAGGCCAGCGCGAACACCGCAACCGATTGCAGGACGACGTCGTCCGGGGGGGCGGAAGGTTCGAAGCGGTAGCGCAGCAGGACGGCCACCCACATGGCGATCGCGCCGGCCGCGAGATCGAACAGGGCAACCGCGACCATCGAAATCTGACTGCGGATCGATGTGACGCCGCGCGCCTTGGATGGCGGCTTGCTCATCCGGTTTCCCCCTGCGTCCCACCAACCTGGCCGAGCCTCTGGAAGGCCCAGCGTACCCGGTTTGGTGGCCGGTCGCCCGCCCCGAAGGGCTCAGCCTCCCCTTGTACTACAATTTGCGTCGCGCGTTGTGGAGGTGCACCGGCAGCAAGATAGACAGAGCGCTCCAGGCGGATCGGACCCCCATCGGTCCGGAACCGCCACCCATCGCCGTCCGGCTGGACCAGAAGGGCGCTCATAGTGTCCCGTGACAGGGACGCCCTGACATCAGGATGCAGATGAAAGCGGATGGCGAAACGGAAACGCACGTCGACATCGTCGGGCGGGCCGTCGGATACCGGGCGAAAAAGAGCATCCTCGCCACGCAGATCGCCACCATCAGCGGCCAGGAATACACGGCGACGATGGGACAGGCCGAATTCGTCGCGATAGCCTTCGTGGATGCCTTCGAGCCAGACGCCCATGTCTTCTTCATTGCGGCGGGCCGTGACCGGGCCGGGCGCGGAAGCCAGGCGGGGACCGAGCAGGTCGCGTTGCCAGCCGGGCGGGAACAGGCGAGCTGACGACGTTTCCTCAAGTGTGAGCGTGGAATGGGCGGCCGTTGCCCGCACCGCCTCACGCCAGCTGGACGGTTGGTCGTCATGCCAGCCGCAATTGACGACCAGGCGCCCGCCTGCGGTGCACAGTTCAAAAGCCAGGGCGCTGGCGTGAGCCCCCGTGCTCAAAACGCCAGGCGGTGCCTTGCCGACATCAAGGATGATTGTGGCGCCTCCGGCCTCGGCGCGGTGATAGCCGGAATGTGGTGCGAAGCCGAATGGCCTGGCGCCTGTTTCATCCCGCGATAACGCCGTTTTCAGGGCGCCATGATCACACTCGCCCCCGCCATGAAAACTCGCCAGGCCGCCATCGCTCATCCTGAAGAAGCGGCCCATGGGCGCCAGCCGGTCGATCGCGCGTATGATTTCCTTCGGGAATTCGACACCGGCCTTTTCGGCCACATCGCGCAGCGCGATCAGGTCAATCAGGGTTTCGGTGCCCGCGCGCGGCGACCGTGAAACATGGCCGCCATCCGGCAGGATCTGGCGTTTCACTTCCTTTTCCAGCGCCGACAGTCCCGCTTTTTGCAGGGCGCCCTGCCGGGGAATAGAGAGTCCGGCAAATGACAGGGCGATGGCGCACCGCAACCGGACAGCACCGTCATGGGCCAAGGGTATGGTGCGCTGGAGATAACGCGCCTGTCGCAACAGGCTGCGCAGGCGGACATTGCGCGTCTTCCTGTCGGATTCGCCAGCTTCGAATAGCGTTTCGCCGGCCTTGAGCCAGTTTATGATCCGGGCCGAAAGGACACCATGGCTCCAGGCAAAGCTGTTCCATCGCCCGAAAGCCCTGATCCAGTCATCGACCAAGGCCCTGGCAGCCTCGGCACCCGGCGGTAGGGCGGCCGGATCGGCTATCGCGTCCCTTGTGGACAGATCATCGGCTGGACCCGGTGTTTCATTCGCCGACGCGATGACGTCGCGCAACCAGCCAAACCCGTGCAGTCGACGCGCAAAAGCCCGTGTTGGCGCCGGTTTCAGCCAGACATTGTCATGTTCGGGGTCGATCGAAAGGAGGTCACCGGCCAGCTGGATCCGGCCGGCGCGGATCTCGGTCCCGCGATCCGGCCTGCTGCCGTAAAAATCCTCCGGCAGCGGTCCGACTTCGTCTGGCAGCGGGCCAAGGTCATGCAAGCTGGAAAACAGGCCAAGCGAATGCAGGGTGGACGACGCCTCACGGCGGGCGGCTGCCACGATTGCGACCGCATAGTCGGACAGACGCACCGCTCTAGCCATGGGTCAGCGACGCAGGGCTGAAATATTGTCGCGATAGGCGTCAGGGCCATCCTTGAAAACCGCAGACCCGGCGACTAGCGCCGAGGCGCCGGCATCAAGGCAATCCCGGGCGGTTTGCGGATTCACACCGCCATCGACCTCGATCAGGGTCGACAGGCCGCGCTGGTCGATCCGCGCCCTGAGCGCTTCGATCTTCTTCAACTGGTTGGTGATGAAGCTCTGCCCGCCAAATCCGGGATTGACGCTCATCACCAGCACCAGGTCGAGCTCGTCGAGGACGTAGTCAATCACCTCGACCGGCGTCGATGGATTGAGGGCGGCCCCGGCCTTGGCCCCGGTCGCCTTGATCGCCTGCACCGTGCGATGGAAATGCGGTCCGGCTTCCGGGTGGGCGGTGATGATGTCGGCGCCGGCATCGGCAAAGGCCTGGATATACGGGTCGACCGGCGTGATCATCAGGTGCACGTCGAAGGGCTTCTTGCTGTGCGGACGCAGTGCCTTCACCACAGCCGGCCCGATCGTGAGATTGGGCACAAAATGGCCGTCCATCACATCGATGTGGATCCAGTCGGCGCCGGCGGCGTCGATGGCGCGAACCTCGTCACCCAGCCTGGCGAAATCAGCCGAGAGGATGGAGGGGGAAATGATTGTGGGACTGACCATGTCGATCCGATAACAGTGAGGCCAAACCGGCGCAAGTCGAAGACAGCGGCAGCGGCCGATTAAGGTGTTATCCGGCCCGTTTCGTGAACCGGGCGATGAAGAAACCGTCCATTCCGCCTTGCTCGGCCCACAGGGCCGGGGTCAGGCGGACCCATCCGGCGGGAGTCAGAGCCCCGTCAATGCCCGCCAGCTCGGCCGGCTGGATGGGCGATTCCTTGAGTTGACGGTGCCGTCCGGAAACTCGACCGGCGAGGGCCTCGCCCTCCTCGGGCTGCAGCGAGCATGTGCACAGTATCAGCTGCCCGCCCGGCTTCAGCATGGTTACGGCGGCCTTGATCATCTCATCCTGAAGCCGCGCCATGCGGACTGTGTCTTCCGCGCGCTTGATCCAGGCCGCTTCAGGATGGCGCCGCAGCGTGCCAGTGGCTGTGCAAGGGGCATCGAGCAGGACCGCATCGACCGGCTGCGCCGGCTTGTATGCCAGCGCATCGCCGGCGATGAGCGTCGCCGACAGGCCTGTCCGGCCGAGGTTTTCCCGTACCCGCTCGAGGCGCTTTTCGGACAGGTCCAGTGCCGTCACCTCAGCACCTGTTGCCGCCAGTTGCATGGTCTTGCCACCAGGCGCTGCGCAAAGGTCGATGACACTGGAGCCGGGTCCCAATGTCAGCAGGGTGGCAGGTATGGCGGCGGCGGCATCCTGGGCCCACCAGGCGCCGTCTCGAAAGCCCGGCAGAGCCCTGACATCGCCCACTGTTTCTCGACGCAAGCTGCCATTGGGCAGGATTTTGGCGCCCAGCTGTTCGGCCCAATGCTCGCGCTCGTCCGGATTCTTGACGGTCAGGTCGAGCGGTGGCGCGACGGTGATGGCATTGGCGATCCGGCTGAGCGTGCCGGGGCCGTAGGCCGCGCGCCAGCTGTCGCGCAGCCAGTCCGGCAGATTATCGCGCGGAAGGGTCGGCTTGAGGCGCTCCCTGCCCTCGCGATCGACGCGGCGCAGGACGGCGTTGATCAGGCCCTTCAGCTTGCGCGCATCGCTGCGGGCATCGGCCAGCTCGACGGTCGACGAGACGACCGCATGCGGTGCGCCGTCCATCCACAAAAGCTGGGTGGCGCCGGTGATGAGCAGCGCCTGCGCGCCTTCCGACGTCTCGTGCAGGGGGCGGGACAACAGGCCATTCAACACGGCGCGTGTCTGGCCGAGGCGACGAAATGTCGTGGCGGTGATGGCACGCGCAAAGGCGCGATCACGATCACT